>NZ_ANNV01000019.1 GCF_000346755.1 Pseudomonas sp. CBZ-4 | reverse complement strand
GGACCGAGGTGCCTGCATCGCAGGCAAGCCAGCTCCCACAAAAGCCGGTTCACACAAGTCCATGGCACTCAGTGCGCGAGGAATTTGCTCAGGAACTGCTTTGTGCGTTCTTCCCTGGGGTTGGCAAACAACGCCTTGGCTTCGCCTTGCTCGACGATCACCCCTTTGTCGAAGAAGATCACCCGGTTGGCCACATCCCGCGCAAAGCTCATCTCGTGGGTGACGATGACCATGGTGCGGTTTTCTTCGGCCAGGCTGCGGATGGTCGCCAGCACTTCGCCGACCAGTTCCGGGTCGAGGGCCGAGGTGGGTTCGTCGAACAGGATCACTTCCGGCTCCATGGCCAGCGCCCGGGCAATCGCCACGCGCTGTTGCTGGCCGCCCGAGAGGCGGCGCGGGTACGCGTCTTCCTTGCCCGCCAAGCCGACCCGTTCCAGCAGCTTGCGCCCGAGGACAACCGCCGCGTCGCGAGGCATCTTCTTGACCACGATCGGCCCTTCGATGACGTTTTCCAGCGCGGTGCGGTGAGGGAACAGGTTGAAGTTCTGGAACACAAAACCCACGTGCTGGCGCAAGCGCCGCACCAAACCCTGTTGCTGGTTGATGGACTTGCTGCTGTCGATCTCGATGTCACCCACCTTGATCCGCCCGCTGGTGGGTTGTTCGAGGAAATTCAGGCAGCGCAGAAAGGTGGTCTTGCCGGAGCCACTGGGGCCGATGATGGCGATGACTTCGCCTTCCTTGACCTCCAGGTCGATGCCGTTGAGCACCACCTGGCCCTTGAATTGTTTGGTCAGTTGTTCAACCACGATCATCGATCAAGACTCCAGGTCATGCCGGTTGACCCGGTCTTCCAGACGATTTTGCAAATGCGCCAGGATGCTCGCCAGGATCCAGTAGATCAGGGCGGCGGACAGGTACATGGTGAAGATTTCAAAGGTGCGTGCCGAGACCAGTTGCGCCTGGCGGAACAGCTCGGGCACCTGGATGGTGGCGGCCAGCGCCGTGTCCTTGACCAGCGAAATAAAGCTGTTGCCCAGTGGCGGCAATGCGGTGCGCATGGCCTGCGGCAGGATGGCCCGGCGCAGGGTCTGCGCGCGGGTCATGCCGATACTCGCCGCGGCTTCCCACTGGCCGCGCTCGATGGAGCTGATGGCGGCGCGCAGGATTTCACAGGCGTAGGCGGCCATGTTCAGCGAAAAGCCGATCATGGCCGCCGGGATCGGATCCAGCTCGATGCCCACTTGCGGCAAGCCGTAGTAGATCAGGAACAGCTGCACCAGCAAGGGCGTGCCGCGAAAGAACGACACGTAGACTCGGGCAGTCCAGCTCAGCAGCTTGAAGCGCGACAAGCGCATCAAGGCCAGGCCGAAACCCAGCAGCAAACCGAAGAACATCCCGCCGAGGCTGAGGATTACCGTGTAATACGCGCCCTTGAGCAGGAAGGGCGCGGAGTCCAGCGCGAGTTGGAAACCTGCTTCCATTATTGAGTGACGTCAGCGGCGAAGTACTTCTCGGACAGCTTCTTCAAGGTGCCGTCGGCGCGCAGCTTGTCGAGGGCCTTGTTCACCGCGTCGAGCAGTTCAGGCTCGCCTTTGCGCAGGGCAACCCCGGCTTCCTGGCGCGAGAACGCAGCGCCGGCAGCGGCGGTGTCGGTGGCTTTCTTCGCGTATTCGAGGGCGGCCAGGCGGTCGATCAGGATCGCGTCGGTACGGCCGATGCGCAGGTCCTGGAACTTGGTCGGGTCATCGTTGTAGGTCTTGATAATGGCTTTAGGCTGATTGTCCTTGAGCCATTGCTCGTAGTTGGTGCCCAGGCCCACACCGACTTTCTTGCCGGCCAGGTCGTCGGCGGTCTTGATGGTGTCGACGTTTTTCGCCAGGGTCAGCGCTTGAATGCCGGAGACGGTGTACGGCTTGGAGAAGTCGTACTTCTTCTTGCGCTCTTCGGAGATGGTCACTTGGTTGACCACGGCGTCCAGGCGCTTGGATTCCAGGGCGGCGAGGATGCCGTCCCACGGCGTGGCTTGCAGCTTGACCTTGACGCCCAGCTCCTTGGCCAGGGCTTCGGACAGTTCCACTTCGAAGCCGCTGAGCTTGCCGCTTTCATCGACAAAGCTGAACGGTGGGTAGGTGCCTTCCAGGCCGATCTTGATTTCGCCGGCTTTTTTGATGTTGTCCAACTGGTCGCCGGCAACGGCTTGGCCGATCAGGCCAGCGCCGAGTGCCAGGCCCAAAGTGCCTACCAGCAGCGTGCGACGGAATACGGAAATAGTCATGAAGAGCCCCTGTGTTTTTGTGATGAGCGAAGCAGGTGACGCAGTAGTCGTATCCTGCCTTAAAGCGCGTAGCGCGTCTTCGCCTACGGCGCGATGATAAAGCCGGTTTTTAAGACTTGAAAATAATATAAATCTAATTTGATATTCCATTTAGAAATATGACGCGATCTAATGTGGGAGCTGGCTTGCCTGCGATGGCGGTCTATCAGTTACAGATGAGCAAGCTGACCCGCCGCTATCGCAGGCAAGCCAGCTCCCACAGGTTGATCCCTGTTCCTTCAGCTAAATGCGGCGTTATAGGCAAATAGCGCCGGCGCCCCGCCGGTATGCAGGAAAATGATCGGCCCATCCTCAAACCGCTGGCGCCCGATGCCATCCAGCAAACCGGCCATGGCCTTGCCAGTGTAGACCGGGTCCAGCAGCAAGCCTTCCTGGCTCGCCAGCAGCTTGATCGCCGCCAGGGTGCCGGCATTCGGCTCGCCATAGCGTGGAGCGAAGTATTCATCCCACAGGATCACCTTGAACGCCTCGGGAATCGCCACGCCCAGCAACTCGGCGGTGCGTTCGGCCAGGCCTTCGACCTTCGGGCGCTGGGCTTCGTCGGTGCGCGAGACGGTGACGCCAATCACCGGCAAATCCGGCAGCGTTTCGCTCAACGCCAGCGCCAGGCCGCTGTGGGTGCCGGCGCTGCCGGAGGCCAGGACCACGGCGGCGAAGTCGATCCCGCTGTCTTCGATCTGCGCGGCCAGCTCCAGGCCGGCACGCACGTAACCGAGGGCGCCGAGAGCGTTGGAACCGCCGATGGGCACCAGGTAGGGCTTCTTGCCGTTGCTGCGCAGGCGTTCGGCGAGGGCGTGGAGTTGCTCGTCGGCGTTGTCGAGGTTCTCGACCAACTCGACCTTGGCGTCGAACAAGTCCAGCAACAGGCGGTTGCCGTTGCCCAGGTAGTTGGGGTCTTCGGTGCCGGTGGGGTTTTCCAGCAGGGCGACGCAGCCCAGGCCAAGCTTGGCCGCCAGCGCGGCAGTCTGGCGCACATGGTTGGACTGGATCGCGCCGGCCGTCACCAGGGTGTCGGCGCCCTGGGCGATGGCATCGGCGGCGAGGTATTCGAGTTTGCGCAGCTTGTTGCCGCCCATCGCCAGCGGCGTGGTGTCGTCGCGCTTGACGTAGATGTCCCGGCCCAGCCAGGCCGATAGCCGTTCAAGTTTTTCCAGGGCGGTGGCGCCGCCCAGCAGTTCCAGGCGGTTAAAGCGGTCGAGCTGTTGTTTGATCATGGCTGCGCACGGTGGCTAAGTGATGGGGCGACTATAGGCAGGCACTTTTCATCGGGCAACCGCCAATCTGCTTATGCCGGATGGTTCTTAGCATCGCACCATTGGTTCTTAAGGGCGACCCGTCGGCATACCGTAAAGTGATGGCCATTACGTCAGGAGTGAATACCGTGAGCGAGCGTTCCAGTCATTGGCAGTTGCAGACCATCGTCAGCCAGTTGCGCGGCGCCCGGGACCAGTGGCGAACGCGCAACGGCCGCCTGAGCGGCGAGCACGGCGGGCGTGAGTTACCGTCGCGCGAAGCGGTGGCGCAGATCCTTGAGTCGCTGTGCGGCGCACTGTTTCCCATGCGCCTGGGGCCGGTGGATCTGCGCGAGGAAAGTGAAGACTTCTACGTCGGCCACACCCTCGACGTTGCGCTCAATGCCCTGCTGGCCCAGGCCCGCCTGGAACTGCGCTACGCCGCCCGCCAGAGCGGCCAGGATGACGGCAGCGTGGATGCCCACGCCATCCGCCTGATCCAGGATTTTGCCCTGGCCCTGCCGTCCCTGCGCAGCCTGCTGGACACCGACGTGCTGGCCGCCTACCACGGTGACCCGGCCGCACGCAGCGTGGACGAAGTGCTGCTGTGCTACCCCGGCATCCTCGCGGTGATTCACCATCGCCTCGCGCATCACCTGTATCGCGCCGGGCTGCCGCTGTTGGCGCGCATCAGTGCGGAAATCGCCCACTCGGCCACCGGCATCGATATCCACCCCGGCGCGCAGATCGGCCCGAGTTTCTTTATCGACCACGGCACCGGCGTGGTGATCGGCGAAACCGCGATCATCGGCGAGCGCGTGCGCATCTACCAGGCCGTGACGCTGGGCGCCAAGCGCTTCCCGGCCGATGAAGACGGGCAGTTGCAAAAAGGCCACCCACGCCACCCGATTGTCGAGGATGACGTGGTGATCTACGCCGGGGCGACGATCCTCGGCCGCATCACCATCGGCCAGGGTTCGACCATCGGCGGCAATGTGTGGCTGACGCGCAGCGTGCCGGCCGGGGCGAATATCACCCAGGCCAACCTGCAGCATGATGACGGCGCGCAAAAGTGAGGGGGTCAGGCCTCAAGTCGGGCGAGTGACAGACGGGTCTGTTCGCGCAGCCATTCCTTGCGGCGTTCGGCCAGGTCATTGTAGATCTGGTCGTACAACGCTTCGGACATGACCTGGTCTGGCACCACGCGATCCTCGATCTGCAACTGTTCCACCAGGCTCTTGAGGGCCGCACGCTGTTGCGCTTTCTGCGTTTCGTCAGACGCCTGGGCGTAGGCTTGCTGCTCGCTGTGCAGTTGGTCGAGCAGCAGGAACTGTTGATCGCTGCGGTCCTCATTGGCCTGGTAGTCGTGGGCGTAGCGTTCCTTGAGGAAAGCTTCCCAGTACGGCTCCAGCAGCATCTGGTTCACCAGCCCGTCGCCTTCGCTCAAGGTCTTTACTGCCGTGTAGGCCTGGGCAATGGCGGCTTTCGGCACATTGGCCGTGTCGCGGTAGACCATGTTGTCGCTGACCCATGGCAGTTCGAGCCGGTTCGATAGCCGCGTCTGGTAAGCCAGGTAGACGCCCACTTCGTCCACACTGCCGGGCTCACCATTGACGACGTGACTGGTCAGCCGCAAGCCCCTGCCGCCCTGGTCGACAGGCTTGAGGCGGTCGGCGATGTCGGTGCGCACCACATCGTTCAACAGTTTGAGGTGTGCGGCGCCCCTGGCGAGCTTGACGAGTCGGTCTTCGCGCTCGGCCGGTGTGCGGCTGTAAAGCTGCGCCTGGTGAGCCGTGACCTGGATGCCCATTTCGGTGAAGATCTGGCTGCCGGCATCGGGGCACAGGCCAGGGAAACTGGACAGCCGGAACAACAGCTGACGCAAGGGGGCGTCGTTGTGCATGCTCGACAGCATGTAGCGCACCTGGGAGGTCAAGATCTGGCGGTTGCGTTCATAGCGCAGCTCGTCGGCCGGGTCTTCGAAGAACTCCGGGGGCTCCAGTTTCTTGATGACTTCGAAAAAGCCCTGTGAGCCGTGCTCGTCTTCCAGTTCATCCCATAGGGTCTCGAAGCGCTTGCGGTGGTCATCGTCCAGGTCGGCCACCCAGAAGTCGGATTCGCCCTTGGGCGGGTAGGTGCGATAAGGGTCCATGCCGAACGCGATTTTATGTTCATCCCAAACGTCGCGGGCCTGTGCGCTCAAGGTGGCGCGATCCAGTCGTGTGTACACCAGAATGAAGGCCTCGTCGGAGTGCGTGGCGACGTCTGGAATGGTGCTGATGGGGTTGCCTGTCAGGTGCAGGTGGAACAGCGCGCCGCGCTCCTGCGCAAACAGCCCGATCGGCCATTCGTTGAGCCCGGTGCGGGACAGGTCGATTTCATCCAGCTCAGGCATCCTGCTGATATCCGGCGCCCGGCCCAGCGGGTTGTCCGCCAGGTAGATCAGGCGCAGCCGCGACAATTGCCGCAGACGGTCCACGGCGCTGTCATCGAGAACAATCCGATTGCCGCTCAGATCGATCGCCCTGAGTTGGCGCATCGCCGCAATCGGCTCGGGCAGTGTGTCCAAATGGTTGTCGGACAGGTCCAGCTCTTTGAGATGGGGAAAGCGTTGCAGGAACGCGCTGTGCTGCGAGGTGAAGGCGCAGTCCTTCATGTACAGGTGGGTGACGTGCGTCATGTCGATGGGCAGGGTGGGCAGTTCGTGGGACCACTCCACTTCACTCAGGTCCAGGATGACGTTTTTGTCGGTAGGGCCATATGTGTCGTGCAGTTTTGTGTAGCTGTCACGCCAGGCTGCTTTGAGTTTGCGCGCCAGGCGAGTCCTGACGTTGCGTGTGACCGCCTCCAGGCGACTGTGTGCAGGCCACGGGGTGGGCGCGTTCACATAAGCGTCCAGCGCGCGCTCAAGCGTTTTGCCCTCTCGCTCGATATGCTCCAATTGAGCCAACCCTTCCGGCGTTTCGGCACTGAGTGCAAAGTGCTTCACGCCTTGCTCGGACATTTGCGGCAGCCAGTGCTTGATGCGTCCACGCAGTGTCACGGGTGTGACCTCGACCCCGCGCAGGCTGCTGCTGTTGCCGCCGCCCAGCAGCGTCAGTGTCTCGGTTGGCGTGCGCGCGGGAATCGGCGGCCCGCTCAGGGTCAACCGGCGCGTGGCGGGGGCGGCGGTTTTTTCGCTCAGCCATGCGCGCAACTTGTCGCCGTCGGCGAAGGGTTTTTCGGCGGGCAATGCCTGGAACAGGGCGCTGTAGAAGTCCGTGGCGCCGTGGATCAGGTCTCCCTGGGGGGCGAACACCCGGTACAGGCCTTTGCGGTTGCGCACCAGGATCCGTACGTGCGCGGCGTCCTCGGCGCCGACCTGGGTGCGCAGTTCGCCCCAGTAGGTGCGTTCGCGTACCTGGATGCGCAGGTTTGCCAGGCTGTCGGAGTAGATCCTGAGGGTGTTGAGGGCCAGGTTTTCGGTGTGCGCGGACGGCGCCTTGCCGTAAAAAATCTGCTCGAACATGCGTGAGCTGGCGGCTTCGAAATCCAGTTCGCGGGCCTGGTTCTTCACGTCCAGCGGCAGGCGTTGTTCTGCGTTCATCACGCGCAGGTGACGCCGCCGGGTATGGCGCACCAGGTGCTGGGCGAGGCTCAGGGGCAAGTCGGGGTAGTGGCTGCGCAGCAACTGGATATTGGGGTCGTTGCTGCTCTCTTGTCGTGCGTAGACGTCGTGCGCGAGGGGGGCGCTTTGTTGTTCCACATACGCCGCCAGGTGTTCACGCAGCGCCTGCACGCGCGCCTCTTCAGGCAGCTGTTTGCCCAGCAGCCGGGCCAGTTGTTCTTCATCCAGAAACCCCACGACTTTTTCCGCCAGCCGGCCCGACATCACCTCATGGATGCTCAGGCTCAACGTATCCGCGCCTTGTGCCTTGGCATTGCCGTAGCGACGGGGTGCGCCGCTCAAATCGCTTTGTGGATACACCAGCAAGGCCTTGTCGCGGGGCCAGCCGTCCAGTTCGGTGATCATTTGTTCGAACCAGTCGGCTGCCGGGTCCAGGCGTTGGCCGGCATGGAGGGTGTCTATCGCGTTGCTGATCTGCTTGTCGCTGTTGAAGCGCTTGAGTGTGTCGGCCAGCAAGGGCGGGGTCGGTTCGTTGTTGAGATACATGTGGCGCAATGTGCCGAACTCCACACCGCTGATTAGCCGTACCTGTTCCAGTTCGCCGGCCGTCAGGCCGTGTGTCTGCGGCCCCAGGCGCCGTAGCAGGCGGGTGTTGTTCCAGGTCCGGGGTTGTTCGCCTTCAATCACACACGCGCCGCTGCCGTTGAGCGCCACGGCTGGCCGATAGGCGTTGGCACGCTTGGGGTGGGCGAGGTGGAATGTCTGGGTGGTCGGGTCGTGGCGGACTTCATAGCGCTGGTTTTCGAGCTTGGCGATCTGCTTGCCCTGGTGGTGGTGCAGGCCGTTTTCCTGCGCCACCTGCCCACTGGGCAAGCGCAGATGGAGCTGTTGGTAAGGCGTCAGGTCAGGGTTCCACAAGCGGGTCTCGCCGAGGGGTGTTTGCACCGGTTTCAGCCGCTCGACAAACGGTGACAGTTTCACCTTGGCGATCTCGCCGATACCGCCGCCGGCGTGGAACAGGGCGAGTTGCAACACATTGTCGGCGACCGACAGCACGTGCTCCCAACCTTCGCGCTGCAACCCTTCGGCCCAGTCGACGATGCCTTCGAACACATCGTCGAGCATCTGGTAGGCGGTGTAGGCCAGCATCAGCTCCCCCAGCACGGGGACAAAGGGCGTGGCCACCAACAGCGCGGCGTTGAAGATATCCGTGAGCATTTTTTCCAGGTTGTCCCACCAGGCCCAGCGTGCCATGCGGTCGGCGTAGTCGGTGGCGATGGCGATTTCCTGGGCGTCATTGAGCAACTGGTTCAGCTTGACCCGGTAGAGGTAGTGCCAGAGGTTGTTCTGGTTGGGGTCGTTGATACGGTTTTGCGTGTCGTCGCGCATGGCCTGGGTACGAAACTGCAGGTTGGGTGCCTCCACGGGGTCCGGGCGCCAGTTGGGGCGGTTGTCCCCGGCGGGCTTGGCGTGCCAGCGCACGGTAGAGAGCAGTGTGTTGAGCTGGGAGAAGAAACGGCCACGTTCCTTGTGGGCCACGAACTGGCTGAAGAACTGTTGGTAGCTGGGGCGCGACGCGTCCGTTGGCGGCGTGCGGTCACGCAATTGGCCGGTCAGCTCGTTGATGAAGGCGTGAGAGGACGGGTATTCCTTCAACGGGTGGTGCGGGTCTTCGGGGATGTACACCAGTATCCGGTTGGGCCTTGCGTCCAGCTGTGTGGGGGCGATGACCAGGATGCCGGTCAGGCGTGTGCCCAGCAGGTCCAGGGTATACAGGTCGACTGTTTGCCGGCCCAGCTTGAGGGGGCCGTCCCGCTGCAGCAGGGTCTGGATGAGGGCGTGACTGTCTGCGGCGATCTCTTTTCTGGCCAGCGCGATGTGTGCGGCGGCATCCAGGCCGGCTTTCAGGCTGGCGATGATTGTTTCGCGCAGGGGCAGGGCGACGGAGGCGTTGTCAAAGCCGAGTGTCTGCGTGAGGTGCTGGCGGTAGCGAGAGCCGATATCCAGGTCCCGGCAAATGGCCTTGAAGATGTCAGCGGTCAATCGCTGGCCGCTCGCCTGGTGGACAAATGTCAGCAACTGGCGCTGCCCGCGCGCATCCGCCGCCGACAAGAAGGCGTAGTCGGCGAAGGTTTCAGCGGCGGAAAAATTATGCAGGGCGGCTTCCAGCAGTGTCGTGGTGCGGGAGGTGACGCCGGGCTGCACGCTGATCGACCACCAGGGCAGTTTGGCGGGCGCATACAGGCGGATCGATGTGCCCCTTACGTCGATATTGCCGTAGTCGCGCAGCGCATTTTTCAGCAAGGGCTCGGCGAAAGCCCGCAGGTTGTTGAGCTTGGCGAGTGTCTGTTCCAGCGCATTCTGGTTGGCCCAGTGACGATTGACTGCACGCTTGAAGGGCTTGGCCGCAGCGGGGGGGTGGTGATGGAGGTCGACGAAGTCCGGCTGGTGCAGCTTCAGCGCCGCGAAGCGTTGCAGTGACGTGCTGCGCAGCCAGTGCGGCAGCTGCTGTTTGATGAAATCCAGATGAATCGGTGTTTCAGGCATGGCGTGATGACCTTTCGTGAGGGCCTGGTCATCCGATTGTGTTGAGCGCGCGTGTGCAAAAAACCGCACATATTGCTCAACGTTGTACGAACACTCCGAAAAGATTGTGCTGAACGTTTTGCCAGCGCCACCCGTCATACCCATCCTTGAGCTAGTGTAGGAATTGTCTACCGCTCAGCCCTGGGATTAGTCCCGAACCGCCTATCCATGTTTAACTTGAATGCTCGTTCAAGTTAAACCCGGTGGTTCGCTGCCCGCTCACAACAGGAGGCTTACCTTTGCTGAGTCCGTTTTTTACAGCCACATCCCTCACCCTCGGGGTGCATCGTTCATGAGTGCATCGTCCACCCCACCCAGCGGCCTGGTGCGCATGAATGCGCCGGTCTTCTACTTTGCCGCTACCTTCATCCTGCTGTTCGGCTTGATTGTCATCGCGATTCCGCAACAGGCCGGTGCCTGGCTGCTGGCCGCGCAAAACTGGGCGGCCAATACGGTCGGCTGGTACTACATGCTGGCGATGACCCTGTATCTGGTCTTCGTGGTGGTCACCGCGTTATCGGGCTACGGCAAGATAAAACTCGGTGCCGACCACGACGAGCCCGAATTCAGTTACCTGTCCTGGGCCGGCATGCTGTTCGCCGCCGGCATCAGCATCACGCTGTTTTTCTTCTGCGTGTCCGAGCCGCTGACGCACCTGGTGCAACCGCCCCAGGGCGCGCCGATGAACGCCGATGCCGCGCGCCAGGCCATGCAGATCCTGTTCCTGCACTGGGGCCTGCACGGCTGGGGCGTATTCGCGTTTGTCGGCATGGCCCTGGCGTATTTCGCCTACCGGCATAACCTGCCGCTGGCGCTGCGTTCGGCGCTGTACCCGTTGATCGGCAAGCGTATCAACGGCCCCATCGGTTACGCGGTGGATGGCTTTGGCATCATCGCCACGGTGTTCGGCCTGGGCGCCGACATGGGCTTTGGCGTGCTGCACCTCAACTCGGGCCTGGACTACTTGTTTGGCATTGCCCATACGCAGTGGATTCAGGTCGGCTTGATCACCCTGATGATGGGCGCGGCGATCATTGTCGCGGTGGCCGGCGTCGATAAGGGCGTGCGGGTGATGTCCGATATCAACATGCTGCTGGCCTGTGCGCTGCTGCTGTTTGTGTTGTTCGCCGGGCCTACCCAGCATTTGCTCAACACCTTGATCCAGAACCTCGGCGACTACCTGGGCGCCTTGCCGACCAAGAGTTTCGACGTGTACGCCTACGACAAACCCAGCGACTGGCTGGGCGGTTGGACGGTGTTCTACTGGGCCTGGTGGATCGCGTGGTCGCCGTTCGTGGGCCTGTTTATCGCGCGTATTTCCCGTGGCCGCACCATTCGCGAATTCGTGTTTGGCGTGCTGCTGATCCCGCTGGGTTTCACCCTGGCGTGGATGTCGATTTTCGGCAACAGCGCCATCGACCAGGTGCTCAACCACGGCATGGCCGCGCTCGGCCAGTCGGCCATCGACAACCCGTCGATGAGCCTCTACCTGCTGCTGGAAACCTACCCGTGGAGCAAGACCGTGATCGCGGTCACGGTGTTTATCAGCTTTGTGTTCTTCGTCACCTCGGCCGACTCCGGCACCGTGGTGCTGTCCACCTTGTCGTCCAAGGGCGGCAACGCCGATGAAGACGGGCCGAAATGGCTGCGGGTGTTCTGGGGCGTGATGACCGGGCTGGTCACCAGTGCGCTGTTGTTTGCCGGCAGCATCGACTCGCTGAAGTCCGCAGTGGTGCTGACCTCGTTGCCGTTCTCGCTGATCCTGCTGCTGATGATGTGGGGGCTGCACAAGGCGTTCTACCTCGAATCCCAGAAGCAGATTGCGCAGCTGCATTCGCTGGCGCCGGTCTCGGCCTCGCGCAGGGGCCGTGGCGGTTGGCGCCAGCGCCTGAGCCAGGCCGTGCACTTCCCGTCGCGGGATGAGGTTTACCGTTTCCTTGAGTCGACGGTGCGCCCGGCGATTGAAGAAGTGACGGCGGTGTTTGTCGAGAAGGGCCTGAATGTGACGACCCAGCCCGACCCGTCCAACGACAGTGTCAGCCTGGAAATCGGCCATGGCGAGGAACATCCGTTCATCTACCAGGTGCAGATGCGCGGCTACTTTACGCCGTCGTTTGCGCGGGGTGGCATGGGTTCCAAGGAGCTTAACAACCGTCGCTACTACCGGGCCGAAGTGCACTTGGCCGAGGGCAGCCAGGACTATGATCTGGTGGGTTACACCAAGGAGCAGATCATCAACGACATCCTCGATCAGTACGAGCGGCACCTGCAGTTCCTGCACCTGGTGCGCTGATAGCTGGCATGTGAAGTCTGCTCTCTGTGGGAGCTGGCTTGCCTGCGATTGCGGTGGTCAGTCGACGGATATGTCACTGACAGGTCGCCATCGCAGGCAAGCCAGCTCCCACAGAAAAACCTCGTAAAGCCCTGATCTACGGGGCTTTCATGAATTTAATTTCATCCGTTCAACCCGCGTTTTGACGCGCAACTGTCATCTGTCCACCGCCTAATTGTGTGAAGCGTTTGACGCTTTCATTTCAGAACAGTGACGGAGACCGGTACCAATGAAGACGTTATTGAGCCCTATGGTGGGTGCCGCCATGGCGAGCTTTATGCTGTCCGCCCATGCCGATTTTATCGATGACAGCCACGCCGACGTGACCCTGCTCAATCGCTATCTCAACCAGCAGGGGCGCGATGTGGTGAACAGCAACGCCAAGGCCCACAGCATTCGCGATTGGGGCCAGGGGTTCGAGTTCAACTTCAAGTCCGGCTACACCGCAGGGCCGGTGGGTTTTGGCCTCGACTTGCAGGCGTTCTACGGGTTGAAGCTGGATTCCGGTGGCGATCTCAACGACAAGGACCACCAGAGCCGTTACCCCGGCAGCATGTTCCCGCTGGACAACGGCAAATCCGCCGACCAGTTCGGCGTGCTCAGCCCGACGTTCAAGATGCGCTTCGCCAAGGATGAGCTGCGTGTGGGCACGCTGTACGGCAACAACCCGGTGCTGGCCAACACCGACGGCCGCCTCTACCAGCAGACCAATACCGGGGTGCAACTGGTGTCCAAGGACCTCAGCGACTTCACCTTCACCGGTGGCGATATCTTCAAGACCAAGATCCGCAACGAAACCGGCGACCAGGGCATGATCACTGCCGGCGGCACCAAAGAGAGTGATCGCTTCCTGTTCGGCGGCGCCGACTACACCGGCATCCAGAACACCACGGTGAGCCTGTGGTATTCGAACCTTGAGGATTACTACCAGCAGTTCTTCGTGGGCGCCAAGCGCCATGACGCCTTGTCGGTGGGCGCGCTGGACACCGACGTGCGTGTGTTCCGCAGCCTGGGTGTAGGTGGTAACGCCGACGGTGAAAAAGACTACGCCGCCAGCGGTCTTTACGGCGACGGCGTGAACAAGGGCCGTATCAACCAGACCACCGCCAGCTTGCTGGAGAGCTACAGCCTGGACGGTCACACCGTCGGTTTGGGCATCCAGAAAAACAGCGGCGAAAGCGATTTCCCCTACCTCGACTCCGGCCTGAACAGCGGCGACAACCGCCAGGGCCCTGGCTCAGGCGCCGACACGCCGGCACTGACCAACATGCAGTTGAACAAATTCCAGCACGCCGGCGAACGCACCTGGCTGGCGCAGTACAAATATGACCTGGGCAAGCTCGGCATCCCCGGCCTGACCTTCTCGGCGGCCTATGCCCACGGCGATGACATCCGCACCGCACAAGGCACCACCAGCGAATGGGAGCGCAACGTCGCCGTGGCGTATCAAGTGCCCACCGGCACCCTCAAGGGCCTCGGCGTGACCTGGAAAAATGCCCACGCCAGCCCGGACATTACCGGCGCTACCGTGCAGGATGAAAACCGCTTTTATGTCAGCTACGTCGTTCCACTCTGGTAGGAAATTGCTGTAAAACGGAAGGGCAGACTTAAGCGATTCAGCTGGTTAAAAGGCCTGGGAATAAGGTTATTCCCAGGCCTTATTTGCCCTAAGCCCAGAGAGGATTCGATGACGTACATTGCTGCCGAAAACCGCTATGAATCTATCCCGTATCGCCGCGTAGGCCGCAGTGGATTGGTGCTGCCTGCACTGTCCCTCGGCCTGTGGCACAACTTTGGCGACAGCACCCCGATCGACACCCAGCGCGCCCTGCTGCGCACCGCGTTCGACCTGGGTATCAACCACTTCGACCTGGCCAACAACTACGGCCCGCCGTACGGCAGCGCCGAGATCAATTTCGGCCGTTTGCTGCGCGAAGATTTCAAGCACTACCGCGATGAGCTGATCATCTCCAGCAAGGCCGGCTGGGACATGTGGCCCGGCCCTTACGGCCAGGGCGGCGGCTCGCGCAAATACATCCTCGCGAGCCTGGACCAGAGCCTGCAACGCCTGGGCGTCGACTACGTGGACATCTTCTACTCCCACCGTTTCGACGCCGACACCCCACTGGAAGAAACCGCCAGCGCCCTCGCCACTGCCGTGCAACAGGGCAAGGCGTTGTACATCGGTATCTCGTCCTACTCCGGGGTGAAAACCCGCGAAATCGCCGCCCTGCTCAAAGAGTGGAAAGTGCCGCTGCTGATCCACCAACCGGCCTACAACCTGCTCAACCGCTGGGTGGAAAAAGACCTGCTGGACACCACCGAGGAACTCGGCGCCGGGGTGATTGCGTTCACGCCATTGGCCCAGGGTTTGCTGACCGACAAATACCTCAACGGCGTACCGGCGGACGCGCGGGTCAACCGCCCGGGCGGTGGTTCGTTGCAGGCCAAGCACTTGTCCGAAGCCAACATTGCCCACGTACGGGCACTGAACGAAATCGCCCAGCGTCGTGGCCAGAGCCTGGCGCAATTGGCCTTGGCCTGGACGCTGCGTGACCCACGGGTGACCAGTGCGCTGATCGGTGCCAGTCGGCCGGAGCAGATCATCGAGAACGTTGGGGCGTTGAAGAACTTGAGCTTTAGCGCTGAGGAATTGGCAGAGATCGACCGGTTTGCCCAGGAAGGCGGGATCAACCTGTGGGAAAAGCCATCCACTGCTGAGTAACCTGTTGTCACTCGGTTCAAATGTGGGAGCGGGCTTGCCCGCGATGGCGGTGGGTCAGTTGATGAAGTGTTGTCTGACCCACCGCCATCGCAGGCAAGCCAGCTCCCACATTTTGATCTTCAGTGTGGTCGATATTTTTGGCGCGCTCCGTTCACTGTGGGAGCCGGGCTTGCCCGCGATGGCGGTGGGTCAGTTGATGAAAGTGTTGGCTGACACGCCGCTATCGCAGGCAAGCCAGCTCCCACATTTTGAGCGTCGCCAGTCTTTAGAACGGTACGTCGCCGAGGATCGTCGCCCGGTGCATCACCCGCCGCTGCGGCCGGTAATCATCCACCGCGTAATGCTGGGTCACGCGGTTGTCCCAGAACGCTACGTCGTTTTCCTGCCAGCGCCAGCGGATGGTGAATTCCGGACGCGTCGCGTGGGCGAACAGCAGCTTGAGAATCGCCTCGCTTTCCGCCGGTTCAAGTTCATTGATCCGGGTGGTGAACCCTTCGCTGACAAACAACGATTTGCGCCCGCTCACCGGATGCGTACGCACCACCGGGTGGGACAACGGTGGATTCTTCCTGCGGGTTTCTTCCCAGCGCGCCAGGTCTTCGGCGCTGTTGCCAAAGCGTTCCAGCGGGAAGGATTTGGTGAAGTCGTGTGTAGCCGTCAACCCATCGAGCAAATGCTGCAACGGCGCCGACAGCGCCTCATACGCCGCAATCCCGCTGGCCCACAACGTATCGCCGCCAAACGCCGGCAGCAGCTTGGCGCTGAGTACCGCGCCGAGCGCCGGGGTGGGCAGGAAGGTCACGTCGGTGTGCCATACGGCGTTGTCGCGTACGTCGGTGACGGCGGTGTCGAGGATCAGCACTTCCGGCTGTTCCGGCACGTTGGGGTAGATCGGGTGGATATGCAGGTCGCCGAAATTCGCCGCGAACCGCGCTTGCTGTTGCGGGGTGATGACCTGGCCACGGAAGAACAGCACCGAGTGGGCGAGCAACGCCTGTTCGATGGCGTCGCGCTGTTCCAGGTTCAGCGGCTGGGTGATATCGACGCCACGGATCTCGGCGCCGAGGGCGATGCTCAAGGGGGTAACGGTCAGGCTGCTCATGCGGTTCTCACTCAATGTGCCTGGCCATGCCACGGCACCAATTTACGCTGCAGGGCACGCAAGCCCATTTCCATGGCGAAAGCGATCAGGGCGATCACCAGAATCCCCAGTACCACCACATCGGTGACGAGGAACTGCGCCGCCGACTGCACCATAAAGCCCAGGCCGCTGGTGGCGGCGATCAGCTCTGCGGCGACCAACGTGGACCAGCCCACCCCCAAACCAATGCGCACGCCGGTGAGGATATCGGGCAGGGCGCTCGGCAAAATCACATGGCGGATCAACTGGGCGCGGGTTGCCCCCAGCGACTGCGCCGCGCGCAACTTGGCCGGGTCGACGGTGCGCACGCCGGTCGCGGTGGCGATGGCGATTGGCGCAAAGATCGCCAGGTAGATCAGCAGCACCTTGGACAGCTCGCCAATGCCGCACCAGATCACGATCAACGGCAGGTAGGCCAGCGGCGGAATCGGCCGGTAGAACTCGATCAACGGGTCGAGAATACCCCGGGCGATGCGGTTGGAACCGATGGCAATCCCCACCGGCACGGCGGTCAGCACGGCAAAGCCGAGGCCCAGGCCGATGCGGCTGAGGCTCGCGCCAAGGTGCTGCCACAAGGTGGAATCCATATAACCCGTGGTCGCCAGCAGCCAGCCCTTTTGCAGCACGGCGGACGGCGGCGGCAGGAACAGCGGTTCGATCAGGCCGGTGGCGGTTACGGCCCACCAGATGGTCAGCAGGGCGACCAGGGTCAGCACGCTGATCCAGCGCGTGCTCAAGCTGCGACGCACTGGGATGACGGTGTGCACCGCCGGCTTGGCGGCGAGTTCGTAGCTGCTCATGCGGACACCTGCCGTTGGGAGAACACTTTGCCCAGCACGTGTTCGCGGGTTTCGATAAAGCGCGGGTCGGACTTGATCGCTCGCGCCGACTCACCGGCCGCGTAGCGCTGGCCGAAGTCCAGGCGCAGGCGTTCGACGATTTGCCCCGGGTTGGGTGCCAACAGGATCAAGTCCGTGGCGAGGAAGACCGCCTCTTCGATGTCATGGGTAATCAGGAACACCGGCTTGGCCGTGCGCCGCCAGACTTGCAGCAGCAACTCCTGCATCTGTTCGCGGGTGAACGCATCGAGGGCGCCGAAGGGTTCGTCCATCAGCAATACGCGTGGGTCGGCGGCCAGCGCACGGGCGAGGCCGACGCGTTGTTTCTGGCCACCGGACAGCTGCCAGATGCGCCGGCTGTCGAAACCGGCGAGGTCCACCAGCGCGAGCATTTCCCGGGCGCGCACTTCACGTTGCGCCTTGGGTACGCCGGCCAGCTCCAGGCCGAAGCCGACGTTGGCCAGCACGTCCTGCCAGGGCAGCAGGGCGTCGTCCTGGAACACCACGCCGCGTTCGGCGCTGGGGCCTTTGACCGGCACGCCATCAAGGGTGATGCGCCCGGAAGAGGGTTCGACAAAACCGGCGATCAGGTTCAACAGCGAAGTCTTGCCACTGCCGGACGGGCCGAGGGCCACCAGCAATTGCTGGGGCCCCAGGTCGATTGAGATGTCAGACAGTACCGGTTCTGTGGCGCCTGGGTACTGTGCGCTGATGCGCTCCAGTTGTAGCAAGGCCATCGCGATGAACTCCTGATCAGTTGGTAATGAACTTGGCGCTGACGTAAGGGGCGTAGTCCGGCAGCACGGCGTCAACCTTGCCTTGTTCCTTGAGGAACGCGGCGGTGTCGGTCACGGCCTTGGTGGTCGGTGCGCCCAGCAGGGTCACCTGGTCGGCGGCCAGCGGGTAGACGTTGCCTTGCAGCAGCAGCGGGATGTCGCTGGCCTTGGCGCCGGAGAGTTTCACCAGCTTGTCGACGTTGCCTTTGTCGGCGATCCACGCTTGTGGGTCTTTGCGGTAGGCGGCGTAGGCATCCAGGGTGACTTTGGCGAACGCCGTGACGATTTCCGGGTGCTTGGCGGCGAAGTCCTTACGGACGATCCAGGCATCGAAGGTCGGTGCGCCAAACTTGGCCAGTTCGCCGGAAGTGATCAGCACCTTGCCGTTTTCCTTGGCCACGCCGAGGGCTGGGTCCCACACGTAGGTGGCGTCGATATCACCACGCTTCCAGGCGGCGATGATCGCCGGTGGCGCGAGGTTGAGGATGGTCACTTTCGACGGGTCGATGTTCCAGTGCTTCAGCGCGGCCAGCAGGCTGTAGTGGCCGGTGGACACGAAGGGCACGGCGATTTTCTTGCCGATCAGGTCCTGCGGGCCGTTGATCCCCGAACCATTGCGCGCCACCAGGGCTTCGGCGCCGCCGATCTGGGTGGCGACGAGGAAGGTTTCCACCGGCACTTTGCGGGTGATGGCCGCTGTCAGCGGGCTGGAACCGAGGTAGCCGATCTGCACGTCGCCGGACGCGATGGCGGCGATGATGTCGGCGCCATTGTCGAATTTGCGCCAGTCGATCTTGGCGTTGGTGGCTTTTTCATACGCGCCATCGGCCTGGGCGACTTTGGCCGGGTCCACGGTGGTCTGGTACGCGATGGTCACATCCGCCGCCTGGGCAAACAGGCTGGCACCGGCCAGGGACAATGCGGCCAAGAGGCGCAGAGGGGTTAGTAGTTTCAAGGGGAAGCTCCTCAATCAGGCGGCCGAGGATCGGCGTGTGAGGAGACTAAATGATCTAAGAACTCGAAAATAAATAACATTTTCGAATTAGCTTATGAGGAGAAACGTGGAGCCAGATCTTCAGTCTGGCGCAGGAAAATGTGGGAGCTGGCTTTAG
>NZ_ANNV01000018.1 GCF_000346755.1 Pseudomonas sp. CBZ-4 | reverse complement strand
GTGTAGAAACCAGCCTGCAACTCAAGGTCGCGCCTGTTGCCAATACGGCACGCTACGACCGGCTCCGTGCGACCGATGAGGAGAATCGCAATGCGTGACCTAATGACTGAACTCAAAGAACTTCGCCTGCACGGCATGGCCAGTGCTTGGGAAGAACTGGTCTCTCAAGGAACAGCGTCGACGGCTTCATCGAAATGGCTGCTGGAACATCTGCTTCAGCAGGAACATGCGGATCGCGCGGTACGCTCGGTGAATCATCAGATGAACATGGCAAAACTCCCCATGCACCGTGACTTAGCTGGCTTTGACTTCAGCGCTTCCAGCGCTGATGCCCGGCTGGTCAGCGATCTATCCAGCTTAGCGTTCACTGAAACCGCGCAGAATGTCGTGTTCATCGGCGGCCCTGGAACCGGGAAAACACACCTGGCCAGTGCCTTGGCTGTATCCGGAATCACGGCCCACAACAAACGCGTGCGCTTCTTTTCCACGGTGGATCTGGTGAATCTGCTGGAGCGTGAGAAGTACGATGGCAAGGCAGGGCGAATCGCCCAGGGACTGCT
>NZ_ANNV01000017.1 GCF_000346755.1 Pseudomonas sp. CBZ-4 | reverse complement strand
CCAAATCCATGCCGAATTCCGGCCAGCGTGTTTAACGGGGCGCCCAAGATCAAAAACAAAGCGAGGCGGCCTAGTAGCCGACCTGATCGGCGAAGCGTGCGCGGTCTCCTGTGGGAGCTGGCTTGCCTGCGATGGCATCAACTGGGTGTGCCTGATGTACCGAGGTGTCTGCATCGCAGGCAAGCCAGCTCCCACAGGGTGGTGTACACCCAACCGGCTTTTGATCTGCTCTTGATCTGCTTTTGATCTTGATCTTGATCTTGAGCGCCCCGTAAAACCACGCTGGCCGAACGCAGGCTTGAATCCGTGGGTAACCCGGCAGGACGCCGGGTTAGCCGCACTGGGCCAGGGATGGCCCATGACGGCGGCCCACGGATTCAAGCCTGCTTCGGGCACACCGAGCCTAGGCGAGGTGCCGAGTGTTGGGGCGAAGGCCTTTTGCTTACTTTTGGGCCTTTCCAAAAGTGAGCCGCCGTAAGGGCGGAACCATAAGCGGCCGTTACCGAAGAAACGGATATGTACCCGACAATCACTGCGGCACCGCCCGAATCACCGCCCGCGGCGCCCCAGGAATCGCCTTATCCACCGACGGCAACTGCGGCGCCTGCACATCCGGCATCGCCCAACTATGCTCCGGCTGCAACCCCCCTTGCGCCCGCCGCATAAACTCATACCGATTCAACGTAATACTGCGCCCCGCCCCACTGTCGCGAATGATGTAGGGCCGCAAAAACACCATCAGATTGGTCTTCGTCACACTGCGCTTTTCATTGCGAAACAACGCCCCCAACCCCGGAATATCCGCCAACCACGGCACCGCATCATTACTCTGGCTATACCCATCCTGCAGCAACCCGCCCAGCACCATGATCTGCCCGTCATCCAACAAAATACTGGTATCAATCGCCCGCTTGTTGGTCACCGTCCCCGCATCCACCGAAGCCCGCGTATCCACGCTGCTGACCTCTTGATAGATATCCAACTTCACCGTGCCACCCTCGGAAATCTGCGGCCGCACATTCAGCTTCAGCCCCACTTCCTCACGCTGCACCGTCTGGAACGGGTTGTTGCTGGTCCCCCCGCCACCGGTCACATAGCTGCCGGTGACAAACGGAATCGTCTGCCCGACAAAAATGCTCGCCGCTTCGTTGTCCAGCGTCAGCAGGTTCGGTGTCGACAGCACGTTGGTGCCGCCCTTGCTCTTCAACGCGCGGGCCAACACCTTGAGATCGAGCACCTTGCCAATCCCCGGAATGTCCACCGTGCCGTTGACCAAACCGATGTTCAGCCCCTTGGGCAGCACGTCGATACTGGTCTTGCTGGTAGGCGTCGAATTCACGCCACTGCCGCCAAGGTTGACCCCGCCAAAACCACCCTTGCCGCCCAGGTTACCGGCCTGCCATTGCACGCCAAACTCGGTGGCATCGTCCTCGCCGACTTCGACGATCAGGCTTTCAATCACCACCTGCGCGCGGCGTTGGTCGAGCATGTCGATCACTTCCCGCAGGTTGCGGTACAGCGGGTCCGGCGCGGAGATCAGCAAGGTGTTGGTGGTCGCATCGGCCTGGATGGTCACGCCGCCGGCACTGAACGCGGTGTCCTGGTCCTTGCTGGTAGTGGCGCCGGTGCTTTGGTTGTCCTGGCCGTAACTCGATTGCACGCCGCTGCCGGTGGGTGTGCCGCTGCTGTTTTGCGCGGCGCCGCCTTGGGTGTTCTGGCCTGTGCCGCCCATGGCGCTGAGCTTGCCCCGCGCCTCGTCGCTGACCCCGGATTCACTCTCGCCGGTCAACAAGCCGCGCAACGACTGCGCCAGCTTGCCCGCCTGGGCGTTGCGCAGGTACACCACGTGCATATTGCTCGGGTTGCTCTGGGCGTTGTCGAGCTTGTAGATCAGGTTGCGCGCCAGCTCGGTGCGCTCGGGGCTGCCGGAGCGGATGATGATCGAGTTGGAGCGCGGGTCGCCGACCACGTTGATCTTCTGGGTCTGGTCGGCGCCTTGGGTGTCGAGCAGTTCGGCGACCATCGCCGCGATGTCCACGGCGATGCCGTTCTGCACCTTGACCACGTCGGTGTCGATGGCGCTGGGGGTGTCGATGCCGCTGATGATCTGCGCCACGCGGGCGAGGTTTTCCGCGTAGTCGGTGATGACGATGCTGTTGTTGCCGGGGTAGGCGTTGATCGGGTTGTTCGGCGACACGATGGGGCGCAGCACCGGGATCAGGTTCACCGCGTTTTCGTATTGCAGGCGGAAGGTGCGGGTTTGCATGCCACTGCTGCCGGCGCTGTAGATCGGCCCGCCGAGCAGCTTGGCGTCGGCTTCGGGCACTACTTGGGCGACGCCGCCCACGTCCACCACGCTAAAGCCCTGCATGCGCAGCGCCGCCAGCAGCATGTCGTAGGCCTGGTGCGCCGGCACCTGGCCTTCGCTGACCAGGGTCAGGTTGCCTTTTACCCGCGGGTCCACGAGGAACTGCTGGCCGGTGGCGCGGGACAAGGCGCGCACCACCGCCTGGATGTCCGCATCGACAAAGTTCAGCTGCACCGGCTGATCCCCCAGCGGGTTGCGCGCCTTGATCGTGGCCGGGGCGTGGCCACGGGCGCTGTTGGTGATGGGGTGTTGCACGGCGGGCTTGGGCGCGAGTTCGCGTTGGCGGTCCAGCGGGCTGTCGCTGCTGCGGCGGGTGTCGGCCAGGGGTTGGCCGAGTTCGCTGTCCACCAGCAACGGCTTGCTCGCCTGGTTGCTGCACGCACTGAGGGCCAGCAACAGCAACGGCGCGGCCATACGAAACGGGGGAACTGACCACTTCATGAAGCTTCCTTAGCGCCAAGCGCCTGATCCATGCGAACGGTCCCGGACACAGTGCCGGCCGAGTTATCGACGGCATCCCCGGCACGTTGCAAACGCGCCTCGGACACCTCCAGGGAAAACGAACGGGGATTGCCCAGCAGCCAGTCCACCACCGCGTCGGCCGGGGCGTTGTCGAAGGTCAGGTGCCAGCCGCCCGGGGCCTGCGCCTGCAATTGGTAATGGCCTTGCAGGCCGGCGCTGTCGAGGGCCTGGCGCAGCGTGGCTTCGTCAGCCTGGCGCGGCGCGGCGACGCCTTGCAACAGCACCTGCAAGGCTTCGGCCTGGGCGCGCAACTTCGGGGTTTCGGCCTGCCAGTAGTCGATTTTTTTCAGCGCGGGCTGGATCAGGATCAGCCAGGTCAACAGGCCCGCCAGCAGCACGCCGACGCCGGACAGCATGCGTTTTTCACGCAGGGCCAGGCCGTTCCAGAATAGCCGCAATTGCCGCGCCCACTTATTCATCGCTGGCTCCCGTCGCTGCCGGGCCAATGCTCCAGCCCTGCTCGTCGCGTGTCGCGGCAAAACCGGCTTGGGCCAGCGCGGCCTGCCAGTCGGCCTGGGCCGTGGGGTTGCGGCTGTCCGTGAGCAATTGCAGGTGCAGGCGCCCTTGTTCAAAGGTCAGGCGCTCGACGCTGGCGACCATAAACGGCAGGTTGCTGCCCGCCAGTTGCAGCAGGCTGCTGAAGCGCTGGCCCGGGTCGGCGGCGGCACCGGTCTGGCGCGCGGCCAATTGTTGCCGGGCCTGCTGCAAGGGGTTGAGCACCACCGGCAACTCGGGAAACGCCTGGCGCACCTGCTGGCTCATCAGGGCCTTGAGGCGCTGGCCTTCCTCCACCTGGCGCGCGGCGTAGAGGTTGAGGCCCAGGGTCCACACGGCCGTGGCCAACGCGACACAGGCCAGCGCCCTGCCCCAGCCGCCGCTGGCCGCCTGGCTGAGGCGTGCGTGCAAACCCCAGGCGGGGGCTGCGCCCGTCCAGCGCTGCGCGGCGTCCACCAGTGGCATATCCAAACCTTGCTGACCCAACGGATGCACGGCGCCTTGGTGCAGGCTGTCGCGGGTCAACAGGTAGCCGTCGTCCAGGGCGGCCGCGCCTACCGGCAAGGCATAAGGCGCCGGATACAAGCCACGCAACTTGAGCGGCACCTGGGCCAGCCGTTCCAGCCCGGCCTTGGGCACCCAGGCCACTTGCACGCGGCCTTCGCTGTCGCGCGGGCCGTGGGCCACGTGCATCTGTTCCAGCGGGCCGAGGATCAACGCCTGCGCGGCGCAGGCCACGGCGGCGGCGGTTTTTGCGGCGGGCAGTGGCGGCAGTTCAAGGCTGGTCAGCAGGCTGTCGCGCGGATGCAGGAAGCACTCCGCTGCCTGACGGTGTTTGCTCAGTTGGAGCAGGCTTTCATGGCCTTCGGCGACGACCACGCCACGCTCCAGCCAAACGAATTTGACTGCACTGTCGGCGCTCAATTGATCCAGCGGCGGCAAGCCAATGCGCAAGCGTTTCATACGCCCACCCGCGACCAGATCACCTGCGGCTGGCGCTCTTGCGGGCGATGCAGCAACGCGTCGATGGTCACCCGCCGCTGCTCGCGCCGCGCCTGGCCCTGCACGCGAAACCACTCGCTGGTAATGCCCACCTGCACCGACTCCACCGCCACCTGGGGCAAGTGCAGGCGGTTGACGAAATCCCCACGGTTGATAAACCACTGGCCGCTGTCACGCTCCGCCACCAAGCCTTGGGCCTGGGACAAACTGAGCTGCGGCACCACGGCGCTGAGCACTTCGGCACTGGCGGTGTTGCCGTTGACCCAACTCTGCCCGGGCAGCACGCTGATATAGCGTTGCAGGCGGCGCAGCAGCACGGG
Organism: Pseudomonas sp. CBZ-4; assembly: GCF_000346755.1. Taxonomy (GTDB): domain Bacteria; phylum Pseudomonadota; class Gammaproteobacteria; order Pseudomonadales; family Pseudomonadaceae; genus Aquipseudomonas. Next base: position 11,345 of record NZ_ANNV01000017.1, on the reverse strand, counting down.
GTCAAGGCCTTCAATGGCGCTCAACTCGTCCACGCTGCGCAGCATCGGGTACTTGGCCGGCACTTCGTAGGAGCCGATCACCCGTTGGCTGATGCGCCGACTCACCGCCGGATCGACCCCCAACGTACGGCACAGGCGCTCGAAGCTTTGCAGCTGCTCGGCATCCGGCAGCTGGCGGTTGACCAGGTTGCGCAGGTTGAACTTGCCCTGCTCGTCCTCGATGCGACCTTCAAACGCACCCCGTTGGGCATAAGCCCAAGGCTGGTCGAGGCGCGTCAACACGTCCTTCTGGCGCGCCTCCCACAACATCTGCCGGCTGCGCTCAAGGCTGCCCTGCAACAGCCACTGGCCCTGCACGCGTAATTGTTCGGCTTCGAGGCTGCGGGTGAACACGGTCTGGCGCGTGAGCATGCCGCCGGCGATCACCGCCACCACGGCCGCGATCAGCAACGCGCTGATAATCGCCATACCGCGCTGCTTCGCCGCTGGGGGCGAATGCCGTTTCATGGCGCGCCTTACAACTGCCAGGAGCCGATATCGGCATTCACGCCGTCGCCATCCGGCTGGCCATCGGCGCCGAGGGAGAACACATCGACCTCACCGTTGGCGCCCGGATTGAGGTAGTGATAAGGGTGGCCCCATGGGTCATTGGGCAGGCGATCGAGGTAGGCGCGCCAGCTGCTGTTTTTCGCATCCGCCGGGCGCTCCACCAGCACCTTCAGGCCCTGGGTCATGTTCGGGTAGCTGCCGTGGTCGAGGCGATAGAGTTTCAGCGCCTGCATCAACCCGCCGATGTCCTGCTTGGCGGCGGTGGCGCGTGCCTGGTCCGGGCGATCGAGCACCTTGGGCACGACCATTGCCGCGAGAATCCCGAGGATGACCACCACCACCATGATCTCGATCAAGGTGAAGCCACGCTGGCCGCGAGGGCTGGGCAAGGGGGTTGTTAGGCGCGCGATATCCATCTCGACATTCCTTGGCTGGGGTGCATTTCGTGGCGCAGTGTTGCAAGAACACATGTCAGTCGTATTGAAAATCCTCGGGAGTTTCGGTCGCCAATCGGTCAACTCGCGGCGCTAGTCTGCGGGCCTGTTTCCCGCCTTTGAGAGCGCCATGGTCGGCCGTCGCAACGCGCAAGGTTTTACCCTGATTGAAGTGCTGGTGGCGCTGGCGATCATCGCCGTGGCCATGGCCGCCGCCGTGCGCGTGGCCGGGCTGATGACCCAGAGCAATGGCTTGCTGCGCGATAAATCCATGGCGTTGCTGGCGGCGCAGAGTCGCCTGGCGGAACTGCGCCTGGAAGGCCACCTGCGTGGCGGCACCAAGACCTTCGACTGCGACCAGGGCCGCCTGAAACTGCGCTGCGAGCAAACCATCAACGCCGATGGCCGCCTGTTTCAAGTGACCCTGCGGGTGCTCGACGCCAGCCGCGAAGCACCGCCCCTGGCGCGGCTGGACACCCAGGTCATGGCCGAGTGAGGCGTGGCAACGCGGGGCCATCCGGCAGCTTGTCGAGGTTGACGCGGACCTTCTCACCGCCGCGCTCAAGCTCCACGGCGCTGCCTTCAATCGCCGTCAAGCGCACGCCGGGGCTGAGGCGTTCGCCCACGAGAAAACTGCGCGGCGGGCCATCGTTGAGGCTGAGGATCGCCACCGCACCACGCGCGCCGGCCAGTACGCCGGTGACCTTGACTTGCAAGGCGCTCGGCGCATTGCCAAACCACTGCAACGCCGGGTTTTCGCTGCGGGCCGCCAACGCCTGGGGCGAGGCCTGGGGCGTGTGGGATTCGGCGGATGTGAGCAGCAGCGGCGTCCAGACCACCACGCCCGCCAACGCCGCGAGCAAGGCCAGCGCCTGCACGCCGTGGGCGGGTGAAACACGAAGGGCGAATGCCATGGGGTGGACCTCCTGTTTGTCCGTGGCCTCAGCCTACAGAGCAATTCGCACTTTTTTATTTCACAAACTCGCCAGTTCTCCAGGAGCCGACCGATGAAACAGCAAGGCTTCACCCTGATCGAGCTGATGGTGGTGCTGGTGATCATCGGCATCGCCAGCGCCGCCATCAGCCTGACGATCAAACCCGACCCGCTGAAACTGCTGCGCAAGGACGCCGAGCGCCTGAGCCAGTTGCTGCAAATCGCCCAGGCCGAAGCCCGCGCCGACGGCCGCCCGATCAGCTTGCGCGCGGACGCCAAGGGCTTTCGCTTCAACCGCCGCAGTGACGATGGCCTGGGCGTGGAAGCGTTCCAGGGCGATGCCCAACTGCGCCCGCGCTTATGGGAGAGCACGCCGATGCAACTCACCGTCGAACCCCGGCAAACCCTGGTGCTCAATGCCGAATGGATCAACCCGCCTGTGCGCGTGGTGCTGTCGGACGGGCAACACCGCCTCAGCCTGCAACGGGACGCCGCCGGTTTGCTGCGGGTGGTGAGCCAGCCATGAGCAAATCCCAGCAAGGCTTCACCCTGATTGAAGTGATGGTGGCGATCATGCTGATGGCACTGGTCAGCGTCATCGCCTGGCGCGGGCTCGACAGCGTGACCCGTGCCGACCAGCATCTACAGGCCAGTACCGAACAGACCGAGGGGTTGTTGCGGGCGTTGAACCAGATGCAGCGCGATATCAGCCTGCGCGCCAGCGTTGAACTGGCCGAACCCGGTACCGCAAAGGACGCCGGGCTGGCCGCCGTGACGGTGCGCAGTTCCGACAGCAAGGGCTTTCGCCTGGAGGTGATTCGCAGCGCGCCGGCCATGGGGGATGGCTTGCAACGGGTGCGCTGGTGGCTCAAGGGCGACTCGCTGTACCGCGCCGCCGCGCCGGCGCGGAACCGCTTCCCGTTGCCGGCAGCCAAGGACGGCGTGGTGGTGCTGGCGGGCGTCAGTGATGTGCAGGTGCGCGTGTGGGACAAGGACAAGGGCTGGCGCCAGTTGAGCGGCAATAAGCGCGAGGAGCCGTTGGGGCTGGAGATCAGCCTGGTGCGCCAGACACCGCAGGGGGTGGAGCGTTATCGCCAGGTGGTGGGGCCGTTGCAGTAAGGCGCCTCAACTCAACAACACCACCCCACCCGGCAGTTCCGTGCACTTGGCGCCATACGCGTCGCGAATCAGCAACGCCACGCCGGCCAGCTGCTGCAAGCTGAAGCGCGCCTGCACCCGGCGCTGACCCAGCTCCTTGTTGAGCAACACCAGCATCCCCGGGCGATAGCGATTGATCTCGTCCACCACCGTGGCCAGCGTGGCGTTGTTGAACACCAGCACCTGTTCGCGCCAGGCCACCACGGCCTGGGTGTCTACCACCACGGGCGCGCCGATGCCCGCCGCGCTGTAGGTCAGCTGGCGGCCGCTGCCCAGGCTCACGCTGTGCCCGCCCGCATCCACCGACAGCGAACCCTCGATGCAGGTCACGCACACGCTGTGGTCGGTGTTGCGCACATTGAAACGCGCCTGCGCCGCACTCACCCAACCGTCACCGGCCTGGACCCGCAGCGGTTGTGCCAGACGGGCGACCACCTCGACTTCGCCTTCCAGCAATTCAATCCCTTCTCCGATCCGGCTGATGCGCGTCTGCGTATTGAGTTCCAGGCTGACCCCGTCACTCAACAGCACTTGGCGCTGCTCGCCGACCTCGGTGCGATAGTCCGCCGTGAGCCCGGCAAAACCACCCGGCGTGCCGACACGCACCATGACCAACGCCGCCGAGGCGGCTATCGCGCCACCCAGGAAGGCACGGCGGCCAAAGCTGCGCGATGGCGCGGCGTGCTCCAGGGCGGGGGCCAGTTGCTGCCAAAGAACCTTGGTTTGCTCGAACGCCTGGGCATGTTCCGGGCTCTGGGCGCGCCAGGCCTGCAAGGCCTTGGCATCGGCCACGGTGGCGCGGCCCGACGTCAGCAGGAGCAGCCAGTCGCGGGCTTCATCGTGCAAAGGACTGGCGGAGGCTGCCCGGGCGGTGGAGAGGTTAAAAATGTTCAAGCGCGCACATACTCACGGTTTTATCAGGGACTCGACACTAAGACGGTTTTCCGGCCCCGGGACCGAACCGCTGAATCACTTTTCTTTCGAGGCGCTTGGCGCAGTGGCCGAGGGCGGCCTTGATTTCCTTCTCGACCATGCGCGTGGAAATGCCAAAACGCTGGGAGATTTCCAGGTGAGGCGCTTCTTCCAGGCGTGCGGCGATAAGGATTTTGCGCCGGCGTGCCGGCAGTTCGTAAAGGGCTTTGACCAGCGATTGCACCTCGCGCTGGCCGCCCACCACCCGCGACGGGTCCTGGGCTTCGTCGGCGGTTTGCAGCAGCTCTTCGACTTCGCTGCCGGTGAGCAGGCGCGCGTCGGCCTGGCGGCGGTCGGCGGCGATGTTCAAGGCCATGCGGTAGAGGTAGGCGTTGGGTTGTGCGAGGTTTGGCGGCACGTCCATGCGGTCCACCCGCAAGTAGGTTTCGTGCAGGACATCGTTGGCCAGGTCCTCCGAGCCCAGGCGCTTGCGCAAACGCACCTTGAAGTCTTCGTAGGACGCCAGGAACAAACTGACCATCGTGCTGTGCCCGGTATTTTTCATCCGTGCGTGGCTCCCTTCCCTGCTGTGCATTCCATGCGTGTTCCTGTGGTGTCGGGCATCAAAAGCAACGTCACCGGCTGGCGCAGCGAGCTCGGCGCGGGGCGTTCGACCCGGGCCGCACTGAGGTTGCGCACCAGTGCTTCATCGCGTTGTTCATCGCCGGTGGAGCTGACCAGCCGGCTGTACTCGATCAGCCCATCCGGGTTGACCCACACCTGCACCAAGGCGCGAAAACTGCCGGGACGGGTCAGGGGCGAACCGCACAGGCTGGTCTCGATGGCCTGCTGCAAGGCCGTGGCGTAGCTGTTGTTGATCCGCGCGGCGTTGCGTGCCGACGCGCCCTTGGTGGTGGCCGGCCGGCTGACCTGCGCCAGTTGCAGGGTGAACGCATCACTGCGGGCATAACGCGCCATCAGGCCACTCCCGGTCAGCAACATTGCCAGAGCCTCCTGCGCCGTGAAGCGCCCATGCACGCTGATGGAGCGCCGGCCCCGGGTCAGTTCGCGGTCCACCAGCACCGCCATGCCGGTGGCGCGGCTGTAGGCTTGCAGGGCGTGCTCCAGGTTTTGCGCCGGCAGGTCCAACGTCAGCAACGCCGGTTCCGCCTGCGCCGCGCGGCCGCCTGCCAGCAGCCACAGCAAGACCAGGGCGCATACGGCGCGCCGCCAGGCCCCCTGTTCACCCCCCGCTCTGCATCGCTGCACGGCCGACGTGTCCTTGAAAACCGTCATCCTGAGGCCAGTTTATGAACCTGATGTTACGGTGATGGCAAAAAAAACGTCACGGTGACGGGATGCCCGCTGCACTACACTTTCAAGCCTTACCGGCCCACTTCCCAGGGCCTGCCAGGAGGCCCGATGAAACTGTTCCCCAGCCTTGCCAGCCTGTTGCTGTGCGCCGCCCTGCCCGTGCTGGCCCACGCCGACAACAGCAAGAGCACCTGCACCGAAGTCTCGGTGGATGGCTACAAGGCGCCCGATTACGGCTGCCTGAGCCAACAGATGGGCAGTGACAGCAACGCGACCAAGGCGGCGAAGAAAAACCGTGAGGCGCAAAACATTCCCGTCGACAAGCGCGCGCCGAACGCCGTGGGCCTGTCCACCCCGGCGGCCACCAGTGTGCGCATGGGCAATACCTTCGGCACCTCGGTGAAACCGCAACGGCCTTGAGCCGTTTGACGAAATTTTCATCTGTGCCTGCCTATGATCGCCTCCCTCGTTGGGGAGTAACCGGCTTCTGACCCTGTTGGAAGCGTTCGTATCAACATATTCGGCAACCTGCCGTGGTACGAACATCGCTTTGCGGTTGGTGAGACCAGCGACACTTCCATGCCTAAAGTCGGGCGCGTGGACGTGTCGTTGTGTCCCATAGCCCGACTGGAAGCCTGACCGTGAACCCCATTTCCCTGATCCTCCTGGCCCTGGCCATGTCTACCGACGCCTTTGCGGCGGCCATCGGCAAAGGCTCCAGCCTGCACAAACCGCGCCTCACCGAAGCCCTGCGCGCCGGCCTGATCTTTGGCGTGATCGAAGCCATCACCCCGATGATCGGCTGGGCCATCGGCCACGCCGCCACGCGCTGGGTGGAAGACTGGGACCACTGGATCGCCTTTACCCTGCTGGTCGCACTGGGTTTGCACATGATCTATAACGGGCTCAAGGCCGAGGATGAAGAGGTTGAAAAGCCGACCCAGCACTCCTTCATGATTCTTGCCGTGACGGCCTTTGCCACCAGCATCGATGCCCTGGCGGTGGGTGTGGGCCTGGCGTTTGTCGATGTGAATATCCTGGTGGCGTCGGCGGCGATTGGCCTGGCGACCATGACCATGGTGACCATTGGCATGATGCTTGGGCGGGTGCTGGGCACGGTGGTGGGCAAGCGTGCGGAGATGGTGGGCGGGGTGGTGTTGATGGTGGTGGGGGCGACGATTTTGTACGAGCACCTGTCGGTCTAAGCAACAGCGCTGAGCAAACAGGTGGGTGCGGGCTTTTCTGTGGGAGCTGGCTTGCCTGCGATGCAGACACCTCGGTACATCAGGCAGACCCCAGTGATGCCATCGCAGGCAAGCCAGCTCCCACACAAGCCAGCTCCCACAGAAAGCAGTGCCCACAATCAAGTGGGCGGTGTTACTAGGCCGCGTTGCGTTCTTTCTTCAAGCTGTCCATATCAATCACAAAGCGATACTTCACATCGCCCTTGAGCATCCGCTCATACGCCTCATTGATCCCCTGGATATCGATCAACTCGATGTCCGAGACAATCCCATGCTTGGCACAGAAGTCCAGCATGTCCTGGGTCTCCTGAATCCCGCCGATCAACGACCCCGCCAGGCTGCGGCGCTTGAAGATCAGGTTGAACACCGACGGCGACGGGTGCGGGCTGTCGGGTGCGCCGACTAACGTCATGGTGCCGTCACGCTTGAGCAGGTTGAGGAACGCGTCGAGGTTGTGGGGCGCGGCGACGGTGTTGAGGATGAAGTCGAGGCTGTTGGTGACGGCCGCCATTTCATCGGCATTCTTCGACACCACCACCTGGTCGGCGCCCAGGCGCAGGCCGTCTTCGCGTTTGTTCGGTGAGGTGGTGAACAAGGTCACATGGGCGCCCATGGCGTGGGCAATCTTCACCGCCATATGGCCGAGGCCGCCCAGGCCGACCACGCCGACTTTCTTGCCAGGGCCGACCTTCCAGTGGTGCAGCGGCGAATAGGTGGTGATGCCCGCGCACAGCAACGGCGCCACGGCCGCCAGGTTGCTGTCATCGTGGGAGATGCGCAGCACGAACTTCTCCTTGACCACAATGCTGTCGGAGTAGCCACCAAAGGTGTTTTCACCGCCAAACACCGGGCCGTTGTAGGTGCCGGTAAAGCCGTTCTCGCAATATTGTTCTTCGCCCTCGGCGCACGACGCGCAGTGCTGGCAGCTGTCCACCATGCAGCCGACGCCCGCGAGGTCGCCGACCTTGAAGTTTTTCACGCTGGCGCCCACCGCCGTGACGCGGCCGACGATTTCATGGCCGGGCACCGACGGGTACAGGGTGTTGTTCCACTCGTTGCGCGCGGTGTGCAGGTCGGAGTGGCAGACGCCGCAATACAGAATGTCGATCTGCACATCCTCCGCCCCCGGCGCGCGGCGCTCGAAGGTGTAGGGCTTGAGAGCATCCTTGGCGTTCTGCGCGGCGTAGCTGTAAGTCTTGGCCATTTCGTTCACCTGTGTGATCGGACAGTGGAAGTCAGTGGACCAGCATAGACGCTGAACCGTTCAACCGAGCACACCGGTACAAGCCCTTCGTCCGGTTTCACGCAATAGTGAGCTAGAGTTCTCAGCCCACCCACCCAGGAGTTTTCCATGAGCACATTCGTTGCCAAAGACGGCACCCAGATCTACTTCAAGGATTGGGGCAGCGGCAAGCCCGTCCTGTTCAGCCACGGCTGGCCGCTGGATGCGGACATGTGGGAATACCAGATGGAATACCTGAGCAGCCGCGGCTACCGCACCATCGCCTTCGACCGCCGTGGCTTTGGCCGCTCGGACCAGCCGTGGACCGGCAATGACTACAACACCTTTGCCGACGACATCGCCCAGCTGATCGAACACCTGGACCTCACCGACGTGACCCTGGTGGGCTTCTCCATGGGCGGCGGCGACGTGTCCCGCTACATCGCACGCCATGGCAGCGCCCGTATCGCCGGCCTGGTGTTGCTGGGCGCCGTGACGCCGATCTTCGGTCAAAAATCGGATTACCAACAGGGTGTGCCGCTGGACGTGTTCGCCGGGTTCAAGGCCGAGCTGCTGAAGGACCGCGCGCAATTCATCAGCGACTTCAACGCACCGTTCTACGGCATCAACAAAGGCCAGAACGTCTCCGCCGGCGTGCAGGCGCAGACCTTGCAGGTCGCCCTGCTGGCGTCGCTCAAATCGACGGTGGATTGCGTCACCGCGTTCTCCGAGACCGACTTCCGCCCGGACATGGCCAAGATCGACGTGCCGACCCTGGTGATCCACGGCGATGGCGACCAGATCGTGCCGTTCGAAACCACCGGCAAAGTGGCCGCCGAGCTGATCAAGGGTGCCGAGCTGAAAGTCTACAAGGACGCGCCCCACGGGTTTGCCGTGACTCATGCCCAGCAGTTGAACGAAGACTTGCTGGCGTTTCTGAGCCGCTGAAACACCGTCTCCTTATTTGGCCGGGCTTGCCCGGCCTTTTTTTCAGCTGAAACGCTGGCTCGGCACCAGCGGCCTGGCCCGCTGATCAGCAGCGTGGTGAAAATAATCAGCAGCAACCAGCCGAACTGCGCCTCGAACAGGCTCCACTCCGGGTGCACCACCAGCAACGCAATCAACAATACGCTGAGGATCGGCAAGCACGCCCAGCGCACAAGCACCCCGGCGATGATCAGCAACGGGCACAGCACCTCGGCGAAAATCGCCAATGACAGCGTGACCGTCGCCCCCAGGTGAAACGGGTCCTCGATCAACTTCAATTGCTCGCTGTAATTGAGCAACTTGGGCAAGCCATGCACCCCTAGCAGCAACACCGCTCCGCTGGCCCTCAGAAACAACAGCCCCAGATCCTGATACTTCGATTCGTTCATATGCGCTCCCGTTGAGTTGACCCTCTGTCGAGGTCAATTCTGGCGGCAGGCGCGCATGCAGGCTTGCAAGCCTGTGCTGACCTCAATCCCCCGTGCCGGCAAACGCCGCGACGATTTCATCGATCACCCCCCGCACCCGCGCGGTGTGGCGCAGGTCGGCGTGGGTCACCAGCCACACGTCGTAAGGCAACGGCCGCACACGCTGCGGCCACAGGCGCACCAGACCGTCGCGCTCGCCGGTGTACACCGGGATTTCGCCGATGCCGATGCCCGCGGCAATCGAGCGGCGCACCAGCAGGCTGGAACCCAGGGCGGCAACGATGCGTCCGCGACCCAGCGGCTCGGACACCAGGGTCAGGTCTTTATGCTGTTGCAGGTGAGGCCCATAGACCACCAGGTCGTGGCCGTCGAACTGGCTGCCGGGCTCGGGCACACCGTGCCGGTCGATATAGCCTTGGGACGCAAACAACCCCACCGGCCAACGGGCGAGACGCCGGGCGATCAGATCAGGGTTGTCGGGGCGCGTGTTGCGCACCGCGATGTCGGCTTCGCGCTTGGCCAGGCTGAGGATCTGGGTGGAGGCGTCCAGTTGCACGCGTATGTCGGGGTGTTTGTCGTGCAGGCGGGCGATGGCCGGGATCAGGAAATCGATGGCCAGGGAATCGGTGGTGCTGACCCGCACGGTGCCGATCAGGCGGTCATCCAGGCCCTGGATCTGGCGCTCCAGGTCGAGAGCCGAGCGCTCCATTTTTTCCACCGAGCGCAGGGCCGCTTCGCCCACGGCAGTCAGCGCGTAGCCCTCGGAGGTGCGCAGGAACAGCGTCGCGCTCAAGGACTTTTCCAGGGCGTTGATTCGACGGCCCACGGTCGCCTGATCCACCCCGAGTACCCGCGCGGCGCCGCGCAGCGTCGATTCGCGGCAGACCGCGAGGAATACCCGTGCATCGTCCCAGTTCATCGTCTCCCCCAGTGCTGCATATATGCATCTCTGCGCCGCCAAATCGCAGCATTATTGCATCAGTGTCCGGCGCTATGCTGGGGTCCGAGAAAAATACCCGGGACCTACGACCGTTCGCCGCGGTCCCAACCCATACGCTCACCGTTACAGGACACCCACAATGACCCTGCCTACCGACATGACCCTGATCGAAATCACCACCCCCGGCGGCCCCGAGGTGCTCAAGCCTCGCCAGGCGCCCGTGCCCGCCCCGGCGGCCGGTGAGATCCTGATCCGCGTGCACGCCGCCGGGGTCAATCGCCCCGACGCCCTGCAACGGGCAGGCAAGTACCCGATGAAACCGGGCATGAGCCCGATCCCCGGCCTGGAAGTGGCGGGTGAAGTGGTGGCGCTGGGTGAAGGCGTCAATGCATACGCCCTTGGCGACAAGGTTTGCGCCCTGACCAACGGCGGCGGTTACGCTCAGTACTGCGCAGTACCCGCCGGCCAGGCGCTGCCGATCCCCGACGGCCTGTCGTGGATTCAAGCCGCGGCGATCCCGGAAACCTTCTTTACCGTGTGGGCCAACCTGTTCGGCATCGGCGGCGCCCACCAGGGCCAGCGCGTGCTGATCCACGGCGGCACCAGCGGCATCGGCACCACCGCGCTGATGCTGTGCCGCGAGTTCGGCATCCACACGTTCGCTACCGCCGGCAGCGCCGAAAAATGCGCCGCCATCCGTGACCTGGGGGCCGAGGCGATCAACTATCGCGAGCAGGACTTCGCCGAGGTCATCGGCGCCGAGGGCGCGAATGTGATCCTCGACATCATGGGCGGCTCGTACCTCAACAACAATCTCAAGGCATTGAGCATGGACGGCCGCCTGGTGATGCTGGGCTTTCTCGGCGGCGCCAAGGCCAATGACGTAGACCTGCTGACCATCCTCGGCAAACGCGCGATTGTGACCGGCTCGTTGCTGCGCGCGCGCACCAGGGATGAGAAAGCCGCCATCGCCGAACAACTGCGCGAGCATGTATGGCCGGTGCTGACAGCCGGGCGCTGCCTGCCGATGATCGACCAGGTGTTTGCCTACACCGAGGCCGACAAGGCCCATGCGCGGATGGAAGGTGGGGAGCATATTGGCAAGATTGTGTTGCAGGTGATCTAAGCCCAGCCTCACCCCAATGTAGGAATGGGCTTGTGTGGGGTTTGCTTTTGTGGGAGCTGGCTTGCCTGCGATAGCATCACCTCGGTACACCTGATGC
>NZ_ANNV01000016.1 GCF_000346755.1 Pseudomonas sp. CBZ-4 | reverse complement strand
CCGCTATCGCAGGCAAGCCAGCTCCCACATTTGGATCTGTGTAGATCTGGCAGTAAGATGGCGGCCTTCCGCATAGCGCCCTGCCAACAATAAGCCCTGCCCATGCCCTTCGAACTCAGCGTTGACCTCACCACCCTCGCCATTCTCGCCGCCGTGGCCTTTGTCGCCGGTTTTATCGACGCCATCGCCGGCGGCGGCGGGTTGCTCACCACGCCTGCCCTGCTCACCGCCGGCATGCCGCCGCACCTGGTACTGGGCACCAACAAGCTCAGCTCCACCTTTGGCTCGGCCACCGCCAGCTTCACCTTCTATCGCCGCAAGCTGTTTCACCCGCGCCAGTGGGTGCACGCCATCGTCGGCACCTTTATCGGCGCGTTGACCGGCGCGGTGGTTGCCCACTACCTGCCCGCCGAAACCCTGAACAAGATGCTGCCGGTGATCGTCTTTGGTTGCGGCCTGTATTTGCTGTTCGGCGGCACGCCCAAGGCGCCGCTGGATGCCGACGCACCGATCAAGAAGAAATGGCAATCCACCCAGGGCTTCGGCCTGGGCTTCTACGATGGTGTGGCCGGCCCCGGCACGGGCGCGTTCTGGACCGTCAGCACGATGCTGATGTACCCGGTCGACCTGGTGAAAGCCAGCGGCGTCGCACGCAGCATGAACTTCGTCAGCAACGCGGCTGCGCTGTCGGTGTTTATCTTCAACGGCACGGTGGACTGGATCGTCGGCCTGACCATGGGCGTGTGCGTGATGGGCGGCGCGTTCTTTGGCGCACGCAGCGCGATCAGCGGCGGCGCCAAGTTCATTCGCCCGGTGTTTATCACCGTGGTGCTGGGCCTGACGGTGCGCCTAGCCTGGCAGCACTGGTTCAGCGTGGCCTAAGCGCCGCGCCAGGTAGAGGTCGATCAGGTAGCGCGCAATCGAACGTGACGCCGGCAACGGTGGCAGGTTGTGGATGTTGAACCACTGCGCGTCTTCGATCTCGTCGGCCTGGGGCACGATGTCGCCACCGGCGTATTCGGCATGAAAGCCCAGCATCATCGAATGGGGAAACGGCCAGCATTGGCTGCCCATGTACTGGATGTTCTTGACCTCCACCTGCACTTCCTCGCGCACTTCGCGGATCAAGCAGTCTTCGGCCGACTCACCCGGCTCGGCAAACCCCGCCAGCGTGCTGTACACCCCCGTGACAAAACGCGGCGAACGCGCCAGCAGGATCTCGTCGCCCCGGGTCACCAGCACAATCATGCTCGGCGAGATCCGTGGGTAGCTGCGCAGGTCGCAGGCCTGGCAAAACATCGCGCGTTCGCGTGGCACCTGGACCATGGCCTGGCCACAACTGCCGCAAAACCGGTGCTCCCGCGCCCAGGTGCCGATTTGCGCGGCGTAGCCCAACACTTTGTACAAGGTGTGATCGCCTTGCAGCATGAAGGCGCGCAGGCCCTGCCAGCTGCAACCCGGCACTTCGGTCGGTGCGTTCAGCTCCAGCAGGTACACCGGCTCGCCGTCGAGGTGGCCGATGCCGTGTTCGGCAAACACCGAGAGGTCCTGGCGCTTGAGCCATTCGCGGGGGAACAGCGGGCCATTGCTGTCATGCAAAAAGCCCTCGCGGCTGCGGGCGACGGCCCAACCGCCGGGGGTGTCGTTGTCCAGCAGTGTGGTGGTAATCCAGCCTGGGGTCATGTCAGTCAATCCACGAATTCGGGTTTCTGCTTGCTCATATGGGCCGCGATGGCCACGCGCAGGTCGTTGGATTGCAACATAGCCGCGTTCCAGGTGGCAACGTATTCCAGACCATCATTGACCGTATGGTCACGCATGTAGCTGATCATGGCTTTGGTGCCGGTCACGGCAATCGGCGACTTGGCGGCGATTTCGTGGGCGATCTCCAACACGCCGGCCAGCAGACGCTCTTGATCCGGGTAGACGCGGTTGACCAGGCCGATGCTGCGCGCTTCCTCGGCGCCGAATTGGCGACCGGTGTAGGCCAGTTCCCGCAGCATGCCGTCGCCGATGATGCGCGGCAGGCGTTGCAGGGTGCCGACGTCGGCGGCCATGCCGATGTCGATCTCCTTGATCGAGAACTGCGCGCCCTCGGCGGCGTAGCGCATGTCGCAGGCGCTGATCAGGTCGATGGCGCCGCCGATGCAGTAGCCCTGGATCGCCGCCAGCACCGGCTTGCGGCAGTTGTCCACGGCATTGAACGACGCTTGCAGCTCAAGGATCTTGCGCCGCAGCAGGCGCGCATTGCGGCCCACGTCCTTGCCGAATTCATTGGCCACCGAGGCCAGCATCATCAGGTCGATGCCCGAGGAAAAATGCTTGCCGGCGCCACTCAGCACCACCGCGCGCACGGCGTCGGTGTCTTCGATCCACTGGAAAATCTCGATGATCTCGGTCCAGAACACCGCGTTCATCGCGTTGATCTTTTCCGGGCGATTGATCTGCACATGGGCAACATTGCCAGTGAGTTCGACGACAAAAGCTTGGTATTCGGACATGGCAGTGATCCCTGACTGGCGAGTGATAAGGCCCGAACTATAACAAGGGTGCACCACGGCGCATCGGCCAAAAGCGGGACTGGGAAAAGGCTGGATAAAACCCGGCGCACACGCCATCCTTCGCGCTTTAAGCCGCCCCATCAGCGGCGCTCGACGTTTAAAGGATATGCCCATGCACGCCCAACCCCTCTCCCCGGCCGAATTCGAGTTTGTCGAAGACACCCTGCAAAAGTACGGCGACGACCATTCGGTGCTGAACCTCGCCGAACTGGACGGCTACTTCACCGCCCTGGTGTCGAGCCCGGCCCAGGTGGACGTGGCCGAGTGGTTCCCGGCGATCTGGGGCGGGCAGAACCCCGAGTGGGAAAGCATGGACGAGGCGCAACGCTTCCTCGAACTGTGCGTGCGCCACATCAACACCCTGGCCGGGCAACTGGCGACCGACGCGACAAGCTTCAAGGCACGTTTCGACGACACTGAACACCAGGGCCACACCGTGACCCTCGCCGAGGAATGGTGCTTTGGTTATATCCGTGGCGCGGCCATTGGCAACTGGCCTGCGTTGCCGGCAGTACAGGCCGGCGAACTGGAGAAAATCTCCTGGTGCGCCGAGCAGGACAATTTCGAGTTGCCGGCCGACCTCGATGTAGCCGCGCACCAGCAGCGCGTCAGCCAGATCGAACCGGCCGCGCGTGCCCTGCACGATTACTGGCTGAGCCAGCGCTAAACCTCGACAAGTACTGCCGGTTTGGCCGATTATTCGGGTCCGCCCGTCGGCCACTCCGTACCACCTTGCCTTGCATCAGGAGCCTTGTACCTTGAGTTCGCAGAAAACCGTGACCGTTACACCGCCCAATTTCCCCCTCAATGGCAAGGTCGCGCCCCCCGGCTCCAAATCCATTACCAACCGCGCCCTGTTGCTGGCCGCCCTGGCCAAGGGCACCAGCCGCCTGAGCGGCGCGTTGAAGAGCGATGACACCCGCCATATGTCGGTGGCCCTGCGCCAGATGGGCGTGACCATCGACGAGCCGGATGACACCACCTTTGTCGTCACCAGCACCGGCAAGCTGCAACTGCCGGCGCAACCGCTGTTCCTCGGCAACGCCGGCACCGCGATGCGCTTTCTTACCGCCGCCGTCGCCACCGTCGAAGGCACCGTGGTGCTGACCGGCGACGACTATATGCAGAAGCGCCCGATCGGCCCGCTGCTGGCGACCCTGCGCGAAAACGGCATCCAGGTCGACAGCCCGAGCGGTTGCCCGCCGGTGACCGTGCACGGCGTGGGCAAGGTCCAGGCCAAGCGCTTCGAGATCGACGGCGGTTTGTCCAGCCAGTACGTATCGGCCCTGCTGATGCTTGCGGCCTGTGGCGAAGCGCCGATTGAAGTGGCCCTGACCGGCAAGGACATCGGCGCCCGTGGCTACGTGGACCTTACCCTGGACTGCATGCGCGCCTTCGGCGCCCAGGTCGACACCGTCAACGACACCACCTGGCGTGTCGCGCCGACCGGCTACCGCGCCCACGACTACCTGATCGAGCCGGACGCGTCCGCCGCCACCTACCTGTGGGCGGCCGAAGTGCTGACCGCTGGCCGTATCGACATCGGCGTCGCCGCGCAGGACTTCACCCAGCCGGACGCCAAGGCCCAGGCCGTGATCGCCCAGTTCCCGAACATGCAGGCCACAGTGGTGGGCTCGCAAATGCAGGACGCCATCCCGACCCTGGCCGTGCTGGCCGCGTTCAACAACACCCCGGTGCGCTTCACCGAGCTGGCCAACCTGCGGGTCAAGGAATGTGACCGCGTGCAGGCGCTGCACGATGGCTTGAATGAAATCCGCCCGGGCCTGGCCACCATCGAAGGCGACGACCTGCTCGTGGCCAGTGACCCGTCGCTGGCCGGCACCTCGTGCAATGCCCTGATCGACACCCACGCCGACCACCGCATCGCCATGTGCTTTGCCCTGGCCGGGCTGAAAGTGGCGGGCATCCGCATTCAGGACCCGGACTGCGTGGCCAAGACCTATCCTGACTACTGGAAGGCCCTGGGCAGTCTTGGGGTTCAGCTCAGCTACTGAGCCAGCAGCGCATGGAGTGGGGAGGCCAAGCACATGACGATTCGCCAACCCTGCCCACCCGGCGCTTGCGACTGCGACCGCGAGCAACTGCTGCAACACCCTGGCGCCGACGCGCGCATCCTCACCCTCACGCGCCAGGAAGAGAAGAAGCTGATCGCGCGCCTCGAAGACCTCAAGAGCCTGCAAGACCTGGAGCGCATGCAACAGCTGATGTACCAGCAATTGGGCATCCGCGTGCAGGTCGCGCCGGGGCACACCGAAGTCAAGAGCATGCGCGGCATCCAGATCGACATCGAGCCGTTTCCAGGCCTGTGTCGCAAGACCCGCCAAGCGATTCCGGCCGCCATTCGCCGGGGCATGGAAAAACGCCCGGAAATTGCCTACCGCCTGCTCGACGCCCACGACCTGTTTCGCGAAGGCTGAATCAGCCCGCGACCGTCTCCTGCTGAAACAAGCCCTGCCCGACCGCGTGCGCTGTGCGCAGGTGCGCCTCCGCGGTGCCGCTTTCCGATTCGAGCAACAGCTCGGAGGTGAGCACCTTGGCCCCGCAATAATCAAAGATGCCGTGGTCGATCTGCGTACGCATGGCCTTGGCATAACCGTGGCGATCGAACGCACTTTCATCCGCCGCCCCCACGGCCAGCAGGTGCACGTTCAAGTGCCGCAGTTTTTTCACCACCGGCATATCTGGGCCGTAATCAATCGCCCAGCCGTTGACGAACACACGGTCGACCCAGCCTTTGAGCAGGCCCGGCAGTGACCACCAGTAGATCGGGAACGCCAGCACCAGCGCATCGGCGCGGTCGATGCGCGCTTGCTCGGCCAGTACATCCGCTGGCGGCGTGGCGCGGGCGCGATGCACGCGCTGGTCGGCGGCGCCGTAGCGCGGGTCGAAACCTTCGGCGGCGAGGTCGGCGATCTCAAAGGTGTGGCCGGCAGCGGTCAGCCCGGCAGCGGCTTGCAAGGCGATGCTGTGGGTCAGGGATTGCGGGTCGTGATGAGCAACAACGATCAAGGCGTGCATGACATTGACTCCATTTCGGTTTAGGCTGGGCTTAAGTTACCTTTGGTAAGTTACTTTTGGTATATAAGCATGTCAAGCCATGAACCCCCTGCCCCACGTCGCCGCCTGTCGCGCGAAGATCGCCTGCGTCAACTGTTGGACGTGGCCTGGCAACTGGTCCGCGATGAAGGCACCGACGCCCTGACCCTGGGCCGCCTGGCAGAACTGGCGGGCGTCACCAAGCCGGTGGTCTACGATCACTTCGTCACCCGAGCGGGGTTGCTGGCGGCGCTGTATGCCGATTTTGACGGGCGCCAGAACCAGGTGTTTGCCGAGGCCATCGAAGCGAGCCATGCGACGTTGGCGGACCGGGCATGGGTGATTGCCGCGTCCTATGTCGATTGCGTGTTGTTGCAGGGACGGGAAATCCCCGGGGTGATTGCGGCGTTGAGCAGCTCACCGGAACTGGAAACCCTCAAGCGCCAGTACGAGGCGATCTTCCTCGATAAATGCAGCGCCGCGCTGTCGCCGTTTGCGCCCGGTGGCACCGTGTCCCGGGCTGGTTTGCGGGCGATGCTGGGGGCGGCGGAAGCCTTGTCCCAGGCGGCGGCCAGCGGTGAACTCAGCCGGGAGGAAGCGCAGCGGGAGTTGCTCGGGATGATTCTCGGGATGGTGGGTAGGCAGTGACGGCCTCATCGCAGGCAAGCCAGCTCCCACATTTTGACCGTGTGAACCCGATCAAGTGTGGGAGCTGGCTTGCCTGCAATAGCAATGGTGCAGACACCACATCTGCCACAGAAAACTGAATATCAGCCCCGCCCCTGCACAAACAACCGCACCTTGCGCGCCAGTTGATCAAGGTGCCGGTCGCGCTGCTTCTCGGCATCCACCATCGCGCGCTTGCCGTGCTTTTGCAGCAGGTAGGTGTGAATCTGCCGCACTTCCAGCGAGCTGTAGATCGCCGCCACATCCAGCACACCCATCAGCCCGTCGGTGCCGTAGCTGCGGGTATTCATCAGCACCTGGGTGCCCCGCGCGCCACGGACCTGAAAGCCCATGGCCTCGAAGGCCGGGACTTTCTCCACGGCACAGCTCAATTCAGCGTGCGGATAACGCTCCAGCACATCGCCCATCAGCGTGCGCGCCACGCCCTGGCGCCGGAAACCGCTCTTCACCGCCATAAACGCGATGCCACAGGCCTCGGGGTCATCTTTCACCGGCAAGCACAGCACAAAACCGATGACGTTCTCGGGGTCCAGTGTGGCGGTGGCGACGATCAACTCGACCGCAATCCCCTTCGCCCCATTCAAGGCGTCCAGGTACAGGTGCACCTCAAAGCCGATGGCGTACTGGTAGATGTTGTACAGCAGGTTGCTGGGCGGCAGGGCCACGCTGCTGATGTCGGTGAGGTTGTCCACCACCATCTGCAGGATCTGGTCGCTGATGGCCGC
Organism: Pseudomonas sp. CBZ-4; assembly: GCF_000346755.1. Lineage (GTDB taxonomy): Bacteria > Pseudomonadota > Gammaproteobacteria > Pseudomonadales > Pseudomonadaceae > Aquipseudomonas. Next base: position 42,789 of record NZ_ANNV01000016.1, on the reverse strand, counting down.
GGGGCACGGCGTTGTGTAACGGGTGAGGACAAACATGCACATTCCTGGGGTTTCGCGTCAAGGCTGGGGGATTGTACCTGTTACGACCCACAGACCTCACGCAAACATCCACGCAGCCAGCGATGGCCCAGGTCGGCATCCAGGCGCGGGTGCCAGAGCATCGCCACGGTAAAGGTCGGCAATGCCAAGGGCAGCGCGAAGCTGTGCAGGCCTTCGCGCTGCTGGGCGGTGTAGCGTTCGGGCACGCTGGCGATCAGGTCGGTGGCGCGGGCCAGGGCGATGGCGGTGGCGAACCCGGTGACAATCGTGCCGATCTGGCGGCTGAGGCCCTGGGCTTCCAGCGCGTCGTCGATCTGCCCACGGTCGTGCCCGCGCCGGGACACGTAGACGTGCTGGCCCTCGGCATAACGCTGCGCGCTGATGTCAACCTGGCTCAGGGGATGGCTGCTGCGCACGACGCCGATCAAGCGGTCGCGAAACAGCGCCTGGGTCAGCAGCTCGGGGCTGGCGTTGGCATCGACCACGCCGGTTTCCAGGTCAACGCTGGCGTCGCGTAGCCAGGCACTGTCCTTGTCGGTCTTGTTGACGAAGCGCAGGCGCACGCCAGGTGCTTCCGCCGCGATACGCGCGAGCAACGCCGGGCCGAAGTTTTCGACGAACTCGTCACTGGTGCGCAGGGTAAAGGTGCGCTCGACCCGCGCCATGTCCAGGGTTTGCGCGGGGCGCAGCACGGCCTGGGCGTCCAGCACCAGGCGGCTGACCTGTTCGCGCAAGGCCAAGGCCCGTGGCGTCGGCACCAGGCCACGGCCGGCACGCACCAGCAACGGATCACCGGTGGTGTCACGCAAGCGCGCCAGGGCGCGGCTCATGGCCGAGGGACTCAGGCGCAAACGCTTGGCTGCACCGGCGACGCTGCCTTCGGCAAGCAAGGCATCCAGGGTGATCAGCAGATTCAGGTCGGGCATCAGCGCTCCTTATCAGGCGTCTTGTGCAGGTATTGACTGCAATCCATGCGCCTTCCGCCATGTTAGGCCACGCCGTAGAGTTGTGACAGCAGCGATCATTCAAGGAATCCCAGATGCACACATCCACACGCGGCGCCCTTTTCAGCCTGTCGCTGTCCATGTTGCTGGCCTCCCTCGGCACCAGCATTGCCAATGTCGGCCTGCCCAGCCTGGTGCTGGCCTTCGACGCGTCATTTCACGCGGTGCAGTGGGTGGTGCTCGCCTATTTGCTGGCGATCACCGCCGTGATTGTCAGCGCGGGCCGCTTGGGCGACCGCCTGGGGCGGCGGCGGTTGTTGCTTGCCGGCTTGTTGCTGTTCGCCCTCGCCTGCGGACTGTGTGCCATGGCGCCGTCGCTGCACTGGCTGATCGCCGCGCGCGTGCTGCAAGGGCTCGGTGCGGCGATCATGATGGCGATGACCCTGGGGATGGTCGGCGACACGGTCAGCAAAGCGCGCACCGGGCGCGTGATGGGCTTGCTCGGCACGCTGTCGGCCGTCGGCACCGCCATGGGGCCCAGCGTCGGTGGCGTGTTGTTGAGCCTGTGGAGCTGGCGCGCGCTGTTCCTGCTCGGCGCGCCGCTGGGCCTGCTGGCGGCCGCCCTCGCCTACCGCTATCTGCCGAATGAACCCGGGGCACGGGTGACAGCGCCGTTCTGGTCGGCACTGGCCAGCCCGGGGTTACGCGCGGGCCTGGCGATGAGCGCGCTGGTGTCGGCGGTGATGATGGCGACCTTTGTGGTCGGCCCGTTCTACTTGTCCCGTGGCCTGGGGCTCGCGCCGGCGTGGATGGGCCTGGTGATGGCGGTGGGACCTTGTGTCGCGGCCGCCACCGGCGTGCCTGCCGGCCATCTCACCGACCGCTTCGGCAGCTCGCCCATGACCTCCCTCGGGCTGGCCATCATGGCCGTGGGCGCGTTGTCACTGGCGCTGGCCAGCGGCCTGTTGGCCTACCTTGGCGCGCTGGTCTTGCTGACGTCGGGCTACAGCCTGTTCCAGGCCGCCAACAACACCGCGGTGATGCGTGATGTCGAAGGCCCACGGCGCGGCACGGTGTCGGGCCTGCTGAACCTGTCGCGCAATATCGGCCTGATTTTCGGTGCCTCGGCCCTCGGCGCGGTGTTCGCCTGGGCGACGCCGGATATCGTCCGCGCCACCCCGCAATCCGTGGCTTTTGGCCTGCAAACCACCTTTGCGGTGGCGGTGGGCTTGATCCTGTTGGCCGGCACACTGCGACACAAACATTGACAAGATAAAATCGCAGCGACTATTGTCTGACAACCTGATCACCAAGGTTGTCCCATGCTTGAGCTCCAGCGCCCCGACTCGCTTGTCGTGCGGGTTGTCAGTGCGATCCGCGCAGAAATCGATTCCGGCCAATTGCCGCCGGAGTCGCGCATGCCCACCGAACAGCAACTGGCCGAACAACTCAATGTCAGCCGTTCCGTGGTGCGCGAAGCCATTGCCCAGCTCAAGGCCGATGGCGTGATCACTGCGCGCCGGGGCTTGGGCTCGTTCATTTCGCAGACGCCCGCTGGCACGGTGTTCCGTTTCCCCCAGCCCAACGGCCGCAGCCCCGACCTGGCGCAGATGTTCGAAGTGCGCCTGTGGATCGAAACCCAAGCCGCCTCGATTGCCGCCCAGCGCCGCGATGAGGCCGACCTGCAGCGCATGAAAAGCGCCCTGCAGGCCATGCAGGACCACCGCGACAACTTCGAAGCCGCCGCCCTCGCCGACGTGGAATTCCACCGTGCCATCGCGGATGCCAGCAAGAACGACTACTTCGTCGCGTTCCATGACTTCCTCAGAAGCCAACTGGCCAGCGCCCGTAAAACCGCCTGGGAAAACTCGGCGTCACGCTTTGCCACCGGCTCCGCCGATGCGACCCAGGAACACCAGGCGCTCTACCAGGCCATCGCCGACGGCGACGCCCCACGTGCCGCCGCCAGTGCCGAGGCGCACTTGCGTGCTGCGGCGCGGCGCCTGAGCCTGGAGCTGCCAGCCACCCGTTGATCCTTTAAGTAGCGTGTCCTCGACACGCCATTTTTTTAACAAAAACATTAGTCTGACAACCTGATAAGCAGACCGAAATGTGCAACTTTAGGTACCCCACGCAATGATTCATGACTTTTGCATTATCGGCGGCGGCATCGTCGGCCTGGCCACCGCGATGGAACTGCTCAAACGCCAGCCGGGCGCCTCGCTGGTGATCCTGGAAAAAGAGGCGGTGCTGGCCAGGCACCAGACCGGCCACAACAGCGGGGTGATCCACGCCGGCATCTACTACGCACCGGGCAGTCTCAAAGCCGACCTGTGCAAGCGCGGCGCCGAGCAGACCAAGCAGTTCTGCACGGAGCACGGGATCAAGTTCGAGGTGTGCGGCAAGTTGCTGGTGGCCTCCAGCCCCCTGGAAATGCAGCGCATGGAAGCCCTCTACGCCCGCTCCCAGCTCAACGGCATGCAGGTCGAGCGCCTCGACGCCGACCAGTTGCGCCAACGTGAACCGAACATCGTCGGCCTCGGCGGCTTGTTCCTCGACGCCACCGGCATCGTCGACTACCGCCAGGTCTGCGAAACCATGGCCCAGGTGATCCGCCGCAGCGGTGGCGAGATCTGCCTGGAACGCACTGTCACCGCGATCCACGAAGACACCGACAAAGTCACCGTGAATACCCGTGGCGAAACCTGGCAAGCCAAGCACCTGGTGGTCTGCGCCGGTTTGCAGTCGGACCGCCTGGCAACGCTCGCCGGCATTCCCATCGACCACCAGATCATCCCGTTTCGCGGCGAATACTTCCGCCTGCCCGCGGCGAAAAACAACATCGTCAACCACCTGATCTACCCGATTCCCGACCCGGAGTTGCCGTTTCTTGGCGTGCACCTCACGCGCATGATCGACGGCAGCGTCACCGTCGGCCCGAATGCCGTGCTCGGCCTGGGCCGTGAGAACTACCGCAAGTTCTCGGTGAACTGGCGCGACGTGGCGCAGTACGCGAGCTTCCCCGGCTTCTGGAAAACCCTCTGGCAGAACCTCGGCTCCGGCACCACCGAGATGAAGAACTCGCTGTTCAAGTCCGGCTACCTGGAGCAGTGCCGCAAGTACTGCCCATCGCTGACGATCGACGACCTGCTGCCCTATGAAGCAGGCATCCGCGCCCAGGCGGTGATGCGCGACGGCAGCCTGGTCCACGATTTCCTGTTCGCCCAGACCCCACGAATGCTCCACGTGTGCAACGCGCCCTCGCCGGCCGCCACCTCAGCCATGCCCATCGGCGCGATGATCGCCGACCGCCTGTTCCAGCCCGAGTAACACCCAGCAATACGCGTCCATTTGACAATAACTATAAAGACCCAGAAGGAAGTCCAGCATGTCGGCACCTGCCTCCATTCCGTCCACCGAAACACCCGAACAAACCCGCAAGCGCCTGCGCAAAGTCGCCGCCGCGACGATCTTTGGCTCGATGCTGGAGTGGTACGACTTTTACCTGTACGCCACCATGGCGGCCATTGTGTTCTCGAAGATCTTCTTTGATAACAGCGACCCGAAAACCGCCACGCTGATGGCCTTTTCCACCTTTGCCATCGGCTTTATCGCCCGCCCGTTCGGCGGCATCCTGTTCGGTTACCTCGGCGACAAGTTCGGCCGCAAGCAAGTGCTGGTGCTGACCTTCTGCCTGATGGGCGTGTGCACCACGCTGATCGGCCTGATCCCCAGCTACGCCTCGATTGGTATCTGGGCGCCGATCCTGCTGGTGTTTATCCGCATCATCCAGGGCCTGGGCGCGGGCGCCGAGCTGTCAGGGGCAGCGGTAACGTCCTACGAACACGCGTCGGAAGGCAAGCGCGGCAGTCAAGGCGCATGGCCCGCATTGGGCCTGAACCTGGGCCTGTTGCTGTCGTCGCTCACCGTGTACGTGCTGACCATCAACGGCAATGAGTTCCTGCTGGCCGGTGGCTGGCGCATCCCGTTCGTGTGCAGCATCGTGCTGGTGGGTGTGGGCCTGTGGGTGCGCAACAGCATCCCGGAAACCCCGCAGTTCAACGAGCTGAGCAAGGAAGCCGCCAAGGCCAAGGCCTCGCCGCTGAAAACCCTGTTCAAGAATGATATGAAGGGCCTGGCCGTGGTGTTCTTCGTGGCGATTGGTTACAACGCCCTGAGCTACATCTTCAAGACCTTCTCCCTGGCATACCTGACCCAGTTCAAAGGCGTGGATGTGCACGTCACCTCACTGTCGGTGACCATCGCCAGCCTGATCGCCATCGTCGCCGTGCCGTGCTTCGGCTGGCTGTGCGATAAATGGAGCAGCAAGACCGTGCTGATGCTCGGCGGCGTGTGCTCGCTGCTGTTCGCCTACCCGTTCCTGGCCCTGCTCAACACCGGCGAAAGCCTGATGATCTACATCGCCATCGGCGTCGGCACAGGCATCCTTGCGCCGATGATGTTTGCCCCACAGGGCTCGTTCCTGAGCCGGCAGTTCCCGACCCAGACCCGCTCTTCCGGCTTTGGCACCGGGCGCGAAATCGGCACGGCCATCGCTGGCGGCCTGGCGCCGCTGGGAGCACTGTCGATGGTGGCAGCATCGGCCACCCATTCCACCGATGGCGTGGTGATCATCCTGGGCATTTCGGCCCTGCTGGTGGTGGTGTTTGCCCTGTGCGACCAGGGCCGCAAACACTCGGCCTTCAAGAACTGAAGGAAAAAGTTCAGACCAACGGGTGCATGGACGCACCTGGATCGCGCATCATGGGCACTTTACAAGCTCAAGGGTAATGTCCATGCGCGTGCTGTCATTGATGATGGGCCTGACGACGCTGGCCGCCACTACGGTGTTCTGCGCCAGCGCGATGGCGAATGAAGAAAGTCAGTTGGTACAACAGATTAACCAATACCGCAGCCAGCTACAGCGCTGCGGTGACCAGGGTTCCCAGGAACTGCCACCGCTGACCAGCGACACACGGCTGGTGCTGCCGGCGAATAATGTCGGCGACCTGCAACAGGCACTGGCGCGGGCGGCGTATCCGATGGTCAACGTGCAGGCCATCAGCCTGTCCGGGCCCAAGGATGCTGCGGCAGCCATGAAGGCCGTGCGCGAAAGCTTCTGCCGTGTGGTGCTGGACCCGCAATTTGTCGATATCGGCGTGAGCAACAGCGGCCAGGACTGGCGCATCGTGCTCGCCCGCCCGCTGCTGTCCAGCGGCCTTGGCGACTGGCAGACCGAAGGCAAGCAATTGCTCAACCTGGTCAACGCCGCCCGATCCCAGGCACGCCAATGCGGCACCCAGGCGTTTACCGCCACCACGCCGCTGAGCTGGAACGACGACCTGGCCGGCGCCGCCAACAGCCACACGCGCAACATGGCCAACGGCAATTTCTTCGATCACCTGGATCACGACGGGCGCACCCCCGGCGACCGTGCGGAACTGGCCGGGTATATCGCAAAAAACATCGGCGAAAACATCGCCGCCGGCCTCGACACCCCGCGCAAGGTGGTGGACGGCTGGCTCGCCAGCCCCGGGCATTGCGCCAACCTGATGAACCCGCAATTTCGCGAGTTGGGCGCGGCGTACGCCATGGACCCGAAGAGTGATGCAGGCATCTACTGGACGGGGTTGTTCGGCACCCAGTAACCTATTCAAATGGATAGAGCATCAAAATGCCATCTCCGCGATAATTGCGTTGAACTGCCAACAGCCATTCCGGTCTGTTGCGTGTCGGCCTGACCCTCCAGGCGATTAACAAGACGGCGGCAAACAAGGTGTTCTTCCAATGATGAATTGGCTGCAAAGCAGCAGCGACATGGCCGAGCAGGTGCGCTTGCATGATTGGGCCAGTACGCCGCTGGGCCCGCTGGACCAGTGGCCGGACGTGCTCAAGACCACCGTCGCGCTGTGCTTTGCCTCCAGCTTCCCCCAGGCCATCGTTTGGGGGCCTTCCCTGACCATGCTCTATAACGATGCGTTTATCCCGATCCTCGGCGACAAGCCCTACGCATTGGGGCGCCCGTTCAGCGAGGTGTGGAGCGAGGCCTGGAATGACATCAGCCCGATCGCCAAGGCAGCGTTCGAGGGGCATGCGACGTATATCGAGAACTACCCGCTGCTGATCGAACGCGGCGCCGGTACCGAGCAGGCCTACTTCACCTTTTGCTACAGCCCGATCCGCGACCCCCACGGCAGCGTGGTGGGCATGCTCGACACCGTCACCGAAACCACCGCCACCGTGTTTCTTGCGCGGCGCCTGGCGATGCTGGACGCCATCGGCAATGCCGTGGCCAATGCCACCGACGCCGAAGCCATCATGACCAGCACCACCCGCCTGCTGGCGCAGCACCTGCAAGTGTCCAATTGTGCGTATGCCGACATGGACGACGATGAGGACGGTTTCACCATTCGCGGCAACTGGGCCGCGCCTGGCTCGCCGAGTATCGTCGGGCGTTACAGCCTGGCGTCGTTCGGCGCCTTGGCGGTGCAGCGCCTGCGGGCTGGCGAACCCTTGGTGATCCGCGACAACCGCGTGGAATTCCCCCCCGACGAGTCCGCCAGCTACCAGGCCCTCGGGGCCACGGCGACGGTGTGTTTCCCCCTGATCAAGGAAGGCCGGCTGACCGCCCTGATGGCGGCGCACCACAAATCGGCGCGGGTCTGGTCGCCCTATGACCTGGCGCTGCTGGGGGAAGTCACCGAACGTTCCTGGGCCCATATCGAGCGCGTGCGCGCCGACGCCGCCGTGCGCGAAGGGCTGGCGGCCTTCAGCGAACTGAACGCGACGCTGGAGCAGCGGGTGGAAGAGCGCACCACCGCCCTCACCCAGGCCGAAGCCGCGCTGCATCAATCGCAAAAGCTCGAAGCCATCGGCCAATTGACCGGCGGCGTGGCCCACGACTTCAACAACCTGCTGACCATTATCCGTTCCTCGGTGGATTTCCTGCGCCAGCCAGGGTTGTCCGAAGAACGCCGGCAACGCTACCTGGGCGCCGTCTCCGACACCGTCGAGCGGGCCAGCAAGCTCACCAGCCAACTGCTCGCCTTTGCCCGCCGCCAGCCGCTGAACCCGGAAGTCTTCGACGTGTGCCAGCGCGTGAGCAACATCGGCGAGATGCTTGAGAGCCTCACCGGTGCACGCATCCACGTAGAGGTCGAATTACCGGCGCAACCGTGCCATGTGCGGGTCGATTCCAGCCAGTTCGAAACAGCGCTGATCAACATTGCCCTCAACGCCCGCGATGCCATGGACGGCCAAGGCACCCTGAGCCTGCGGGTAGCCCAGGTATCGACGCTGCCGCGCATTCGTGGCGATGCCGAAGCACAGCAGCAGTTTGTCGCGGTTTCGCTGAGCGATACGGGGGTGGGTATTCCCAGGGACACCTTCGAGCGTATTTTCGAGCCGTTCTTCACCACCAAGGCCGTGGGCAAAGGCACCGGGCTGGGCTTGTCGCAAGTGTTCGGCTTTGCCAAGCAATCGGGTGGCAACGTCGATGTGAGCAGCACGCTGGGCCAGGGCACGCGGTTTACCCTGTACTTGCCCGCCGTCGCCGCACAGGTGGAACAGCCCGGGCCGTCACCTGAACCCGGCACGCGCCTCGACACCGCGCAGCGGCACATCCTGATCGTCGAAGACAACCTGGAAGTCGGGCGTTTTGCCAACCAGATCCTGCAAGATCTCGGCTACCAGACCACCTGGGCCACCCATGCCGAACAGGCGCTCGCGCTGGCGGGCCCGGACGCCATGGCCTTCGACGGGATTTTCTCGGACGTGGTGATGCCCGGCATGACCGGCGTGGCCATGGCCAAACGGTTGCGCCAGCGCCGACCGGACCTGCCGGTAGTGCTCACCTCCGGCTACAGCGAAGAGCTGGCCGACAGCGGCTACGAAGGCTTCGAGTTCCTCGCCAAGCCCTACTCCGCCGAGCAGGTGGCACGGGCACTGGCCAAATCCATGCAGCGCGAGTGACCGCCTACTCGGCCACGGCCACCTGGTTGCGCCCCTGGGCCTTGGCGCGGTACAGCGCCTTGTCGGCGGTATTCATCAGGCTGTGCAGGTCCTGGTCAAGGCTGCGGATCGACGCCACGCCGAGGCTGGCGGTCAAGCCATGCACCGGCTCGGCCGCCAACCCGGAAATCGCGCGGATCAACTGTTCGGCGATGTTGCGCGCCGTTTCCAGGGAGGTATTCGGCAGCAGCACGGCAAACTCTTCACCGCCCAACCGGCCGTACACATCCGTCTGGCGGAACGAGGCGCTGATCACCCCGCCGATCTGGCGCAACACCTGATCGCCCGCCTGATGGCCGTAGGTGTCGTTGATCTCCTTGAAATGGTCCATGTCCAGCATCAGCGCACACAGCGGCTGGCTGTTGTGCCGGCACTGTGCATACAACAAGTGGGCATGTTCGAAGAACGCGCGGCGATTCATCAGGCCGGTGAGTTCATCGGTCTGGGCGGCGCGGGTGGAAATATTGTGGGCACGTTCCATTTGCCGGGTCAGGCGAAAGGCTTTTTCCAGGGCATCCGAGAGTTTGCGCGTGGCGCTGACCACAAACGTCGAAAACACCAGCACTGCCACGGCCACGCCGACTTGCATGGGCGACGGCTGGAACAACAGCCACACCGTGCACGGCAACAACACCAGGGCCATGGACATCAGCGTCATGTAGCGATACGCCGAATAACACGACACCGCACTGACCGACATGCCCACGGTGAACAACATCACCAGCACCTGGGACACGCGGTCGTCGGTGGGCATCACGGCCAACGCGCCCGCGCCCCAGATTCCCGCGGACAACATCAGGGTCAGCCAGTAGCGACGCTCCCAGCGATCCGGTGTGCGTTCGGCATGGGGGCAACGAAACCAGCCCATGAACAGGTGGATGCGCAGCAACGATGACGCCCCCAGCGCCACCAGCCAGATCAGGATGACCTGGTGGGAAAACCGGTCCCAGCACAGCCAGCACAGCATGGCCGCGCCGAGAAAGCTGCCGAAAATGGCGGCAAATGATTGTCGAAACAGCTGGTGCAGACGGTCGGTCCGCACCTGCTCCTCAATAACGCAATCCTGGTCCTGCCCACGCTCAAGGCCATTCATGAAATCCGCCTGCTTCGACTGCCACGACAAAGGCGCCATTGTGGCACCCTGCCAGCAACCTGAACAACTGAATCCAGCCAGTTAGGGCCGTTGTCTGGCGCCGGACACATGAAACATGCATCCACAGCCGATCTTTTAGTGCCGCCGCCGCACCCTACTCAAAAAACTTGCGCTTCTCCCCTGACGGTTGCATCTATCCAGCGCGGCTCCATAGGGTCGCTCCACACCGAAGTGGGTGGAGTATTGCCGTCACTGATCAGAATTCGCCGACCTTCCTGGCTCCATTCCTGCATCCGCGCCTTGAACTGCGCGGGGTAATCCGAGGCGCGGCAGGTGATGCCGGCCCAGGGATCGACGATCCAGGCGTCAGCCCACTCGGGCTCGGCAAACCCTTTGCTCCTGGGCTGGCCTGGGGGGCCACCGACGATACCAAACGTATGCCCTTTGACTTGCGCGATGCGCGCATGGCCACCACTGGCGTTGATGGTATCAACGGCAACCTTGGCCATCTGGTCGCAGTTCCCCGCCCCGGTCTTGAGGACGATTTCGGAATAATTCGGCGCTCCCGTTCGAGTGTAAAGCCAGCTCACTGTCTCGGCTGCGACATTGCCGCGAAGGGCCTCTCCGGCTTGCCCCGGCACTTGTTGATTGGCGGACCTTATGCCGGTGGCCTGAAACTGATCATCAACCGCCTTCCTCCCCCCTTCGGCATAGAGCCGGTTTTGATCCGCCGGCGGTAGCTGGCCAAAACCCGACGGTTTACCGATGGGCTCGAGTCGAACCGGTTTTGCGGCCACCACGACCTTGCCTGGTTTACTTCCGGACGCATAAACGCTCATCAGGACTTCGCGCTTCTTCTCTGGAGTGAGGCCGCTCAACACCTGGACAAGATGGTCCATTTCCAAAGCCGACATGGGCTCATCCGCCACGATCTTCTTGACCAGTGTGTCCATGGTGGGCAGAACCACCAACTGATTGTTCGGGCTACTCTGCGCAGCAAACCCGTAGAAGTCCCTGAATTGATCATGGGATTCGATAAGATGCCGGCTGACTGGATCATTCCGGGACAAGCGGTGAAAGTCGAGTTGAGCTGCGCCGTTGAGTTCAGCGTAGTAATGAATACCGGTGTCACCCTCCACCACCACGTATTGGCGGCCGTTGTAGTCAATTTTCTGGCCTCTTACCATTCGCTGGTCATGACTCAAGTCGCTGATCGAATCCATTTTCACCACAACTGTTTCGTTGTTCAGCGAACGCGCCACGCCGAAATCATCGAAGCCAAAATCCGGTTCGTTGACCAGCGATCCAGTCGTCTGGCTTTTGTAGGTCACCGCCTGCTTCCTCGCAATCGGCAGCAATTCCTGCTGACCCGCTTCATTGACGCGATGCAAACGTCGTTCATGTACGACGGTGCGCGGCCGGTTAGCCGATCCGGTGCCGGGAAACAGGCGCCGGTGCTCAAGTGCCTGGGCATCCTGAAAAATGAAGGTCCCGCCTGGCTGGATCTCTTTGGTGTAACACAGGTCATTGAAGCCACGCCTGAACCTGCGCGCCCCTGCGCCACAGGTTGCCGTGAACCCTTCCAGGGGACCTGCATGATCAGGGCCGCCGAGTTTGGTCAGGCTATCCGGCTTGCGAGGGTCATAGCGGAAGACATCGTCACCGACCACAACGTCTGTGTGATTTCGCCGGTTCAGCACCCGCACCTCATCCCTGGAGATACCCTCGGGTACCCTGACGGTGCCGCCTTCAGGCAAGGTTCGGGACGTCACGGGTATTTTCGGGGTGACATCATAGCGGCCTTTCCCCGGCAGTTTGAGCGGCGACATGCGCCTGAACTGTGCAATGCCCGTCTGTATTCGATCAACGTCCCCGGCCTGGAACTTCAGCCCTTTCCCCCCCTTGATATTGAAGCCCGGCATCACGGGATCCAGTGGGTTCAGATTGCTTGCCACTGAGACACCGAACTGTTTGACCAAGGGCACGAACCTTGGCAACAAGGCGCGAATACTGATCTTGCCGAGGTTGGACAATACCCGCACAGAACCTGCGGCGAGCTTGCCCGCCGGGCCGGCGAACGTGAATAGCCCGTCGACGACCAGGCTGATGATTCCCTGCTTGGTATTGCCGTTGACGAGGTCCTCGATGCCCCCCCAGTTTCAGATCATCGCGCCGCCGGGCTATGCCCTTGATCGGGTTGATTTCGTAGTAGTTTGTTTGCCCTTCATGCTCCGCTTTGATGACAAACCCCGGTCGCGTCCTCGCAGCTTTTTTCTCGTCCTCTGTCTCCTTGGCTGAGTCGGGCTTGACCCTGAGGGCATAGACCGTGACGGTGCCGTGTTCAATCGCCACACGATCCTGTGTCGGCAACTGTGACAACTGGTTGCGTACCACTTTGTCATAACCCGCCTTGGCCTTGCCCAAGTAGTCTTCAAAGGCAGACTTGAAGGCATCGTCATCGTAGACCGGATACTCGTAGGTGACATCGGAGGGCTTGATCTTTTCGCCGTTAAGATGCCTGTACAGCGCAAAAAAAGGGCTTATCAGCGACAACAGCTCAGTGCGTGAAGTGCCCTTTTCCATACGTTCGAAATAGTTTTTCCGCATGGGCACATCGACTGCAAGTTGCGCTGTCGCCTCGACAATACCGTGGACATGCTCATCAAATGCAGACATGGCGCGGGTGATCTCTGCCTTCGAATACTCGTCCTTCGTTGCAATCACCCCCTGCATCGCCGCCCATTCCAGCGTTGCCGGAATACGCGTGCCCGCAATCAGCGCCCACTGCTCGTTCGTAGTCGCCTGTTCGCCAAGCTTGCCCGGCAGATCGACCAGCTCTTGAAAGCTCATGCTTCGCGACGAACCTGGCTCAATCGCGTCCGCCAATGCGACACCGTGCTTGAAGTTCACCCACGCCGCAGTTCCCTGATAGTGCAAATCCGCCGGAATATCCCGCACGGCAAAATCCGCCGGGAACTGTGGGCTGAACAGATACGCGGCCAGATTCGCGTCGGAGGGGGAGATATTGTGTGCGTCGACCAAGTGCTGCCTGAACTGCGCAGTAATATCCGGATAGTGCTTGTTGCCATGCGCGCCAGACGCCAGGTTAAACCCCGCAATATGTCCGGGCTTGCGCGCTTGCACAGGTTCCAGGCTGAGGACAATCGCCTTGATCAACAGCTGGACTTTAACGGCAGAGGAGATAAGCCCATCGACTGGAAAATCACTGCCCGCAAGTTTCTTCATCACCTGGTGAACCAGTTCTTCTGCCTTGGGTGATTTCCAGATCAACTCCAGCAGCGTGGCCGGCGAGCGTTGGGCTTTTTCGAGCGCGGACGCGGACAGTCCCTCGGTCAAATAACTCAACAAAGGCTTCTGGTGCTTGGCTTGTACCTCATTGACCAATGCCGATATGGCGTCGTCATTACGCTCCTGCAGCAGCCCATCTTGCTTGCTTGACTCATCCCCCATCCCCAGGGAAATTTCGCTGCGTGTATTTTCCAGGCTATCAATTGCCGCTTTAACTTGAGCCTGAGTGCCAGGGTTCGACGGCACAATGCCATAGAACTTGAGCATATTATCCAGTCGGTTGGTGCCCGGCTGAGTCGAGCCGTTGGGCGGAATGAGCGGCGAATCCTTGTTGAGGAACAAGCTCTTCTTCCGGGCATCCGGGGGCTCTGTCTGGGTCTGAAGCTCCCGTAGCGCACTTGACATTTCATCAAGATCAAACAGCTTCCCCCTAAGCTCGGCACCTGATGAGTCGGAGGCTTGACCGGGTGCCGCTGCCAACATGGGGCCTGGCTGCCCCAGGGCGGAAACTGACGGCTTGGGGTGTGACGGGGCGATCGTTGCCACGACATCACGTTGGATATTCAGCGGGAATGATGTCATGGATATGGCTTTGTCTCAGGGAGTGGAGGTCATAGACCGGCCGACGAAACAAGGCGTGTTGATAGATTTACGCCAAATCGCCTACATCCATGTGTGGAGAAATCGTAGGAAATTGCTCCATCGAGATGTATGACATTTTGCGTCCAGCCAGCACGGGCGTGCCGCTGCTGCACACCCGTTGACTCCCAGACAGATCATCCCTAGCGGGCGGCGGTTATTCAGGCCGCAGAATCAGCACCCCCAACGGTGGCAGATTCAGCGTCAACGACACCGGTTGCCCATGGCGCGGTTCATCCTGGGTAAACACTTCGCCCCCATTGCCATAGTTGGAACCGGCATAGGTGTCGGCATCCGTGTTGATCACCTCGCTCCAGCGTCCGGCAAATGGCACGCCTACCGCGTACGCCTCCCGGGGCACCGGGGTGAAGTTGGCCACCACCAGCACCGGCCGGCCGTCCTTGCTCCAGCGCAGCCAGGCGTAGACGCTGTTGATTGCATCGTCGCCGATCAGCCACTGGAAGCCCTGGGGCGCGTCGTCCTGCTCGTGCAGCGCCGGTTCTTCGCGGTACAGGCGGTTCAAATCGCCCACCAGTTTCTGCACGCCCTTGTGCTCGGCGTACTGCAACAGGTACCAGTCCAGTTGCTGGTCATGGTTCCACTCGCGCCACTGGCCGAATTCGCAGCCCATGAACAGCAATTTCTTGCCGGGATGCATCCACATGAAGGCCAGGTAGGCCCGCAGATTGGCGAACTTCTGCCAACGGTCGCCAGGCATCTTGTCGATCAGCGAGTGTTTGCCGTGCACCACTTCGTCGTGGGAAATCGGCAGGATGAAGCGCTCGGACCAGGCATACACCAGGCCAAAACTCAGCTCGTTGTGATGATGGGCGCGGTACACCGGGTCTTGCTGGATGTAGTGCAGCGAATCGTGCATCCAGCCCATGTTCCACTTGTAGTTGAAGCCCAGGCCGCCCTGTTGGGTCGGTTGGCTCACGCCCGGCCAGGCCGTGGACTCTTCGGCGATCACCAGCGCGCCCGGTGCTTCCTGGGCGACGACATCGTTCAAGTGCCGCAAAAAGTCGATGGCTTCGAGGTTCTCACGACCACCGTGGCGGTTGGGCACCCACTCGCCGGCCTTGCGCGAATAGTCGCGGTACAGCATCGACGCCACGGCATCCACCCGCAGGCCGTCCACGTGGAAGTGTTTGAGCCAGTGCAACGCCGAAGCCAGCATAAAGCCATGCACTTCGGTGCGGCCGAGGTTGTAGATCAGCGTGTCCCAATCCTGGTGAAAGCCTTCCAGCGGGTTGGCGTATTCGTACAGCGCGGTGCCGTCAAACTGCGCCAAGCCGTGGGTGTCGGTGGGAAAATGCGCCGGTACCCAGTCAAGGATCACGCCGATATCGGCCTGATGCAGGGCGTTGACGAAGTAGGCGAAATCTTCCGGCGAACCGAAGCGTGCCGTCGGCGCAAATTGTGACAGCGCCTGATAACCCCACGAACCGCCGAACGGGTGCTCCATGATCGGCATCAGTTCGATGTGGGTGAAGCCCAGTTGCTGCACGTAGGGGATCAAGCGCTCGGCCAGCTCGCGCCAGCCATACTGGCGGGCGACTTCGCCGGCCTCGTCCAGCTCGCACTGCCAGGAGCCCACATGCAGTTCGTAGATCGACAGCGGCGCCGTGGTCTTGTGCTTGTCGAGGCGTGATTGCATCCAGTCATGGTCCTGCCAGTCCACCTGCAACGGCGCGGCGACTTTCGACGCGGTGTCGGGCGGCAGTTGCGTGGCCAGCGCACAGGGGTCGGCCTTCAGCGGCAAGATGCCATTGGCACCGAGAATTTCGTACTTGTAGGCCGCGCCCGGTTGCAGGCGTGGGATAAAAATCTCCCATACGCCAGAAGGATGCCGCAGGCGCATCGGATGACGCCGGCCGTCCCAGATATTGAAATCGCCGACCACCGACACCCGCCGCGCATTCGGTGCCCACACGGCAAAGCGCACGCCTTGCACGCCATCCACCGTGGTCACTTGCGCGCCAAGGCAACTGCTGAGGTCGCGGTGGTTGCCTTCGGCAAACAGGTACAGGTCCATTTCCCCCAGCAACAATTGGCTGAAACTGTAGGGATCTTCGGTGATCTGCTCGCCACCGGCCCACTGGATCTTCAGCAGGTACGCCTGGCGCGTGGTGAAGTGCCCGACAAACAAGCCCGGCACCTGGGTTGCGTCCAGGCTGCCGAGCGGCTCGCCGTTGTCGCGCGCCAGCACCTGGACGCTCAGCGCCTCGGGCAGGAACGCGCGGATAAACTGGCCGCCCTGTTCGTCATCGTGCGGCCCCAGGATCGAGAACGGGTCCGGGTGCTCGGCGCGCACCAGCGCTTCGATATCGTTGGATGCTGGCAATGCAGTCAACTTGGGCTGCAGCGGTTCTTTATGTGTAAAGCTCATGACGTCTCCCCACCGCGTGCAGTTTTCGATATAGGTTCAAGCCCGCTGAGCAGGCGGTGCAGCCCTTGCAGGGGCACCGGTAGCCAGCTGGGGCGGTTTTCCGCTTCGTAAGCCACTTCGTACGCGGCCTTTTCCAGGCTGAACAACGTCAGCGCGGCGTCCTGGCCCTTGGCGTCCTGCCAGTCATGCGCCAGTGTAGACGTAGCTGCCTGATAAGCCTGGATAAAGGCCTGACGTGCGTCATTCAGGTAACGATCAGTCACGCGTTGGCGCGCCAGGTCGGCTTCGGGCGAGTGGTCCAGCCCTTGTCCATTCAGGGCCAGCGCCGCTGCGTAATCAAACGAACGCAGCACGCCACTCACATCTTTATACGGGCTGTGCTTGCCGCGTCGTTCATGCAACGGCCGCGCCGGTTCACCTTCAAAGTCGATCAAATAGGCATCACCCTTCACCACCAAGACCTGGCCCAGGTGCAAATCACCGTGGACGCGTATACGCAGCCCACCGGCCGTGGCTTTCGCCAGGGCCTGGACATGCCGGGCGATGGCTTTTTCCTGTGCCAGCAACTCAGTGACCCGCAGCTGGTCCGCAGGGTTCAACTGAGTTTGGTGCTGGCTGAGCAATTGCAGGGCGCGGTCGAGCTGCGCACCGATATCCCTGGCCCACGCCTGGGTGTCTTTGACGCGGGTGATTTCAGGCTTGAAGTCAGGATCAGCCGTGTCCGCGCCCAATACCCCGTGCATTTCGCCCAGGCGCTGGCCGAGCAATCCAGCGAAGTCCTTTAGCTCGCCGAGGGCGTTGTAGTGCTGTTCCTGCTCGGAGATGGCGCCGGCCAATTCATCACGGATCGCCCGCTCCAGGCTGTTCTGGGTCCAGGCCCAGGCGTCGCCCTGATTGCTCAGGTAACCCTGGGCAATCATCAACAGGTTGTCCTGCCCGGCCCCGTCGCGGCGAATCACTGCGCCCAGCAGCGGCGAGATATTCGGGTAGCCGGCGGCGGTCAGGTAGGCGCTCATCTCCAGTTCCGGGTGCACCCCGCTGGCGACCTTGCGGATCAGCTTGAGCACCAGGCCCTCACCCACCACCACCGAGCTGTTGGACTGCTCGGCCGACAGGTAGCGCACTGGCGCGTCGTCCGTCAGTTGCAACTTGGCCAAGTGGGGTGTCGCGTCAAACTGCAACTCGCCATCACTGGAAGGTAGCCGCGTACCGGCCTGCAAGCCCTGGATCACCGCCCGAATAAAAGGCTCAAGGCTGAACGCATCAGTCACCAGCCCCACCTGGTGCGCACGCCGCACACGGGCCAGGGCCAGTTGCTGGGGCAAGGCACTGGTGAGCTGGTCTTCGGCGATGAAGCCGAACGGTAACTGGTAACGGCTGACCTGGCCGGCGCTGGTCACCTCGATTTCGCTGAGCAATACCGGATGCTGCGGGTCGCCGAAGCGCACGCCGTAAGCGATCTGCACGCTGTCGATGGCGACATCCTTGGCCGCGAACCAGCGTCGCTTGGGCAACCAGGCGGGCAGCGCGGTCTGTTCCAGCGTGGCGCGACAGGGTTGTTCCAGCAGTTCTTCCAGGCGTTGCTTCAGCACCAGGGTGGTGAAGTCCGGCATGCTCTGCGCCGGTTCGACGTGCCAGCTGGGCATCTGGTTTTCCGGCGCCAGCACGAACCAGTAGAAGCCGTAGGGCGCCAGGGTCAGCAGGAAATGCAACTGGCCGATGGGCGGAAAGGCGTTACCGCCGAGCATCTCCACCGGCACCATCCCGGCATACGCCGACAGGTCCAGCTCGGCCGCCTGGGCGCTGCGCGACACGTTGGCCACACACAGAATGATTTCCGTGCGGCCGTCCTCCCCGGTGAACTCGCGGGTGTACGCCAGGATGCGACGGTTGGCGGGCGACAGCATGTTCAAACGGCCCCGGCCAAACGCCTTGGATTGCTTGCGCACCGCCAACATGCGCCGGGTCCAGTTGAGCAACGAATGGGGGTCCTGGGCCTGGGTTTCGACGTTCACCGACTGATAGCCGTACTGCGGGTCCATGATCGGCGGCAACACCAGGCTCGCCGGGTCGGCGCGGGAGAAGCCGCCATTGCGGTCGATGGACCACTGCATCGGCGTACGCACGCCGTCGCGGTCGCCGAGGTAGATGTTGTCGCCCATGCCGATTTCATCGCCGTAATACAGGGTTGGCGTACCGGGCATCGACAGCAGCAGGCTGTTGAGCAGTTCGATGCGCCGGCGGTCGCGCTCCATCAGGGGCGCGAGGCGGCGGCGAATGCCCAGG
Organism: Pseudomonas sp. CBZ-4; assembly: GCF_000346755.1. Classification (GTDB taxonomy): domain Bacteria; phylum Pseudomonadota; class Gammaproteobacteria; order Pseudomonadales; family Pseudomonadaceae; genus Aquipseudomonas. The sequence continues at coordinate 24,080 of NZ_ANNV01000016.1, read as the reverse complement.
TTGATACGAGCGCGGCGGTCGGCGGCGTAGTAGTTCCACAGGTAGTCGCGCTCTTTGTCGGTGACCATCTCCAGGGTCAGTTCATCGTGGTTGCGCAGGAAGATCGCCCACTGGCAATTGGCCGGGATCTGCGGGGTCTGGCGCAGAATATCGGTGATGGGGAAGCGATCTTCCTGGGCCAGCGCCATGTACATGCGCGGCATCAGCGGGAAGTGGAAGGCCATGTGGCATTCGTCGCCATCATCGCCCCTGGGGGCGCCGAAGTAGAGTTGCGTGTCTTCCGGCCATTGGTTGGCCTCCGCCAGCAACATGCGGTCGGGATAGTGGGCATCGATCTCGGCACGGATCTGTTTAAGCACGTCGTGGGTTTGCGCCAGGTTTTCGTTGTTGGTGCCGTCGCGTTCGATCAGGTACGGGATGGCATCCAGGCGCAGGCCGTCGATGCCCATGTCGAGCCAGTAGCGCATCACCGACAGCACGGCCTTCATCACTTGCGGGTTGTCGAAGTTGAGGTCCGGCTGGTGGGAATAGAAACGGTGCCAGAAGTATTGGCCGGCCACCGGGTCCCAGGTCCAGTTGGACTGCTCGGTGTCGAGGAAAATGATACGGGTGCCGGCGTACTTCTGGTCGTCATCGGACCACACGTAGAAGTCCCGCGCCGCCGAACCGGGCTTGGCCTTGCGGGCGCGCTGGAACCACGGGTGCTGGTCGCTGGTGTGGTTGATCACCAGCTCGGTGATGACCCGCAGCCCGCGCTTGTGGGCCTCGGCAATAAAGCGCTTGGCGTCGGCCAGGGTGCCGTAGTCGCTGTGTACGCCACGGTATTCGGCGATGTCGTAGCCGTCATCGCGCCGTGGCGAGGGGTAGAACGGCAACAGCCACAGGGTGTTCACACCGAGGTCGGCGATGTAGTCGAGCTTGGCGATCAGCCCGGGAAAGTCGCCGATACCGTCGTTATTGGCATCGAAGAAGGATTTGACGTGAACCTGGTAGATCACCGCGTCCTTGTACCAGAGTGGGTCCTGGGTGAAGGGGGATGGGCTGGGTTTCTTCGCCATTGGAAACTCCTGAGAATACGTTCAAAACCATCTGGAGAAACTCGGTCAATGTGGGAGCTGGCTTGCCTGCGATAGCGGTTTATCAGCACCAGAAGTATTGGCTGATGTACCGCTATCGCAGGCAAGCCAGCTCCCACATTTTTTGATCTCCACAGGGCTTAAGAGAGGGTGATGCGCCAGATCCCGAACGGCATCTGCGGCTCCAGCCGCATCCACTGGGTCTTGCCATACCAGGTCCAGCGATGGCCATTCATCAGGTCTTCACCCTGGGTCTGCGCATCGTCCGGCAAGCCCAGTTCCCACAGCGGCAATTCGAAATTCGCGTCCTGGGCGTTGTAGGGATCGAGGTTCACCGCGATCAGGACAAAGTTGCTGCCGTCCTCGCTGCGCTTGCCGAAATACAGGATGTTGTCGTTCCAGGCGTTGTACAGCTTCAAGCCCAGGTGCGTGTGCAACGCCGGGTTTTGCCGGCGGATGCGATTGAGCTGGGCGATCTCGGCGATGATATTGCCCGGCGCGGTGAAATCCCTGACGCGTATCTCGTACTTCTCCGAATCCAGGTATTCCTCTTTGCCCGGCACCGGCGCGGCTTCACACAGCTCGAAACCCGAATACATGCCCCACAGGCCCGAGCCCATGGTGGCCAGCGCGGCACGGATCAAAAAACCCGGGCGGCCGGATTGGTGCAGGAACCCCGGATTGATATCCGGCGTGTTGACGAAAAAGTTCGGCCGGAAACACTCGCGCCACGGCGACTCATTCAGTTGGGTGAAGTATTCGCTCAATTCGGCCTTGGTGTTGCGCCAGGTGAAATAGGTGTAGCTCTGGGAGTAACCGACCTTGCCCAGGCGCGCCATCATCGCCGGTGTGGTGAAGGCTTCGGCGAGGAAGATCACCTCCGGGTATTTGGCCCGCACATCGCTGATCAACCACTGCCAGAACGGCAGCGGCTTGGTGGGGGGGTTGTCGACGCGAAAGGTCTTCACGCCCTCCTCGACCCAGCCCACCACGATGTCGCGCAGCTCGGTCCACAGGCTGGGAATGGCATCCGCCGCATAGAAATCGACGTTGACGATGTCCTGGTATTTTTTCGGCGGGTTCTCCGCGTACTTGATCGTGCCGTCCGGGCGCCAGTTGAACCAGCCGGGGTGTTGCTTGAGCCACGGATGGTCCTGTGAGCATTGGATGGCAAAGTCCAGGGCGATCTCCAGGCCATGCTCGGCGGCGGCCTTGACCAGGCGCCGGAAGTCGTCGCGGCTGCCCAGTTGCGGGTGGATCGCCTCGTGCCCGCCCTCCTCGCTGCCGATGGCGTAGGGGCTGCCCGGATCATCGGGGCCAGCGGTCAGGGCGTTGTTGCGCCCCTTGCGATGGCTGCGGCCAATGGGATGGATCGGCGGGAAGTACAGCACGTCGAACCCCATGTCATGGATCATCGCCAACCGCCCATGCACGTCATTGAACGTGCCGTGGCGCGCGGGGTCGTCGGTGATCGAGCGGGGAAACAGCTCGTACCAGCTGGCAAATTGGGCCGCCTGGCGCTCGACGTCGATCGGGTAGACGCTGCTGACGCTCAAATAGGCGCGGTGGTCGGCCTGGGTCATCAGGTGTGCACTGTCTTCGTGCAGGAACAGCGCGACCTGCTCGGTTTCCAGCAGGCCGGAAAGCTCGTGGTGCAGCAGCATCAAGCGATCACGCAATTCGTTGTCACTGCGCTCGGCGGCTTGCAGCACCAGGCTGCGCCCTTCCTGCAGCTCCAGACTGACCGGCACGCCGGCTTCATGCTTCTTGCGCAGCTCGTAGCAGAAACTGGCGAAGGTATCGATCCAGGCTTCGATGCAATATTGGTGGGGGCCTTGGCTGATAACGGTGAATTCGCCCTCCCAGCCATTGTTGCCGACATCGCTCATCACCACGCTGTGCCAGCTCTCATCAGGCAATGGCCGCCAACGGATCAGCACGGCGAGCTTGTCATGACCGTCGGCAAACACCTTGCTGGTGACGTTGACCCGCTGGCCAACCACGGCCTTGACGGCAAATTCGCCGCCATCGATCACGGGCGCAGTGCTTTCGATAGCGATCCTGGGCAGCAGCAGAGCCTGGGACAACGGTAATGCGGATTCCTCTGGAGCCAGTGTTTCAGCAGTCATCGAGCATCTTCCCCTTACGCCCAGTGGACGCTCTTTGCTTGATCCGGATTCTGATACGCCAGCGCTCTCCCTGAGCGGTGCCGTCCTAGGTCCGAGCCTGTGCCCGCGCTAAAAGTTCAGGTGGATGTGCCGCCATTGGGCGGGGAATCAATCCGTCCCGGCAGCTGTCCACCGATAGAGCAAAGCACAAAGGAGGCCACACTGATGAATATCCCAATCCCGGCTGAAACCCCGGACCCGAATATCGACAACCCGACCCTGCCGCCCACCGAGCCGCAACCGGTTCCGGAGCAGGAGCCACCTGGAAAACTGCCCCCTGCGGTGGAGGAACCACCGAACACCCAGCCACCGGTGATCGTCTGACTATCGGGCCAGTCTGCGGGATCGCCCGTCACTGGCCCTCATTCGATGAAGCTGCTCACTACAAAACAAACTGAAATAACTTACAAAACCAACAAACAATTGCCCACCTCAAGCCCAGGCCCCGGTTTTTATACTCGCTGGCGTAAGCGCCCCTCCACGGTTCATGAACGGGGCGATTATCCCACTCATCGCGAGGAAGCCCTGATGTCAACCATCCAGCCACAGCACACTCCCCATCCCCTCAAGGCCCCACCGTCGCACACCACCCGTGCGCCACAACCGAACCCAGGCAATGAGCGCATGAACAATCTGCTCAAGTCTGGCCCGGATTGGTCCAAGCCCCCCAAGGCTCCAGACCCGGCACCGTCAGCCAACAACACAACGCCCCAGGAAAACCCCGATGACCTGACCCCAATGCTGACCCGGGAAAACATCAAGCAGATGGTGCGCAACCCCAACTCGCCCGAGTCCAAGGCGCTGATTGAACAAACGCGTGCCCGCCTGACCCCGGAAAAATCCAGAACATGGTGCAAGGTCCGAATGGCGAAGCGAACGCTCAAAAGCTGAAGGCCATCGGCAAGCATTTGAACAAGGACGAGATTGATTCTGGCCTGGCCGAAACCAAGAAGCAGATGGTCGAGCAAAAAATCAAAGAGCTCTCGTATCGCAATGTCGAGATGCTCACCCAGGCGTTTAACGGAGACGGCATTGAAGGCGTCATCGGCAACATAAAGCGATTGCAGGACGAAGAAGCCTCCATGCAAAAACAGTTCTCCGACGCCAACAGCGCCGCCAAAGGCTTGGGCGATATCGGCAGTTCGTTGACTGAGGACAACGTCGACAAAATGCGACGCGACCCCGGCAAAACCTACAGCTACAACAGCACAAGCGAGTCCACCCTGGATGCGCCCAGCGAAATCCGGGACTTTACCGCGAATGACAAGCTGGTCCTGCGGGGCATTCAAAAGCAGCTGAATAAACCTTTGCAGGTCGTCGACAGCTTTTCGGGAGCAAGCGGGGAAGTCAAAATCGACTACTCACAGAGCAGCAAGACAAGCGTGGTATCGGTTTCCGGCGAGCCGGGCACGCCGCCCCTGGTGGTGAAGGTGTTTGGTGAAGTACGCCGGGAGAACCTGATGACATAAGGGCAATGCAGCGACATCGGGCGCCCACCCAGACTGCTTCGGCGATTTGATTGATCTGTATCAGCATGCCTGAAAACCAGCTGCACCCCAGGCGCCACGGGGTGCAGCACATTGACGCAGGCACCCCCTCAAAACTCATCTGATCCGCTTTTTATCGTTTTACCTGAGCCTGTTATGCAAACAGACCGGCGCGCATAGTTCCCCTGCCTGATGGAGGCTGATGAGCGAACGACCATGAGCGAAAGAATCCCCGTCCGAACCGTGGAAACCTTTGAGCCGATCCACCCAAAGAAGGTGAAGGCCAAATCCAGCGACAACCTGATCCACACCCGTAGTTTCACCGGCCTGTTCCGCACCTTGCGTTTGAGCGGTGCAGGCTTTCTGTTCCTGGCCTTTTTCGGCACTGTGTGGCTGAACTGGGGCGGTCGCCAAGCCGTACTGTGGGACTTGGCTGAAAGCAAATTCCATATTTTTGGTGCGACGTTCTGGCCGCAGGACTTCATCCTGCTCTCGGCGCTGTTGATCATCTGCGCCTTCGGCCTGTTTGCGATCACCGTATTTGCCGGCCGCGTGTGGTGCGGTTACACCTGCCCGCAAAGCTCCTTCACCTGGCTGTTCATGTGGTGCGAAAAAGTCACCGAAGGCGAACGCAACCAGCGCATCAAACTGCAAGCCGCGCCCTGGAGCCCGAACAAACTGGCGCGGCGCGCGGCCAAGCACACGTTGTGGCTGGGCATCAGCGTGCTGACGGGCCTGACCTTTGTCGGTTACTTCACGCCGATCCGCCCCCTGGCCGCCGAGTTGCTGACCTGGCAGATGGGTGGCGTGAGCCTGTTCTGGGTGCTGTTTTTCACCGGTGCCACCTACATCAACGCCGGCTGGCTGCGTGAAGCGGTGTGCATGCACATGTGCCCTTATGCGCGCTTCCAGAGCGTGATGTTCGACAAGGACACCCTGACCATTTCCTACGACGCCGCCCGTGGCGAACACCGCGGCCCACGCAAACGCGAGGTGAAACCCGCCGACGTCGGCCTGGGTGACTGCATCGACTGCCACCTGTGCGTGCAGGTCTGCCCCACCGGCATCGACATCCGCGATGGCCTGCAAATGGAGTGCATCGGCTGCGCCGCGTGTATCGACGCCTGTGATTCGATCATGGACAAGATGGGCTACGCCCGTGGCCTGGTCAGCTATACCTCCGAGCATCAACTGCAAGGCGGCAAGACGCATCTGCTCAGGCCACGCCTGATCGGCTACAGTGCCGTGCTGCTGGTGATGATCGCCGCGCTGGTGGTGGCGTTGATCGAACGGCCGATGGTCTCGCTGGATGTGACCAAGGACCGGGGCATGTTCCGCGAGAACGCCCAGGGCTTGATCGAAAACATCTACAGCCTCAAGGTCATCAACAAGACCCAGCAACGCCAGGACTACCGCCTGGAGCTGGTGGACGCCGATGGCTTCCAGTTGCAAGGCAAGACCGAGATCAGCCTGGCGCCAGGCGAAATCAGCGATGTGCCGGTGTCGGTGGCGTTGCTGGCGGATAAACCGGCGAGCAGCTCGCAGACCTTGCGCTTCAAGGTCACCGATGTGGATGAACCGTGGGTCTACAGTGCTGCCGACAGCCGTTTCGTGGCACCAATGAACCGCTGATACCTCACAAACAATAGAGATCACCTGTGGGAGCGGGCTTGCCCGCGATAGCGTCAGCCCAGCCAACAACGATGCCGGATGTACCGCCGTCATCGCAGGCAAGCCAGCTCCCACCTGTTGCCCTGCGACGAATAAGGCCCCCATGAAACGCTACGAAAAATTCGCCGACGACATTGCCGAACTGATCCGCTCCGGCGTCCTGGGCCCCGGCCAGCGCGTGCCGTCGGTGCGTTATGCCAGCCAGACCTACGGCGTCAGCCCGTCCACGGTGTTCCAGGCCTATTACCTGCTGGAGCGCCGAGGCCTGATCCGCGCGCGACCGCGCTCCGGCTACTTCGTCAACACCCATGCGCCCAGCCCGTTTTCCGAGCCGGTGGTGAGCGAACAGGTGCACGAGTCCACCGAAGTCGATGTCAGCGAGCTGGTGTTTTCCGTGCTCGACTCGATCAAAGACCCCAACACCGTGCCGTTCGGCTCGGCGTTCCCCAGCCCGATGCTGTTCCCGCTGCCACGCCTGGCCCGCTCCCTGGCCAGCGCCAGCCGTGAGATGGACCCGCGCCTGGTGGTCACCGACATGTCGCCGGGCAACCCGCAGTTGCGCCGACAGATTGCCCTGCGCTACATGGTCGGCGGCCTGATGCTGCCCATGGAAGAACTGCTGATCACCAACGGCGCCCTCGAGGCGCTGAACCTGTGCCTGCAAGCCGTCACCGAGCCGGGCGACCTGGTGGCCATCGAAGCCCCGGCCTTCTATGCCTGCCTGCAAGTGCTGGAGCGCCTGAAGCTCAAGGCCGTGGAAATCCCCGTGCACCCGCGCGACGGCATCGACCTGGGCGCCCTCGCGCAAAGCCTGGAGCGCTACCCGATCAAGGCCTGCTGGACCATGACCAGCTTCCAGAACCCCATGGGCGCCACCCTGCCGGAAGCCAAGAAGCAGGCGCTGGTGGAACTTTTGCGCAACCATCAGGTGCCCCTGATCGAGGACGACGTGTACGCCGAGTTGTATTACGGCCAACACCCACCCAAACCGGCCAAGGCCTTCGACACCGAGGGCCTGGTGCTGCATTGCGGCTCCTTCGCCAAGAGCCTCGCACCAGGTTACCGCGTGGGCTGGGTGGCGGCCGGACGCTATGCGCAAAAGGTCGAACGCTTGAAGCTGATGACCTCGCTGTGCCCGTCGATGCCGGCCCAGGCGGCGATTGCCGATTACCTGCAACACGGCGGTTACGACCGCCACCTGCGCAAGTTGCGCTACGCCCTGGAAGAACAGCAAAGCGCCATGCTCGCCGCCATCGCCCGCTACTTCCCGGCGCAGACGCGGGTCAGCCAGCCGGCCGGCGGCTACTTCCTGTGGCTGGAACTGCCGGAGCAGACCGATTCGTTGAAATTGTTCCAGATGGCCCTGGCCCAAGGCATCAGCATCGCGCCGGGGCCGATCTTCTCGGCCACCCAGCGTTTCAGGAATTGCATTCGCTTGAACTATGGCAGCCCGTGGACCGAGGCGTCGGAGAAGGCAATGGAGACGTTGGGGCGGATTGTGCGGTCGTTCTGAGTTATCGAGTCGCCCTGTCTGACGCCATCGCGGGCAAGCCCGCTCCCACAGTTTGAACGGCGAACACCTTCAAATGTGGGAGCGGGCTTGCCCGCGATGGCGTCGGCCCAGTCACTACAAAATCAGCGGCCGCCCCCCAAATCCAGGAACGTCCCGGTGGTGTAGGAAGCCTTATCCGACAACAACCAGACAATCGCCTCCGCCACCTCATCCGGCCTTCCGCCACGAGCCATGGGAATACCAGACTCCAACTTGCTGACCCGATCCGGATCACCGCTCAGGGCATGGAAGTCGGTAAAGATATAACCAGGGCGCACCGCATTCACGCGGATACCTTCGCCCGCGACCTCCTTGGAAAGGCCAATAGTGAAGGTGTCCAGCGCGCCCTTGGACGCTGCATAGTCCACGTACTCACCTGGCGAACCCAGGCGCGCCGCCACCGACGACACGTTGACGATGCTGCCGCCCTGCCCGCCATGCCTGGGCGACATGCGCAGCACCGCATGCTTGGCGCACAGGATCGGCCCCAACACGTTGGTTTTCATGATCTTGAGAATGCGGAACTCGGACATCTCGTCGACCCGCGACTTGTGCCCCACGGTACCGGCGTTGTTCACCAGCGCGGTGACCCGCCCCAACTCGGCATCGACCCGATTGAACAATGCGATCACTTCATCTTCGATGCTGACATCGGCCCGCACCGCGATAGCCTGCGCGCCCAGCGCGCGGACCTGCTCCAGCACGCGGTGGGCAGCCGCTTCGTCGGACTGGAAATTGATGCAGATACGGTAGCCCTGGCGCGCAGCCAGCAAGGCCGTCTCGGCGCCGATCCCGCGGCTGCCTCCGGTGATGATGACGACTTTGTCCATGGGTGGGGTCTCCTGATCCAACCGGGTGTTTAGGGTTGGATCCAAGAATACCCGTCAGCCCAGGCTTTTGTCAGGCGCCGCGAGCTCTTCGGCGCGCTGGATGTCGGCCATGAAACGCTCCGCTGGCAGCGGGTGGCCGAGCAGGTAGCCCTGTAGGGAATTGCAGCCAAGCCGTGTGAGAAAATTCTGCTGCACATCGGTCTCCACCCCTTCGGCGACGATGCGCAACCCCAAGGCATGGCCGAGGGCGACGATGGCCGAGACGATGGCCGCATCGTCACCGTCGTGCTCCAGGTCACGCACAAAGCCACGGTCGATCTTCAGCTCGTTGGCCGGCAGGCGCTTGAGGTACATCAGGCTGGAATAACCGGTACCGAAGTCATCGATGGACAGGTCGACGCCCATGTCCGACAGCTGCTGCAACACGGTCATGCTTGCATCGGCGTCGCTCATGGCGGTGGTTTCGGTGATTTCCAGGGTCAGGCTGTTGGCCGGCAACTGGTGCCGGTCCAGGGCCGAGGCCACGCTCTTGACCAGCCCGGCGTGGCAGAACTGCAACGCCGACAGGTTCACGGCGATGCGCCAGTCTTCATAGCCCTGGGCATACCACAGGCGCATCTGGCGACAGGCTTCGTTGAGCACCCATTCGCCGATGGGAATGATCAGCCCGGTCTTTTCCGCCAATTCGATAAAGGTCGCCGGCAACAGCAGGCCTTGCTGCGGATGCTCCCAGCGCAACAGCGCTTCGGCGCCCACCGGGATGCCGCTGACGGCATCGAACTTGGGTTGGTAATGCAGGCAGAACTGCTGTTGCTCGACGGCGTTGCGCAAGTCCTGCAACAGTTGCAGTTGTTTGCGCGCATTGGTGTTCATCGACACGTCGAAGAAGCTGTAGCCGTTCTTGCCCATGCCCTTGGCGTGGTACATCGCGGCGTCGGCGTTCATCAGCAGTTCCTGGGGGTTGCCGCCGTTGCCGGGGAAGATCGCAATGCCCACGCTGGCGGAAATCTTCAGCTCATGTTCGGCCACCTTGAACGCGCGGTTGACCAGGCCCACCTGGCGCTCGGCGAGGCGCAGCGCATCGTCGGGCTGGGTCAGGCGCACCAGCAACACAAACTCATCGCCGCCGATGCGCGCCAGGGTGTCCTGGCTGCGCAGGTCTTCCCGCAGGCGCAGGCCGACTTCACGCAGCAACTGGTCGCCCATGTGGTGGCCGAAGGCATCGTTGACCGGTTTGAAACCGTCGAGGTCGATAAACATCAGGGCAAAGCAGCCGCCCTTCTCGTTGACCGCTTGCATGGCCTGCTGGATCCGGTCGGCGAGCAAGGTGCGATTGGGCAGCCCGGTCAGGGTGTCGTGCAGGGCCAGGTGGGTCAGCTCCTGGTTGGCCAGGCTCAGGGAATCGGCCAGCACCGAGGTGCGCGCCTCCAGCCGCGCGTCCAGCACCGAGGTCAGCAAGGCAATCACCAAGACCGCCAGGCTGGTGACCACCACCAGGTTGTCCAGGCCCTTGCCACTCAAGCCCGACAGCGCCGCGCCGCAGTAACTCTCGTCGGCAAATTGCGCGGCCGCCATGCCGGTGTAGTGCATGCCGACGATCGCCAGCCCCATCACCACCGCCGCACCGCCGCGCATCAGGCGCACGTAAGGGGTGTTGCGCCGCAGGTGGAACGCAATCCACAACGCCGCGCCGGAAGCGACCACCGCGATCAACAACGATGCGCTGAACAGCGTCGGGTCATAGTCGATGCCGGGGGTCATGCGCATCGCGGCCATGCCGGTGTAATGCATGCTGCTGATGCCCGCGCCCATGACCAGTGCGCCAAACGCCAACTGCCAGGCCGGCAAGCGCGGCTGGTTGACCAGCCACAACGCAAAGCCGCAGGACAGCACCGCGATCAGCAACGACAACGCGGTGATACCGACGTCAAAGCCCAGGGCAAACGGCAAGCGCAGCGCGAGCATGCCGATAAAATGCATGGACCACACACCCACGCCCATCGCCAATGCTCCACCACTCATCCAATAAAAAACCGCACGGCCCTTGGCGGTCGCAATGCGGCCGGCCAGGTCCAGCGCGGTGTAGGACGCCAGGATCGCGACGAACAGGGAGATCACGACCAGCGAGGGAGAATAGCTACCGATAAGCATGGGACTTCTCGAGACTGACGGGCCTGAAAAGCCCGTGCCAGGTGGCAAAGCGGGCGATTGTAGCGAGAAAGATTCTTGTACAGTTGAAATATTAGCGTATAGCCATCATGGTCTTTTTGACGCCAATCGGCTGACTCAAAAGCCCCCGAAATACGGCGGCGGATTGAGTTCATCTGTGAGGCTTGTGTGGGAGCTGGCTTGCCTGCGATGGCGGCGTGTCAGCTGGTATAAATGCCAGCTGACCTACCGCCATCGCAGGCAAGCCAGCTCCCACATTTAGTCCGTGTTCACAGTCAATCCTTTGTGTCGACTGGGGTCTTGCCATCCCAACCACCACCCAACGCGGCAATCAGTTGCACACTCGCCACCAGGCGTGTCTGCAGCAGGGTCAACACCGTGCGCTCATTACTCAACGCCGTCGCCTGCACCTGCACCACATCCAGATAGGCAATCAGCCCGGCCTTGTACTGGTTCTGGGTCAGGCGCAACGATTCGCGGGCGGCGTCCAGCGCTTCATTGCTGACCACGGCTTCGTCCTCCAGCACCTTGAGCTGGACCATGTAGTTTTCCACTTCGCGGAAACCGTCCAGCACGGTCTGGCGGTACTTGGCCACGGTCTCGTCATAGCTGGCCACGGTACGGTCGACTTCGGCCGAGCGCTGGCCGCCGTCGAACAGGGTCATGGCGAGTTTCGGGCCCACCGACCAGAAGCGGTTCGGCAGGCTGATCCAGTCGGCGTAGGTGCTGCTGGAATAACCACCCGCCAGGCTCAGGCTCAGGTCCGGGTAGTAGGCGGCCTTGGCCACGCCGATATTGGCGTTGGCGGCGATCACCGAGCGTTCGGCCGAGGCGATGTCCGGGCGGCGTTCCAGCAGTTGCGACGGCAGGCTCACGGGGATCTGTGGCAGCGCCGGGATGTCGTTGCTCACCGCCAGCTTGAAGTTGGCCGGTGCCTCGCCGATCAACACGGCAATCGCGTTTTCCAGCTGGGCACGCTGCCAGATCAGGTCGATCAGGCTGGCCTGGGTGGACTTGAGCTGGGTTTGCGCCTGAGCCACCGCATCCTTGCCGGAGACGCCGGCGCGGTATTGGTTTTCGGTCATTTGCAGCGAGCGCTGGTAGGTATCGAGCGTGGCTTGCAGCAAGCGGGTCTGCTCATCCATCACCCGCAGTTGCAGGTAGTTTTGCACCAGTTCCGACTGCTGGCTCAGGCGCATCGCCGCCAAGTCCGCCGAACTGGCTTGGGCCGTGGCGTCGTTGGCTTCCAGGCCACGGCGCAATTTACCCCAGACGTCCGCCTCCCAGCTCACCCCCAGTTGCGCGTTGAGGGTATCGCGGATACCGCTGCTGGAACTGCTGAGGCTGGCGTTGCTGCTGCCGGTGCCCTGGCTGGCGCGGGTTTTCCCGGCGCTCAGGTCAACCGTGGGGAAAAATGCACCACGGGCGCTGCGCACCTGGGCCTGGGCCTGGCGAAAGCGCGCCTCGGCCTGGGCCACGGTCTGGTTAGAGGTGTTCAGGCGCACCACGAGGTCGTTGAGCTGACGGTCGCCGTACAACTCCCACCACGCGCCACGTGCCAAGGCATCGCTCGGCGTAGCCTGGCGCCAGCCCTGCGCTTCCTTGAACTGCACCGGTTCAACGACGTCCGGGCGCTTGTAATCCGGGCCAATGGCGCAGGCGCTGAGCAACAGGCTACACAGCACCGTCACCAACAGTTTCTGGCTTGTCTTAGGGAAATCGGTCATAGCGCAGTGTCCAGGGCAGCATCGGTACGCACGCCACGCCAGGCGTTGAAGCGATGGCGCGCGCGGTCGAGATAGAGGTAGACCACCGGGGTGGTGTAAAGGGTCAGGATCTGGCTGAACACCAGGCCGCCGATAATGGTCAGGCCCAGGGGCTGGCGCATTTCCGCGCCTTCGGCGGTGCCGAGCAACAGCGGCAGCGCGCCGAGGATTGCCGCCAGGGTGGTCATCAGGATCGGCCGCAAGCGCAGCAGGCAGGCGCTGCGGATCGACTCCAGCGGGCTCATGCCGTCATGCCGCTCCAATTGCAAAGCAAGGTCGATCATCAGGATCGCGTTTTTCTTCACCACGCCAATCAGCAGGAACAAGCCCAGCAGGGAGATCAGGCTGAACTCGCCGCCCAGCAGGTAGATCGACAGCAACGCGCCAACCCCCGCCGACGGCAGGGTCGAGAGGATGGTCAACGGGTGAATGTAGCTTTCATACAAGATGCCCAGCACCAGGTACACCGCCACCAACGCACCCAGGATCATGAACGGCTGGCCCTTCTGCGTCGCGGCGAAGGCGTCGGCGGTGCCGGCCATCTTCGCGATCACGTCTTCCGGCAAGCCGACCTTGGCAATCGCCCGTTCGATGGCGGCGGTGCCCTGCTCCACCGTGACCCCGGGTGCCATGTCGAAGGCAATGTTCTCCGAGGCGAACTGGCCTTCGTGGCTGACGCGGTCGTCCGCCAGGCTGTTTTCGTAATGGGCGATGGTCGACAACGGCACCCGCGCGCCAGTGGAGGTGATCACCTGCATCTGGTTCAGGGTGATCGGGTCCTGGGCGTATTTCGGATTGACCTCCATCACCACCTGGTACTGGTTGAGGCTGTCATAGATGGTGGAAATCTGCCGCTGGCTGTAGGCGTTGTTCAACACCGCCGTGACCATCGCCATGTCGATGCCCAGGCGCTTGGCCTGGTCGCGGTCGACAATCAGCGTGACCTGCGCCGCACCCCGGCCTTCGCGGGCGTCGATGGCGGTCAGTTCCGGCAGCTCGCGCAAGGCGCTGACCACTTTCGGGTACCACAGGCGCAACGCGGCCAGGTCACCGCTTTGCAGGATGTAGGAATACTGCGCGCTGCTCTGGTCGCGACTGCCACCAAATTGCAGGTCCTGGTCGGCCATCAGGAACAAGCGCCCGCCCGGCACCAATGGGACGTTCTTGCGCAAGCGCTCGATCACCGCCTGGGCCGAGACCTTGCGCTCGCTGATGGGCTTGAGGCGCACCAGCATCACCGCGTTGTTGGTGCCGTTGTTGCCACCGATAAAGCCGGCCACGCTCTGCACCGCCGGGTCCTTGAGCACAGCGATGCGGAAGGTCTCCATCTTCGGTTGCATCACGTTGAACGACAGGCCGTCATCGCCGCGTACAAAGCCGATCAACTGGCCGGTGTCCTGCTGCGGCATGAACGTCTTGGGCACCACCACGTACAGCGCGATATTCACGCCCACGGTGATCAACAGGCTGAGCAGGGTTAGACGCCGGTGACGCAGCACCCAGTCGAGGCTGGTGGCGTAGCCGGCGACCATGCGGTCGTTGACCTTCTGGCTCCAGCGCTGCAAGCCGGTCATCTGGCCTTTGACATGGGGCTTGAGCCAACGGGCGCAGAGCATCGGGGTCAGGGTCAGCGAGACGATCAGCGAGACGATGATCGCCGCCGACAAGGTGATGGAAAACTCACGGAACAGGTTGGTGACGATCCCGCCCATAAACAGGATGGACAGGAACACCGCCACCAGCGACACGTTCATCGACAGCAAGGTGAAGCCGACTTCCTGGGCCCCCAGGTACGCCGCTTTCATCGGTGGCACGCCGTCGTCGATATGCCGGGAAATGTTCTCCAGCACCACGATGGCATCGTCCACCACCAGGCCGGTGGCGAGGATCAACGCCATCAGCGAGAAGTTGTTCAGCGAGAACCCGAACAGGTACATCACCGCAAAGGTGCCCACCAGTGACACCGGCACCGCCAGCGTCGGAATCAGCGAAGCGCGGAAATTGCCGAGGAACAGGTACACCACCAGGATCACCAGGGCGACGGCAATCAGCAAGGTCATCTCGGCTTCATGCAGGGTCGCGGTGATAACGGGCGAGCGGTCCATGGCCAGGTTGAGCTTGACGCTGGACGGCAGCACCGCCTGCAACGCCGGCAGCTGGGCCTTGATCTGGCGGACGGTCTCGATGATGTTGGCGCCGGACTGGCGGTTGATCACCAGCAGCACGGCCGGTTCGTTGTTGAAGAAACCACTGTTGTAGCGGTCCTCCACGCCGTCGCTGATCTTTGCCACATCGCCCAGGCGCAGGGCCGCGCCGTTCTGGTAGCGGATCAGCAACGGTTCGTAGTCCTTGGCTTTTTCCAGCTGGTCATTGGCCTGGATCTGCCAGTTGCGCTCACTGTCTTCCAGGGAGCCCTTGGGCCGGCGCTGGTTGGCATTGGCGATGGTGTTGCGCACATCGTCGAGAGCCACGCCGTACTGGTCGAGGGCCTTGGGTTCGAGTTCGATGCGCACGGCTGGCAGCGAGCTGCCGCCGATCTGCACTTCCCCCACGCCGGGCACCTGGGACAGGCTTTGCGAGAGGATCGTCGAGGCCAAATCGTACAACTGGCCCTTCTGCAACACGTCCGAGGTCAGCGACAGCACCATGATCGGCGCCTGGGACGGGTTGATCTTCTTGTAGGTCGGCATGCTGCGCATACCGCTGGGCAGCAGGTTGCGCGAGGCATTGATCGCCGCCTGCACTTCCCGCGCGGCGCCGTTGATATCGCGGTCGGAGTCGAACGCGAGGATCACCCGCGTCGAACCCTGGCTGGAATTGCTGCTCATGGTGGTGATGCCGGCAATCGCGCCGAACGAGCGCTCCAGCGGCGTCGCCACGGTAGAGGCCATCACCTCGGGGCTGGCCCCGGGCAAGCTCGCCGAGACCACGATCACCGGAAAGTCGATCTGCGGCAACGGCGACACCGGCAGCAGGTTGAAGCTCACACCGCCCAGCAACATGATCGCCAGGCTCAGCAACATGGTGGCTACCGGCCGGCGGATGAAAGGTCCGGACAGGTTCATGACTCAACCGGCTCCAGGCTTTGCGGCTCTTTGCGCCAGCGCCGACCGAGGCGGTCGAAGTACAGGTAGATCACCGGGGTGGTGAACAGGGTCAGCACCTGGCTCACCAGCAAACCGCCGACCATCACCAGACCCAGGGGCTGGCGCAATTCCGCGCCCGAACCGGTGGCCAGCATCAATGGCACTGCGCCAAACAGCGCGGCCAATGTGGTCATCAGGATCGGCCGGAAACGCAACA
The DNA here is from genome assembly GCF_000346755.1 of Pseudomonas sp. CBZ-4. Lineage (GTDB taxonomy): Bacteria > Pseudomonadota > Gammaproteobacteria > Pseudomonadales > Pseudomonadaceae > Aquipseudomonas. Next base: position 8,058 of record NZ_ANNV01000016.1, on the reverse strand, counting down.
GTGCCGCCTGGTAAATGGCGGTCTGCGGGTCGAGGCCCTGGTTGCGTTCCGCGTCGAGGGCGAAGTCGATCATCATGATCGCGTTCTTTTTCACGATACCGATCAGCAAGATGATGCCGATGATCGCGATCATGCCCAGGTCATTGCCGCTGAGCAGCAACGCCAACAAGGCGCCCACTGCTGCCGACGGCAAGGTCGACAGAATGGTGATCGGGTGGATATAGCTCTCGTAGAGCACGCCAAGCACGATGTACATGGTCACCACCGCCGCCAGGATCAGCAGCAAGGTGCTCGACAGCGACGCTTCGAACGCCTGGGCCGCGCCCTGGAACTGGGTCTGCACGCCCACCGGCATGCCGATGTCTTTCTGGGTCTGGTTGATCAGCTCCACGCCTTTGCCCAGCGCCACGCCGGGGGCCAGGTTGAACGACATCATCACCGCCGGGAACTGGCCGATATGCGCGATCGCCAACTGCGCCTGGCGCTGTTCGACCCGGGCCAGGCTGGACAGGCGCACCTGGCCGCCATCGGTGGTTTTCACGTGGATCTGGTTCAGCGCATCCGGGCCGAGGGTTTCGCCGGATTGCGCCTGCAACACCACGCGGTACTGGCTGGCCTGGGTGTAGATCGTGGAAATCTGCCGCTGGCCGAAGGCGTCGTACAGCGCGTCGGTGATGGTCGATACCGTCACGCCCAGGCGCGAGGCGGCATCACGGTCGATCACCAGGAACACCTGCAAACCCTTGTCTTGCAGGTCGCTGGCGACGTCGGTGAGTTCCGGCAACTGACTCAAGGCGTGTACCAGCTTGTCGCTCCACAGCGCCAACAGGTCAGCGTCTGGCGACGACATACTGAACTGGTACTGGGTGCGGCTGACGCGGTCTTCGATGGTCAAATCCTGCACCGGCTGCATGAACAGGCGGATGCCCACCAGCTTGTCGAGTTCCGGTTGCAGGCGGGTGATCACCTCGGCCGCGCTCAAGTCGCGCTGGCCGTGGGGCTTGAGGTTGATCAGCAAGCGGCCGCTGTTGAGCGTGGCGTTGTCGCCATCCACACCAATGTAGGACGACAGGCTTTGCACCGCCGGGTCGGCCAGGATGATCTTGGCCAACTCCTGCTGGCGCTGGCTCATGGCCGCAAAGGAAATCGACTGCGGCGCTTCGGAAATACCCTGGATCACGCCGGTGTCCTGCACCGGGAAGAAACCCTTGGGCACCACCAGGTACAACACCACGGTCAGGCCGAGGGTGGCGATCGCCACCAGCAGGGTCAGTGGCTGGTGCTTGAGCACCCACTGCAACTTGCGCCCGTAGGCTTCGATCATCCAGTCGATCCACGCGCCACTGGCCTTGTAGAAGCGGCTTTGTTCCTCTTCCTTGGGCTCACGCTTGAGCAGGCGCGCGCACATCATCGGCGTGAGGGTCAGGGACACCACTAGGGAAATCAGGATCGCCACCGCCAGGGTGATGGCAAATTCGCGGAACAAGCGCCCCACCACATCGGCCATGAACAGCAACGGGATCAATACGGCGATCAGCGACAGGGTCAGGGAGATCAAGGTGAAGCCAATCTGCTTGGCGCCCTTGAGCGCAGCGGCCAGTGGCGTCTCGCCTTCTTCGATGTAGCGCGAGATGTTCTCCAGCATCACGATGGCATCGTCCACCACAAACCCGGTGGCGATGGTCAGGGCCATCAGCGTCAGGTTGTTGATGGAGAACCCGGCCAGGTACATCACGCCAAAGGTGCCCACCAGCGACAGCGGCACGGCAATGGAGGGAATGATCGTCGCGCTGACCCGGCGCAGGAACAGGAAGGTCACCATCACCACCAGGGCGATGGCGATGAGCAATTCGTGCTGCACGTCGGTGACCGAGGCGCGGATGGTCTGGGTACGGTCGGTGAGCACCAGCACGTCGAGGCCGGCCGGCAGGTTGTCGGTGATGCTTGGCAGCAGCGCCTTGATGCGGTCGACCACCTCGATCACGTTGGCGCCGGGCTGGCGCTGGATATTCAGGAGCACGGCCTGGTTTTCATTGGCCCAGGCGGCGAGGCGCTCGTTTTCGGCGCCATCGACGATCTGTGCCACGTCTTTCAAGCGCAGCGGCGCGCCGTTGTTGTAGGCCAGGATCAATTCGGCGTATTGCTGCGGCGAGACCAACTGGTCGTTGGCATCGAGCATCGACACGCGCGTCGGGCCGTCGAAGTTGCCCTTGGGCTGGTTGACGTTGGACGCGGCGATCAGGGTGCGCACATCCGACAGGTTCAAGCCGTTCGCCGCCAGGGCCTCGGGGTTGACCTTGATACGCACGGCCTGGCGCTGGCCGCCGGCGATGCTGACCATGCCGACACCGCTGATCTGCGCGATTTTCTGCGCCATGCGCGTATCGACCAGGTCATTGAGCTTGGGCAGCAGCATGGTCTTGGACGTGACCGCGAGGGTCAGCACCGGGGTATCTGCCGGGTTGACCTTGTTGTACACCGGCGGCGCCGGCAGGTCCTTGGGCAACAGGTTGGTGGCGGCGTTGATCGCGGCCTGCACCTGTTGCTCGGCGACGTCCATGTTGACGTCGAGGTTGAAGCGCAGGGTCAGCACCGACGCGCCACCGGAACTGGTGGACGCCATCTGCGTCAGGCCCGGCATTTGCCCGAACTGGCGCTCCAGCGGCGCGGTGACGGCACTGGTCATCACGTCCGGGCTGGCGCCGGGGTACAGGGTCATCACGCGGATGGTCGGGTAATCCACCTGGGGCAACGCCGACACCGGCAACAAGCGATACGAAATGATGCCGGCCAACACAATGGCGAGCATGCTCAGCGTGGTGGCGACCGGGCGAAGAATAAACAGCCGCGACAGGTTCATGAACCGACCTTTTGCGCCTTGCCGGCGGTGGTGCCGGTCTCCCCTTTCGCCGCAGGCTTGCCTTGCAGGTGCTCGGTCGGGGTGGTCAGCACTTCGGTGCTGTCGTTGACCACTTCGATTTCAGTGCCGTCCTTCAGGCGGTCGGTGCCTTCCAGTACCACGCGATCACCGGCCACCAGGCCTTGCTTGATCACGGTGTTGTCGCCGTCGGTGTCACCAATGACCAGGGGTTGGATCTTGACCTTCTTGTCGCCATCGAGCTTGTAGACAAAGGTGCCGTTGTTGCCGAACTGGATCGCCGCAGATGGCGCCAGCACCACGTTGTGCAGGGTGTCGGCGAGCAGGTGCACATTGACGAACTGGTTGGGGAACAGTGCCTGGTCCTTGTTATCGAAGCGCCCCTTGAATTTCAGGGTACCGGTGGTCACGTCGATCTGGTTGTCCAGGCTTTGCAACACACCGACGGCCTGTTTTTTCACGTCGCCACGGTCCCAGGCTTCCACCGGCAGCTTGTTGCCGGCGTGGTAGCGGGTGAGCACGGTGTCCAGGGTGTTTTCCGGCAGGGTGAAGACCACGTTGATCGGTTGGGTCTGGGTGATTACGGCGATGAATGTGGTGTCGTTCGCCGCCACCAGGTTGCCCACGTCCACCTGGCGCAAGCCGACACGGCCACCGATGGGCGCGCGGATCTTGGTGAATTCCAGGTTGAGCTTGGCGTCATCCACCGCACCCTGGTTGGTCTTGACCGTGCCCTGGTATTGCAGGACCAGCGCTTCGGCGGTGTCCAGGGTCTGCTTGGCAATACTGTCCTGGGCATACAGGCCGCGATAACGCTCGACATCCACCTGGGCGTTTTTCAGTTGCGCCTGGTTCTGCAACAGCGTGCCCTGGGCCTGGAGCAAGGCGTTCTGGTAGCTGCGCGGGTCGATCTCGGCCAGCAGGTCGCCGGCCTTGACCATCTGCCCTTCTTCAAAGGCGATCTTCACCAGCTCTCCGCCCACCCGGCTGCGCACGTTGATGGTGTTGAGCGCGGTCACCGTGCCCAGCGCCTTGTAGTACACCGGGAACTCGCCGAGCACCGCAGGCGCCACACGCACCGGCACCGGGCCGGCAGAACCGCCGAAGCCCGGGCGCATCATCCCCGACTTGCCGGCACGCCCGGCTGGCGCCTGGGCGGCATCGTCCTTGTGGCTGGCGGGCCAGAATTTCCAGCACAGGCCGGCGATAACCAGCAGCACAAGCAGGCCAAACAGCCAGCGGCGGGACTTACGGGGGGAGGATTGCATGGATTGATCAACCATTGGGCGCGAGAGCTTCTTCTTTGGGAGGCTGAAAGATAAGCACTGGAGCGCGTTTAGAGAAGCGCCTTTACCGGCTATTTACCTTGGGCTTACAACTTTTAACTTCTGACCTTAGTCCATCGGCTAATTCAGCTAAGCGTTTGACCCTTAAATGAAAACGGCCTGGACTAGGCCAGGCCGCAATCATGTAGCACGCGTGTTACTGCCAGACGACAGTCGTGCGCCGATACAGTTACTTCAAAACAGCCAGGGCTGCTTCGTAGTTGGGCTCGTTGCCGATTTCGGCGACCAGCTCGCTGTGCAGGACTTTATCGTTTTCGTCCAGTACGACGACTGCGCGTGCGGTCAGGCTGCGCAGTGGGCCGTCAACGATGTTCACGCCGTAGTCCTCGGAGAACGCAGCGCTGCGGAAATCCGACAGGTTCTTCACGTTTTCCAGGCCTTCGGAACCACAGAAGCGCGCCTGGGCGAATGGCAGGTCCGAGGAAATGCACAGCACAACGGTGTTGACCAGATCATTGGCCTGGGCGTTGAACTTGCGCACCGAGGTCGCGCAGGTCGGGGTGTCGACGCTTGGGAAGATGTTCAGAATTTTGCGCTTGCCGGCGAAAGTGGCCAGGGTGGCGTCCGACAGATCGCCGGCAGTCAGGGTGAAATCAGCGGCTTGGGCGCCGACTTGTGGCAGATCGCCTTCAACCTGGACAGGGTTACCACGGAGAGTGACTTGAGCCATGAACGGAATCCTTTTGCTGTGTTGGGTTAAACGAATTCGAGAGGCGGAAGTTAACCACAAAGCGTGAACTGCACCTACCCGCAAACGGATTCTTTTGCGGAAACGGGCCGTTAATACAGAAATTTCGTACGGCCCATCGAGGGTTAAATGGCGTAGGTCTTGCTGACATTAACTCGGTCGTCGATACCGCCTGTATCAGGGATAAACTCAATGTTGGCCGAAAATTGAGTGGAGTTGCCCACAGTCAGCGTTTTATTGGTATCCCAGGTTATCCAGAGCCCTCTCTGTTGCATTTCGTCAGGGGAGTTGAGCTTGTACTCTCCACCTGCGTTGGCTTTTACCGTAATGTTGATATTTGCATGATCACGGTCACGCACGTAAGTAAACCAGTAGGCCAATGTCTGGATCGTCAGGGTATTTCCAGTACGCAGCCAGCGCATTTGCAAACGCCCCGTGTGACGACCAACAGTCCCGACGAACTCATCTCCTGCCCAACTCAAGGCGCGCTCATCTGGTTTGGATTCGGGTTTGGATTGAGCCGGTGCCTGGCTCGTAGGTGTCTTTTTCATTTCAATGCGACTCCATAGGTGAATGGATCGGGCTCCCAGGCTCGCAAGACTGGGAGGGAGCCACCAACCTAGCAGCGGGCAGCTGCGTTTGATAACTGTGACAAATGACAGTTCACTAGTTCATTTTGCAATCAAGCCCGCGACGTTTGCTTCCATTCCCAACGGGTCTGAGCATCAAGATATTTGTGGTTTAATCGCGGCTTTTCGGCGCACTACGAACCCGCCCCCCAAGGATTTTTCTGTCATGAATCAACCCGCCACCAAAGTCCTGGTCATTGGTTATGTCTGGCCGGAACCCCGCTCCTCGGCTGCGGGCGGGCATATGATGCAAATACTCGAAACTTTTCTTGCGCAAGGTTGGGACATTACCTTCAGCAGCCCCGCCGCACTGGGCGAGCACAAGGCCGACTTGCAAGCCCTGGGCATCGCCGAATGCGCCATCGAACTCAATAACAGCAGCTTCGATGACTTCATCCGCGAACTGGCCCCGGACATTGTGCTGTTTGACCGCTTCATGATGGAAGAACAGTTCGGCTGGCGCGTCGAAAAGCACTGCCCCGACGCCCTGCGCGTCCTGGAAACCTGCGACCTGCAAAGCCTGCGCGACGCTCGCCAGCAGCGCCTGAAGAACCATCTGAAAGCCCACCCCGACAGCGACGACTTCAGCGCCCTCTTTGCCCCGGCCCTGAAGGAAGAGTTCGAGCTGATGGCCGACACCGACATCGCCAAGCGCGAGATCGCGGCGATTTACCGCTGTGATATCAGCCTGATGATTTCCGATGTGGAAGCCCGCCTGCTCACCGAGCAGTTCAAGGTGCCCGCCGTCCTGCTCCACTGGTGCCCGCTGATGCTGGAGGTGCCCACCGCGCCCTTCGCACCGTTTGAAGACCGCGCGCACTTTCTCAGCATCGGCAACTTCCGCCACGCGCCCAACTGGGATGCGGTGCTGTGGATGAAAAACAGCCTGTGGCCGTTGATCCGCCAGCAACTGCCGGGCGCCCAGCTGCACATCTACGGTTCCTACACGCCGCCCAAGGCGACGGCGCTGCACAACCCGGCGCAAGGCTTTCATGTAATGAATTGGGCCGAGGATGCGTTGCAGGTCATGAGCACCGCGCGCATCTGCCTGGCGCCGTTGCGTTTTGGTGCAGGGATCAAGGGCAAGCTGGCGGATGGCATGCTTTGCGGCACGCCAAATGTCACCACGCCGATCGGTGCCGAAGCCATGGGCGATGAGCAACCGTGGCCGGGCGCCATCGAGCAGAGCGCAGCGGCACTGGCCGCGGCCGCCGTGGCGCTGTATCAGGACCGCGAGCGCTGGGCCGAGGCGCAGGAACAGGGCCGCCAGTTGCTTGCGCGTCGTTATGACTACGCCCGTCATGCCCCGGCGCTGGTGGCGTGCCTTGAGCAATGCCGGGAAAACCTGGCCGCCCATCGCCGGAACAACTTTACCGGCAGCATGCTGCGCCACCACGCCCATAAAAGTACGCAATACATGTCGCAGTGGATCGAGGCAAAAAACCGCACCGTATAAACATCGGCGCTGGCAGCCTTACACGCATAGGGGCATTATTCGGGTCGCTACCAACAATAAAGCGACGCCAGCATGACCCGAGCCGCGCGCATCACCGACCCTTCCTACGAGCTGATGGACGATCACAACGGTCTGTCCATCATCTATCGCCAACATGGCTTCCCCTGCCCGCTGGTGCGCTGGCACTTCCACAAGGAATACGAGCTGCACCTGATCGTCGCCAGCTCCGGCAAGGTGTTTATCGGCGACTATATCGGCAACTTCTACCCCGAAAGCCTGTTCCTCACCGGCCCCAACCTGCCGCACAACTGGATCAGCCAGGTGGAGGAAGACGAGGTGGTGCCCAAGCGCGACATGCTGGTGAACTTTACCGACGAGCTGTTTGAGGGTGGCAGCCATATCTTCGCCGAACTGAAAAGCCTGGCACCGCTGCTGGAGCGCGCGCAGTACGGCATCGAATTTCGCTGCAAACACACCATTGCCCAGGCGATGACCTTGATGCAACGCATCGAGGATGCCCAGGGTATGGCAAGGTTGGGGCACTTCTTTATCCTGTTGGAAGTGTTGAGCGCGTGTGAGGACTACCAGTTGCTGTCGGGTGCGACGACGCCGCAGCTGGCCGATGAACACAGCATCGACCGCACCAACCGTGCGGTGGACTACATCTTTGCCCACTACGCGCGGGAGTTGCCGCTGGAGGAGGTGGCGGAATACCTGGGGATGAAGCCCACCTATTTCTCGCGGGTGTTTAAACAGGCCACCGGGCGCACGTTTATCGAATTCGTCAATCGGTTGCGCATCAGCAAGTCCTGCGAGTTGTTGGCCGATGGCGACAAGGCGGTGACGGATGTGTGCTTCGAGTCGGGGTTTAACAACATCTCCAACTTCAACCGGCGCTTCCAGCAGCTCAAGGGTATGACGCCCTCTCATTACCGACGCCTGGCGGTACAGCGCCTGACCGAACAGAACATAAGCTGAACGCATCTTCACCAACACCCAGATTCACCGTTTCAAATCGCGGCCTTTCGTCGGCACTGTCAATTCTGACAGCTAGACACCCC
>NZ_ANNV01000015.1 GCF_000346755.1 Pseudomonas sp. CBZ-4 | reverse complement strand
CACTGATACACCGCTATCGCAGGCAAGCCAGCTCCCACAGTTTTTGACTGCATTTCAACCTTGGCGCTTCAGGGTTTCGCTGGGCAGCTCTTTGAACAACGCCCGATAGCTGTTGGAAAACCGCCCCAAATGCCAGAACGACCAGTTCATCGCCACCTCCGCCACGGTGGTATCGCCGCCGCTCAACAACTCCCGCCGCGCCCCATTCAACCGGCGCAACCTCAACCACTGCGCCGGGCTCATCCCGGTGTAGGTCTTGAACCCTTGCTGCAACTGGCGCAACGGCACGCCGGCAATCTGCGCCAGTTCCAGCAGGTTGACGGTCTCGTCCGGTGCATCCGCCGCCCATTCACCGATGCGGGCCATCAGGCGGCGTGCTTCGCTGCGTTTTTGCAGTGAGCTGCGGTCGACGCCGACGCAGGCGTTGTCGAGGATAAACAGGCAGTCGTCGAGCAGTTGCTGGGTGAGGCTGACGGGGTCGATCACGGTGGCCATTCGCGTCAGCGTGCCACTGAGCCAGCGGGTGAACAGGGCATTTTGCTGGCCGCTCAGCGGGGCCATGAACAGGCCTTCCAGCTTCGCCACATCCAGGCCCTGGCGCTGCACGAACTGAGGGCCGAACACCACGGCCACTTCGCGGTAGTTTTCCGGGGTGATCCAGGTGTTGCGGCTTTCGCCGTTGAGCAGGTACAGCGCGTTATCGCTGCCGTCGAAACAGAACGCCAATGACCCCGGCGGTGCGTTGAAATGCTGCTCCACCCGCGTGTTCATGCACTCTTCGTACACCTCCACGCCCTGCAGGTCGAGGTAGCGGATCTGCCCGGCAAAATGCCCCGGGGACATCTGCTGGTACTGCTGCACCCAACCGGGTGTGGCGCTGCATTGGGCGGCCACATCACCGGTGGTGAAGGCCTGGACGCGAGAGGCGGTTGCCTGGGTCATGGGAGATCCGTGCGCACTCTATTGGTGCGCTGTGGTTCGTGCAAAGTGGATAGATGCGGTTCGAAGGCCGGCCCAAGATAGACCTCAATGCGCCGGCAATACAAGCCGGGCAACCCTGCCGAGGTCTTTATGAACGCCCCTTTCGATCAGCTGTCCGCCTGGCTGAAAGAACACAAGATTACCGAAGTCGAATGCGTGATCAGTGATTTGACGGGCATCGCCCGCGGCAAGATCGCACCCACCAACAAGTTCCTGCATGAGCGCGGCATGCGCCTGCCGGAAAGTGTGCTGCTGCAAACGGTGACCGGGGACTTTGTCGACGACGAGATCTACTACGACCTGCTGGACCCGGCCGATATCGACATGGTCTGCCGACCGGTGTCCAACGCCACCTACGTGGTGCCGTGGGCCATCGAGCCCACCGCGATTGTGATCCACGACACCTTCGACAAGCAGGGCAACCCCATCGAGCTGTCGCCGCGCAACGTGCTGAAGAAGGTCTTGCAGCTTTACACCGACCAGGGCTGGCAGCCGATCGTCGCGCCGGAAATGGAGTTCTACCTGACCCAGCGCTGCGAAGACCCGGACCTGCCGCTGAAAACCCCGGTGGGCCGCTCCGGCCGTGCGGAAACCGGGCGCCAGTCCTTCTCCATCGACGCCGCCAACGAATTCGACCCGCTGTTCGAAAACGTCTACGACTGGTGCGAAGCCCAGGGCCTGGACCTCGATACGCTGATCCACGAAGACGGCCCGGCGCAGATGGAAATCAACTTCCGCCACGGCGACGCCCTCGACCTGGCCGACCAGATCACCGTGTTCAAGCGCACCCTGCGGGAGGCGGCGCTCAAGCACAACGTCGCCGCCACCTTCATGGCCAAGCCGGTCGCCGATGAGCCCGGCAGTGCGATGCACCTGCACCAGAGCGTGGTGGACATTGCCACCGGCAAACCGGTGTTTGTCGACGCCGACGGCAAGATGAGCGAGCTGTTCCTTCACCATATCGGTGGCCTGCAAAAGTACATCCCCAAACTGCTGCCGATGTTCGCGCCCAACGTCAACTCGTTCCGCCGCTTCCTCCCGGACACCTCGGCACCGGTCAACGTGGAGTGGGGCGAAGAAAATCGCACCGTCGGCCTGCGGGTGCCCACCTCCAGCCCCGAGGCGATGCGCGTGGAAAACCGCCTGCCCGGCGCCGATGCCAATCCGTACCTGGCAATTGCCGCTAGTCTGCTGTGTGGCTACCTGGGGATGATCGAGAAGATCGAGCCGAGTGCGCCGGTGGAAGGCCGCGCCTACGAGCGGCGCAACCTGCGCCTGCCGATCACCATTGAGGACGCCCTGGTGCGCATGGAGGAGTGCGCCACGGTCAGGCACTACCTGGGCGACAAGTTTGTGCGCGGCTACGTCGCGGTCAAGCGCGCCGAGCATGAGAATTTCAAGCGGGTGATCAGTTCCTGGGAACGTGAGTTCCTGCTGTTGAGCGTCTAAAAAATCCATAAAAGGGGTGTCGATATGCGTCTTGTGCACAAGCTTCTCCCGCTGGCCCTGGTGGCTGCATTCAGCAGCACCAGCCAGGCGGCGCCGACGGTCAGTATCTATAACTGGACTGACTACATCGGCGAGACCACCTTGGCCGATTTCCAGGCCAAGACCGGAATCAAGCCGATCTATGACGTGTTCGACTCCAATGAAACCCTGGAGGGCAAGCTGCTCGCCGGGCGCACCGGGTATGACGTGGTGGTGCCGTCCAACCACTTCCTCGCGCGCCAGGTGAAGGCCGGCGCATTCCTCAAGCTGGACCGTGCGCAGTTGCCCAACTTCAAGAACCTCGACCCCAAACTGCTGGCGCTGTTGGAGAAGAACGACCCGGGCAACGCCCACTCCGTGCCCTATTTGTGGGGCACCAACGGCATCGGCTACAACGTCGACAAGGTCAAGCAGGTGCTGGGCATCGACCATATCGACTCGTGGGCGGTGCTGTTCGAACCGGAGAACATCAAGAAACTCAACCAGTGCGGCGTGGCCTTCCTCGATTCGGCGGATGAGCTGTTCCCGGCGATCCTCAACTACATGGGCAAGGACCCGCGCAGCGAGAACGCCGAGGACTACAAACAGGCCGAAGCCAAGTTGCTGACGCTGCGCCCGTACATCACCTATTTCCATTCCTCCAAGTACATCTCGGACCTGGCCAACGGTGATATCTGCGTGGCCTTCGGTTATTCCGGCGATGTGTTCCAGGCGGCCAACCGTGCCAAGGAAGCCAAGAACGGGGTGAACATTGCGTATTCGATCCCCAAGGAAGGCTCCAACCTGTGGTTTGACCTGCTGGCCATTCCTGCCGACGCCAGCAACCCGAAACAGGCCCACGCTTTCATCAACTACCTGCTGGACCCTGAGGTGATCGCCAAGGTCAGCGCCTCGGTGGGCTACGCCAATGCCAACCCGGCGGCCAAGGCCTTTATGGACCCGGATCTGGTGAACAACCCCGAGGTGTATCCGTCCCAGGACGTGCTCGACAAACTCTATATTTCCACCACGCCGACCCCGGCGACCATGCGCCTGATGACCCGCGCCTGGAGCAAAGTGAAGACCAACAAATGATGCAGCCCAGTGACCACGCCCAGTCCTACTACCGCGCCTCGGCGCATGCCATGCCCGAGCGCCCGGCGTTGGGCGGCGACCTGAGCGCCGATGTGTGCGTGATCGGCGGTGGTTTCACCGGCGTGAACACCGCCATCGAACTGGCCCAGCGCGGACTCTCGGTGATCCTGCTGGAGGCCCGGCGCATTGGCTGGGGTGCCAGCGGGCGCAATGGCGGGCAGTTGATACGCGGCATCGGCCACGATGTGTCGGGGTTCGCCAAGTATGTGGGCGAGGAGGGTGTGCGCTACCTGGAGCGGGCCGGGATCGAGTCGGTGGCGCTGGTGGGCGAGCGTATTCGCGCGCATGGCATCGACTGCGACCTGCGCTGGGGCTTTTGTGAGCTGGCGAATACGCCGGCGCAATTCGCTGCATTCAAGGGGGAACAGGAATATCTGGCGGCGATGGGATATGCCCATGAAACCCGCCTCGTCGGTGCAGAGGATATGCCGCAGATCGTGGGTTCGACGATGTATGCCGGGGGGCTGGTGGACATGGGGTCCGGGCATCTGCACCCGTTGAATCTGGTATTGGGCGAGGCGCAGGTGGCCGAGTCCCTCGGCGTGCGGATTTTCGAGCACACCGAAGTGTTGGAACTGGTCCACGGCGACACCGTGCAGGTGCGCTGCACCGCTGGCACCGTACGGGCCAACAGCCTGGTGCTGGCGTGCAATGCGCACCTTGAAGAACTGGAACCGCGCCTGAGCGGCAAGGTGCTGCCTGCGGGCAGCTACATCATCGCTACCGAGCCGTTGCCGCAGGCATTGGCGAATGAACTGATCCCGCAGAACCTGGCGCTGTGCGACCAGAAAGTCGGCCTGGATTACTACCGCCTGTCCGCCGACCGCCGCCTGTTGTTTGGCGGCGCCTGTCATTATTCAGGGCGTGATCCGGCCGATATCGCCGCGTATATGCAGCCGAAAATGCTTAAGGTATTCCCGCAGTTGGCAGGCACCGAAATCGCCTTCCAGTGGGGCGGCAAGATCGGCATCACCGCCAACCGTTTCCCCCAGGTGGGGCGCTTGCAGCAGTACCCCAATGTGTTCTACGCCCAGGGTTACTCGGGTCACGGCCTGAACGTGACCCACTGGTGCGCACGCCTGCTGGCCGAGGCGATACATGCCGGGCACAGCCAGGGCCTGGATATTTTCAGCCAGGTGCCGCACATGACGTTTCCCGGCGGCAAGGTGTTGCGCTCGCCGCTGCTGGCGTTGGGGATGTTGTGGTATCGGGTGCGGGAGTTGATGCATTGAAGCGCCGGCCGTGGCAGGCTGGGCGAGGTTTTCCTACGACTTTTGGAGATTTAACGTGCCAACAGCATCCGCAGTAATTGAAATCCCGGTATCCGCTGACAAGGTCTGGGCATTGGTCGGCGGCTTCAACGACCTGCCGAAATGGCTGCCGCTGATCGCCAAGAGCGAGCCGAGTGAAGGCGGGCGCCTGCGTCACCTGACGACCGCCGACGGTGGTGAGATCGTCGAGCGTTTGCAGACCTTTGATAATGTGGCGCGCACCTACAGCTACACCATTGAGGCATCGCCGTTTCCGGTGAGTGCCTATCTGGCGACGTTGCAGATTGAGGCGTTGAGCGATGCGTCGGCGAAGGTGACCTGGTCGGGTGTGTTCACGCCGGTGGAGGGTGTGACGGATGCGGCGGTGGAAGAGCTGTTTGCCGGTGTCTACAAAGATGGGGTCGAGGCGCTGCGGGCGAATTTCCCGGCCTGATTTGACACACAGCACATCTGATGTGGGAGCTGGCTTGCCTGCGATAGCGGTGTATCAGTGCCCTATGAGCAAGCTGACCC
>NZ_ANNV01000014.1 GCF_000346755.1 Pseudomonas sp. CBZ-4 | reverse complement strand
TCGAATTCCGGCCAGCGTGTTTAACGGGGCGCCTAAGATCAAAAGCTAAAAAGCCAGAGCCAGAGCCAGAGCTTCGGGTTTTTTCAGGTCCTTTATCGTGATTGTTTCACCTGATGAAATGCTGGATTGTGAATCCTGGTGATTCCAACGATCACGGCAGCGGTGGACCATGGCCGGCGTCGATAACCTTATTCTGGAGCCTGTCATGTCCCAAGCTGCGATCAAACTCTACGGTTTTCCGCTGTCCGGCCATTCCCATCGCGTGGAGCTGATGTTGTCCCTGCTGGGCTTGCCCACGGAGTTCATCCTGGTGGACCTCGCGCAAGGCGCGCACAAGTCGGCGGATTTTCTCGCCACGATCAACAGCTTTGGCCAGGTCCCGGCGATAGATGACAACGGCACCGTGCTGGCCGATTCCAATGCGATCCTGGTCTACCTGGCGAGCAAATACGGCAATGGCCAATGGTTGCCCAGCGACCCGGTAGGTCAGGCGCGTGTGCAGCGCTGGCTGTCAGCGGCGGCGGGTCAATTGCATGTGGGGCCGGCGTCTGCGCGACTGGCGGTGGTGTTTGGTGCCGAGGTCGATACCGTCAACGCCATCAGCCGCGCCCATGGTTTGTTGCACTTGGTGGAGCAGCAACTGAGCCACAGCCGCTTCCTCGCCAGTGAGCAGCCGAGCATTGCCGATATTGCCTTCTACACCTACATCGCCCATGCGCCGGAAGGCAATGTGTCGCTGGCCGACTACCCTCAAGTGCGTGCCTGGCTGGCCAGCATTGAAGCGTTGCCGGGGTTTGTCGGCATGCCGCGCACGGCGGCGGGTTTGCAACAGAAGGAGTGACGATGGACCGATTCCACGAAATGCAGGTGTTCCTCGCGGTAGCCGAAGAGGCCGGTTTTGCCGCCGCCTCCCGCCGTTTGAACACCTCGCCACCCAGTGTGACGCGGGCCATCGCCGCCATGGAGCAACGCATCGGCACCCAACTGCTGGCGCGCACCACCCGCAGCCTGCACCTGACCGAAGCCGGCCAGGGTTACCTGGAAGACTGCCGGCGCATCCTTGCTGAACTCGATGAAGCCGAAGAAGCGGCGGCGGGCAGCTACTCGATCCCCTGCGGGCACTTGACGGTGACCGCGCCGGTGCTGTTTGGCGAGCTGTATGTGGCGCCAGCGCTGGGAGCGTTTCTCGACCGCTTTCCGTTGGTGACGATCAACGCCTTGCTGGTGGATCGCGTGGTCAACCTGCATGACGAAGGGGTCGATGTGGCCGTGCGTATCGGCCACCTGCACGAGCCGGGGCAGCAGGCGATCAAGGTTGGTGAAGTGCGGCGGGTGGTGTGTGCGGCCCCCGGTTATCTCGATCAGCACGGGCGCCCCGAACACCCGTCGCAGTTGCGTGAAGCGAAGATCGCCACCACCTCCGCCAGCCAGCGTGTGAATGAATGGGCCTTTGTTGACGGCGGCCAGCCGCTGAACATACCCATCGAACCACGCCTGGTGGTCACGGCCAATAACGCCGCGATCAACCTCGCGCGCCAGGGTTGGGGCGTGACGCGGGTGCTGTCGTATCAAGTCGCGGCAGCGGTGGCGGCGGGAGAGTTGGAGATTATCCTTGAACGCTTTGAACCGTCGCCGCTGCCGATCCAGGTGGTGTTCCAGAAGAGCACGCGCGTGCCGGCGAAGGTCCACAGTTTTGTCGATTTTCTCAGCGCGCGCCTGGGCCAGGATGCCGCGCTGAACCGGCGCGACTGATGGAACGGTTTCGCGATATGCAACTGTTTGCCGCGTTGGCCGGGCAGCCGAGCCTGGCTGCGGCGGCGCGTGCGGCCCAGGTTTCTGGCCCGACCCTGATACGCGCGGTGGCCCGCCTGGAAGCGCGCCTGCGGGTGCCCTTGCTCACGCGCAGCACGCGGGGCGTTAGCCTCACCGACGTGGGCCACGCCTACCTGGACGACTGCCTGCACTTGCTGGCGGCGGTGGACGCCGCCGAAGCCTCGGCCAAAGGCATGCACGTGCAGGCCCAGGGCAATCTGCGGGTGTTCTTGCCGTTGCTGTTCAGCTGCTATGTGATGGCGCCGGTGTTGGCCAGCTACCTGGACCGCTATCCCGAGGTGCGCCTTGTCGCCCACTACCACGACTATTACCCGAACCTGCACGAAGAAGGGCTGGACGCGGCGATCCTGGTTGGCGAATTGCCCAACTCGTCACTGATTGCGCGGCCGGTGGGGCAGGTCCGCCAGATCCTGTGCGCAAGCCCTGGTTATCTCGAGGCCCACGGCGAACCCCGGACGCCAGAGGACCTCAAGCGCCATCGCCTGATCGCTCAAGCCGAAGAGGTGGATTGGGACTTTCCGGGCTATCAACTGCCGAGCTATCAACTCAAGGCCCGTGCCCGCTTGGGTTGCGCCACGGTGCAGGGCGCGATCAATGCGGCGGTGCACGGGGCAGGGCTGGTGCGCTGCCTGAGCTACCCGGCGCACGAGCACCTGCTCAGCGGGCAATTGCGCCGGGTGCTGCAGGCCTATGAGCCGCCACCGCTGCCGATTCACGTGGTGTACCGCGCAGGCCGCAACGCGCCGATGCGCGTGCGCAGCTTTGTCGATCACTGTGTGGCGGCACTGCGCACACATCCGGTATTTCAGTTGGCGTAATAGTGGATTGCCGCGGGTGGTGATTCTCTCTTTGCCGGGCAGGGCGCAGCATCGGGGCCTACAACCTGAGGTGGTCACCATGAACCTGATCGAACAATCTCCCTGGCACGCCGGCGAACGGCACCTGCAAGCCGCCGCGGGCGTGGCTGAGCGCATGGCAGTGGTGGGGCCCAAGGTCATTCGTGATCACCTGCCGGAACAGCACCGCGATTTCTATCCCCTGTTGCCGTACCTGTTGCTCGGTGTGGTGGACGAAAGCGGCACGCCGTGGGCGACGCTGGTGGAAGGCGCGCCGGGGTTTGCCCATTCACCCGACCCGCTGACATTGCAGATCGACAGCCTGCCGTCATCCAGCGACCCCGCCCGCGCTGGCGTGCGCGAGGGGGCTGCGGTGGGGGTGCTGGGCATCGACCTCAACACCCGCCGGCGCAACCGCATGAATGGCCGCATCGCAGCCCTTGATCATGAGGGTTTTTCGGTGCAGGTGGTGCACAGCTTTGGCAACTGCCCCAAGTACATCCAGCTGCGTCCGGTGGACGGGATTGCCCGCAAACCCGGCACGCGTGTGGAACGCAGCGACAGCCTGGATGAAGCGGCGCAAGCACTGATCCGCAACGCCGACACGTTCTTCGTCGCCAGCTATGTGGACACCGACGGCGCGCGCTCGGTGGATGTCTCCCTCCGTGGCGGTAACCGTGGTTTCGTGCGGGTCGAGGGCAATGTGCTGACCATCCCCGACTTTGCCGGCAACCTGTTCTTCAACACCCTGGGCAACTTGCAGATCAATCCGGTGGCAGGGTTGTTGTTTATCGATTTTGCCGCAGGGGATGTGGTGCAGATTGCCGGGCGCACCTCGCTGATCCTTGACGGGCCCCAGGTGGCTGAGTTTGAGGGCGCGCAGCGCTTGTGGACGCTCACCGTGGAGCAGGTGGTGAGACGCCCGGCGGCGTTGGCGTTGCGCTGGCAGTTTGCGCAGTTTTCGCCGTTTAGCCTGGCGACCGGGCGTTGGTAGCGGCTCGGCGGTGCAAGTGGCGCTGGAAATGTTGTCAGGTGTCAAACCGCCGGAGTGAGGGCACACCGGCGCATGAGCGCTTGACCGGCTTTTGCGCGTTGCGTACGGACCGGACGCAGGACCCGACAAGCCAGCTCCCACCGTTGAAGCCGTGGCGCTTTTGGCGCCGCGCTCAATAGCGAATCATCACCGACTTCAGCTCGGTGTAATCCTCAATGAACGCACTGCCAAACTCCCGGCCCACCCCGGAGGAGCGGTTGCCGCCAAAGGGCACCGCCGGGTCGAGCAGGGTGTGCATATTCACCCACAATGTTCCGGCGTTGATCGCCGGGACCATGCGCAGCGCCTTGCCCAGGTCATGGGTCCACAGGCTGGCGCTGAGGCCGTAGGGGCCCTGGTTCATCAACGCAAGCAGTTCGTCTTCGCTGTCGTAGGGCAGGAAGGTGGCGATGGGGCCGAAGGTTTCTTCAGTGAGCAGGGTGTCGTGGGCGTGGTTGGCCAGGATCACTGTGGGTTCGACGTAGCAGCCGGGGCGGTCGAGCAGGGTGCCGCCGTGGATGATCGTGTTGTTTTCGGCACGGGCCTGGGCGATGTAGCCGAGCAGTTTGAGCTGATGTTGGTGATGGGTGACCGGACCGAATTCGGTGCGTTCGTCCAGGGGGGAACCGATGGTCAGGCGGCTGAGGCGCTGCTTGAGTTTTTCCAGCACGGTGTCGATCTGCGAGCGGTGCACGTAGAAGCGTTCGGCCGCTGCGCAGATTTGCCCGGAGTGCAGAAAACCGGCCTCGATGATGCCTTCCACGGTCTTGTCCGCGTCCATGTCGCGCAGGAAACCCGCTGCGTTCTTGCCGCCCAGTTCCAGGGTCGCGCGGGTCAGGCCGGCGCCCATGGCGCTGCGGCCCACGGCAATCCCGGTGGGCACCGAGCCGGTGAACGACACCTTGTGCGTGCCGGGGTGTTCCACCAGGCCTTTGCCGACTTGGCCGCCGCCGGTGAGTACATTGAGCACGCCCTTGGGCAATCCGGCCTCGATGGCCAGTTCGGCGATGCGCAGGATGGTCAGCGGGGTGAACTCGCTGGGCTTGATGATGATGCTGCAACCGGTGACCAGCGCCGAGGCGAGTTTCCAGATGGCGATCATGGTCGAGAAGTTCCACGGCACGATGCCCACCACCACGCCCACCGGTTCGCGCAGGGTGAAGGCGGTGTAGCGTTCACCGTTGAAGGAGGGCAGCGACGGGGTAAGGGTCTGGCCGCTGATCTTGGTGGCCCAACCGGCGTAATAGCGCAAGAAGTGTGCAGCCTGGTCCACTTCGAACGCCCGGGAGATCTGGATGATCTTGCCCGACTGGCAGGTTTCGATCTGCGCCAGTTCCTCGCGGTTGCGCTCCAGCAAGTCGGCAAGCTTGAGCAGCACATGGCCGCGGGTCGCCGGTGCCGCCTGCGCCCACAACGCAAAGCCCTGGTTGGCCGAGGCCACCGCTGCGTCGATGTCTGTGCTGTCTGCATCGGCGACATGGGCGATGACCTTGCCGGTGGCCGGATTGGTCACGGCGAGGGTCTGGCTGGCGTGGCTGCGTACGTTGGCGCCATCGATGAAGAGCCCATGGTCACGACGTAGAAAAGCGTCGACTTGAGGCAGTAGCGCAATATCGCTCATGGCAGGTTCCTGGCAGTTCACTGAAGAAAAGCCGAGGGTAACCAACGGCCCCCCATGTGGCTTGACTGTGCCTGCCAGGTTTTATGCCTGTGCCTGCCCAAGCGTTTCAGAAGGGCACGGCGACCACCAGTTGGCTATAGACGTTGGTGCCGTTGCCGCCGACCTGGTTGCCGCCGGTTTCGGCATCCTTGTCGGGTTTGTACAGGCCGATCAGCGGGGTGATGATCAGGTGCTCGTTCACCGCCCATTCGGCGTACAGGTCCAGTTCACGCCCATCGAGGTTCAACTGGCCGCGAGTGCTGACGGTGTTGTAGTCGAAAAACAGCGCGCCGAGGGTGACGTTCTCCAGCGGCTTGACCTTCAGCGCTACGTGTTGCACCGCGGTGTTGGTGTTGTAGGGGCCGGAATAGTTGCCCGCCACTTCGCCCTGGACCCAGGTGCCGTAGCCGCGATTGAAACCGGCAAACATGGCGTCCCAGTGTTTTGAATAGCGGGCGTAGCGATAGGTCAGGTCGGGTGTCCAGGGCAGGTCGGCGAAGGTGTAGCCGGCTTCGGCGTAGCCGGCGTTTTCCTGGCCGTCGCGGCGGTCCTGGCGCGCCAGTTCGAAGGCGAAGTGCGCATTGTCGATGCCGGCATTGCCGGCGCCGCGAACGCTATAGAGGTTCATGCCCTTGCGTTGGCGTTGCACGTCGCTGGCGTAGCGCTCGTCCACGTCGATGCCGTGCAGATAGGTGAGCCCCAGGGTGCCCGGTACGGCGCTGTATTCCAGGGTGCCGCCGGCCATTTCGCTCATGGCCTGGGCGGGGTTGTCGGATTTGAACCAGAGCAGGCTGCCATGCACGCCGTCCTTGCCGCCGAGGCGGACCACCGCGGTTTTGTCGAAGGCGTGGCGCGCGGCGATGTAGTAGGCGCCGCCGCGATTGAACGCGCCGTCGCCCACGCCTTTACCGAGGTTGGGGCCGTCGTCGTTGAGTATGAAACCGTCGCCGAGGGTGAGGACCTGGCGGCCGAACGACAGGTCCACTCCGTCCTTGCCCAGCGCCGGGAACAGCTCGCCGGAGCGCCAGCCGGCGAAGGCTTCGTCAAACTTGGTGGTGCGCTCCTGGCCGGTGGTGACGCCGGACGCATCGCCATCGCCCCAGGTGCCGGAACTCACCAGGTTGGCGGTGCCGTACACGCCGCCCAGGGTGCCCAGGTTCTGTTCGACGCTGAGGCCGTACTTGATAAAGCCCTCGCGCCAGGTGGAGCCGCCGCTGCGGCCGTCGTAGTTTTTCGGGCTGTTGAACAGGCCGTACACGGCGAGGAAGTTGCCGGTGACCTTGGTGTCGTCATCGGCATACAGCTCGACCGCCTGGGCCTGGCCCGCCAGCAGCGTGATAGCCAGGCCGACCGCCTGGCCGAGGCGGCGATTTTTCAGTGTGTGCTCCATTGTTATTGTCCCCAGCTTGGTTGAGAGTGAGGGCGCATTAGGGCGAGCGCTGGGGGCCCAAGTCTTTCTCCTGCGTGCCAGGGATTTGACCCTGGCCGCCAGGCACCAGGCCGTGGCAGGGAGCAACAAAACCGGCGGCAGACAGGGGCAAGACGGCCAATACGGGTGGGGCGCAGAGTGCCGACACATTCCAAAAAACGCTTTCGAGGACCCCACCATGTCGAGCAATGACCGACTCACCGCGCACCTCAACCGAGGCACGGTAGGTTTCCCCACCGCACTGGCCAGTACCATCGGCCTGATCATGGCCAGCCCGGTGATTCTCACCGCCACCATGGGCTTCGGTATCGGCGGCAGTGCCTTTGCCCTGGCGATGCTGATCGCCGTGGTGATGATGCTGGCCCAGGCGACGACGTTTGCCGAGGCCGCTGCGATCCTGCCCACCACCGGCTCGGTGTACGACTACATCAACTGCGGCATGGGGCGTTTTTTCGCGATCACCGGCACGTTGTCGGCCTACCTGATCGTGCACGTGTTTGCCGGCACCGCCGAGACCATCCTGGCCGGGGTCATGGCACTGGTGAACTTCGAACACCTCAACACGCTGGCGGAGTCGGCCGGTGGCTCGTGGCTGCTGGGGGTGGGCTTCGTGATCGTGTTCGGCGTACTGAATGCCTTTGGCGTGAGCGCGTTTGGGCGCGCGGAAATCATCCTCACGTTTGGCATGTGGACCACGCTGATGGTGTTTGGCGTGCTGGGCCTGATCGCCGCGCCAGCGGTGCAATTGGATGGCTGGTTCGGCGAGTCGCTGGTGGGCACCGACCTGATCACCGTGCTGTCGCTGGTGGGCATGGCGATGTTCATGTTTGTCGGCTGCGAGTTCGTCACGCCGCTGGCGCCGGACTTGCGCCAATCGGCCAGGGTGATGCCGCGCGCGATGATGCTGGGCCTGGTGGGGGTGGCGACGTGCATGTTCATCTACGGCGCGGCGATGAAGCGCCAGGTGGAAAACGTGGTACTGGATGCCGCCTCGGGCGTGCACCTGCTGGATACACCGATGGCCATCCCCAGGTTCGCCGAACAGGTGATGGGACAGGTCGGGCCGATGTGGTTGGGCATAGGCTTTCTGTTTGCCGGCGCGGCAACCATCAACACCTTGATGGCCGGGGTGCCACGGATTCTCTATGGCATGGCGGTGGATGGAGCGTTGCCCAAGGTCTTCACCTACCTGCACCCGCGTTTCAAGACGCCGCTGCTGTGCATCCTGGTGGCGATGCTGATTCCATGCCTGCACGCGCTGTACCTGGGCGGCAATACCGACAACATCATGCACCTGGTGCTCGCGGCGGTGTGTGCGTGGAGCTTTGCCTACCTGCTGGTGACGGTGTCGGTGGTGATCCTGCGCATTCGTCGGCCGGACCTGCCCCGCGCGTATCGCTCGCCGTGGTTTCCGCTGCCGCAGGTCGTGTCGAGCCTTGGCATCCTGCTGGGCATGTGGTTCATCACGCCACCGGGCATGAACCCCTCGGACATCTACGTGCCGTTTGGCGTGATGCTGGGCGGGACAGCGGTGTATGCATTGTTCTGGACCCTGGTGGTACAGAAGGTCAATCCTTTCAAACCGGCCTCCGTGGAGGAGGTGCTGGCAAAGGAGTTCAGTCATCAACCGGAGCATGCTGATGGCGGTTATCGCGACTTTGCGCCAAAAACTGTTTGAGCTGTTGCGTGCGGACCGTGCCCCGGCGGGCTATCGGCCGGGGGTGACCCTGGCGCATGTACGACGCAATCTCGGGCCGGCGAACGCTGAACTGGCGGAGCTGGACGTCGAGATGGTGGAGCGCACCGAATCGCAGTTGTTGATGCACCTGGTGATGACCGAATTCGTGCTGCGCGTGCCTGCCGCGACAGGGGGCACGGCGAGCTTCGAAGTGCACCATGGCGGCGCGATTCGGCGCCACGGCATTCGCCTGCGGCGGCGCTCCGGCAACCCGGCACTGGGGCGTGAGTTGCAGGCGCGAGTGCAGGCGGACACAGGGTTGTTCCAGGCGCTGATGCCCCTGGATTTCAAGCGCCTGCGCATCGAACTGCACAACCTGCAATGGTGTGTGCGCCTGGAGCATATGGGCGGCAGCGAAGTGGTCAATCGCATGCCGGCGTTCCGGCGTTACATCGCCCTGAGCCCGGTGCAGCGTGATCACTTGCTCGCCAGCCTGGCGGGCCTGCAACGGCTGTTGGCAACCCTCTGATTGGCATCAATAGTGCAACCGCAATGGCAAGACAGGTAGTTGTTGCGTGGCAATAGATAACATGTTAACTATTGCCGCAGAACAACAAAAACAAGCCATTGCGGAGGCACCCCATGAGCGTCCCACAGCATGCACACGACGGGCTGGATACCTGGAATCGGGAACTGCGCGACGCGTGCGGTTATTTCGATACCGAACTGGCCTTCAACCGTTCACTGTTCATCGGCGAGATCAGCAACTTGCCGCGCGGGCTGGCCATTTTGCGCACCAATGCCGGGCTGATCAAACGTCCGGCGCACCATGCCGACCATGACAATGACCAGGACTGTTTCCTGGTCAGCCAGCGCAGCGGTTATTCGCAGATCGTACAGAACGGCCAGACCCTGCAACTGGCCCCCGGCGAGATGCTGCTGATGGACTCGGTGGGCTCCATCGAAATCATCCCCTTCGGCCTTATTGAACATGCGTCGCTGTCCCTGTCGCGCACGGACGTGTGCAAGCACCTGGGCGGCGATGGCCGTGCGTTTGGCAAGATCTCCTCGAACAAGGCCTGCGGACGCATGCTGCATGTGCTGATGGACCAGTTGTGCAAGGACAGCACCGAAGACGGTGGCGGCGAGGTGGAAGCGTTGCAGGCGGCGTTCGTCTCGCTGCTGGGCTCGGCCCTGGAGCAGGGCGACGAGTGCCGTGAAGGGGCGGCGGCGCTGCACGGCAACAACCTGCGCAGCTATGTGCAGAAGGTGATCGATGAGTCACTGAGCCAGCCCGGCCTGAGCCCGATCGGCCTGGCCAGCCGCCTGAACATTTCAGTGCGGCACCTGTACCGTCTGTTCGAGGAACAAGATGACAGCGTCTGCCGATACATCCAGCGGGCGCGGCTCAAACGCAGCGCGGATGACCTGACCAACCCGTTCCTGCGCAGCGAGTCAATCACCTCGATTGCCTATAAATGGGGGTTTACCGACTCGGCGCATTTCAGCCGTTCGTTCAAGAAGCAGTTTGAAGTGTCGCCGAAGGATTTTCGCTCGAGCCGGATGCAGGCAGTGGGCGCCTGAATGAACCCATGTGGGCGCGAATGTGCGCCCACCTTTGAATCACACTTCAGACTTCCGGCAGGGTGGACCCGCCATCGACCACCAGGGTTTGCCCTGTGATGTAACCGGCCAACTCAGACGCCAGAAACACCATCGCTCCGGCAATATCCGCCGCCACCCCCAACCGCCCCAATGGCACGCTGCTGGCAATGCTGGCATTGAGCGTCGCATCCCCCAGGTTGCCCATCGCCGGAGTGGCGATCATGCCGGGCTCGACGCCGTTTACCCGCACATTCAGCGGCGCCAGTTCCAGCGCTGCGTTGCGGATGAACCCGTTGACCCCGGCTTTGGACGCCGCGTAATGGCTCAAGCCAGGATAGCCAACCCGGTTGCCAGTGACCGAAGACGTCACCAGCACACAACCCCGGCCTTGGTGGCGAAACATCGGCAACGCCGCCTGGGTCAGCCAGAACAGCGCTGACAGGTTGACCGCCAGCGTGCGTTGCAGGATCGCCGGGGTGATCGCTTCAAAGGCGGTCAGCGGAAAATACCCGGCGTTGTGCACCAGGATATCCAGCTGCGGCAACGCTTGAACGCAGCCGAGCACGGCCTCGGCGTCTGCCAGGTCAACACCCACGGCCTCGACGCGATCCCCTTGCGCACACAGGGCGGCGGCAACCGCCTGGGCCTGCTCCAGCAGGCGGTCGGCAATCACTACCCGGGCGCCACGCCGGGCAAACGCTTCGACAATCCCCAGGCCAATGCCCTGGGCGCCGCCGGTGACCAGCACCACCTGCCCGCTGAAATCCAGGTCATTGGGCATGGGCGGGCTCCAGGCGTGTAAAGGCCAGTGTCGGCACATCGACGATGCTCGAACCACCGTCCGCCACCAACGTGGCTCCGGTGATGATCGACGCGTCGCGCGAGGCCAGGAAGCGGCACACCTTGGCGATTTCTTCGGCCTGGGCGGCGCGGCGCAATGGCACGTCGGCGCAGACCCGTGCATAGGCTTGCTGCAGTGTGTCGCCGTAGGCGTCCATGAGCGGCTGCATCTCTGCATCGGCCATGGGGGTGTGCACCCAGCCCGGGCACACGGCGTTCACCCGTACCCCGAGGGGGCCATAGTCCCGCGCCAGGGAGCGGTTCAAACCGAGCAGCGCATGCTTGGCCGTGGTGTAGCCGCACACCTCGGGCCCCGCTGCCAGCGAGGCGATGGAGCCGATCAGCACGATGTTTCCCGCATTTGCCTGCAATAACGGCAGGCAGGCGCGGGCGCTGTAGAACGCGCTGTCGAGGTTGCTGCGCAGGGCGCCTTCCCAGGTGGCGGGGCTGGTCTGGGTGGCGCTGCCCAGGCCATGGCCGCCTGCACAGGCCAGCAGCACATCGAGGCGCGCGCAATGGGCATGGATCTGGCGGATGAAATCGTCCCAGGTCGCCGGGCAGGCGGCATCGCCCACCAGGATCAGGCCGCCGGTTTCACGCGCCACCTGTTCCAAGGGGGCGCGGCGTCGGCCGATCAGCACCAGTTGCGCACCTTCCTGGGCATACAGCCGGGCACACGCGGCGCCGATGCCCGTGCCGGCGCCGGTGATCACCACTGTGCGGGCCTCAGTCATGCGGATATTCCGTGCGGTTGAGCACCCGGCAATAGGCGCTGACCGGGAAGTTCGACAACGCATCGAAGGAGGCACCGGCGTACCCGAAGATCTTGCCGTCACTGCGCTGCTGTTGCAGGTCGATCAATACCAGGCCGAGGGTGGGTACGATCTTTTCCTGCCACACAAACAGGTACAGCTGTTCGGCGATCTTGTAGTAATGGCAGCGATCGGTGTCGCACAAACCTTGCTCCACACCTTGCAAGCATTGCCAGGCGTAAAAGCGTTCGTTGAGGTAGATGTGTTCGTAGACTTCGCTGGGGCTGTAGCGATATTGGTTGCGCAGGCCCACCAGTTCATCGGTGGGTGTGTGCAGGCAGTGGCCGTCCTGCCAGGGGCGGTCGAGGCTGCCGTGCAGGAAATCCACCTGCACCGAGGTCAATGGCTTGCCGGCGAGGGCGCGGTGGTAGAGGCCTTCGTGGGTCTCCTGCGGGGACGGCAGGCTGCCGATCACCGCCGTGAACGAGGCGCCCTGGGTGTCCAGCACCAGGCTGATGGACCAACTGTGCCCGGCTTCGTGCTTGATGAAATCCACCAGGTACAACCCCGGGCGGATGGAGGTGGCGCGGTACGGTGCGCTGCCGCTTGAGTGACCATCGGCGGCGTGCCAGGCCAGGCTGGCCGATTCGAAACGGTGCTCGATCTGCCAGCCGTTGGCGAAGTGCAGGGTGAAGGCCCGGCCGGCCAGGTCGGCACGGTTGGGCAGGATGAACGCTGCTGGGGCGAAACCGTCGGCGAGTGCGCCCACGGTGATCCAGTTGGACGAACTCGTCATGGCAACGTCTCCCTTAGACGACGGCGAAGTAATGTTTGACGAAGCTTTCGCTGAGCACTTCCCACAGCACAGGGGTGCCCTTGGTCACGAACCAGCTGTCACCTGCCTGGTAGCGCGTGGACTGGCCGGTGGCCTCATCGGTGAGCAGCACTTCGCCGGTCACGACGGTGGCTTGTTCGGTGAACGGGTAGACCATGCGGAACTTGCCCTGGGTGGTGCCGAAGTAGGCACTGCTGACCGGGTCGGTGGGCGCGCCGAAGGTCATTTTGCCAAAGGCGCGCACTTCGCCTTCGAGGATCTGGGAACCGAGGTCGGCCACGGTGCCCCAGGCGTCGAGTTCGGACAGCTGGATATTGTGCTTGAGGGTGGTAAGGGTCATGGCAGTTGCTCCTGATGAGTAAAAAATGGTTTAGCGGCGCCCGTTCCAGTAGCCGGAAAGCTGGTGCCAGGATTTGCCCGCCGTCAGCAGCAAGGGGCGGATCGCGTCCTTGCCGATGATGGTCGGGCGCGGGATCGAGCTGACCAGGTCATAGCGCGCCGAGCCTTCGCTCATGCCTTCGGCCAGGACCTTGCAGATGATGTGGCTGGGGGTCACGCCAAAGCCCGAATAGCCCTGTACGAAAAACGCATTGCTGCGCCCTGGCAGGGTACCGATCTGCGGAAACAGGTTGGGGCTGCATGCCATCGGACCGCCCCAGGCCAGATCGATTTTCACGTCCTTGAGGTAGGGGAAGATCTTCAGCATCAGGCGCCGGTTCCACGCCTTGAGGTCGCCGGGAATATGCTCCACCAAGGGGGTCGCAGCGCCGAACAGCAGACGGTTTTCATTGGTCACGCGGTAGTAGTCGATCACCGGGCGGATGTCGCTGTAGGCGCCGCGAATCGGGCTGATACGCTGGATCAATTCCTCGGGCAACGGCTCGGTCATCATCTGGAATGCGTAGGTGTTGATGGTCGAGCGGTGCAGCTCGGGCTCAAGTTTGTTGAGGAAACTGTCGCAGGCCCACAGCAACTTGCTCGCGCGCACCGAACCGCGGCCGGTGCGCACGGTGATGCGTTCGCCGTAGCTGACGTCCAGCGCCGGGCTGTTCTCGAAAATCCGCACGCCGTGGCTGGCCAGTGCGCTGGCTTCGCCCAGCAGCAGGTTCAGCGAGTGCACATGCCCGCCGCCCATGTGCAGCAGGGCGCTGGTGTAGGCGTTGGAACCGATGATCTGCTGCACGTCGGCGCCGCCGAGAAAACGGATCTCGTGCTGGCTGTTGATCGACTTGAAATCCTTCTCCCAGGCGCGCAGGGTTTTTTCCTGGCGGGCGTTGAACCCCATATAGCCGTAGCCGTGGCAGAAGTCCGCATCGATGTTGTACTTGGCGATGCGGTTCTTGATGATGTCGGCGCCCAGGTCGCTGATCTCGAACACCTGGCGCAGGCCGTCCTCGCCGACGTCCTTCTTGATCTTTTCCAGGTCGTGGCCGATGCCGGCCATGATCTGCCCGCCATTGCGCCCGGTGCCGCCAAAACCCAGGTAGCGCGCTTCGAGCACGACGATATTGGTGATGCCCTTTTCCGCCAGTTCCAGCGCCGTGTTGATTCCGGAGAAACCGCCGCCGATCACTACGACGTCGGCGTCAATGTCTTGCTCCAGCGTGGGAAAACTCAGGTTGTACTTCTTGGTGGCGGTGTAATACGTGGGGGTTTCGATGTTGATCATGGCGCAGCCTGAAAGGTGAAGGAAGGCTCTAAAGCGGATGCCTCCATTAAGGGCCCTGACGGGGTGGAAGTCTTGATCCTGCGTGCCCAGGCTTTTGATTCAGGGCGCCATGGGCGGCGCGATCAACAAGTTATAGCGCGCTCGAAGGCCGGGAATGCTAGAGTTTCGTTAAATTATTAACTAAATCCCCCGTGACCCTGATCCCTATGCTCAAACCTCGCCAATCCTTGACCTTGACCCTGTTGCAAGCCCGCGAAGCGGCCATGAGTTTCTTTCGCCCGTCCTTGAATGAACACGGCCTGACCGAACAGCAATGGCGGATCATCCGCATCCTTGAACAGCACGGTGAGCTGGAGATTTACCAGTTGGCGGAACTGGCCTGCATCCTCAAGCCGAGCATGACCGGCGTGCTGGTGCGCATGGAAAGCGCCGGCATGGTGCACCGGCGCAAGGCCGAGCAAGACCAGCGGCGGGTACTGGTGACGCTGGCCGACAAGGGCAGGGCGAGTTTCGAGTCCATGCGCCATTGCATGGAGGCCAACTACCAGCGTTTGCAGGATCAGTTCGGCGAAGAGAAGTTGCAGACCCTGCTGGGCTTGCTGGATGACTTGAAGAACATCAACCTCAAGCGCTGAATCAACACCTGACTCCCCACAGGGGATCTCAGTAGACGCCGCCGGCATTGACTGGCGTGGGAATGCCTTTGAATGTCCCCGCCAGTGCCTGCAGCCCGCGCATCAACACCGTGGTGTCTACGCCCACCGCCACAAACGTCGCACCCAATTCGATATAGCGCCGCGCCAGGCGCTCATCCGCACTGAGAATGCCCGCCGCCTTGCCCGATTGCACGATGCGCCCGATGGCGTCTTCAATCGCCGCCTGCACATCCGGATGCCCCGGGTTACCCCGGTGCCCCATCGACGCGCTCAGATCTGCGGGCCCAATGAACACCCCGTCCACACCCTCCACGGCGGCAATCTCACCCAGGTTCGCCAGGCCTGGAAGGTTCTCGATCTGCACCAACAGGCACATCTGCTCATCCGCTTGATCGAGATAACCCGCGATGCTGTTCCAGCGTGACGCTCGCGCCAGGGCGCTGCCCACCCCGCGAATGCCGTGGGGTGGGTAGCGCATGGCGCGCACCAGTTCGCGGGCCTGGGCGGCGCTTTCGACCATGGGCACCAGCAGCGTCTGGGCGCCGATGTCGAGCAGTTGCTTGATCCGCGCACTGTCGCCGATCACCGGGCGAATCAGCGCCTGGCTGGGGTAGGGCGCCACCGCCTGCAACTGGCCGAGCATGCCGTGCAGGTGGTTGGGGGCGTGTTCGCCGTCGATCAACAGCCAGTCGAAGCCGGCATTGGCGGCCAGTTCGGCACAGTAGGCGTCGGCGAGGCCGAGCCACAGGCCGATTTGCACGTCGCCTTGGTGCAGGCGTTGTTTGAAGCGGTTGACGGGCAGGTCCATGACAATCCTCCAGGGTTCAGACGAAGCGGCAGGCAATCGATCCCAGCATGTCGTAATCGACATGGAAGGTGTCACCGGGATGGGCCGCCACAGGGCGGGTAAACGAGCCACCGAGAATGATTTGTCCCGCCAGCAAGGTCACGTCATAGGGCGCCAGTTTGTTCGCCAGCCAGGCCACGCCCTTGGCCGGGTGGTTGAGCACGGCGGCGGACACTCCGGATTCTTCGATCACACCGTTGCGGTAGAGCACTGCAGGCACTTTGCGCAGATCGATCTCGGTGGGCCGTACGGCACGGCCGCCGAGCACCACACCGGCGTTGGCGGCGTTGTCGGAGATAGTGTCGAAGACCTTGCGCGTGGCCTGGGTCTGCGGGTCGATCTGCTGGATGCGCGCGTCGATGATCTCCAGCGCCGGGATCACCCATTCGGTTGCGTCGAGTACATCGAATACCGTGCAGTTCGGGCCCTTGAGGGGTTTGCCGAGGACAAACGCCAGCTCCACTTCCACCCGTGGCACGATGAAGCGGGCGAAGGGAATATCGCTGCCCTCGTCGAAAAACATGTCATCGAGCAGCGCACCGTAGTCGGGTTCGCTGATGTTCGACGAGACCTGCATGGCCCGCGACGTCAGGCCGATCTTGTGGCCCTTCAGCGTGCGTCCGTCCTTGATCTTCTGCGCGACCCAGGCGCGCTGGATGGCGTAGGCGTCTTCAACGGTCATGTCCGGGTAGTCGAGGGAAAACTGGCGCACCTGTGCGCGGCTGCGTTCGGCGCGGTCCAGTTGGGCGGCGGCGGCGAGGATTTGCTGGGCGTCAAGCATGGCAACGGTCTCTAGTGTGGGTTGACGATGGCAGCGTGGGTGCGCAGCACCAGCAGGCCGCCGAGGGCGATAAACAAGGCGAGTACGTAGAGGGCCAGGCTGGCGCTCTGGGTGGCGTCACGCATCCAGCCGATCAGGTACGGTGCGAGAAACGCGGCGATGCTGCCAAAGGAGCTGATCATGGCGATGCCGGCAGCCTGGGTGGTGTTGGAGAGGAACGCCGGGGGCAGTTGCCAGAACATCGGCAGGGCGGCGCTGGCGCCCATGCCGGCGACGACCAGCCCGCTCATCACCAGCAGCGCATTGCCCGGTGCCAGGCCCGCCACGGCGATGCCGACGGCGGCCATCAGCAGTGGCACGCACAGGTGCCAGCGGCGTTCGCGATGGCGGTCGGACGAACGCCCGCAGGCGATCATAAAGAAGCAGCCGGCCAGGTACGGCAAGGCACTGAGCAGGCCGACCTGACTGTCGCGGCCGATGCCGGCGCCGTGGATCAGGGTGGGCATCCAGAACGCCAGGGTGTTCACCGCCAGCATCACCGCAAAATACACCGCCACCAGCAACCACACCTGGGGGTCGCGCAGGATGCCGCCGAACGAGGTGATGGTCTTGCGTTGTTCTTCGCTGCGCAGTTGTGCGTGCAGCTGCTGTTTCTGTTCGGCGCTGAGCCAGTGCACGCTGTCGAAACCGTCCGGCAGCCACTTGAGCACCACCAGCCCAAGCAGCACCACGGGCGCGCCTTCGATCAGAAACATCCATTGCCAGCCGCGCATCCCGCCTACGGCCTGGAAGTGCTCCAGGATCGCCCCGGACAACGGCCCGCCGAGCACGCCGGACAACGGCCCGCCGAGCACGCCGGCCATGGGCACGGCGATGGCGAACAGCGCGGTGACCTGGGCCCGCCGGCGCGCCGGGTACCAGCGGTTGAGATAGACCAGGATTCCGGGGAAAAACCCCGCCTCGGCCACCCCCAGCAAAAAGCGCAGCACATAGAAGCCACGGGCGCTTTCCACCCAGAGCATGGCGGTGGACAACAGGCCCCACACCACCATCAGGCTGGCGATCCAGCGCCTCGGCCCGACGCGATCCAGCGCCATGTTGCTGGGCACGCCGAACAGCGCGTAGGCGATGAAAAACAACCCGGCGCCGAAACCGTAGACCGTGTCACTGAAGTGCAGGTCGCTGCTCATCTGCATCTTCGCGAAGCCGATGTTGATACGGTCCAGGTGGGCGAACAAGTAACACACCAGCAACAGCGGCATCAGGCGCCACGTCACTAAACGATGGGTGCGGTCGTGCTCAGCCAGCGCGAGGCTGGCAGTGGAGTGGGCTGTGCTCATGATGTTGTACTTTTTGTCTGAGTGGCCGTGAGGGAGTCGGCAGGGTTCAGCCCGCCGGGTTGTTCAGGAATGCATGCACGTTGTTCTGCTTGAAGTTGAGCTGCGGGTGCAACTCGATCATTTCGAATGACAGCGCGAGCAAGCGCTGTGCTTGCAGCTCGGCGAAGTGCGCAGTGATCAGCGCGAACACGGTCTCGGCCACTGCCTGGCGCGTAGCCAGGTCGCGGCCATGGCCGACCTTGAGGGTCATGTGCACAAAGGCATAGTCGTGCTTGCCGTCGGCCATGCGCCAGGTGTCCAGGCGCACGCCCCGGCTGCGGATGCCGCCGAGGGGGAACACGCCACTGTCCCCCAGCACGCGGTGGACCTGTTCAAACAGGCCTGGCAGGTCGGCCTGTTGTTCGATGTTGTCGGTGTACTCGGCGATAAAGTGCGGCATGGGTTTCTCCCAGTTCTACAGCGGGAAAATCGCGTTGATCTGGCCGGTGCCCGAGCTGCCCAAGGGCGGCGTGATGATCTCGGCCGGCTGGGCATAGTCCGGTCCGCCCAACAGCCCGAGGAGCATCGCGGTGTCGTGCATCTTGCCTTCGCCGAAGCAGTGTTCGGCGTAATCCGGCAGCATTGCGCAGAACTCCTTGAAGCGGCCTTGCTGCCACATGTCCACCACGTGCAGGTCCATCTGCTTGTCGAACTCGCGTGTCCAGTGGTGAATATTCGCCTCGGCTTCGCGGTCGTCCGAGAAACGATGGGACAGCGACCCGGACGCCAGCACCAGCACCTTGCGCTCGCTCTTTTCGATGGCGCGGCGCACGGCGGCGCCGAATGCGAAGCTGTCCTCCAGGCGATGCCAGGCGCACCACGCGGCGATGGAAATGACCTTGAATTTCTGTTCTTCCGGCACGTCCATGTGCATGTAGCGCATGGGCACCAGCGTGCCGTATTCAAGCTCCAGGCTCGGGATGTCGTGGGCCATGCTGCGCACGCCCGCCAGGTTGGCCTCGGCGGCGATCAATTGGCCCAGTTCGGGGCAGCCGGGGTAGGCGTAGTCCATGTTCTTGATGAAGTGCGGCAGCTCATTGCTGGTGTAGGTGCCCTGGAATTGTTCGCCGCAGTTGATGTGATAGCCGCTGTTGACCAGCCAGTGCACGTCGAACACCACGGCCGTATCGGCCCCCAACGCCCGCGCGCGCCGGCCGATCTCCTTGTGGCCGGCAATCGCCGCTTCGCGACAGCCATGATGCTTGCCGGGCAGTTCCGACAAGTACATCGACGGTACGTGGCAGATCTTCGCTGCCAGGACCACTTCGCCCATGATGATTCTCCTGAGTATTTATTCTTGTTGGAGCGTGCCGTATTGGGTGCTACACACCCCAGCGCGGAATGTGATGGCTGCCCATGGAAATGCACACGTTCTTGATCTCGGCAAACACTTCAAAGCTGTACTGGCCGCCTTCACGCCCGGTGCCGGAGCCTTTCACGCCGCCGAATGGCTGGCGCAGGTCACGCACGTTCTGGCTGTTGATAAATACCATGCCAGCTTCAATCCCGTACGCCAGGCGGTGGGCCTTGCCAATGTCCTGGGTCCAGATATAGGACGCCAGGCCGTACTCGGTGTCGTTGGCCAACTGCAAGGCCTCGGCTTCATCCTTGAACGGGATCAGGCACACCACCGGGCCGAAGATTTCTTCCTGGGCGATGCGCATCGTGTTGTTTACATCGGCAAACACCGTTGGCTGGATGAACTGGCCGCGGCTCAAATGCGCCGGCAGGTTGGCTGGGCGCTCCAGGCCGCCGGCGAGCAGGGTGGCGCCTTCTTCGAGGCCGATCTTGATGTAGCCGGTGACCTTGTCATAGTGCGCCTGGGTGATCATCGAGCCGACCTGGGTGTTCGGGTCCTGCGGGTCGCCCACGATCAAGCGCTTGGCGCGGGCGGCGAACTCGGCGACAAACTGCGGGTAGATGCTTTCCTGGATGAAGATCCGGCTGCCGGCGGTGCAGCGTTCGCCATTCAGGGAGAAAATGGTGAACAGGGCGGCGTCGAGGGCGCGCTGCAGATCGGCATCTTCGAAAATCAGCACCGGCGACTTGCCGCCCAGTTCCATCGAGTACTTTTTCAGGCCGGCGGTCTGCATGATTTTCTTGCCGGTGGCGGTGCCGCCGGTGAAGGAAATCGCACGCACGTCAGGGTGGCGTACCAGCGCATCGCCGGCGGTGGCGCCGTAGCCCTGGATCACATTGAGCACACCGTCGGGAATCCCCGCTTCCACCGCCAGACGCCCCAATTCATTGGCGGTCAGCGGCGACAGTTCCGACATCTTCAGCACCGCCGTATTGCCCAGTGCCAGGCACGGCGCGGTCTTCCAGGTGGCGGTCATGAACGGTACGTTCCACGGCGACACCAGCGCGCACACGCCCACCGGCTGGTAGAGGGTGTAGTTGAGCATCTGGTCGTCCACCGGGTAGGTGTGGCCGTCCATGCGCGTGCAGACTTCGGCGAAGAAATCGAAGTTGTGCGAGGCGCGGGGGATCAGTACGTTTCTGGTCTGGTGGATCGGCAGGCCGGTGTCGAGGGTTTCCAGCTCGGCCAGGTGGGGCACGTTCTGTTCGATCAGCTCACCGAGCTTGCGCATCAGGCGCGCGCGCTCCTTGGCCGGGGTGCTGGCCCACTTGGGGAAGGCTTCCTTGGCCGCTGCGACGGCTTGCGCCACTTCCGCTGCGCCGCCGCTGGCGACTTCACCGATGGCTTCGCCGGTGGCCGGGTTGTAGTTGGTGAAGGTGTCTTTGCTTTCGACCTCGCGGCCGTTGATCCAGTGTTTGATCATGTCGCTCACGCCTCGTTACGCACGCAGAAGAATTCGGTCTCGCTGACAATTCGGTTGACCAGACGGCCCACACCTTCGACTTCCACCACCACGTCATCGCCCGGTACCACATCGGCCAGGCCTTCGGGCGTGCCGGTGGCGATCATGTCGCCGGGTTGCAGGGTCATGAAACCGGACAGGTATTCGATGAGGTAGGGGATATCGAAGATCATGTCGCGGGTGCTGCCTTCCTGGCGCAGCTCACCATTGACCCAGGTGCGCAGCGTCAGGTTGGCGGGGTCGGGCACATCGGCCACATCGACGATCCACGGGCCGACCGGGGTGGTGGCATCGCGGTTTTTAACGCGCAGGTTGGGGCGGTAGTAGTTTTCCAGGTAGTCACGGATCGCGTAGTCGTTGCACAGCGTGTAGCCGGCCACGTAGTCGAGGGCGTCGGCGCGCTTGACGTTGCGCGCGGTCTTGCCGATCACGGCCACCAGCTCGCACTCGTAGTGCATGTACGCGACGTTGTCCGGGCGCCAGGTGACCTGGCGGTGGCCGGTATAGGTGCCGACGGACTTGATAAAAACCAGGGGCTCGGTGGGTGGCGCGAAGGCCAGTTCGGCGGCGTGGTCCGCGTAGTTCAGGCCGAGGGCGAACATTGTGCCGGTGGCCGGTGGCAGCCACTCCACCTGATGTTCAGCGAGCCGCCGGCCATCGCCCAGGCGCACGCCATTATCGGCCTCGACCTGCACAGCGTGGGTTTCACCTTCAAAACGGATACGGGCGTGTTTCATGGGGCGATCTCCGCTTGAATGGGGTTGACCAGGCGGCCGACGCCGCTGATCTCGACTTCAACCGTGTCGCCAGGTTGCACATCGACACGGCCTTCGGGGGTGCCGGTGATCAGTACGTCGCCGGGGTGCAGGGTCATGAACTCGCTGATCTCGGCGATCAGTTGGGGGATGTCGCGGACCCAATTGGCGGTGGAATTCTCTTGGCGCAGCTGGCCGTTGACCCACAGCTTGAGGCTCAGTTGCTGGGGGTTGGGCACCTGGTCACGCGGGATCAAGTGCGGCCCGAGCACGCAAAAACCGTCGCGGCATTTGGCTTTGACGGCCGGGCGGTAGTAGCTGTCTTCCGGCAGGCTGAACTCGTTGACCACGACGTAACCCGCCACATGGGTCATGGCATTTTCCACGCGCACACGGCTCGCGCGCTCGCCGATCACCACGCCCAATGCCGGCCCCGGTTGCAGGCGTTCACCCTGCGGGTGCAGTACCGCTGCGCCATGTTCGTTGCGGGTGTTCGGGGTCTTGATAAACAACACCGGCTTGCCTGGCGGTTTCTGGTAGGGCGCCTGCTGGAAGGCGGCGAGATGCTGGTCCAGCAGGCCCTGATAGTTCAGCGCGACGCCGAACAAGGTGCCGCTGGCAACATCATGCAGGGTACGGCTCATGCGTTTCTCCTGGCGGTGGCGACTGCTGCATAGGCAGTTCGTTAAGTTGTTAACGTTATAATTAATATGTTAACTACCGTCAAGCATGGCAAAATCCACCGGCATCAAAACAACAAGAAGAGGGCACTGTGCAGCCGATCCCCAATATCAACATCGGGCAGGTCTACGACCAGCGTTACAGCGACGCCGAGGTGCATTACGACAAGCTCGGCAACCTGGCGGGTTTTTTCGGGCGCAATATGCCCGTGCATCGGCATGACCGGTTTTTCCAGGTGCATTACGTGAAAAGCGGCGCGGTGCGGGTATATCTGGATGACCGCCAGTATGTGGAATCGGGCCCGATGTTTTTTCTCACGCCGCCCACGGTGCCTCACGCCTTTGTGACCGAGGCGGACGCCGATGGGCATGTGCTGACGGTGCGCCAGCAACTGGTGTGGGCCTTGA
Organism: Pseudomonas sp. CBZ-4; assembly: GCF_000346755.1. Classification (GTDB taxonomy): domain Bacteria; phylum Pseudomonadota; class Gammaproteobacteria; order Pseudomonadales; family Pseudomonadaceae; genus Aquipseudomonas. The sequence goes on along the minus strand of NZ_ANNV01000014.1, from coordinate 9,548 downwards.
TCGAAGCCGACCCCAGCCTCGCCTCAGGCGCCGCGTGTGTGGCGCTGACGGCGCAAAGCCAGGGGCTGGATCAGCTGTTCGAAGAACTGTGCAGTGAAATCAACGCCGAGCGCGCAGGGCGCGCCGCCGCCCTGGACAGCCTTACACGGCTGATCATGATTCGCCTGTTGCGCCTGTGCGCCCACTCGTTGCCCGCGCGGCCTACACGCCATGAAGACCTGCGCATCTTCCATCGCTTCAACGAACTGATCGAAGCCCATTACCTCGAGCACTGGCCGCTGGCGCGTTATGCCGCCGGCATCGGCGTGACCGAAGCGCGGCTCAATGAAGTCTGCCGGCGCCTGGCCGACCTGCCGTCCAAGCGCCTGATCCTTGAACGTGTGATGCAGGAGGCCAAGCGTCTGCTGTTGTTTACCGGTAGCTCGGCAAATGAAATCTGCTACCAGCTGGGCTTCAAGGACCCGGCGTATTTCAGCCGGTTTTTCCTGCGCTATGCCCAGGTGACGCCGGGGGAATACCGGCTGCGGCAGTCGGGGCTGCGCTGACCCCCCACGCGCCGCCCAGCGCTGTATACAAGCGCACGTGCGCCACCAGTTGCGCAAGCTGGTCGACAATCAACGCCTGCTGCGAACTGAACAGCGCCCGCTGTGCATCGAGAAAGGTGAGGTTGCTGTCCACCCCGCTGCGGTAACGATGCTGGGCCAAGTTGTAATACGTCTGGTTGGCCGCGACAAAATCCCGTTGTGCGGCGAGTTGGTCGGTATAGGTCTGGCGTGCAGCGAGGCCGTCGGCGACTTCCTGGAAGGCGGCCTGGATGGCTTTTTCGTACTGGGCCACGCTGATGTCTTTTTGCAGCTTGGCGTAGTCGAGGCTGGCGCGCAGGCTGCCGGCGTTGAAGATCGGCAGGTTGATCTGCGGCTGGAAGGTCCAGGTGCCAGAGCCGCCCTTGAACAGCCCGGACAGTTCGGTGCTGGCGCTGCCAGTGTTGGCGGTGAGGCTCACCGACGGGAAAAACGCGGCACGGGCGGCGCCGATATTTGCATTGGCAGCTTGCAGTTGGTATTCGGCCTGGAGGATGTCGGGGCGCCGTTGCAGCAGGTCCGAGGGCAGCCCGGCCGGCACCTGCGCCACCAGTTCGGTGGTCAGCGGGCGGGCGGGCAGGGTGGCATCCACCGGCGCGCCCACCAGCAAGACCAGGCTGTTGAGGTCCTGGGCCACCTGGCGTTGGTAGCGGGCCACGCTGGCACGGGTGCTTTCGACGCTGGTGCGGGCCTGCACCACCTCCAGCGCCGAAGCCTTGCCCGCGTTTTTGCTGCGCTGGGTCAGGTGCAGGCTGTGGTCGTCGGCGGCCAGGGTTTGCTGGGCCAATGCCAGCAGTTCCTGATCGGCCCGCCAGGTCAGGTAGGCGTTGGCGACGTTGGCCACCAGGCTCAATTGCGCGCTGCGCCGCGCCTGTTCGGTGCCCAGATAGGTCAGCATCGCCTGTTCGCTGAGGCTGCGTACGCGGCCGAATAAATCCAGCTCGTAGGCGCTGAGGCCCAAGGTGGCGGAATAGCTTGAGGTGATTGCGGACTGGCCGGTGCCGGTCACGTCCGCGGGCAGCTTTTGCCGCTTGCCCACGGCGCTGGCGGACACTGCCGCGAACAGGTCCGCGCGCTGGATGCGGTACTGCGCCTGGAAGGCTTCGACATTCAACGCCGCCACCCGCAGGTCACGGTTGTTGCGCAGCGCGTCGGCAATCAGTTGTTGCAGCGCCGGGTCCTGGAACACCGGCTGCCAGTCCGTGGTGACCGCCGAGGTGTACACCCCGCCCTGGGGATACTGCGCCGGGATTGGCGCGGCGGGCCGCTGGTAGTGCGGGATCAGCGAGCAACCGCCGAGCAGGCAGGCGAGGGTGAGCGTCAGAGTGCGCATCAGGCGCCCACCATCCATTTCGCCAGCCCATGTCGGCCGCTCACGCCCAGCTTGGCGGCGGCACGCTTGAGGTAGGTCTCCACCGAGCTGTTTTTCACGCTGAGCTTTTGCGCCATCTGCGGCACGGTGCCACCGGTCAACAGGCCCAGGCAGACTTCCTGCTCCCGCGCCGACAAGGTGATATCGCTGAGCGCCAGGCGCTTGTAGAACTCACGCTGCAATTGCGACTGTTCCTGCACGCTATGTGGCGCTTCGACCTCGCTGTGTGGCGCTTGGCGCAGGCTGTGTGCATGCCGCTCCATCAGGGGCAACAGGGTCTCCGAAAGGCACTTGAGAAACGACAACTCGGCGAGGGAAAAACCGCGCTGGGTAGGCGGGCGGTACAAGGAAATCACACAGCGCCGGCTGGCCTGGCGCGACACCAGGTTGCACTGGTGTGAACTGCCGCCCTTGGCTTTCATCTGGATCAGCAGCGGGGCCTGCATGCGCAACATGTCCCGCAGCAGCGGATGGGTGTCGAGCGGGTGCAGGGTCTGGGGCGCCGACCACGCCTGCTTGAGCCCCGCGCTGCCGAGCAAGGTGATGTCGAGCACGCTGTCGCGGGTTTCATCGAGGGTCCATTCACTGAGGTCCACCAAGTGGATCGGTACCCATTTGTCTACCAGCTGCAACAGGTTGGCGGCGAAAGCCTCATGGCCACTGTTTGCAATCAACTCACCCATCTCGGCGTAGAAATGCGGGTTGTCCGTGGTGCCAATACTCTGCGTCAAGCTCATAGCCATCTCATCCTTGATGTCCAAAATCGTCAGCAATCAGCCCGTGAAATCCTATTCAGCCAGGTGATTTGTCCTACGTATGTAGCAGAAATGCGTGACACAAGCTGCCATAAAAACAACGTCATTAATTCGACGTTTCTGACAGTGTTTTCCGCCTGAGAAAACTGGAAAATAATCTGAAATGTTAGTTAAGTTGTTGAAATTGAAAATAAATTATTTTCATTTTGGCGGCTTGCAACCAAGCGGCATCGGCCAGTCATAGCGAATGTCCTACATCCATTTAATCGTTTCAGCGGTGGGCCTTCCGCCAAACCCAATTCCATCCATTTGGATGTCCGGGTTTAGGGTGACAGACAGGCCCCGGACCCCATGCTCAAATCCGGCAATTTCGCCGTAGTGGGCCCTCCTGCGCGGCCAGTGCCTGATACCCATGAGAAGGATCTTATGCAGCCCTTACCCTGCCTGCCGACCCGCTTGCCCCTCACCGCCGCCCAACAGGACATCTGGCTCGACCAACTGCGCCAGGGCGACTCGCCGCTGTACAACATCGGTGGCTACGTGGACTTTGCCGGTGCCGTGGTGCCGGCGCTGATCGAGCGCGCCGTCGTGCAACTGGTGGCCACCCACGATGCGCTGCGCAGCCAACTGCATGGCGGCGCGGATGGCCTGCCGCAGCAAACCTTTGTGGCCGAGATGGCGGCCGAGGTGGTTCTGCATGACGTGTCGGCGCAGCCCGATCCCCTCGCGGCGTTCCAGGCCCTGATGCAGGCGCAGATGGCCCGGCCCTATGCCCTGGCAGGCGAGCCGCTGTTCCGCTTCTTCCTGGTCAAGCTTGGCAGCCAGCACTACCGCCTCGGCACCCAGGCCCATCACTTGATCCTCGATGGCTGGGGCTTTGGCCAGATGCTGCAATCCCTTGCCGGGCTGTACAGCGCCCTGGAGCAGGGGCGGGCGCTGGTGCAGCAGGCGCCGTCCTATCGCGACTTTATCGACGCCGACCTGAGCTATCGGCAGTCGCCGCGTTATGCCCGTGACCGTGCCTATTGGCTGGACAAGTACCAGACCTTGCCGGAACCGCTGCTGACACCGCGCCACACCGCCAAGGCGCCGAGCAATACCTGGGTGCAGGACTTTCCGCTGGCCTTGCTCGAACGCATGGAGCAGGTTGCCACGGGTTACCAGGCGTCAGCGTTTCATGTGCTGCTGGCGGCGCTTCACGTGTATTTCACCCGCACCGGCCAGCGTGAGGAATGGGTGGTGGGGGTGCCGATTCTCAACCGCGCCAACGCCCGTTTTCGCGCCACGGTCGGGATGTTTGCCCAGGTCAGTGCGGTGCGGTTGCAGTTCGATGCGCAACTGCCTTTTGGTGAATTGGTACGTGGCGTGCGCGACCAACTGCAGCAGGATTTTCGCCACCAGCGCTTTCCCCTGAGTGAGATGAACCGCGAGCTGGGCCTGCGCCGCAGCGGGCGCGAGCAGTTGTTCGAGGTGTCGCTGTCGTTCGAGCAGGACGACCATGACCTGCGTTACGGCGACGTCCGGGCGCGGGCGGTCAAGGTATCCAATCAGCATGAACCGCTGCCGTTGGCCATCCACCTGCGCAGCAACCGCCAGCAGGGCAGTGCGTGCCTGCATTGTGTGTACAACGAGGGGTATTTCCAGCACGCCGAGGTGCAGGCGCTGGCGCAGCGTTTGATCTGGCTGCTGGAGCAGGGGCTGGACGACAGTGCGGTGCCGGTCGGTGAACTGGCGTTGGTGACGCCGGCCGAGCAGGCCCGGTTGCAGCAGTGGAATGCCACGGTGCGGCCGCTGGTTGAACCGCACACCGTGCACGAGCGCATCGCGGCGCAGGTCGCGCGCACGCCGCAGGCCATTGCGGCGAAGTATCAGGGGCAGTCGCTGACCTACGCCGAACTCGACCAGCAGGCCAATGGCTTGGCCCATCAACTGCTGGCCCACGGCGTGCAGCCGGATGATCGGGTGGTAATCCTCGCCCGGCGCGGCCTCGACACGCTGGTGGGGTTGTTGGCGATTCTCAAGGCCGGCGCCTGCTACGTGCCGGTCGACCCGGCCCATCCCGCCGAGCGCCTGCATTACTTGCTGCACGACAGCGCGCCGGTGCTGGTACTGGTCCAACCCGAGCTGTTGCACCGCCTGCCCCCGCTGGCGGTGCCCGTGATCGTGCTGGGCCACGCAGCAGAGCCGGCAACCCAGCCGCCGCGTGTTGCGGTCAGCCCGACGCACCTGGCCTATGTGATTTACACCTCCGGTTCCACTGGTTTGCCCAAGGGCGTGATGGTCGAGCACCACAGCGTCTGCAACCTCGTGGACTGGCACTGCCAGGCGTTCGACCTGCACGCCGGCAGCCATACCGCGAGTGTCGCCGGCTTTGGCTTTGATGCGATGGCCTGGGAAGTCTGGCCGGCGTTGTGCGTGGGCGCCACCTTGCACCTGCCACCGGCCCATGACGACGCCGAGGACATCGACGCGCTGTTGCACTGGTGGCAGGCGCAACCGCTGGACGTGTGTTTCTTGCCAACGCCGGTGGCCGAATACGCTTTCAGCCAGGGCCTGGGCCACCCGACCTTGCGCACCTTGCTGATTGGCGGCGACCGCCTGCGCGCGTTCCCCCAGGCGCAGACCTTTGCCGTGATCAACAACTACGGGCCGACCGAAGCCACGGTGGTCGCCACCTCCGGCCGCGTCGAGGTGGGGCAGCCGTTGCATATCGGCGCGCCGGTGGCGAATGCCTGCATTTACCTGCTGGATGCGCAGCAGCGCCCGGTGCCCATTGGCGTCACGGGGGAGTTGTATGTCGGCGGCAACGGCGTGGCCCGGGGTTACTTCAACCGGCCGGAACTGACGGCGCAGCGCTTCGTCGATGACCCCGACACGGGCGGACGGATGTACCGCACCGGCGACCTGGCGCGCTGGCTGCCCGACGGCAACCTGGAATACCTCGGCCGCAACGATGACCAGGTGAAAATCCGCGGCGTGCGTATCGAACTGGGCGAGATCGAAGCGGCGCTGGCCGCGCACCCGCAGGTTGCCGACGCGGTGGTGCTGTGTCGCGAAGGGCAACTGCTGGCATGGTTTATCGAGCGTGAGCCGGTGGCAATCGAAGCATTGCGCAGCCATCTGCAAGCCTCGTTGCCCGACTATATGCTGCCCGTGGCCTACACCCGGCTGGCGGCGTTGCCGCTGACCGCCAACGGCAAACTCGACCGCAAAGCATTGCCAGCACCGACTCAGGACGCATTCGTGACGCGTGTGTTCGAGGCCCCGCACGAGGGCGTGGAAACCACCCTGGCCCTGCTGTGGGCCGAGCTGTTGCAGGTCGCGCAAGTGGGGCGGCACGATCACTTTTTCGAGCTGGGCGGCCACTCGCTGTTGGCGGTGCAATTGGTGCAGCGCATGCGTCAGGCCGGCCTGCGTGCCGATGTGCAGGTGTTGTTCGGCCAGCCGACGCTGGCGGCCCTGGCGGCGGTGAGCGAGGGCCGCGACAGCGACGTGCCGGCCAACCGCGTGCCGGCTGATTGCGTCGCCCTTACGCCAGATCTGCTGGCCCTGGCCACGCTGGATCAGGCCAGCCTGGATCGCATCGTCGCCGGCATCCCCGGTGGTGCGGCGAATGTGCAGGAGATCTACCCGCTGGCGCCGTTGCAGGAAGGGTTGCTCTACCACCACCTCACCGATGAGCACGATCCGTATCAGCAACAGGCGCTGTTCAGCTTTGCCGGCCGTGCGCAGTTGGATGGATTTGCCCAGGCGCTGCAACAGGTGATCGACCGCCACGATATCCTGCGTACCAGCCTGGTGTGGGACGCCCTTGAGCAGCCGATGCAAGTGGTGTGGCGCGCGGCGACGCTGCGGGTCGAGCCGCTGCACGAAGCCTGTGCGCCGCTGGATTTGCGCCAGGCGCCGCTAATGGCCCTGGACTATCGCGAGGAGCCGGAGCAGCAGCGCTGGGTCGCGCGGCTGCGCTTTCATCACTTGGTGAACGACGCGACGTCCACCACGATTCTGCTGGATGAAATACGTGCTCATCTGCTTGGTGAGCAGGCGCGCTTGCCCGCGCCAGTGCCGTATCGCAATGTGGTCGCACAGGCGCGTCTGCCCGAGCATCAGGCGGTGCGCGAAGCGTTCTTTCGTGAGCGTCTGGGTGATGTCGATGAGCCGACCCTGGCCTTCGGTCTTCAGGAATATCGGGCGCAGCCTGCCGACACCGAAGCCGCCGAACAGGCGTTGGGCGACCCCCTCAACCAGCGCTTGCGCGCGCAGGCAAGGGGCCTGGGCGTGAGCGCCGCAAGCCTGTTCCACCTGGCCTGGGCCCAGGTTCTCAGCCGCGTGGCCGGCCGTGAGGATGTGGTGTTCGGCAGCGTACTGCTCGGTCGCTTGCAAGCGGGCGAGGGCGCCGACCGGGCCCTTGGCATGTTCATCAACACCTTGCCGCTGCGCTTGTGTTTGGCCGGGCAGAATGTGGTCGAAGCGGTGCGCGACACCCATCGCCAATTGAGCGCGCTGCTGGTCCATGAGCAAGCCTCCCTCGCCCTGGCTCAACGTTGCAGCCAGGTGGCGCCGCTGTTCAACAGCCTGCTCAATTTTCGGCATACCGCCGCAGACGCCGTGCCGGACCTGGGGCCGGGCATCGCCTTGCTCAGCAGCGAAGACATCCTCAGTTATCCGCTGATGCTCACCGTGGACGATGTTGCCAGCGGCTTTCGCCTCAAGGCCAAGGCGCCGCGCCAGGTCGGTGCCGCGCGTTTGCTGGGCTACCTCGACACGGCGCTCAACGGCCTGGCGGACGCACTTGAGCATGCCCCGCAAAGCCCATTGCGCGACGTGCCGGTGCTGCCCGCCAGCGAATTGCACAGGCTGTTGGTGGACCTCAATGCGACCGCCATCGACCACGACGAAACCCAGACCGTGCAAGCGCTGTTCGAGGCCCACGCGCGGCATATCCCCCATGCCGTGGCGGTGCAGGCCGGCACGTTGCAACTGACCTATCGTGAACTCAACGAGCGCGCCAACCAGCTCGCGTATGGCCTGCGTGAACGCGGGGTGCAGCCGGATTCGCGGGTGGCGCTGTGCGTCGAGCGCGGGCTCGACCTGGTGGTGGGGCTGCTGGCCATTCTCAAGGCGGGCGGCGCCTATGTGCCGCTGGACCCGAGCTATCCCCGCGAACGCCTGGCCTACATGCTCCACGACAGCCAGCCGGTGGCGTTGCTGGTGCAGGACGCCACCCGCGACTTGCCCGGTGACGTGGCGATCCCGGTGTTCGACTTCGACCGCTGCACCTGGCAGCAGGCGCCTGCCGGCAACCCACGGGTGCCGGGGCTGACCCCCACCAACCTGGCTTACGTGATGTACACCTCGGGCTCCACCGGCACGCCCAAGGGCGTGATGATCGAGCACCGCGGCCTGACCAACCTGCTGCACTGGGGCTCGCAGCTGTGCCCGAACGCCGAAGGCGGCGCGCTGTTGCAACGTGCGCCGTTCAGCTTCGACGGCTCGGTGTGGGAGCTGTTCTGGCCGCTGGCCAATGGCATGCGCCTGGTGCTGGCGCGGCCCGATGGGCATCGCGAACCGGCGTACCTGGCGCAGGTGATCCGTGATGAAAAAATCACTGTGATCAAGTTCGTGCCGGCGATGTTGCAGCAGTTCCTCGAACTGGACGAGTCGGCGTTGTGCAGCAGCCTGACCGATGTGCTGTGTGGCGGCGGCGAACTCACCGAGGCCCTGGCCCGTGGCGTGCAGGCGCGTCTGCCGCAGGTGCGTTTGCACAACGTCTATGGCCCCACGGAAGCCACGGTGGATAGCAGCGCCTGGACCCTGGCACCGGGCGCCCGCGTGCCTGCGCTGCAATTGCCGATTGGTCGGCCGATCAGCAATACCCGCCTGTACGTGCTCGACGAACACGATGCGCCGGTGCCGATGGGCGTCAGCGGCCACTTGCATATTGGCGGGGTCGGCGTGGCACGCGGTTACCTGGGGCTGGCGCAGCTGACCGCCGAGCGTTTTATCGACAGCCCGTTTGTGGCCGGTGATCGCCTGTACCGCACCGGCGACCTGGTGCGGTATTTGCCGGATGGTGACCTGCAATTTCTTGGGCGCAACGACTTCCAGGTCAAGCTGCGTGGCGTGCGCCTGGAGCTGGGGGAAATCGAAGCGTGCCTGGCGGCGCATCCGGCGTTGCGTGAAGTGGCGGTGCTGATTCGTGACGAGCGTTTGGTGGCGTATTTCACCCCGCGCGCCGAGGCGCCGAGCCCGGAGGTGTTGCGTGCCCATGTGCTGGAGCAACTGCCGGAGTACATGGTGCCGGCGGCGTTTGTGCAGCTTGACGCGTTGCCGCTGAACCCGGCCGGTAAGCTCGATCGCAAGGCGCTGCCGGAGCCTGGTTTGGCGTCGGTGCTCAGTCGCGCGTATGTGGCGCCGGTGGGGGAGGTTGAAACGGTGATGGCTGGGATCTGGGCCGAGGTGTTGAAGTTGGAAAGGGTGGGGCGCCACGATCACTTTTTCGAACTGGGTGGGCATTCGTTGCTGGCGGTGAATGTGGTGGCGCGGATGCGCAAGGCGGGGCTGGAGGTGGATGCGCGGACGTTGTTCAGTCAGCCGACGTTGGCGCAGTTGGCGGTGTGTACGGTGGCGCAGGTTGAGCAAGTGGCTGTTGCTGAAACCGCTATCCCTGCGCTCAATCGCCGTCGTCGGATTTGAAACCTGACATTGATTGAATGTAGACGCTGGCTTGTGTGGGAGCTGGCTTGCCTGCGATAGCGGTCTTTCTGTGTACATATCCATTATTTGGGTTACGGCTGCTTATGGTTCCGCCCTTACGGCGGCTCACTTTTGAAGAGCGCA
>NZ_ANNV01000013.1 GCF_000346755.1 Pseudomonas sp. CBZ-4 | reverse complement strand
CCTCGGTGGATCAGGGAAACCGAGGTGATGCTATCGCAGGCAAGCCAGCTCCCACATTGGTTAGAGGTGGGACTCGGCGTATTCAGCCAGAATCGAACGAGGCACACCCTGCAGCGCAATATGCACGCCGTTCGGGAAGTCCTTGAAGCGTTCCGTCAGGTAAGTCAGCCCGGAGCTGGTCGCGGACAGGTAAGGGGTGTCGATCTGTGCCAGGTTGCCCAGGCACACCACTTTGGAACCGGCGCCGGCACGGGTGATGATGGTTTTCATCTGGTGCGGCGTGAGGTTCTGGCATTCATCGATCAAGATCAGGCTTTGCTGGAAGCTGCGACCCCGGATGTAGTTGAGGGATTTGAACTGCAACGGCACTTTGCTGAGGATGTAGTCGACGCTGCCATGGGTGTTTTCGTCATCCATGTGCAAGGCTTCGAGGTTGTCGGTGATCGCCCCCAGCCACGGCTCCATTTTTTCCGCCTCGGTGCCGGGCAGGAAGCCGATTTCCTGGTCCAGGCCCTGCACGCTGCGGGTGGCGATGATGCGGCGATAGCGCTTGGTGACCATGGTCTGCTCGATGGCGGCAGCCAGGGCGAGGATGGTTTTCCCGGAACCGGCGGCGCCCGTCAGGTTGACCAGGTGGATGTCCGGGTCGAGCAGCGCGTACAGCGCCAGGCTCTGGTAGATGTCACGCGGTTTCAGGCCCCAGGCTTCCTGGTGCAACAGGGGTTCCTGATGCAGGTCGAGGATCAGCAGCTTGTCGACCTGGATCTCTTTGATCCAGCCCACGAAGCCCTGTTCATCGACGATGAATTCATTGATATGCACGGCCGGCAGGTTTTCGATCAGCTGCACCTGGTGCCAGGTGCGGCCATGGTCCTGGCGGGTTTCAACCTTGCTGACACGGTCCCAGAACGAGCCCGTAATCATGTGATAGCCACGGGACAGCATCGACACGTCATCGACCAGTTGGTCGGTGCTGTAGTCCTCGGCCGCGATCCCACACGCACGGGCCTTGAGGCGCATATTGATGTCTTTGGTCACCAGCACCACGCGCAGGTCCTTGTCACGCGCGTGCAGGTCGATCAACTGGTTGATGATCTTGTTGTCGTTGAGGTTTTCCGGCAGCACGCTGTTGGGCTCGCTGCGCTTGCTCATCAGGATCGACAGCAAGCCCTTGGGCCCGCTTTTGCCGCGCTGGATCGGTACGCCCACCTCGACGTCTTCCGGCGACGCTTCGCCCAGCGTCTTGTCGATCAGGCGGATCGCCTGGCGGCATTCGGCGGCCACGCTGTGGTGCCCGCTTTTGAGTTTGTCGAGTTCCTCAAGCACGATCATCGGGATGGCGACGTGGTGTTCTTCGAAGTTGAGCAGTGCGTTTGGATCGTGGATCAATACGTTGGTATCAAGCACATAAAGGATTGGCTGGTCGGAAGAAGGGGTGCGTCCATGATCATCCATACTCGGTCACCTTTTGTGGGAGCCAGTCGACGCAATACCTGGGCGGTGCTGCGCCTCGATTCGACCACCGAATGCACCTGAGGGACGTCAAGTGCATGCCCACATGAGGAGTCTGGAAAGACGCCACCTGTGTTGCAGGTTTCGGCGATCTGACTTCGTAATACCGCAAAACGTGTGACAGGAAAAAGCACTTTGACGCTTTTTTGAAGTTTATTTTTCAGGATGACGAATAGCACTAGCCGAGTGCCATGCACCCCGTTAAAGTCGGAAGTCCGCCTGCATCGATTTGTCGCACAAAATCACCCCAAAAAGGCCCCACACCCAACAGGGCCGGGCACTTCAGCGAAACGCCTCACGGCAGTCCTGCCAACCCAATCCACTCTGTGCCGTTGCCTGCAGCAACTGCGGCAAAGCGACCCGCGCCTTGTCCTGGGTGTCGTGAAACACAATCACCCCTTTGCGCCACAGCAACATCAGCGTCAGCACCCGCTGCGCCGACTCATCGGCCTTGAGCTTGCCCGGTTCGTCCTGGGAATCGATGTCCCACAACGCCACCTGCAAGCCCTGGGACTGGAAGAAACCCTGGCTGTCGGCGCGCCGCTGGCCGTACGGCGGGCGGAACAGCGGCACATAGTTTTCCGGCATCAGGTTCTGCGCCAGCGAGGCGCTGCGGGTAATCGAACTTTGCCAATCGACCCAGTGGCTGTGGGAGCGGTACTGCCAGCCCTGGGTGCCCACGCACTGGCCCTGGTACAACGCCTGCACATCGGCGGCGGAACTGCGCTCCACCCGGGTTTGCAGGCTGCTGCCGAGGACAAAGAAGGTGGCGTTCATCTTTTGCTTGCGCAGGTAGTCGGCGAGCCAGTCGGTATTGCCACTGACCGGCGCGGGGCCACCGTCAAACGTCAGCAGGAACAGGCGGTCGTTGAATTCATCGCCATTGCGCTCATGGTCGCCGAAACGCGCGACTTCGCTGCTGATCTGCGGGAACAGCGCGGCCTTGCGCAGCAGTTCGTCCAGATAGCGTTCGTGAAAGGCATGGCTGGGGGCCGCCCACCCTATATAGAAAGAGTTTTCGCTGACCTCGAACTTGCCGGCCTGCTCGCGCAAGTCGTCCATGTTCTCCACCAGGTAGCAGAACGAGGCGTCCTCCTCGCAGCTCTGCTGGGCGAAGGTGTAGTTCTCCAGCAGGCGCTGCCAGAGCTGGCGGCGCAGGTCGTCGATGGCGGCCAGGTTGACGATCTTCAACCCCAGGCGCTGTTTGAGGGCGGCCTCATCCTGGGCTTCGCTGGCCAGCAGGCTGTGGGCGAACATGAGGATTTCTGCGCGCGAGGCCACATCGAACAGCGCCGGGCTGCTGAGTTTTTCCGGCCAGGTGCCACGGTCCAGGCTGGCCACATCTGCCGGCGCCGCATGGACGTTCAGGCACAGCAGACATGCCGACAATAAAAGCGCTATTCGCACGCAAGGTCTTCCTTTCCAGAGTTACCGCCCATCATAGCGGATCGTGCCTATCGCCATCATAGGTGGAGTCAAACCGCCCAAGCCCCTAGAATCCCCGCACGATTTAAGGAGACGACTTCATGCTGACGGTGATTTCCCCCGCCAAGACCCTCGATTTCGAGACCGCGCCTGCCACCGAGCGCTTTACCCAGCCGCAGTACCTGGACCATTCCCAGGTACTGATCGAGCAACTGCGCGAACTCAGCCCGGCGCAGATCAGCGAGCTGATGCATGTCTCCGACAAGATCGGCGGCCTCAACGCCGCCCGCTTCGGCAGCTGGACCCCAGCGTTCACCCCGGCCAACGCCAAGCAGGCGCTGCTGGCGTTCAAGGGTGACGTGTACACCGGCCTGAATGCCCAGACTTTCAGCGACGCCGACTTCAGCTACGCCCAGGACCACCTGCGCATGCTCTCCGGCCTCTACGGCCTGCTGCGCCCCCTGGACCTGATGATGCCGTACCGCCTGGAAATGGGCACCAAGCTGGCCAACGCCCGTGGCAAGGACCTCTACGCCTTCTGGGGCACCCGAATCAGCGAATGGCTGAACGAAGCCCTGGCCGAGCAAGGTGACGATGTGCTGCTGAACCTGGCGTCCAACGAGTACTTCTCGGCGGTCAAGCGCACGGCCCTGAACGCGCGGATCATCAACACCGAGTTCAAGGACTTGAAGAACGGCCAATACAAGATCATCAGCTTCTACGCCAAGAAAGCCCGGGGCATGATGAGCCGCTTTGTGATTGAAGAACGTATCAGCGACCCAGCCAGGCTCAAGGAATTCGATGTGCAGGGTTATCGCTTCAATGCGGAGCAGTCCAAGCCGGACAAACTGGTGTTTTTGCGCGATCACGCACCGGAATAAAGCTCTCCAGAACACAGATGTTCAATTGTGGGAGCTGGCTTGCCTGCGATAGCGGTGTATCAGTAGTAGAAGTGCTGACTG
>NZ_ANNV01000012.1 GCF_000346755.1 Pseudomonas sp. CBZ-4 | reverse complement strand
GAAGCGCTGGCCGACAATGCGCAGATCACTGTGACTGCCGAAGTGACCTTCGATGGCAGTACCAACAGACCAAATGCGGTGGAGTTTTCTTCGACGAATTACACGATCAAAAAGGCTATCACTACGCCGGTTACATTGACTGTGCATGATTCCAAGGGACAGATCCTCAACGGTGGAACGACCTACGATACCAGTGTGACACTCAGAGGTACTGCCGCCGCGAATCAGAAAGTCTGGATATATGAAAACAATACCTTTCGGGTTGAACGCACAGCGAGTGGCACCGGCAGTTGGGACTATGTGCGCAGCGGATTACAGTTGGCAAGCTATTCGTACAGAGCGGTCGGGCAATATGGAAGCTACCCACCATCTGGGACAGTTACTATCACCCGTCGACAAGCCTTGCATATTGACCAAAGTACGATGAACTTGAATGGGCGTGCTGTTATTGCGGCCGGCTGGAACAAGATTGGACAATACCCCGGTAATTCTCAAACCCGAACGGCTACCGGAGGGCAAACTCCCTACACTTACACGTCGAGAAACTCAGCGGTGGCATCCGTTTCACCCACAGGTTTGGTGGCTGGGATGCGAAACGGCACTACGGTTATAGATGTGACCGACAAGCTGGGGAATAAGCTCTCATTTACGGTCAACGTCAGCAATGTATGGCAACTGCGTGAAAATCGAAACGCCATGAGCTGGGGGCAAGCGGTTGACTGGAGAAAATCGCTGCCAGGTGCCGTGGGCATTTACTACGATGACGGTATTCGATTTATGGGAACAGCTTATGGATGGCCTCTTCCGGTTCCGTATGACTCCTATTATTGGCTATGTACTGAGCCGCAGTGCGACGCTTTCACTGGGGTGTACTGGGACTCTCTCAAGGACTCGCACGCGGTTTGGTGCATAAATAAAAATATCCATACTTGGGCGTGGTGCCTGCAACCTTGATTGACATTACACCTCGGCGGGACAGATCAGCTTGTACAGTGGTCTGTCCCGTCGTTTTATCCCTATTGTCGCAAAAACCACTCAGTGCAAAAAAGTATCAGTCCCAGTGCTCCCAAGGATTTGTCACACCGCCATTTCAAGGCTGTAATCAACCGCACACTCTTCCTGACTCCCTGTAGGAAGACACAACAACAATAACTGTCCTTCTGTAGCCCCCTGGGCGCGGAAACGGAGTGCGCGATGAAGTTCACAGCAAAAGCTCTGCTTGCCTCTACCTGCTTGACTATCAGCGCCGTCAGCCTTGGCGCGCAAACCTTGACCATTGCCACCGTCAACAACAGCGACATGATCCGCATGCAAAAGCTCTCGAAAACCTTCGAAGCCGAGCACCCGGAGATCAAGCTGAACTGGGTGGTGCTTGAAGAAAACGTCCTGCGCCAACGCCTGACCACCGACATCGCCACCCAGGGCGGGCAGTTCGACGTGTTGACCATCGGCATGTACGAAGCCGCACTGTGGGGCGCCAAGGGCTGGCTGGAGCCGATGAAGGACTTGCCGGCTTCCTACGACCTCGATGATGTATTCCCTTCGGTGCGTGACGGCTTGTCCGTCAAGGGTTCGCTGTACGCCCTGCCGTTCTATGCCGAAAGCTCGATCACCTATTACCGCACCGACCTGTTCAAGGACGCCGGGCTGACCATGCCCGAGCACCCGACCTGGACGCAGATCGGCGAATTCGCCAGCAAACTCACCGATAAAACCAAAGAACAATACGGCCTGTGCCTGCGCGGCAAAGCCGGTTGGGGCGAGAACATGGCGCTGATCACCACCCTGGCCAACGGCTACGGCGCACGCTGGTTCGATGAGAAATGGCAGCCGGAATTCAACGGCCCCGAGTGGAAGGACGCGCTGAACTTCTACGTCGACAACATGAAGAAATCCGGCCCACCGGGTGCGTCCAGCAACGGCTTCAACGAAAACCTCGCGCTGTTCAACAGCGGCAAGTGTGCGATCTGGGTCGATGCCAGCGTGGCCGGCTCATTTGTCACCGACAAAACCCAGAGCAAGGTGGCGGACCACGTCGGCTTCACGTTTGCCCCCCACGAGAAGACCGACAAGGGCACTTCGTGGCTGTACTCCTGGAGCCTGGCGATCCCCACCAGCTCCAAGGCCAAGGACGCCGCCAAGGTGTTCGCCAGCTGGGCCACGTCCAAGGAATACGGCGCATTGGTCGCCAAGACCGATGGCGTGGCCAATGTCCCACCGGGCACCCGGACTTCGACCTACAGCGAGGAGTACATGAAGGCCGCGCCGTTTGCCAAGGTGACCCTGGAATCCCTGAAAGTCGCGGACCCGACCAAGCCGACGCTCAAGCCGGTGCCGTATATCGGCATCCAGTTGGTGACCATTCCTGAATTCCAGGCGATTGGCACCCAGGTGGGCAAGTTCTTCTCGGGGGCGCTGACCGGTCAGCAGACGGTGGATGCGGCACTGACTGCCGCGCAGACCACTACCGAGCGGGAAATGAAGCGGGCCGGCTATCCCAAATAAAGCAGCCTCCCCCCTGTAAATGTGGGAACCCGCTTTCTGTGGGAGCCGGGCTTGCCCGCGATAGCGGTGTGTCAGTGGATGAATCTGTTTGCTGACACACCACTATCGCAGGCGAGCCAGCTCCCACATTGACCGCGCTCCGACGCTGGCTCCGCCTGTAATCGACTGGCCTTGAATACCATGAATACACCCGCCAAAAACCGCCTGGCCAACCCCGGCTGGTTCCTTGTCAGCCCCTCGGTGGCCCTGCTGCTGTTGTGGATGATCGTGCCGCTGGGCATGACCCTGTACTTTTCGCTGATCCGCTACAACCTGCTCTACCCCGGTGAAAACCAATTCGTCGGGCTGGAAAACTTCACCTACTTCATCACCGATTCGGGCTTCTTGCCCGGCGCCACCAACACCTTGTTGCTGGTGGGCAGCGTGCTGCTGATCAGCGTGGTGCTGGGCGTGTTGATCAGCGCCCTGCTCGAAGCCAGTGAGTTCTTCGGTCGCGGCCTGGTGCGGGTGTTGTTGATCTCGCCGTTCTTCATCATGCCCACCGTCGGTGCGCTGATCTGGAAGAACCTGATTTTCCACCCGGTGTCGGGGATTCTCGCCGCCGTGTGGAAGTTCTTCGGCGCCGAACCGGTGGACTGGCTCGCGCACTACCCGTTGCTGTCGATCATCATCATTGTCTCCTGGCAATGGCTGCCGTTCGCCATCCTGCTGCTGATGACCGCCATGCAGTCCCTCGACCAGGAACAAAAGGAAGCCGCGCGCCTGGACGGTGCCGGCGCCATCGCGATCTTCTGGCACCTGACCCTGCCGCACCTGGCCCGGCCGATTGCCGTGGTGGTGATGATCGAGACGATCTTCCTGCTCTCGGTGTTCGCCGAAATCTTCACCACCACCAACGGCGGCCCCGGCTACGCGTCCACCAACCTCGCCTACCTGATCTACAACCAGGCGCTGGTGCAGTTCGACGTGGGCATGGCCTCGGCCGGCGGCTTGATTGCCGTGGTCATTGCCAATATCGCGGCGATCATCCTGGTGCGGATGATCGGCAAAAACCTGACTGACAAGCCTTGAGGGCCGCGCCATGACGCTTCAACAATCCCGCCGCCTGCAAAGCCTGTTGCTTGGCACGTTGGCCTGGGCCATCGCGATCCTGATCTTCTTCCCGATCTTCTGGATGGTGCTGACCAGCTTCAAGACCGAAATCGACGCGTTCGCCACGCCGCCGCAGTTCATCTTCACGCCGACGCTGGAGAACTACCTGCACATCAACGAGCGCAGCAATTACTTCGCCTACGCCTGGAACTCGGTGGTGATTTCCTTCAGCGCCACGGCTTTGTGCCTGCTGATCTCGGTGCCGGCAGCCTACTCCATGGCCTTCTACGAAACCCAGCGCACCAAGGGCACGCTGCTGTGGATGCTGTCGACCAAGATGCTGCCACCGGTGGGCGTGCTGATGCCGATCTACCTGTTGGCCAAGAGCTTTGGCCTGCTGGACACACGTATCGCGCTGATCATCATCTACACCCTGATCAACCTGCCGATTGTGGTGTGGATGGTTTACACCTACTTCAAGGACATCCCCAAGGACATCCTCGAAGCCGCCCGCCTCGATGGCGCCACCCTGTGGCAGGAAATGGTCCGCGTGCTGCTGCCGATTGCCAAGGGAGGCCTGGCCTCCACAGTGCTGCTGTCGCTGATCCTGTGCTGGAACGAGGCATTCTGGTCGCTGAACCTGACCTCGTCGAATGCCGCGCCGCTGACCGCGCTGATCGCCTCCTACTCCAGCCCCGAAGGCTTGTTCTGGGCCAAATTGTCCGCCGTGTCGACCCTCGCCTGTGCGCCGATCCTGATCTTTGGCTGGGTCAGCCAGAAACAGCTGGTGCGCGGTTTGTCCTTCGGCGCTGTTAAATAATAATTCCAAGCGGAGGCCCATCATGGCCAACCTGAAAATCAAGAATCTGCAAAAAGGCTTCGAAGGTTTCTCCATCATCAAGGGCATCGACCTTGAGGTGAACGACAAGGAATTCGTGGTCTTCGTCGGCCCGTCGGGCTGCGGTAAATCCACGCTGCTGCGCCTGATCGCCGGGCTGGAAGAAGTCAGCGACGGCACCATCGAACTGGACGGTCGCGACATCACCGAAGTGACCCCGGCCAAGCGTGACCTGGCGATGGTGTTCCAGACCTACGCCCTGTACCCGCACATGAGCGTGCGCAAGAACATGTCGTTCGCCCTGGACCTGGCGGGCGTGGACAAGAAGCTGGTGGAAAGCAAAGTCAGCGAAGCCGCGCGCATCCTCGAACTGGGCCCGTTGCTGGAGCGCAAGCCCAAGCAGCTGTCGGGCGGCCAACGCCAGCGCGTCGCAATCGGCCGCGCCATTGTGCGCAACCCGAAGATCTTCCTGTTCGACGAACCGCTGTCCAACCTCGACGCCGCGCTGCGCGTGCAGATGCGCCTGGAGCTGGCACGCCTGCATAAAGAACTGCAAGCGACGATGATCTACGTGACCCACGATCAGGTCGAGGCCATGACCCTGGCCGACAAGGTGGTGGTGCTCAACAGCGGCCGCATCGAACAGGTCGGCTCGCCGCTGGAGCTGTACCACCAGCCGGCCAATCTGTTTGTCGCGGGGTTTCTCGGCACGCCGAAAATGGGCTTCCTCAAGGGCAAGGTCACCCGCGTCGACAGCCAGAGTTGTGAAGTGCAACTGGATGCCGGCACCTTGATCAGCCTGCCGTTGAGCGGTGCAACCTTGAGCGTGGGCAGCGCGGTAACCCTGGGCATCCGCCCGGAGCACCTGGAAATCGCCACCGCTGGCCAAACCACCCTGACCGTCACCGCCGACGTCGGCGAGCGCCTGGGCAGCGACACCTTCTGCCACGTCAACACCGCCAACGGCGAGCCGCTGACCATGCGCATCCGTGGCGACATGGCCAGCCAATACGGCGAAACCCTGCACCTGCACCTCGACCCGGCGCACTGCCATCTTTTCGACACCGAAGGCAAAGCCGTGGCCCGCCCACTGCGCGCTGCCGCCTGATTTTGCGAGAGTTGTGATGAAACTGAATAAACAGAACCTCACGCGGTTGGCGCCAGAAGTACAGTTGCCGACCTATACCCCGACCGCGCAGGGCATTGCCCATATCGGCGTCGGCGGTTTCCACCGCGCCCATCAGGCGTATTACACCGATGCGCTGATGAACACCGGCGTTGGCCTGGACTGGAGCATCTGCGGCGTCGGCCTGCGCAGCGAGGACCGCAAGGCCCGCGACGACCTGGCCGGTCAGGACTATCTGTTCACCCTGTATGAACTGGGCGACACCGACGACACCGAAGTACGCGTGATCGGCGCGATCAGCGACATGCTGCTGGCCGAAGACAGCGCCCAGGCGTTGATCGACAAGCTCGCCAGCCCCGAGATCCGCATCGTCTCGCTGACCATCACCGAGGGCGGCTACTGCATCGACGACAGCAACGGCGAGTTCATGGCCCACCTGCCGCAAATCCAGCATGACCTCGCGCACCCCAAGGCGCCGAAAACCGTGTTCGGTTTTCTCTGCGCGGCCCTGACCCAACGCCGCGACGCCGGCACCCCGGCGTTTACCGTGATGTCCTGCGATAACCTGCCGCACAACGGCGCCGTCACGCGCAAGGCACTGCTGGCGTTCGCCGCCCTGCACAACGCCGACCTGCATGCCTGGATCGCCACGAATGTGAGCTTCCCGAATGCCATGGTCGATCGCATCACGCCGATGACCAGCACCGCCCACCGCCTGCAACTGCATGACGAGCACGGCATCGACGATGCCTGGCCGGTGGTGTGCGAACCCTTTGTGCAGTGGGTGCTGGAAGACAAGTTCGTCAACGGCCGCCCGGCCTGGGAAACGGTCGGCGTGCAGTTCACCGATGACGTGACGCCCTACGAAGAGATGAAGATCGGCTTGCTCAACGGCAGCCACCTGGCCCTCACCTACCTGGGCTTCCTCAAGGGCTATCGGTTTGTCCACGAGACCATGAACGACCCGCTGTTCGTCGCCTATATGCGCGCCTACATGGACCTGGACGTCACGCCCAACCTGGCGCCCGTGCCCGGCATCGACTTGACACACTACAAGCAGACCCTGGTGGATCGTTTCTCCAACCAGGCGATTGCCGATCAGTTGGAGCGCGTGTGTTCCGATGGTTCGTCGAAGTTTCCGAAGTTCACCGTGCCGACCATCAACCGCTTGATTGCCGATGGCCGCGAGACGGAACGTGCGGCGTTGGTGGTGGCGGCGTGGGCGTTGTATCTGAAGGGTGTGGATGAGAATGGCGTGCGCTACACGATTCCGGACCCGCGTGCGGCGTTCTGCCAGGGCCTGGTCAGTGACGATGGCTTGATCAACCAGCGGCTGTTGGGGGTTGAAGAGATTTTTGGCACGGCTATTCCCAATTCGCCTGGGTTTGTGGCAGCGTTCGAGCGGTGTTTTGTGAGCTTGCGCGACCATGGCGTCACCCAAACCCTACAAACCCTCCTGAAGAAACCGGCTTGAAAAATGTGGGAGCTGGCTTGCCTGCGATAGCGGTGGTTCAGTC
>NZ_ANNV01000011.1 GCF_000346755.1 Pseudomonas sp. CBZ-4 | reverse complement strand
GGCTGATGCACCGCCATCGCAGGCAAGCCAGCTCCCACAGTTGACCGTATTCCACCCTGCTTGAATTGGGGCTCACACACTCAATGACTGAACCTCAGTTGCGCTGCGATTCTGCCTCTTCATGGGCATGGCGCAGCCGCTCCCGGCTATTGGTCAGGTGCAGGCGCATGGCTGCCCGCGCCGCATCCGAATCCTTACGGGCAATCGCCTCGTAGATCTCTTCATGCTCACGACTCAAGCGCCCCATGTAGTGCTGCTGGTCATCGTGGGCCAGGCGTGCCGAATTCAGGCGCGTACGCGGAATGATGCTGGTGCCCAGGTGGGTCATGATGTCGGTGAAATAGCGGTTGCCGGTGGACAGGGCGATTTCCAGGTGGAAGGCAAAGTCGGACGCCACGGCATCACCAGCATGTGCTGCGCTTTCATTCAGGGCGTCGAGGGCGGCGCGCATGGTCGCCAGTTGTTCGTCGGTGCGGCGCAATGCAGCCAACCCTGCGGACTCGACTTCCAGGCTGATGCGCAATTCGAGGATCGCCAACACATCACGCAGGGTGACCACTGTGGCCGGGTCGATACGGAAGCCGCTCGGGCTTGGCGTATCCAGCACAAAGGTGCCGATGCCGTGACGGGTCTCCACCTGGCCTGCTGCCTGCAACCGCGAGATGGCCTCACGCACCACGGTGCGACTGACCCCATGGGCTTCCATGATCGCCGACTCGGTGGGCAGCTTGTCACCGCGCTTGAGTTCGCCGTCGCGGATCTGCTCGGACAACACCGTGACCAATTCCTGGGCAAGGCTGCGGCGCTTGCGGGGAAGACGAGGGGCGGTGTTGGTGTTTTCCATGATGAATCATCTTTCTCGGCGAACTTGAGCAGGCATCATAGCCCATGGCGGTTGTACGATCACCGTCCAGGCGCGACTTTCATCCATATGCTCAGCGCAAAAAAATGCCCCGGCACGGGCCGAGGCATTTTTCAGGCGCGCCCGAAGGCAGCCGCCGTTTACTTCACCACTTTCAGGCTCGGCCGGCCGCTTGGACGCGGTGGCTCGGCATCCGGTGGCAGATCACCGTCGTCATCGCTGTCGATCGATTCATCGCCGTCGAACGGCGACTCCAGATCAAACACCATGCCTTGGCCGTTCTCCCGGGCGTAGATCCCGAGAATGGCGCCAATCGGCACGAACAGCGTGTGCGGCACACCGCCGAAACGCCCTTCGAAGCTCACCGCTTCGTTGTCCATGTGCAGGTGGCGCACGGCACTGGGCGATACGTTCAACACAATCTGCCCGTCACTGGCAAAACCCTGCGGTACCTGAACCGCAGGAAATTCGGAATTGACCAGCATGTGCGGGGTGCAATCGTTGTCCACAATCCACTCATAGAGCGCGCGGACCAGGTAAGGTCGACTGGAGTTCATCAGCGGCTCCTTAAGCCTTAGCGCATATCGCGTTCGACACCAGACAGACTCGCCTGGAAAGCCTCACGCGCAAACTGGCGCTCCATGTAATCAAGCAGCGGCTTGGCTGGCCGCGGCAGTTCAATACCGAGAATCGGCAAGCGCCAGAGTATCGGTAATAGGCAGCAATCCACCAAGCTTTGTTCCTCACTGAGGAAAAAAGGTTTATCGGCGAACAACGGCGAAACACCGGTCAGGCTCTCGCGCAATTCCTTACGCGCCACGACACGGGCCGCCTCTTTGCTACGCGAATCCAGAATCACATCCACCAGCCCGCACCAGTCACGCTGGATCCGATGGATCAGCAGGCGGCTGTTGGCACGCGCCACCGGATACACCGGCAGCAAAGGTGGATGCGGATAACGCTCATCCAGGTATTCCATCACCACGGTCGACTCCCACAACGCCAGGTCACGATCGACCAGGGTGGGCAAGCTGCCGTAGGGGTTCACTTCGATCAGTTTCGGCGGCTGACGGCCCGCCTCCACACTGATGATCTCGGCGCTGACACCCTTCTCTGCGAGCACGATACGTACTCGGTGGGAATAGTGGTCGGCGGGGTCGGAGTAACAGGCCAACCGATTGGTCACGCCCATGGCGGTCCTCCTCGCTTGTTGAAATTATCGAAAGCTCAAAAACGAGCGCGCCCAGGGAGCATCTCTGTAACGACCGGTTCAAACAGGTCGCTACGTATTCAGAGATGCCGCTGGGCGCGCAAGATTAACAGCAATTGCTTACGGTTGGATCAATGCACATCCTTCCAGTATTCGCGTTTGAGCAGATAGGCGAATACAAAGAAGAAAGCCAGGTACAGCAAGACGTAGGTACCGATGCGCTGGTGCTGCAGTTTGACCGGGTTGGCCGAGTAGGCCAGGAAGGTCACGAGATTTTTCACTTTCTCGTCGAACTGCTCTTCGTTCAGCGCGCCGGTCTTGGGCACGATGGTCAGTTGATCGCACGCTTCGTGAGTCAAAGGCGTACCGGTCAACGGGTCATATTGCTTCTTGCCGTCTTCGACGACCTGAACCTGCTTGCATCCTACCACTTGGCGACCCTGCAGGCCGACCAGAACGTTAGGCATGCCGACGTTCGGGAAGACCTTGTTGTTCACGCCGTAAGGGCGCGCCGGGTCTTCGTAGAAGGATTTCAGGTAGCCGTAGAGCCAGTCGGTGCCACGTACGCGTGCCACCAGGGTCAGGTCGGGCGGTGCAGCACCGAACCAGGCCTTGGCGTCGGCAGGCTTCATGCCGATGTTCATGTGGTCGCCGATCTTGGCGCCGGTGAACACCAGTTTCTCCAACATCACTTCGTGAGGGATACCGAGGTCGTCGGCAACCCGCTCATAACGCTGGAACTTGGCGCTGTGGCAGCCCATGCAGTAGTTGGCGAATGTCCGCGCGCCGTCTTGCAGGGCGGCTTTGTCCGACACGTCGATATCGACTTTTTCCAGCTCCGGGCCGCCGTGTTCGGCAGCGAAGGACAGCAGCGGCAGGGCCGCAAGCATCAATGCAACGAATAATTTTTTCATCAGCCAGTCACCCTTTCCGGTACCGGTTTGGTCTTCTCGAGCCGGGTGTAGAACGGCATCAGAATGAAGTAGGCGAAATACAGGAAGGTGCACACCTGCGACAGCAACGTACGCTCAGGGGTTGGCGCCAATACGCCCAACACGCCCAGGATCACGAAGGCAATGCAGAACACCCACAGCCAGATCTTGCTCAGCCAGCCCTTGTAGCGCATGGACTTGACCGGGCTACGGTCGAGCCACGGCAACACGAACAGCACGGCGATGGCCGCACCCATGGCGATCACGCCCATGAGCTTGTCGGGGATCGCACGCAAGATCGCGTAGAACGGCGTGAAGTACCAGACCGGGGCAATGTGCTCTGGTGTCTTGAAGGCGTTGGCCTGTTCGAAGTTAGGTTTCTCGAGGAAATACCCCCCCATCTCCGGGAAAAAGAACACGATCGAGCAGAACACGAACAGGAACACGACCACGCCGACAATGTCCTTGACGGTGTAGTACGGGTGGAACGGAATGCCATCCAGCGGGATGCCGTTCTCGTCCTTGTGCTTCTTGATGTCCACGCCATCCGGGTTGTTCGAACCCACTTCGTGCAGCGCCAGGATGTGCAGCACCACCAGGCCGAGGATCACGATGGGCAAGGCCACCACGTGCAACGCAAAGAAGCGGTTCAGGGTGATGCCGGAGATCAGGTAGTCACCACGGATCCACTGGGTCAGGTCGTTGCCGATCACCGGGATCGCACCAAACAGCGAGATGATCACCTGGGCGCCCCAGTACGACATCTGGCCCCACGGCAGCAGGTAACCCATGAAGGCTTCGGCCATCAGCGCCAGGTAGATCAGCATGCCGAACACCCACACCAGCTCACGAGGCTTCTGGTACGAGCCGTAGAGCAGGCCGCGGAACATGTGCATGTAGACGACGATAAAGAACGCGGAGGCGCCGGTGGAGTGCAGCAGGCGCAGGATCGAGCCGTACTCGACGTCACGCATGATGTATTCGACGGAGGCGAACGCTTCTTCTGCCGACGGCGTGTAGCTCATGGTCAGCCAGACGCCGGTGACGATCTGGTTGACCAGCACCAGCAGTGCCAGCGAACCGAAGAAGTAGAAGAAGTTGAAGTTTTTTGGTGCGTAATATTTGCTGAGATGGTCTTCCCACATTTTGGTGGCGGGGAAGCGCGCATCCACCCAATCCATGAACTTGCTCATCACGCGTTCTCCTTATCGAGGCCAATGACAATGAGGTCGTCAGTTTCGTAGGTATGCGGAGGCACGGGCAGGTTCAGGGGAGCAGGTTGGGACTTGTAGACGCGACCGGCGAGGTCGTAGTGCGAGCCGTGGCAAGGGCAGAAATAACCACCGACCCAATCCTTGCCCAGATCGACCGGAGCAACTTCCGGGCGAAAGGTAGGCGAGCAACCCAGGTGGGTACAAAGACCGACCAGCAGCAGAATTTCTGGCTTGATCGAACGCGCTTCGTTTTTGGCGTAGGCGGGTTGGTCGGACTTCTCAGACATAGGGTCAGATAACTGGCCTTCGATCTTCTTGAGATTCCCCAGGATTTCCTCGGTACGACGAACAATGAAGACCGGCTGGCCGCGCCACTCAGCAATCATCTGCTGGCCTGGCTCGATCTTGCTGATATTCACCTTCACCGGTGCACCTGCGGCTTTCGCCTTGGCACTGGGAAACCATGACCCCACGAACGGGACCGCAGCCCCCACCGCTCCTGCAGCACCCACCACGGATGTGGCTGCTACCAAGAAGCGACGCCGGCCTGCATTCACGCCGTCATTGCTCATTCAGTCCTCTCCCATCAGCTTTTTGGCCTGTTAAATCAGGCGTCTACTAAGTGTTGAATCTTTACTTATAAAAATTTTGCCGAATGGTAATGAAAAGCCCCACGGTTGACAAGGTAATTGCCCAGGGCTCAGCCTCCAGGCCTTGTAGTATAGGGGGTCTACGGATGTGGCAAGTTGTCACGCACAAATTTGTGCATAAATCGCAGGCAATAAAAAACGCCCAGCTCCGTGAGGAGACTGGGCGTTTTTGTGGAACGTAAAGCGAATTAACGCTTCGAGTACTGCGGACGCTTACGCGCTTTACGCAGACCGACTTTCTTACGTTCAACTTCACGGGCATCGCGAGTCACGAAGCCAGCTTTGCGCAGAGCGCCACGCAGGGTTTCGTCGTACTGCATCAGAGCGCGAGTGATACCGTGGCGGATTGCGCCAGCTTGACCACTTACACCGCCACCGATAACGGTGACGTAGATGTCGAACTTCTCAACGGTCTCGGTCAGTTCCAGCGGCTGACGAACTACCATGCGGGCAGTTTCGCGACCGAAGAAGTTTTCCAGAGTGCGGTTGTTGATCGAGATGTTACCAGTGCCCGGACGCAGGAAAACGCGTGCGGTTGCGGTTTTGCGACGGCCAGTGCCGTAATTTTGAGTCGCCGACATAATGAACTATTCCGTTAAAACTTCAGTTCTTGGGGCTGCTGAGCAGCATGAGGGTGTACAGCGCCCGCATAGACTTTCAGCTTGCGAAACATATCGCGACCCAGTGGGCCCTTAGGCAGCATACCTTTGACCGCGATTTCGATCGGGGCTTCAGGCTTCTTGGAGATCAGGCCTTCGAAGTTCGAAGACTTGATACCGCCTGGGAAACCGGAGTGACGGTAGTACATTTTGTCTTGCGCTTTGTTGCCGGTAACACGTACCTGCTCAGCGTTGATGATCACGATGTAGTCACCGGTGTCAACGTGAGGGGTGTACTCAGGCTTGTGCTTGCCACGCAGACGGCTGGCGACTTCAGTGGCCAGACGACCCAGGGTCTGACCAGCGGCGTCGACGACAAACCAGTCGCGCTGAACTGTTTCCGGTTTTGCAGTAAAAGTTGTCATTCTTTAATAGCCTCAGGGGCCGCCCTGTAAATTAGACGGCGGATCTTACTGAATAGTGCGTACTTTGACAAGTCAAAGGCAGCCGGATACAGACGCTATCGGGGGCTCGGGTCGGCGCGTCCGTTCAACGGCAAGATTCTTCGGCAGGCGGCGCATCACTTCCACTGCAGAAAGAGGTGGGCAATTATGCAGATTGCGAAAAAAAATTCAACCTGCTTTTATGATTGTTTTCCCTGAAGGAGTACCCGATGGATTATCGACAGCTGGGCCGTACGGATCTGAACGTGAGCGCGATAGCCTTGGGCACCATGACCTGGGGCGAGCAGAACAGCGAGGCAGAGGCCTTCGCCCAGATCGAACGGGCCAAGGCCGCGGGGATCAACTTCCTCGACACGGCGGAAATGTACCCGGTGCCGCCCAAGGCCGACACCTATGCCACCACCGAGCGTTATATCGGTAATTACTTCAAAAGCCGTGGCGATCGCGCCGACTGGGTCCTCGCCAGCAAGATCGCCGGCCCCGGCAACACCATCGACTACATCCGCGACGGCCACCTGCGTCACAACCGCAAACACATCGGCCAAGCCCTGGATGCCAGCCTCAAGCGCTTGCAGACCGACTGGATCGACCTCTACCAACTGCACTGGCCGGAGCGCAGCACCAACTTCTTCGGCCAACTGAGCTACAAGCACAAGGACGAAGACAACCTCACCCCGCTGGAGGAAACCCTCGAAGCCCTGGACGAACAGGTAAAGGCCGGCAAGATCCGCCACATCGGCCTGTCCAACGAAACCCCGTGGGGCACCATGAAGTTCCTCGCCCTGGCCGAAGCCCGCGGCTGGCCCCGAGCGGTGTCGATCCAGAACCCGTACAACCTGCTCAACCGCAGCTTCGAAGTGGGCCTGGCGGAAATCGCCATTCGCGAGCAGTGCGGCCTGCTGGCCTACTCACCCCTGGCGTTTGGCATGCTCAGTGGCAAGTACGAAGGCGGCGCACGCCCGGCCAAGGCGCGCCTGACGGAGTACAGCCGCTTCAGCCGCTACTTCAACCCGCAGTCGGAAGCAGCGTGCAGCCGTTATGTGGCACTGGCGCGCGAGCATGGCCTGGACCCGGCGCAGATGGCGTTGGCGTTTGTGACGCAGCAGCCGTTTGTGACCAGCAACATCATTGGGGCGACGTCACTGGAGCAGCTGGACAGCAACATCGCCAGTGCGGACCTGAAGCTGTCGAAAGAGGTGCTGGAGGGGATTGAGGCGATTCAGAAGGATCACCCGAACCCTGCGCCTTGAAGGATCTGTAGGCCGCCATCGCAGGCAAGCCAGCTCCCACATTTTGATGTGTGAACACCGTCAAATGTGGGAGCTGGCTTGCCTGCGATGGGGCCCTCAACAACACCACAAGATCAGAGCGCCCGCGCAATAATCTCCTTCATGATCTCATTGGTCCCCGCATAAATCCGCTGCACCCGCGCATCCGCCCAGGCCCGCGCAATCGGGTATTCCCACATGAAGCCGTAGCCGCCGTGCAGCTGCACGCACTCGTCGAGCACCTTGCATTGCAGGTCCGTGGCCCAGTACTTGGCCATCGCGGCGGTGGGCACATCCAGCTTGCCCTCCAGGTGCAACGCCATGCACTTGTCGACAAACACGCGGCCGATCTGAATCTCGGTGGCCATCTCCGCCAGCTTGAACCGAGTGTTCTGGAAATCCGCAATCGCCTTGCCAAACGCCTTGCGCTCGCGGGTGTATTCGAGGGTCCATTCCAGTGCCGCCTCGGCCGATGACACGGCACCGATGGCCACGGTCAAACGCTCCTGCGGCAGCTCCTGCATCAGGTACGCGAAGCCAGCGCCGGCCTGGCCCAACAGGTTTTCCTTGGGCACGCGCACATCCTGAAAGAACAGCTCGGAAGTGTCCTGCGCCTTCATGCCGACCTTCTCCAGGCGCTTGCCCTTGGCGAAGCCCGGCGTGTCGGCTTCCACCAGAAACAGGCTGGTGCCCTTGGCGCCGGCCTTGGGATCGGTCTTGGCGACAACGATCACCAAGTCGGCCAGGTAACCGTTGGTGATAAAGGTCTTGGAGCCGTTGATCACGTACTCGTCACCCTCCAGCACGGCGGTGGTCTTGACCCCTTGCAGGTCGGAACCGGCACCCGGTTCGGTCATCGCAATGGCCGTGACCATCTCGCCGGAGATCAACTTGGGCAGGTACTTGTGCTTCAGCGCTTCACTGCCGTAATGCAGGATGTACGGCGCCACGATGTCCGAATGCAGGGAAAAGCCGATGCCGGTCAAGCCCAGGCGGCTGACCTCTTCGATCACCACCGCGCTGTAGAGAAAGTCCGCGCCCAGGCCGCCGTATGCCTCCGGCAGATGGGAACACAACATCCCCGCCTCCCCTGCCTTGCTCCACAAGTCGCGGTCGATATAACCCTGTTTCTCCCATTGCCCATGGAACGGCGCGGCGTGTTTTTCAAGGAAGGTGCGCACGCTCTCGCGAAAGAGTTCGTGTTCCGGGCTGTACAAGGTTCTGGGGATCATGGCTCACCTGCGGGGGATTGTCGGACAAAAACAAGCCCACAGAGACTATGCCGCGAAGGCAGCACAGGACACTGGACACATGCGACAAAAAATAAGACGATCCAGCCGTCTGGTGACCACTTTCCCCTATAAGAATAAATGAAATTATGTCTAACCAAATCTCCACGCCCTTGCGGCGCGTCAGCATTTTGGCCATTGATCGGGTATTTGCTTCCACCCTCATGCAAGCCAAGGATTTCTTCCACCTCGCGAGCCTGCGTTACGGCAAGCAACAAGGCCTGGGCCTGACCCCGGCGTTCGAAACGCGCCTGGTCAGCCCCGACGGGCAATCGGTGCGCAGCTTCAGCGATGTGATCATGCCGGTGGACGGCGGCCTCGAAGACGCCGACATCATCGTGCTACCCGCCTTCTGGGACGACTTCGACGCCCTCTGCACCCGCTACCCGCAAGTGCTGCCATGGCTGCGCGCCCAACACGCACGCGGCGCCGTGCTCTGCGGCGAAGCCACCGGGGTGTTCTGGCTGGCCGAAGCCGGCTTGCTTGACGGCAAGGAGGCGACCACCTACTGGCGCTTCTTCAACGCCTTCAGCGAACGCTTCCCGCGGGTCCAGCTCAACCAGGACAAGCACCTCACCGACGCCGACAACCTGTACTGCGCCGGCGGCACCACCTCGGCGTGCGACCTCTACATCTACCTGATCGAACGCTTCTGCGGCGCCAACATCGCCCAGGCCGTGGCCCGCGACATTCTTTACGAAGTGCAACGCAGCTACGCGCCGGGACGCATCGGTTTTGGTGGGCAAAAGCTGCACCAGGACGTGATCATCCTGCAGATCCAGCATTGGCTCGAAGAGCACTTCGCCGACAAGTTCCGCTTCGAAGACGTCGCCCGCGAACACGGCATGAGCATCCGCAATTTCATGCGGCGCTTCCAGACGGCGACCGGTGACAAGCCGCTGCACTATCTGCAACGCCTGCGTATCGAGACGGCCAAGGGCCTGCTCTCGGGCAGCCGCAAGAGCATCAAGACCATCAGTTATGAGGTGGGGTATGACGATGCGAGTTTCTTTGCGCGGTTGTTCAGGCAGCACACCGAGTTGTCGCCGAACCAGTATCGCCAGCAGTTCCAGCAAGCCGCATAACCCGAGACAAACACAAACCTAATGTGGGAGCTGGCTTGCCTGCGATAGCGGTGTACCAGCCAGCAGATGAGCTGGCTGACAGACCGCTATCGCAGGCAAGCCAGCTCCCACATTTTGATCTACTTCGTCTTTAAGGTTTGTGCCCGCGCGCGAGGAACTCGTGGGACTGCATTTCCAGCAAACGGCTGAGGGTGCGCTGGAATTCGAAGGTCAATCGCCCCCCGGTATACAGATCCTTCAGCTCCACTTCCGCCGAGATGATCAGCTTCACGTTGCGGTCGTAGAACTCATCGACCATGTTGATAAACCGCCGCGCGATATCGTCGGTGGTCACGCTCATCTGCTCCACGCCGCTCAAGATCACCGCATGGAAGATCTTGCCCAGCTCGATGTAGTCGTTCTGGCTGCGCGGGCCGTCGCACAGGGCGCGGAAGTCGAACCACGCCACGTCATCGCAGGTACGCAGCGCAATGATTTCGCGGTTTTCGATCATCAGCTTGTCGTTTTCCACCGCCTGGGTGCATTCCGGCGTGAGGGCACGGAAGCTCTTGCGCAGGCTTTCGTGCGCCGCTTCGTTGAGCGGGAAGTGGAACAGCTCCGCTTGCTCCAGGTGACGCAGGCGGTAGTCGACGCCGCTGTCGACGTTGACGATCTCGGTGTTCTGCTTGATCAGCGCGATGGCCGGCAGGAAGCGCGCGCGTTGCAGGCCGTCCTTGTACAGGCCGTCGGGCACGATGTTCGAAGTGGCCACCAGGGTCACGCCGTTCTTGAACAGCTCTTCCATCAGGGTGCCGAGGATCATGGCGTCGGTGATGTCGGAGACGAAGAATTCATCGAAACAGATCACCCGCGCTTCGTCGGAGAAACGCTTGGCGATGATGGTCAGCGGGTTTTTCTCGCCCGGCAGGGTCTTCATCTCTTCGTGCACGCGCTTCATGAAGCGGTGGAAGTGGGTGCGGACCTTTTCCTTGAACGGCAGCGCTTCAAAGAAGGTGTCTACCAGGTAAGTCTTGCCGCGGCCGACGCCGCCCCAGAAGTACAGGCCTTTGACCGGCGTGTGGTCTTTCTTGCCAAACAGCTTGCTGAACATCCCCGGCTTGCTTTGCGAGGCGGCGACGAGGTCGTCGTACAGGCGCTGCAAGTGACGCACCGCCGTTTCCTGGGCAGCGTCATGGAAGAATTCAGGGCGTTTCAGATCAGCTTGATATCGTTCTAGGGGCGTCATAATTTCGTTAGCAAGGCAACAAAAACGGGCCGTCACTGTAACGACGGCCCTGATTAATGGCAATCAACCCTTGGTCGGGTCAATCTTCGATTGGCGTCAACGCAACGCGCAGGGCGGCGATTCCAGCGTCGCGCTCGGCGGCATCTGCGTAGATTGCCGTGCTCTCGGCGACGCATTCGCCGTCGAGCCAGACATTGAAGCCATACGCTTCGCTACGAATGTCCAAAGTTTGACCCGATTGCAATTGCTTGGTCACGGCACCGGCGGCCTTGCCGTCAGCGAAGTTGCGCGACAGCAGCAGTTGCTCGCCATCAGCGGCCAGCAGGCGGAAGCGGAAGCTGCCGTCGTCTTCACGAAAGCTCACGAAACGTGCGGCTTTCGCAGCTTTCTTCTTCGCGGCCACCGGCGCAGCAGCCTGCTCGACGAACGAACGCAAGCCAACCGCCTCACGCAGCTCGGCGAGGAACGGCGCGGCCACGGCGCGGGCCTTCTTGGCGCCGATCAGCAGCAGGTCTTCCATGTCCGACGGGCGCGATATCAGTTGATGGTAACGCTCGCGGGCTTCGCCCAATTGACCGTCCAGCAGCTGGAACAGACGGTTCTTCGCCTCGCCCCAGCCCAGGCCTTGCAGCAGCTCGGCGCGGAATTCTTCTTCCTGGGCCTTGCTGGCAAATGCCTGGAACAAGGTGAACAGGTGGGAGTTGTCCGGGTCCTTGGCTTCGCCTGGCGCGCGGGAGTCGGTGACGATGCGCGAGATCGCGTCCTTCATGTCCTTGGCGCTGGTGAACAACGGGATGGTGTTGTCGTAGCTCTTGGACATCTTGCGGCCATCCAGGCCCGGCAAGGTGGCGACGCTTTCTTCGATCAGCGCCTCGGGCATGGTGAAGAACTCTTTACCGTTGCCGAACAGGTGGTTGAAACGCTGGCCGATGTCACGGGCCATTTCCACGTGCTGGATCTGGTCGCGACCCACCGGCACCTTGTGCGCGTTGAACATCAGGATGTCCGCCGCCATCAGCACCGGGTAGCCGTACAGGCCCATGGTGATGCCCGCATCCGGGTCTTCGCCGGTTTCCACGTTCTTGTCCACCGAGGCCTTGTACGCGTGGGCGCGGTTGAGCAGGCCCTTGGCGGCAACACAGGTGAGCAGCCAGGTCAGCTCGGGGATTTCCGGGATGTCGGACTGGCGGTAGAAGGTCACCCGGTTCACATCCAGGCCACCGGCCAGCCAGGTCGCGGCGATTTCCATGCGCGAGCGCTGGATGCGCTGCGGGTCATCGCACTTGATCAGGGCGTGGTAGTCGGCCAGGAAGTAGAAGGAGTCGGCATTGGCGTCTTGGCTTGCGAGGATCGCCGGGCGGATCGCACCGGCGTAGTTGCCCAGGTGCGGCGTGCCGGTGGTGGTGATGCCGGTGAGGATACGGGTACGAGTCGTCATGGGTAATCGCTTATCAGACTGCTATCAATTCGAGAGGCGCGGCAGCACCAGATCCTTGAGATCGGTGAGCTTGCCATGAAAAAAGTGCCCGCATTCTGCCACTTTCAGCAGCTCATGGGGGCGATTCAGGGCGGCGGACCAGTCGTAGACGGTCTGCGGGTCGACCACTTCGTCGGTTTCCGGCTGGATCAGGGTCAGCGGGCAGCTTTGTGGCAACACATCGCTATCGCGCAGGCGCATTACCGCCGCGGCGACCATGAACAGGTGCGCGAGCTTCTCCCCCCTGGCTTCCAGGCGGCCGCCGAGGCTGGCGGCTACGTAGCCACCGAAGGAGAAACCAAGCAGGGTCATCGGCAGATCGGGGTGTTTTTCCCGCAGCCAGGTGGCGGCCGCTTCGGCGTCGTCCACTTCACCGGTACTCATGTCGTGGGTGCCGGCACTCGCGCCGACGCCACGGTAATTGAAGCGCAACGTAATCAAACCGGCATCGCGGGCGGTGCGTTGCAGGGTCGAGACGACTTTATTGAGCATGGTGCCACCCTGCACCGGGTTGGGGTGGCAGATCAGCGCCAGGCCCCGTGGTTCGGGGTGATCCAGGTACAGGGCTTCCAGTTGGCCCACCGGGCCTTCGATCAAAACGGGGGTTTCACGCATGAGCAAGAGATGAACTCCGTGACCTCTCAATGGGTCGACTCGTCTAGCTAAAAGTCTGTGCTTGGCATCATTGCGAGCTTAATCGCGGTATACAGCGCAGGTTTGAGCCGTTAACGTAAAGCAAAGCCGTTTATAGAGGAAGGACTCGTGGAACACTCGCTCTTAGTTTGGTTGTTGCCGACTCTTGCCCTGGTTGCCGGTGTCGCCATTGGATTCCTGGTTGCTCGCCTGCTGCCGAATGCCGCGCCTAACCGCACGCAGCGTCAGCTGGATGACATTCAGGAACGTTTTGACAGTTATCAGAACGAGGTTGTTACCCACTTCAACAGCACCGCGACCCTGGTCAAGAAGCTCACCCAGAGCTACCAGGAAGTACAAGACCACCTCGCCGATGGCGCCAACCGCCTGGCTCTCGACGACATCACCCGTCAGCGCCTGCTGGCCGCGCTGCATTCCGATGCACCGCAAGCACCACGTGAGCGCCTGACCCCACCCCGGGAAAACCAGGAGCCGCCACGGGACTACGCGCCAAAAACGCCGAACGCCCCAGGCATGCTGGATGAGCATTACGGTTTGAAGAAGTAGGTTTTCTTCAGGCACTAAAAAGCCCGGCTGATCGATGATCAGCCGGGCTTTTTGTTGCCTGCTCATTCTCAAGAACACCGGAGACCCACTGTGGGAGCTGGCTTGCCTGCGATGGCGGTGGGTCAGCTTGCT
>NZ_ANNV01000010.1 GCF_000346755.1 Pseudomonas sp. CBZ-4 | reverse complement strand
GGGTCAGCTAGAAATCTGCTGACTGACACACCCTCATCGCGGGCAAGCCCGCTCCCACATTTGGATCTCACTGTTCTCTAGGCCTTGCGCACCCGAGTCAGCTCCGACAAACCCACCTTGAGCAACCGCGCCGTCTTGCCCGCCGCCAGCGCTTCGAGCCCTTCATGCTCGGTCAACCGCGCCATCTGCGCCGCCAGGTTCACCACCAGCGCATCCCGCGCATACACCCCGCCCTCCAGCGAGTAGATCGCCGCGATCAACTGGCGCAGTTCATGGGGCAAGCGCCAGCGCGCACGCAACGCCGAGCCATAGGCGGCACCAAAAGTGTAGAGCGCCTCGCCAATCGCTTCGTCATCCAGCGCGCCGCCGCCCAGCCGCCAGTCTTCCAGGCAGCGCAACAAGGCCAGGTCGCCGAGCCGATGCAGGATACCGGCGCTGTAGCAACGCTCGTGATCCAACTCCAGCATGCGCGCCAGGCGTCGCGCGTAGTCGGCGGTGTCCTGGGACAGCTGCCAGTGGCGCTCGGCATAGGCCACCAGCGCCGGGTCGGCCAGCACCACGTTGTGCTTGAGGGACAG
Source organism: Pseudomonas sp. CBZ-4 (assembly GCF_000346755.1). GTDB lineage: Bacteria > Pseudomonadota > Gammaproteobacteria > Pseudomonadales > Pseudomonadaceae > Aquipseudomonas. The sequence continues at coordinate 19,972 of NZ_ANNV01000010.1, read as the reverse complement.
GCCGAGGATCAGGTTCATGCTTTGCCCGGCGGCCAGTTTGTGCAACGCCGCTGGCAGGGTTTGCACCGGCGTGCCGTGATGGCCGGCGCTGTTGGCGGCGGCGATCAGTACGGCGGTGATTTGCGGGTCCATGCGCACCTGGTCTTCCAGGCGCTTGAGGTCCAGGCCGTTGGGCCCAAGGCTTTTTTGTACCGCAGCTTTCACATCCACGCGCAACGGCGCGCCATCGGAAGCTTCGCGGCGGCGCTCCAGGAACACCGGCAACGTCATGCCCGGCGCCAGCGGCGGAATCTCGCAATACACGCTTTCGCCTTCATTGAGCAGCAGGTCTTGCAGGCGCTGGGTCAGGCTCTCCATGTTCAGGGGTTTGGTCAGGTACGCCGTGGGCGCCAGGGGCAGGGCTTCGCGCACACTGGCGCTGTCATTGCGACTGCTCAGCAGAATGAACGGCAGCGCAGGCGAGCGGCGCTGCTGGCGCACGTTGCGCAGCAGGCTCAGGCCATCGACGCCCGGCAGCTCCCAATCGGCCAGGATCAGGTCGTAGGTTTTTTCCCGCAGCAACGTAGCCGCTTGCTGACCATCGGCACACACATCCAGCCGTGCGTCACAGCGCACGTTCAACAACACTTGCTTGAGCAGGTCCCGCGACCAAGGGTCCGCTTCGGCAATCAACACACGGGGTACAGCGGGTAAATCAACAGCAGTCATCCAGCACGCTCCATCGGCAATGCTTGCACCTTAGTCAATGGAGGCGGGTACGTACAATGAACCTGGGCTGAATGTGCCGGGTCGGGCACAAAAAAACCCGCCGAAGCGGGTTTTTTCTGTCGATCAGGTCAGCTTGCGCTTACAGCTCGGAGAAGCACTCTTCGATGATCGCCAGGCCTTTGTCCAACAGCTCGTCCGGCGCGGTCAGCGGGACCAGCACGCGCAACACGTTGCCGTAGGTGCCGCAGCTCAGCAGGATCAGGCCCTTGTCACGCGCCTTGGCCACCACGGCAGCCACGGCCGCAGCGTTGGGCTTGTGGGTGTCGCCGCCATCGAACAGCTCGACCGCGATCATCGCGCCCAGGGCACGCACGTCACCGATCACCGGGTACTTGGCCTGGATGGCTTTCAGGCCAGTGACCAGACGCTCGCCGACGGACTTGCAACGGTCCAGCAGGTGCTCTTCTTCGAACACTTCCATTACCGCCAGCGCAGCCGCGCACGCGATCGGGCTACCGGCGTAGGTGCCGCCCAGGCCGCCTGGAGCGATGGCATCCATGTATTCGGCCTTGCCGCACACACCGGCCAGCGGGAAGCCGCCGGCGATGGATTTGGCGAAGGTGGTCAGGTCGGCAGCAACGCCCATCTGTTCCATGGCGAAGAAGGTACCGGTACGGCCGGCACCGGTTTGCACTTCGTCGGCGATCAGCAGGATGCCGTGCTTGTCGCACAGCTCGCGCAGGCGCTTCATGAAGGATTTCGGCGCGACGTAGAAACCGCCTTCGCCCTGCACCGGCTCGATGATGATGGCAGCGATGTCACGCGGCTCGGCATCGTTCTTGAAAATGCGTTCGATGCTGGCGATGGAATCGTCGTCGCTCACACCGTGCAGTTCGTTCGGGTACAGCGCGCGGAACACGCCGCCGGGCATCAGGCCCATGCCGGCCGAGTACGGCACGACTTTACCGGTGAGGCCCAGGGTCATCATGGTGCGGCCGTGATAGGCGCCGGTGAAGGCGATCACGCCGGCACGGCCAGTGGCGGCACGGGCGATCTTCACGGCGTTTTCGACGGCTTCGGAACCGGTGGTGACCAGCAGGGTTTTCTTGGCGAAATCGCCTGGGACCTTGGCGTTCACTTTCTCGCACACTTCAACGTACGGCTCGTAGGCCAGTACCTGGAAGCAGGTGTGGGTCAGCTTGTTCAGTTGCTCGGTCACGGCGGCGATGATTTTCGGGTGCACGTGGCCGGTGTTCAGCACGGCGATACCGCCGGCGAAGTCGATGAACTCGCGACCTTCAACGTCGGTCACCGTGGCGTTCTTCGCGGATTCGGCGAAGATCGGGTGGATCTGGCCGACACCGCGCGGTACAGCGGCTTCGCGGCGTTTCATCAGGGATGCGTTGGTCTTGCTCATAAAGTCCTCATTCGCCACTCATCGGGTGGCGGGGTCCAAGGAATACGTGGCGGGGAGGCAACTGCGGCAGCATGCGATGATCGACTGCCACAGCGTTCCCGGCCACTACGAATAACGTCTTGAAACACGCAAAGGGTCAGCGCTCTCGTGCCCTCTGCGTTCACTGCAATCTCTTGCCGGGCTTAGATGCCCAGGCAGAGGTATTTGATTTCCAGGTAATCCTCGATCCCGTACTTGGAGCCTTCACGGCCCAGGCCCGAGGCCTTGATACCGCCGAACGGCGCCACTTCGTTGGAGATCAACCCGGTGTTGACGCCGACCATGCCGTATTCCAGGGCTTCGGCCACACGGAACACACGGCCCAGGTCGCGGGCATAGAAGTAGGAAGCCAGGCCGAACTCGGTGTCGTTGGACATCGCGATCACTTCGGCTTCGTCTTTGAAGCGGAACAGCGGCGCCAGCGGGCCGAAGGTTTCTTCCTTCGCCACAGCGGCGTTTTTCGGCACGTTGGTGAGGATGGTCGGCTCGAAGAAGTTGCCTTCCATGACCTTGCCACCCGCCAGCAGCGTGGCGCCTTTGCTCAGGGCATCGGCGATGTGTTCCTGGACCTTGGCCACGGCCTTTTCGTCGATCAGGGGACCTGTGGTGGTGCCGTCTTCCAGACCGTTGCCGATCTTCAATTTGGCCACGGCCACTTTGAGTTTTTCGGCGAAGGCGTCGTACACCGAATCCTGGATGTACAGGCGGTTGGCGCAGACGCAGGTCTGGCCGTTGTTGCGGTACTTGGAGATGATCGCGCCTTCGACGGCCTTATCCAGGTCGGCGTCGTCAAACACGATGAACGGCGCGTTGCCGCCCAGCTCCAGGGACACTTTCTTGATGTCCTTGGCGCATTCGGCCATCAGCTGGCGACCGATTTCGGTCGAGCCGGTGAAGGACAATTTACGCACGATCGGGTTGCCGGTCAGCTCGCCGCCGATGTCGCCAGCGCTGCCGGTGACCACGCTCAGCACGCCTTTCGGGATGCCGGCACGGTGCGCCAGCTCAACCAGCGCCAGGGCCGAGAACGGGGTTTGCGAAGCGGGCTTGATGACCATGGTGCAACCGGCGGCCAGGGCCGGGCCGGCTTTACGGGTGATCATCGCGGCCGGGAAGTTCCACGGGGTGATGGCAGCGGTCACGCCGATCGGCTGCTTGATCACGATCAGGCGCTTGTCGGGCTGGTGGCCGGGAATCACGTCACCGTAGATGCGCTTGGCTTCTTCGGCGAACCACTCGATAAAGGACGCGGCGTAGACGATTTCGCCCTTGGCTTCGGCCAGCGGCTTGCCTTGTTCGAGGGTCATCAGGCGGGCGAGGTCGTCCTGGTTTTCGATCAGCAGCTCAAACCAACGGCGCAGCTTGTTCGCGCGCTCCTTGGCGGTCAGCGCACGCCAGGCCGGCAAGGCGTTGTCGGCGGCTTCGATGGCGCGGCGGGTTTCCGCGGCGCCCATCTTTGGCACGGTACCGAGAATCTCGCCCGTGGCCGGGTTGTTGACCTTGATGGTCTGACCGTTGTCCGCATCGACCCAAGCACCATCGATAAAGGCTTGCTGGCGGAACAACTGGGCATCTTTAAGCTGCATGTCGGCTTTCCTTAACAGCACCGCGCACGCGCGGAGCGAATTAGAGTTGTTGAAAGGCGCCTTGTGGGCTGCCGTCAGGGAAATCAGCCCCAGCGCGCGGAATATGTGAAGCGCACGCGGGAGACAGAGCGTTTGAAATCTCAAACGAATCCTAGGATCAATGGGGGTACAGGGCAATAGTCTGTTCGAAAAAAAGAACGAAAACGGCGCATTTGCCGAATCTTTCGGATCAGCGTGATTGGCCCGGGTTCCCCCGCCTTGACCGGCGGCGCCCGGTTTAGGGCGCCAGCGCGCCGATTTCCTACGGTTCAGCGGCCAAAAACCAGCATGGACGCCCAAGGGCGACATGGGTATGATGTCGCCCGCACAAGCATCCGTAGCTCAGCTGGATAGAGTACTGCCCTCCGAAGGCAGGGGTCGTGGGTTCGAATCCCGCCGGGTGCACCATATAGCAGTCTCTGGCTGTCTCAGACAGTCTACGAAACACCCCAAGAAGCCCGCCCCGTGCGGGCTTTCTTGTTTCTGGCTATCCATCCCTGTCCACCCCTATAACTTCCCGCCGTGTATGCCCACGTGTATGCTTTGAGATTCCTATAACTGGAGGCATACAGGAAGTGAAGCGCTCTGAAATCAAACGCCGCCCCTTAGCAGATACTACGCTTGCAGGCCTGGAGCCTGAGCACGTTACATATCGGGAGCAGGACGGGAATGGCCTGTACTTCCGGGTGAAACCTAACGGTCAAAAATCGTGGGAGCTGCGCTACAAAAAGCCAGACGGGAAATGGTCTTGGCTGGGTCTCGGTGGCTACCCGGAAATCAGTGGCTCTTCGGCGAGACAGAAAGCAGCTCAACTGCGGGAAGACGCATCGACCGGCAAAAATCCATTGGTGAGCAAGCAAGCTCGCAAGGTTGCAGACCAGGTTGCTGCCAACAACACCTTTGAAGCGTTAGGCCGCGAGTGGTTTGAGGCCAGACGCACAAGCTGGGAGTCAGGTACGTCTCGACGAGTGCTTGGCGCACTGGAGCTTCACGTGTTCCCCGTGTTCGGCAAACGCGTATACACAGAAATACTGCCCCTGGAATGGATGGAGTTTCTACGCGGCATGGAGCAGAAGGGGATCATTGAACAAATGGGCCGAGTTCGTGCCTTTTGCAAAGAGATCTATGACCTGGCCCGCGTAACAGGACGAGCCTTCCACAACCCCCTTGAAGGTCTCAGCAAATTCCTGCAATCACGTAGCGCTGAAAACTATGCACACGTTTCGATTGAAGAACTGCCTGCGCTACTTCGAGCGATCAACTCCTACCCTCACGCAAAGGACGTTCGTATAGGGCTTCGCTTGCTGTCCTTATTAGCATCGCGCCCGAGCGAGATCCGAGAAGCACGCTGGTCAGAAATCGATCTCTCCAAAAAGCTATGGACGATCCCAGCCGAGCGAATGAAACGTCGTCGCGAACATGTGGTGCCCCTATCTCGACAGGCGATCGAAGCGCTCACTGAGTTGCGAACACTGACAGGCGCGTACCCTCTCCTATTTCCAGGCAGGAAAGACAGGACAATCCCCCGTAGTAACACCGTCTTTCTAATGGCGCTCCGCAGACTGGGATATGCCGGTCGGCAAACAGGCCACGGCTTTCGTCACATCGCGAGCACCATACTCAATGAGCAGGGTTTCGATGAGAATCACATTGAGGCCCAACTCTCTCACGCAAAAGAGGGTATTGCCGGGGTCTATAACAAAGCGGTGTACCTGCCTCAGCGTAGAGTGATGATGCAGTGGTACGCCGATCACCTTGATGCCCTAGTGAGTGGAAATGTGGTGCAGGGCCAATTTGGAAAGGCAGTATGAGAGCACATACCCAACCCCCCTCCAAAACCGGTGTAACGGGTGTTACTCGTGTAACGCCCATCGTCAAACGCCCGGTTTCATTGGCCGCCACGCCTGTTACACAGTTGAGCGACATAGCGTACACCCGATGTAACGCTGACCCCGCGTGTAACGCAAAAGTCAGCGCTCAGGTGCTGCGGGCAGACGTTTTCGCCCGAGCCTGCCAAGCGACCCTCGCTGGCTCCGCCCTTCAAGCGCAGGGCGTGGGACTTTCGGTTAAACAGCGCCTGAGACACTTGGCCATGACTGATCGCCAAAACGCATTGCATTCGGCGCTAAGCAGCGGCCTGCACAAATCTCTCTCAGCGCAACCGCTCTATGATCTCTGCCGAGGACAGTTCGCTGACGCCTGCCACCTGATCGACCAGTGCTAGCTGCGCAATTACTAAACCGCCGCGTTCACCCTGCGTTGCCCCCATATTGACTACACATTGATCGGTCTAGGGGAAAAGTGGTTTTCTTCGTCTAGATAAATGTATAGATAGATACCCCTGTATTCATAACCAGGGGTTATCCATGAAAGACCATACCCGCAAGTACGCAAATCCCACCGAAATCCGCTCTTACGAAACGAGCGATCTGAGCGCCAAGCGAACCAGTCATCCTGCTGCAGATCCTTCAGCGATTCTGATCCGTATGCCGGAAGTAATGGGCATAGTCGGGTTAGCACGTCCAACGATTTACAAACTTATGCAGCAAGCGGATAGCGGCTTCCCACTTCCAGTAAAACTAAGCGGTAGTAGCGCCCGTAGCGCTCCCGTCGCATGGGTACTGGCTGAAGTTTTAGATTGGACGCGTGCACGAATCGCAGCTCGAGACAGGGTGGCGGCATGACGAACCGCATCCCTAACAAGGCAATCTTGCAGCCCTTTTCTGTACTCAGAAAAGTGGGTTTCTCATCGCACTGGATGCAACGATTTGAGCGTCACAGAACGCAACAAAAACGCCTGAATCGAGTAGTTGTCGTCATGCGATGGGCAGACGGCACTTGGTGCGCGCTCTCCATTCCTAGCGAAGCCCCGCGTGCCGTGATCGCGGACGAAGGCCAACAAATCGACGCTTACGAAGATGCACGATCTTGCCTCGAAGCCAACTTCCTGCCCCTTCTGTCCTTGCGCTGGGAAGCCCATGCCTGAAATGAAAACGCCCCCGGGGGCAACCGGAGGCGTTGAGGTAAATCTGTATGCCTAAGCAATTTATGTTGCATCGAAAAAATCCGCAAGTATTCAGCACAGTTGCACTTTCAAAAAACGAACGCTACTCTCTGCGCGTCGCTGCAAACTCAGCGACCGGGCGTAGGAACCCGAGAATTAGTAGGCGCATCAGCGCCCAGATCACAACTGCCGGCGTTTTTTTTCGTCCGCAGTTACGTGTTATGGCGGCTGTGTGCGGGCAGGCTTCGGTCTGGCCGGGTGCCTACTATCCCGGTATTCCTACCCCGTGCACAGCTGCCACCCAATCCCGTAGGAAGGACGGTGGCGGCTCCAGTCTGAAAGTAGGAGCTCACCACATGCACGCCCTTAATCCGTCCAAAATTCGCGCCGCTGCTCATCGAGCAATGGCTCTCGCCGCTTTACACGCCAACTCCAGCCTCGCTACACGCCTCTCGCGCTACAACGCCCATATGTCCAAAGCGCGAGCTCTGGAAGCCGCAGGGGGTGCCCAATGAGCATGCTCCCAGGCTTTGCACTACCCGAGGATCTCCTCTGCGTCAGCCGAGACGCCGAAGCCGGCCTGCCTATCGACGCCATCACCTGTGCGCTCGACCGTGCCGACTCCGTTCTCATGCTGCTGGAAGACCACTTAGACGGGGATAAACCTCTGCTCTCCAATCGCGTGCTGTCGTCCGTTATTTGGGACGTGCGTGGCACCTTGGGGTTGATCAAAACACTCACCATGTACGGTGATGCCTCATCTGTGCCGATGGGCCAGAAAGGCGGTGCGCTGTGACCCACTCCAACACGCTTGGACGCTCCGAGTTTTCCCCTGCCAACGGTAACGGCCAGAACCTGTTTCGGGTGAATGCCGGTATCCCGCTGGAGGACGCACTTGAAGCCGTCTCCCAGATTCTGCACCACGCCAATCAACTGATCCTCGACGCCGCCATCAGCGATGCGGGCGAGCGTTTTAGTTGGCCTGCGTTCTACCTCGGCGAGATGGCCAAAGCACTGATCGATGACGTAAACGAGGCGTTGCTTGAGTCGAGGACCGCCCCATGACTCAACGCACCGGCAACACCTCAAAACGACCCAGTTTTGCCGACGTAAAAAGCGCTGCCCTGAAGAACATCGACCGTGTACTTGCTCACTGGCTGCCAAACGGCAAACGTGTCGACGGCGGCAAGGAATACACAGCACCGAATCCCACGCGTACCGACAAGCGCGCAGGCTCACTCAAGGTCAATTTGAGCAAAGGCACCTGGGCGGACTTTGCCACCGGCGATAAGGGCGGCGACCTGATCGACCTGGTGCGCTACATCGACGGCGGCACTGACGTTGAGGCCTGTGAAAAACTGGCGGTTCTGCTCAGCGTTTCCGCTGGTTCCGCGACAACCAAAAGCGCACCGGCCAAGAGCGCAACGCCGGAGTGGATCGCGATTCAACCGATCCCGGCCGAGGCCATGAACAAGTGCCCAGCCAAACACCGGCAACACGGTGTTCCGTCCAAGGTATGGATCTATCGGGATGCGCAAGGCCAGCCGGTTATGGCGCTGTATCGCTTCGACCTGGGCCCCGATGAAGACGGTAAGCCGCGAAAAGTCTTTGCGCCGTTGACCTGGTGCAAGCGCTCCGATGGGCAAGCCACACAATGGCGCTGGCAAGGGTTGTCGGAACCTCGGCCATTGCTGCGCCTGGATGAACTGGCACAGCGGGCCGATGCGCCTGTGGTGTTGTGTGAAGGTGAAAAGGCCGCTGATGCTGCCGCTGAACTGATGCCCGATCACGTCGCCACCTGCTGGCCGAACGGCTCCAATTCTTGGCATAAAGCCGACCTGACGACACTCAAAGGGCGTGCTGTGGCGCTGTGGCCGGATAATGATGCCAGCGGCAAGACCTGCATGGACGCCATCGAGCTGAAGCTGATTGAGCTGGGTGCCACCTCAGTACAACGGATCTCGCTCGACGTATTCAAGCTCAAGCCGAGCAGCAAAGGCGGCAAGCCGACACTCGTCAAAGGCGGCAATTGGGCAGACGGCGATGATGCAGCGGATGCATTAGCCAAAGGCTGGACCGCAGACCACGTCGCCGAGCTGGTGCGCAGCGGTGAGTTTTTCGGCGGTGCCACTGAGCCCACTGAACCTCAAGAACAGAAGGCCAAGGCGCCCGCCAAACGCCCTGCCAAATCGAAAACCGACCTGTTGCCGGGCGGCTTTCGGCTGACGCCTGAAGGGGTGTTTTATTCCGGCGATGATGGTGAGGCGCGCCCCGTGTGTTCGCCTCTCGAAATCATCGCTCGCACTCGCGACGACAAGGGCCACAACTGGGGTTTGTTGGTCGAGTTTGATGACCCGGACGGCGCCAAAAAACGCTGGAACATTCCGGCCCGGACCATGACCGGCGACTTCGGCAAGGATGTACTCGGCCCACTGGTAGATATGGGCCTACGCCTTGCCGGAAGTCGGTCGGGGCGCAATGCCCGTAATGACCTGCAGAGCTATCTCGGTGGCTTCGACAGTGCTCAGCGCGCACGTTTGGTGACGCGCTTGGGCTGGCACGATAACGCCTTCCTTTTGCCCGAACAGCAAATCGGTTCACATGCCGAACACCTGCATTTTTATGAAGCCGGTGCGCAGTTGCCACCGATCAGCGAGGCGGGTTCTCTGGAGCAATGGCAACAGCAAATCGGCGCGCTTTGCGTTGGTAACCACCGCTTGGCGTTTGTCGTCTCTGTGGCCTTTGCAGGGCCCCTGCTAAACCTGCTGGGGCATGAGTCAGGCGGCTTCCACCTGTATGGCGACAGCTCCGGGGGCAAGACCACCCACTTGCAGGTCGCTGCCTCGGTCTATGGCGGGCCGCGCCTGGTGCGTTCGTGGCGTTCCACGGATAACGCCCTGGAGTCCATCGCCGCCGCCCACTCAGACGGTCTCCTGGTGCTGGATGAAATCGGCATGTGCGACCCGCGCATTATTGGCGAGACGGTGTACATGCTCGGCAACGGCACCGGTAAGGCCAGAGCAAATGATCGAGGACAAGCTGGCCGACAGGTACAGGAATGGCGCTTGCTCTTTCTCTCGACCGGCGAGAAGACGTTGGCACAGCACATGGCGGATGCCAACAAGGAGCTGAAGGCCGGTATGGAGGTACGCATGCTCGCAGTGCCTGCGGATGCAAGCAAAGGCCTTGGCATGTTCGATGTGCTGAATGGTTTTGAGGACGCTGCAGCCCTATCCGATGCGCTCAAGGCCCGTGTCGCTAAATACTACGGCACACCCCTCACTGCCTTCCTGCACGCACTGTGTGCGCCTGGAGAAATGCTCAGGTGGTCGGTGATCGTTCGCCGCACAGTAGAACAGTTCATCACCCAAAACCTGCCCGCTGCGGCCAGTGGACAAGCCCAGCGCGCCGCCCTTCGCTTCGGCCTCGCGGCAGCGGCGGGAGAGTTGGCGACAGCCTTCGGAGTCACCGGCTGGCCCGACGGCACGGCCACGACCGCCGGAAGGGTGTGCCTGCATGCATGGCTGGCAGAGCGGGGCGGCGCCGGTAACTTCGAGGGTGATGCGATTTTGGCGCGGCTGCGCCAGGTCATCGAGCGATTTGGAGAAAGCCGCTTTACCCGCTGGGAATCTGCCGCCGCCAAGATCGATGAACACGGCCCACGCACGATCGATCGCCTGGGCTTTCGCAAGACGTTGGAACACGGAATGGGCGACGCACTGCACACCACCAATACCTACTACGTACTGCCGGAAGCCTGGCGTTCCGAAATCTTCCGAGGCATGAACCTGAGTGCGGTTAACAAAGAGCTCCTGCGACGAGGCGTTTTAGAGCCCGGAAAGGATGGCAAAGCTTCAACCGCAGTGCGACTACCGGGGCTGGGTTTGCAGCGCTGCTATGTGGTTGTGGCAGTGCCAGAACAAGGTGATCACGGCGCCCAGGCGGCCTAGAAGCGGCCACGCCACGAGGAATGCAGGCTCACCTTGGCCTGGCCCGCCAGTGAAAAAACCAATCAATCTTTCGCGTTTAGGAACTCAACATGAACCAGCTAAAACAGCAACAAGCCGCCTTGATTCAAGAACTGGAAACCCTGGAAGAAAGCCTGCCACAACTAGAGGCCGAATGGCGCAATGCACCCAGCGGATTCAGTGCGAATGGCAACGTAATTGGGAGCCCGGAGGGTCGCGAGGCAATGGAGAAAGTTGCAAGCGTCGAAGCCCGGATACATGCAATTCCAGGTGAGCTCGCATCAATTAATCGGAAAATTCAGCACCTGGAGCAACTGGAAAAAATTGATCAGATCAAAGCTGACGCGATTCAAGCGATGACCGATGCAACCGTTGAAGTCGAAGCGCTGGAACGGAAAAAAACGCACTTGAGTGAGCGGTTTCATACAATTCAATCAGAAGCCGATCAATCCCTGGAAAAGGCGCAACAAGCCGAGCGCGACGCTGCAACGTACTACGCCAAAAGCCTGGCAAGCGGTGACGCCGAAGGGGAAAAATCAGCAAGCGGCGAAATGCAAAAGGCAGCTAAGCAATTGGCAACAACGGACGAGCAGGTCAGAAGGCAAGACCTGATCCTCAGTGCTCTCCAAGTCGAGCTTGATAGTCTTGAGGCTCAAATCACGAATGCCCGCCAACGTGGAGATGAAGCTAAGACCGCAGTATTGAACGCGCTCGGGTTTGCCTTCAACGAGGAGTGGAACGCGGTGACCGAGCAACTGCTCGCTGTAGGCGCACGGATACTTGCCGTTAACAACCAAAAAGGCGGAATGGGCGATGCCATGTCCAGACTGGAAGTTCCTCGCTTCGGCCCCTTCAAATCGAGACTTGAACGTTCAGATTTGGCAGAGGCAGCTCGGAATATCTCCTTGGAGGAATTATTCGCCGCTTGACGCCCAAACAGTTCGCCCAAGCGGGCTGTTTGCAATATGCAGAATCCCTACCAAGAGTCAAATGCTGAAACACGATCTACATCCAGATAAGCGATCCGGGTGATTCCGACCTAAACAATCGTCCAAGGAACATTGTTCAAGAAGACCAAGACATGTAGGGGCGGTTCAATCCTTATTGAACCGCCCGTACAAGATCTCCCCCAGAACCGCAAACTCCTTCAATAAAACTTCGTGTAGGCACGCCTATTTCTATTGAGTGAAATTCCCAGTATCGGCTTCAAATACTCCAAAAGAACTTATATTAAGTGAGGCCATAAACTTTTGACAAAGTCAGATTCCCTACCAGTATTCCACCAAGACATCATGCTTTCAACATAAGGCCTTAGATACCTATTCTGAGCCTCGGTCAATCGCCTACTATATTCGTTATTCTCTCTTAGACCCTTCCAATGTAAACCAGCAAAATTAGATAGTACGAAATCAACAGCCAACACTACATCCATAGGTGGATGCCCAATTCTCGGGGATGGCAAAATAAGTATTCCTCCATGATTACCACCTAACGGTGCCAAGTTCTTACCACCGTATTGAAAATGATATAGGGGATGTGCATCCTCAGGCTCTCCATCCTCACCCTCATCGGAGACTATATGCTTATCGAAATGCCAAGACGAAAGGTATGTCCCCTCGTCATTCGAGACTACAATGCTAAACTCCAAGAGTTTAATCAACTCTGTGAGTTCATCTGTGCACTTGCCTTGGATCTTAAAATTCATCACAACCTGAAGGTATTCGCCAATGGAATGCGGAATAACTTTCTGTGGCGTTTTTACTCTGAATTTAAGATCATCAACTTGATATCCCCAGGACTCCGGCCCATATGGCTTTGAAGTGCCGCACATACTTGCTGCTTGAGTTATCGGCCCGGTATCAAAGCAAACTTCGCTAGCATCTCGTTGGAGAACGCCCCCAAGCTGTCTGAGCTCAGAAGATATTTGTCTCCGGTAAGAATCTGGCTTAATTCTTTTTGTCATTTTTAAGCCTTTCCGTAAGCTGTTTAAAGCGCTCCACTTCCAGTGGATCGAGTACCCATTCAGATTTTTTCAATCTATTCAGAACGGCGTGGGCAGAGACGTATTTGCTGTCCTGCCACGCATCCTGTCGAGGACTGAACACCTTAAAACCATCAACCGGATCGAGTGGCCTACCCATCGCCACACAGATAGCCGAATATCGAGTGCTATAGCCATCATCTATAGGGAGCGCCGCAATTAACTGAAGGCCGAACCTCTCATTGATGATCATGACGCGCTCATGTGCGGTGTACTTTCTTAGCGAGGCTTTATACGCAACTATTTCAGACCACCAAGCCTCTACGCGATGCATCCACCATCTGGGCCAAGCTTCATGGAACACGCCGGAATAGCTTGTATTGTGTATCTCCCTCAACAACTGCGGCCAACTATTAGAGGATTGTTCTATATCAACACCTAAGCGCGCTGCCAGCATAGCCTCGCTTACAAGTACACCTTCGGAACGGATTAGAGTATTTAGAATCTTTCCAGCCACTTCATATACCACCTTCCCTTTGAGAAAGGAGATAAGGCGCGGATCTAAATAGTCCCTATCTCCATCGACTGAACCGACTAAATCCTCAAAACTATACGCAGGACTACGCTCAAAAATTTGAGATATCTTGGAATAACCAGTAGCCAGCCAAAACAACTCCAAAGCAACTTTATCGCCAAGTAAATGTTGACCATCATCTTTAGCGTAAACTGCGTCAAAGAGATCATGAGAAGAACTATCCGGGGCATAAGAATGAACTATATTATCATTCATTGACCAGAGAACTATCGGAAAGCTGGGTAAGGCTCCTTCTGCCATGCGTGTTCGAAGCTCTTGCGCCAGCGTAGGTCCGCGATAATAAACTTTACTACCATTCTCCGGATCTGCATCTTGATCGAGCCTCAGGTCGACTAGTAGACCAAAACATTGCCCATCGCCCGCCAACGTTTGAATACGCTCAAATTGAGACTCAAACTCTTGTGGGTGCATACGGTCGAAATTTAAATCCTTGTTAAAGCTCGACAACTTATTCAGAAGCGGTTGAATAAAATCTTCTGGCTGGTCATCTATACATAAATATTTAACGAAGCTCATCTGGAATCTCCTCATCTGCAGCGCGCGGGAACTCAATACGAATACATGTTGAAAACCCGGCAGGGGGTTCTGAAATAAATATTTCCCCGCCGGTGCTTTCGACTATATCTCTTATTATCTTAAGCCCGAGGCCTGATCCAGTAATGTGAACTTCATCGTCAGCCAGCGCATCCGCTGGCGTACTAGTTGTAAAAAAGGCATCGAAAACTTTCTCCTTGTTTTCTTCAGCGATACCATCTCCATTATCTATAAACTCTATATAGAGCCTAGTATCATCGACTTCTCCCGCCACGATACGAATCTCACCTAAGACTCGTGCTCGGTTGATTGCTTTAAGCGAGTTTGTGAACAGATTGAAAAATATCGACGCCCACTCAGATTTATGACTAGGCTTTACGAAAAGTTCATATCCGGAAACCTCTACAGTCAGAGAAACAAATTGTCGTTTAAGGGCAGATGTTACTACTTGCTCAAAATCACTCAGCAGATCCCTAACCTCATGCACACTCAGGTTCCGCTGGGAGTTCTGGGTTACCGCTTTATCAAAGTAGCGCATATAAGACTGCAATGACTCTATATTGGCCTGCAGCGTTTTCAACTTATCTGCATCAGGGTTGCCTTGTGTAATAGTAAAAATCCCCGCAGACAAGGCAGACAGCACATGCCTCGTCTCATGGGTAAACTCACCGATAGTCAACCCTAAACTTGCGAGCACACGCAACATCCCAAGTTCTTCTAAAAGATCCTGCGTATCTTTTTCAAGGAGGACAATTTCCTCGAAAATCTCATGAGCTTCCTCGTCAATTTTCGCTTGTTCCTCCGCGGGGCGAGATGACCAACTATTACTGCTACTTACTTTCGCTACGAATGTAGAAAATTTTGTTGTTATGTCTTCAGCGCGTTCTTTAGTAGTTTTATTAGTCGCCGGATCTGTGGAGAAAATCTTTTTTCCACGGACGTGTGCTATTTTTATTATGCCATGCATTAGAGACTTATAAATAAAGTCCTGAAGTTGAGAAAAAGCCTGATTCTCAATCAGACCCTCTCGACTAGCTGTCTCTTCAAAATTATCGCCATTTGGATCTGTTAGCTGAACAAAACCTATAAAGTTTGAATTTGCATGGGGTGGTAGTAATTGCCTCAGGGCAGAAGATCGCTGCAGTCCGAGCCAATCATCTTGCGGCTCTCCGTAAGGTAATACACGAAATCCATTGCGGTAGATTCTGATACCGCTATTTTTGCGCAGAACGTTCCTAACTATATTCCTCGAGCCAGGCGGCAAATCATTTTCGATAAAGTAATGCGCTTGAAAACTCACTCCAGGCAATAGCGAATAGTCTTTCACTTCAGCATCGAAAACCGTTTTTACACGCGCATCAGAGAGAAAGTTTTCAGGCTCACCATTAAAGTTGAACCTCTTAGAGTTAATCGAAAAATAAGGAGTTCCCGTTTCGTCGACATATCCAGAAATCAAAGCATGAGCGTTGTCTAGAATATTCTGTTGCTCACTGGCAATTAGCACTTGCTCGCCATCGTACTCTTCGTAAAACTCTACTCTGAATCCTGGATCACCAACCGTTCGATTTGGAGCAAATCGAAGTGGTGTAGGCTGCAGAAGATCCGATATGAAACGATAAGCCCGCTGAATTTGCGCATTACTCCATGAGTCCTTCAGGTTGCTTATTCTGAGCGTGGTACCAACATCTGCCGTAGGATCAAAAGTAATTTGATTTGATACCAGAATCAAATCGCCGACCGCTTCGAATTTATTCCAATCGATCTCAATGCATATACCTGCTAAATCCTCTTCACGCTTAGTAGTTAACTGCAAACGCATACCAAGGCGCTGCGCGGAAAATCTACCTATGCCTTTTCGCCCTGCTCTTTGCCTGTTGTATTTATTGGAACTCGGATTTTCGCTTTTATCCCGCGTAGAAATTCGCATAAACCCATTAATAAGTTCATCGCGACTCATACCTAAACCATTATCCGAGATAATGAGTTCGCCACCAGCTTTATATGTGTGCTTGAAAACAGCCTTTACATAATCAGCGTCTGCGTCATAAGCATTTTTTATTAATTCTGCCACAGCTGTTTCTTGCTTGGAAACTAGCTCATGCCCCAACCGCGAAATATGGCTTGCATCTACGGAGAACCTAACATTCTCCGTATCATATTTTGAAATCTCATTGGCGAGACTAAGTATCTTATTGTAATCAATCTCGCTCTCACCTAGAGCTGTCGTTAGACTTTCTTTTAAGCTGATGATATCCATCAGATAGCTCCCTCTATTCTATATTCAGCCCCACGTTGCCCTTCCGATGGTGGCGAGCAATCTGCAAAGCAAGCTCTAACTCTTTCAACTCAAGCTGATAATCCACGCCAATCATACCTGCCAACGCTTCATCAGCCACCTTACGCGCAGCGCTCTCGTTAGGCGGGGTCTTAGACAGCTCCTTGTGAGCGCTTTTAAATGCAGCTTTAACTAAAACCGGATCTACAATCTCAGGATATAGAATCCTAAGTTGCAGCGCATCCTTAGGCTCAAGTTTTAATGCACCAGAACCACATGGCCGCCCAATTATCTCAGCATGTACTTGTGTAAAAGTAGAAAGCATAGAAAGAGCGATTAGCTTTGCCCTCACACTATCTACTTTTTCTTTGAAAAACATTCTATGCACAGAATTGGTACAGTTCACCTTGGCATTATTAAGAATCAATCTTGGACCGTTATGGGTCAAGAACGTAAAAAACCCGTCCGGAATTTTATGATCATCAGGCTGATGCCAAGTACTTCTTTTAGTGTAAGTAGCTAATATTCGCTTTTCAGGTGGATAACGATTCAAATAAAGCAACACGTCAGCAGAAAGGCTTTCTTGCTCAGTATCCAGAAGAAGACAACGTAGATCTGAACCAATCAGAGTTTCAACCTGCGACCTTGTTAGGTTTACCCCCGAAATACCTTTAATTTTAGGAACGACAAACTTAAGAAAATTTTCTGAAATTCCTAGCTCGCGCCAATCTGTCAAAGTTTTGATAAAAAACTTGGTATCACCTGTTACAATCCCAATACTTACTTTAGCAATACTTCCCAGCTCAATATTTGGGACGCGTAGCGACAAACCTTTAAATTGATTTGTTGCATTTCTTTCTATAAAGGAGCCTAGCCCCAAAACATCAAAATCGTAAAAATCTGACTTATTTCTTTCCCAGGCTAAAAACAGATCAGGTAAATTTGAGAGCCTTGGAGCGTTAGCAATTTTCATCACACAGCTACATACAGTGCTTTCTCTGAACCCATCAGCCAATAAAATCACTGTACGCTCTTCAGCACCTTCTGAAATGAAAATTCTTTCCGCCAAAGATATAATTAAGCAATTAGAGAATCTATCCTGGAGAAGCTTGTGTACTTTTTTAGAGTAATCCGCAGAAAGAAAACTACCAGGCAATACAAAAGCTAAACGCCCGCCCTCTTTTAGAAAGCTTAAGGAGTGAATAAAGAAATAAACCCACAAGCTCGATCTTGCATCTATTTCAAATCCGTGTGTACTTTTCCACTTCTCAACAGCCCTACGCTGATCGGCTCCAATCTGAGAGTTTCCGATATAGGGAGGGTTACCGATTACGACATCCGCCTTTCCCTCAAAAAATGTCTTATGCTCCAATAACAGAAAATCTTCTTGAAGAAAATTATTTTCACAGCCTGCGATTTTAAGCGACTCTAATTTCAGGAAAGCATTTTTATCTATATCGCAGCCATACACTTTTTGCAGCGGGCTATTTGAGCCCAACTCTATAAATCGAGAAGAAATCTCTTCTAAAAATGTACAGCCCCCAAAACTAGGCTCCAACACGACTTGATCTTTATGTTGGATAGCCCAACCACATAGCAACTTACTCAGTACACTTGGCGTGTAAAAGGCGCCGAGGCTTCGCCTCCGCTCTTCGCGCTTCAAAGTTTGTATTTCTTCAAGTTGAAGATTTTCTTCGACGAGCACGGATTTCCACCAAAAAAAAATAAAATGCGCGCGATCTTAACATTTTTCATACATCAAGTAAACATTACTTAAAGTGCTTATCTTTAAAGCCGCTTAAATCATCTTTGCAAAATACTGCAACATTTAAATATAAGCCAGTGCACATAATTCAAAATAGGGAGACCCAACTGTCTAACTTATTGCTTCAAGAGACTGCTCGGATCAATATCACACCTCGAAAACATTATTACTGCACGCTCACAAACAAACATCGCCATTCTTTTTTCCTGGGCACGACATCAATTATAAAAGCAAATCCAACTACTTATTTATCAACTTAATGACCAGCTACAAACTGTTCAAGATTATGCTAAAAGCTTGAAATCAATTATCGAATGTCAAAAGCTTCGTGCATGCTCTATTTTATGCAGGGCTTTAATCAGAATTACTGCTAGAATTATTTTACGCTGCACCGGAAGGATGCTTTAACTGTCTGATGGATCTCCGAATGCTCAAAACCTCCCATCGCGTTACCGGTATTTTTCAGCGCAAGAAAATCCGAATAGGGCGTCAGATCATGAACCTGAGCGGATACAACCGATGGGTAGAGTATGTAGAAGCTTATCGGAGCTACCTAGATACGGATCTTGAAGCTCAACGCCTGGCGGCCTACTCTCACTGGATTGATAACAGTCATAGCCTCCTGATTCCGACGTACGAAATCGATTTACCTCATTTATCAAATCATGCACCTCACAAAGTGGGTCAAGCGGCACAGTACAAACCTCAGCCACAACCCCAACTCGCAGAAGCTCCAGCGCACTTGTACGCCCTGGAGGTCGACGACCTGCTGGACTTTACCGAAGCAGATATTTTCGCAGCCTGGGACTTACGTGCGCAAACGTGCGGATCGAGGGAAGCTGCGGCTGAGCTTTACGCTTTATATCGCGTGCTTGCTGGCATCGATGACGTCTACGCTGGGCCAACCGCCTATCTTGAACACTCCAACGTAGTAGCGGTTTTGGTAGCCTCAGAGGAACTCGCTAAACCCCAGCCCCCTAGCGGCTTCAACCTATTCGCCATCCGTAAAATGTCACTAGCGGAGCTTAAATTGGCGTGGGCTAACCGCCCGGACAGCTTCGCCTCCCTAGAGGCTGCCGCAGAGGCTCTTGCAACGCTAAGGACCGCGAATACTAAGGAGCTTGGCACAACTAATTATCGCCACTTAATGACCCATGCCCTCATAAAAGATCTGGAGGACTTGCTACCAATCGAGGGAGCATCAGCACACGCTCCCCCGCCAGCAGTGGAGTTAAGACTGCTAAGCGAGGATCGTCGAACGGTACGTATACAGTCTTCAGTCGTGCGCCAAGGGCAAGGGAATTTCAGGGCAGCTATGTTAGAGCGTTATGGCGCACAGTGCGTCATCACCGGATGCAGGATTGACACTCTTCTTGAAGCAGCTCACATCATCCCTTATCGCGGCGACCAGTCGCATGACGAGCTAAATGGCCTATTACTGCGGGTCGACATTCACCGACTTTTTGATGCCCACCAAATTTCTATAAACCCTGAAACTCTCACTGTGGAGCTTGCCCACGGTCTCAACGATGAAGCCTATCTGCATCTTCAGGGAAAGCGTCTTTTCCTATTCAGCCCAAAACCTCGCGCACTCTATCTTGAAGCTCACCATAATCGTTTCATAGCAATATCGAAAAATCCTCGCCTCACTCAGCAACCAGGGGTTCCCAGAATTTTTTAGGTACCCCGCACGTCTATATCGTGCCGGTATTGGTCAATCCCCCCTTAAAATACTTACTGGAAGCATTCAGCTAAAATTTGAGCCTGAGATGTGACATCTGACTCACTTTTAGCATCAGCTTTTGCTCCTCGACAGCCCAAGTTTAACGGCAGTAATCTCGATATAAATAATATAGATATGCTTTCACGTAACACCTGTTTTCCCCCCGCCCCTTGAGTGGATTGACCTTCAGCGACATTGGTACGGTCATGCCCGTGGCTCTAATTTTACCGGGGTACCCTGAGCCACCTTTTGAATACAGGGTAGGAAACCCGCGTGATCGTGTCAGCGGAAAGATGCCCAGCTTAGTGAACAGGTGAACCGGGTGAACTGCTGTTCAC
>NZ_ANNV01000009.1 GCF_000346755.1 Pseudomonas sp. CBZ-4 | reverse complement strand
ATTCACCCCAGTCATCGCGGGCAAGCCCGCTCCCACATTTTGATTTAGCCAGCCTTAAGCTTTGGGTACGGTACCGAACACGCCTCATCCAGAAACTTCACCACAGTGCCCATGCACGCCTGGCGTTCTTCGACATGGGGCATGTGGCTGGAGTCTTCAAACAGCGCCCAGCGCACATCCGCGATTTCATCCAGGAACGGCTTGACCACCAATGGCGTGGCCTCGTCATGCCGCCCGGAGATCACCAGGGTCGGCACCTTGATCGCCGACAACCGGCCAATCGACTTCCAATCCTTCAAGCTGCCGATCACGTGGAACTCGGTCGGGCCGCTCATGGCGTGGTACACCGTGGGGTCTGAGTCGACTTGGGCAAAGGTCCGCGCGACCTCTTCCGGCCATGGATTGACGCGGCACACGTGCTGGTCATAGAAAATCCGCGAGGCGGCGAGGTATTCCGGGTCTTGATAGGTGCCGGCGGCTTCATGCTTGAGCAGGGTTTCGTGCACGCCTTCAGGCAATAGCTTGCGCAGGCGGTTGGCTTCGCTGACCCAGGTGCGCATGCACGTCGGCGAGTTGGCCGGGATGAACGCGCGCAGGCCCTTGGGCTGGCGGATCGCGTGTTCGCTGCCGAGCATGCCGCCCCAGGATTGGCCGAGGATCGCGTAGTTATCGCGGATGTTCAGGTGGTCGAGCAGGTTGTCCAGTTCGGCGAGGAACAGGTCGACGGTCCAGAACGACGGGTCTTTGTCCGGCAAATGGGTGGAGCGGCCGTTGCCCAGTTGATCGTAGTGGATCACGGCATGGCCGCTGGCGGCGACGTCCTTGAACGCATCGACATAGTCATGGGTGCAGCCGGGGCCGCCGTGGATGATCACCAGCGGCGTGCGGCCGGTGGTCAGGTCGCCGGTGACGCGGTACCAGGTCTGGTAGGCGCCAAAGGCCGCATACCCTTCGCGGATTTTTTCGATGAATTCCATTTCGTACCCTGCTCTTTGGAAAAAGGATCAGGGACACGATAGTCGGCACGCCAGATTTAGGTAACTAGCAAAACAGCTAGGTTTTACCCATCGGTCAATCTTCCAGCAGGCGGTAATGGGTGGCGCGCACCACCGCTTGTACGCGGTTCTTGGCCCCCAGCTTGTGCATCGCCGAGGCCAGGTGCAGGGTGACCACCGCCAGTGAACGGCTCAACTGCGTGGCGATTTCGGCGGCGGTGAGGCCGTCGGCGGCCCATTTCAGGCATTCGCGTTCGCGTTTGGTCAGGTGGATATGCGGGTACGTGCGTAGCTCTTTGCTGAACAGCGGGTAGGCCGCTTCCTGCAAGGCGTGGGTAATCAGGCTGAAATCCGCCAGGGTCTGCTGTGCATCCTGCAACACACTGCGGGCCTTGCCGATGCGCAGGCCGGTCAACGAGGCGAAGCCGCCGCGTGGCAAGTGGATGGGCACGCTGACGCCGCAGGTCAGTTGGCGTTCGTGCAAATAAGAGGAAACAGGCGCGTGGCAAGGGTCGATGATCTTCTGCAGCGCCGTCTGGGCCTTGGCCTCGTAGGACCAGACAAATGGCGATACTGTGCTCAAGGCCAGGTGCTGCACCGGGTCGATCTGGTAGAAGCCTTCGCCGCACCACAACGCGTGCCAGTCGGGCGGCGTGTTGCGCAGTTCCAGGACCGAAGGGGTGATCAAGGCGCCGTCATGGTCGATGGGCACCGGGGTGTAGTCATACACCAGTGCATCAAAACCCAACTGTTGGGCAAGGATAAAGGTGTTGTCCATCTGTTCATCCAGGCTCCTGCCCGGCATCAGACGGTTATTGAAGGCAGTAAGCTTGGCCAGCATCCGTTCTGCTCCCGAATTCATTTGAATCTCGACTTGCGGCAAGTAGAATGCCACGCCCCGGCGAAGGACTGCCAGGCCAAACCTATAAGAAATACTAGGTTATGGACGCACGGCATCCTCGGTAGTGTTGGCCTGATCAACGGCCGCTGCCAGCCAGGCCGATACCACACAAGGAATGTATGCATGTGGCGTGAAATTGCCCCCGACCAGCAGTACAACGTGCACGTCGACGGCCATAACCTCGTGGTCTACAGCTTCGGCGAAGGCGATGAGGTGCTCTTGTGCCTCAACGGCGGCCCGGGCCTGCCGTGTGACTACTTGCGCGACGCCCATGGCTGGCTCAAGGACCATAACCTGCGAGTGGTTGCATTCGACCAGCTTGGCACGGGCGCATCAGCCAGACCGACCGATGTTTCCCTGTGGGAAATCCGCCGTTATGTCGAAGAAGTCGAAACCGTGCGCCAAACCCTGAATCTGGGACGCGTGCATTTGCTGGGGCATTCCTGGGGCGGCTGGCTCGGCATCGAATACGCCATCCATTACCCCGCTGCGTTGAAAAGCCTGATCCTCGAAAACACCGTCGGCGACATTCCGCACCTGTCCCAGGAGCTTGAACGCCTGCGCGGCGCCCTCGGCAGTGAAACCGTGGCGATGATGCAGCGCCATGAAGCCATGGGCACCCTCGACCATCCCCAGTACCAGGCCGCCATCACCTTGCTCAACTATCGCCACGTGTGCCGCCTGGACGAATGGCCCGAGCCGGTCAAGCGCTCCCTCGGCGACTGGAACATGGGGCCTTATGAAACCATGCAGGGCCCTAACGAGTTCCTCTATGTCGGCAACCTCAAGGACTGGAACCGCATCCCCGAGATGGCCGACTTTACGATGCCCACGCTGATCACCACCGGCCAACACGACGAACTCACCCCGGCCTGCGCCATGCGTATGAAGATGGCAGTCAAGCACGCCGAACTCCACGTCTTTCCCAACAGCAGCCATATGCCGTTCTACGAAGAGCCCCAGGCCTATTTCCCGGTGTTGCTGGACTTCCTCGCGCGTCACCGAGGCTGACGGATGAACCTGGCGCGCTACCGTTTTGTGCTGTCCCGGCCGCTGCAATTGCTGCCGGTGTTGTTTGGCATCAGCCTGATCACCTTTATCCTGGTGCGCTCGATCCCCGGCGATCCGGCGCGGGCCTTGCTGGGCTCGCGCAGCACACCGGACGCGCTGCTGAAAATCCGCGCCCAGTACGGCCTCGACCAGCCGTTGTGGCTGCAATATTTCTACTTCCTGAAGAACCTGCTCAAAGGCGATCTCGGCCAATCGCTGCTGTACAAGGTCGATGCCCTGAAGCTGATCGTCACCCGCATCGAGCCGACCCTGGTGCTGGTGCTCGGCAGCGTGCTGCTGGCGCTGTTGATCGCGGTGCCGCTGGCCACCCTGGCGGCGCGCAACAAGGGCGGCTGGGTGGATAACCTGATCCGCGTGTTCACCACGGTTGGCCTGGGCATGCCGGCGTTCTGGCTGGGGCTGATGCTGATCCTGCTGCTGAGTGTGAAGTGGGGCCTGTTTCCGGTGTCGGGCTACGGCCGCACCTTTCTCGACAAGGCGCACCACATGGTCTTGCCGTGCCTGACCATTGCCCTGGCACTGTCGGCGGTGCTGGTGCGCAACCTGCGGGCGAGCATGTTGATGGAATTGCAGGCCGATCACGTCACCGCTGCGCGGGCGCGCGGGTTGTCGGAGGCGGCGGTGTTTCGTCGGCATGTGTTGCCCAATTCCCTAGTGCCGGCGGTCAACCTGCTGGCGGTGAACATCGGCTGGCTGATCAGCGGCACGGTGGTGATCGAAAGCCTGTTCGCCATCCCGGGCATCGGCCAATTGCTGGTGCGCGGCATCTTTACCCGCGACTACATGGTGGTGCAGGGCGTGGCCATGGTGCTGGCGTGTGCGACGGTAATCGTCAACTTTGCCGCCGACGTGGTCACAGTGGCCCTCGACCCACGGGTGAAGATGCAATGAGCAGCCGCCCGTTGATCGCCCCCTGGCGCTTGCGCCTGCGCTTTGGTTTTCGCAATGGCCGACTGACCGCCGCGTGGGGCCTGTTGATCTTGTTCGTATGGTTTGCCTTGGCAGTGTTTGCGCCGTGGATCGCCCCCTATGACCCGATTGCGCAGAACACCGAGTTCAGTTTGCTGGCCCCCAGCCTCGCCCATCCCTTCGGCACCGATAACTACGGGCGCGACATTCTCTCCCGCGTGATCTGGGGCGCACGCATCGACCTGCAACTGGCCATCGTCGGCGTGATCTTTCCGTTCATGATCGGCACCTTTGTCGGTGCGGTCTCCGGCTACATCGGCGGGCGTTTCGACAGCTTCTGCATGCGCGTGATCGACGTGATCCTCGCGTTCCCGTTCCTGGTGCTGATGCTGGCGATCATGGCCATCCTCGGGCCGGGCTTGCAGAGCTTTTATATCGCCATGGCGCTGGTGGGCTGGGTGTCGTATGCGCGGTTGATCCGCTCGCAGATCCTGGTGCTCAAGGAAAGCGACTTTGCCCTGGCCGCCAAGAGCCTGGGCTTTGGTCATGGGCGCATTCTGTTCCGGCATTTGCTGCCGAATGCGATGTTTGGCTCCATTGTGTTTTCCATGTCGGACGCGGTGCTGGTGCTGCTCAACGGCGCCGCCGTCAGTTACCTGGGCCTGGGTGTGCAGCCGCCGACCGCCGAGTGGGGCACGATGGTTGCCGAAGGGCAGGCGTTTATCACCACGGCGTGGTGGATCTGTACATTCCCCGGCCTGGCCATCGTCACCCTGGCCATGGGTTTCAGCCTGCTGGCCGACGGTGTCGCGCAAGTGTTGGGGGACCGCGCATGAGCCTGTTGCAGGTGCAGGACCTGAGCGTGATCGCCAACAACGCGGGGCGCGATGTAACGCTGGTGGACCGTGTGTCCTTCGCCCTGGCCGAAGGCGAAATCCTCGGGCTGGTGGGCGAGAGCGGCTCGGGCAAGACCATGGCCTGCCGCGGGCTGATGCGCTTGTTGCCGTCGCCGAACCTGCGGGTGCAGGGCGCTGCCGTACGGCTGGCCGGCCAGGACTTGCTGGCGCTGGACGATACCGGCATGCGCGCCGTACGCGGTGGGCAGTTGGGCATGATCTTCCAGAACCCCAGCAGCCACCTCGACCCGCTGATGCGCATCGGCGAGCAGATTGCCGAGGGCATTCGTCTGCACCAGGGCGCGTCGAAAAAAGACGCGCGCCGGCAAGCCATCGAGGTACTGCGCCAAGTCGGCATTCCCGATCCCCAGGCGCGGGTGGACAACTATCCTCACGAATTTTCCGGCGGCATGCGCCAACGCGCGATGATCGCCGTCGCCTTGGGCTGCAACCCGAAAGTGTTGATCGCCGACGAACCGACCACCGCCCTCGATGTGACCGTGCAGGCGCAAATCCTGCGCTTGCTGCTGGACCTGCGCGACCGGCGCGGCCTGTCGATCATCATGATCACCCATGACCTTGGCGTGGTGGCGCAGACCTGTGATTCCATCGCGGTGATGTACGCCGGGCGCCTGTGTGAGCAGGGGAGCAAGTACGACTTGTTGGCGCGCCCGCAACACCCGTATACCGCTGGCCTGATCGCGTGCCAGCCGGCCCACAGCAGCGGCCACGCGTTGCTGCGCACCATCGCCGGGCAGCCGCCGTTGTTGGATGCGCTGCCCGACGGTTGTCGCTTCAACCCGCGCTGCCCGCAGGTGGGCGCCTTGTGTACCGAGCAGGTGCCGCAAGGCTTGCGCGTGGCCTGTCACTACCCGTTG
The DNA here is from genome assembly GCF_000346755.1 of Pseudomonas sp. CBZ-4. Lineage (GTDB taxonomy): Bacteria > Pseudomonadota > Gammaproteobacteria > Pseudomonadales > Pseudomonadaceae > Aquipseudomonas. Next base: position 210,009 of record NZ_ANNV01000009.1, on the reverse strand, counting down.
GGAGCACGCCCATGAGCCTGTTGCAGATCAAGGACCTGGAGGTGAAGTTTGCCGCGTCCGGCAGCGGTTTCCTGGGGTTGAACAAGCAGTGGGTGAGGGCGGTCAACGGTGTTTCGCTGAACCTGGCGGCGGGGGAAACCCTGGGCTTGGTCGGCGAGTCCGGCAGTGGCAAGAGCACCCTGGGTCGGGCGATTCTGCACCTCAATCCGATCAGCGCCGGGCAGGTGTTGTTCGATGGCATCGACATGGCCCATGGCAGCCCTATCGACATCGCCCGCCTGCGTCACGAAACTGCGATGATCTTCCAGGACCCGTACGCAGCGCTGAACCCGCGCCACACCATTGGCGAAACCATTGCCGAAGTGCTGCGGGTGCAGCGCAAGGTCACGCCGGACCAGATCCCGCGCCGCGTCGATGAGCTGCTCGACCTGGTCGGCCTGCGCCCCGAACTGGCCAGCCGCAAGCCCGGCTCCCTCAGTGGCGGCCAGTGCCAGCGCGTGGGTATCGCCCGCGCATTGGCGGTGGAGCCGCGCCTGATCATTGCCGATGAGTGCGTGGCGGCGCTGGACGTGTCGATCCAGGGGCAGATCATCAACCTGTTGCTGGAACTGCAACAGCGCATGAACCTGGCCATCCTGTTTATCGCCCATGACCTGGCCATCGTGCGCCGCCTGTGCGACCGCGTGGCGGTGATGTACCTGGGCAAGATCGTCGAGGAAGGGCCGGTGGAAGCGGTCTTCACCGCGCCGCGTCATCCCTATACGGCGGCGTTGATCGAGGCGATTCCCGAGATCGATCCCCATCGGCCGTTGCCTACAGAACCTTTGCCCGGTGAGCCACCGAGCCCGCTGAACCTGCCTGCCGGTTGCGCCTTTCACCCGCGTTGCCGGCATGCGCAAACCATGTGTTCCGTGGTGTTGCCGCCTACCCATTTCCTGCACGAGCATCGGTACAGTTGCGTGCTTGAAGAACCATTGCTTTAACCCTCTGCCATTCATTAACAAGGAGTTGTGATATGCAATCGCGTCATTTGAAGTTGCTCGCCGCCGCTACATTGACCGCCTGGTCCCTGACCGCCGGGTTGGCGCAAGCCGCCGGTGTACTGACCATCGGCTGCCGTGAAGACAGCACCACGTTCGACCCGATCAAAAGCGCGCAAAACCGTGACACCTGGGTATTCGCCAACGTGTACGACACCCTGGTCCGCGTGGACAACCTGGGCACCAAGATGGAGCCGGGGCTGGCAGAAAGCTGGGACATTTCCAAGGACGGCCTGACCTACACCTTCAAGCTGCGTGATGCGAAGTTCTCCGATGGCTCGGCGATCAGCGCCGACGACGCGGCGTTCAGCCTGTTGCGCATCCGTGACAACAAGGCCTCGCTGTGGAGCGATCCGTTCAGCCTGATCGACACCGCCAAGGCGGCTGATCCGAAGACCCTGGTGGTCACCCTCAAGACTCCGGCCGTAGCCTTCCTCTCGCAACTGGCGTCGCCGACGGTGTCGATCCTGTCGGAAAAAGCCATGACCAAGATGGGCGAAGACGCCTACTCGGAAAACCCGGTAACCTCCGGCGCGTTCACCGTGGACGAGTGGCGCAAGGGCGACCGCGTGATCCTGAAGAAGAACCCGAACTTCTGGCAGGCCAAGAACGTCAGCCTGGACGGCGTGGAATGGGTCTCGGTGACCGACGACAACACGCGCATGCGCATGGTGCAGAACAACGAACTGGACACGGCGATCTTCGTGCCGTTTTCCCGCGTTGAAGAGCTGAAGAAAGACAAGAACGTGGTGATCCACTCCGACCCGTCCACCCGCGAAGATCACCTGCTGATCAACCACGCCCACGGCCTGCTGGCCAAGAAGGAAGTGCGCGAGGCGCTGGACATGGCCATCGATAAACAATCGCTGGTGAAGACCGCCACTTACGGTCAAGGCACTGTGGCGTATTCCTACATCCCTAAGGGTTCGCTGTTCCACTACGCCAACAACCTGCAACGCCCGTATGACCCGACGGCCGCCAAGAAGCTGCTGGCCGATGCCGGCGCCAAGGACTTGAAACTCAACTACGTGGTCAACGCCGGCAACGAAGCCGACGAGCAGATCGCGGTGATCATCAAGGACCAGTTGGCCAAGGTCGGTGTGACCGCCAACCTGCAAAAGGTCGACCCGACCCAAAGCTGGCAGATGCTGGTGGACGGTGAGTACGATATTTCGGTGATGTACTGGACCAACGACATCCTCGACCCGGACCAGAAGACCACCTTCGTGCTGGGCCACGACACCAACCAGAACTACATGACCCGTTACAAGAACGACAAGGTCAAGGACCTGGTGGCAGCCGCGCGGATCGAGGCCGACCCGGTCAAGCGTGAGCAGATGTATGTGGAGTTGCAGAAGCTGGCCAAGCAGGACGTGAACTGGATTGACTTGTACTACAGCCCGTACATCAATATTTCACGCAGCAACATCAGTAACTTCCTGCAAAACCCATTGGGTCGTTTCACCCTAGAAGAAGTCGTAAAAAACTAAAGAACACCGCAATACCCATGTGGGAGCGGGCTTGCCCGCGATGGCGATCTGTCAGTGACGAATACTTCGCCTGACCCTCCGCCATCGCGGGCAAGCCCGCTCCCACATTTTTGGTGTTCACATTTTGCTTTTATGGTGTATCAGGGATTATTGCGCGTCGAACGCCTGGCCATTGATGCCAGTACTGTCAGGCCCCATCAGATACAGGTACACCGGCATGATCTCTTCCGGCGCCGGCCGCTCCATCGGGTTCTCCCCCGGATACGCCTGGGCCCGCATGCTGGTGCGTGTGCCGCCTGGGTTGATGCTGTTGGAGCGTACCGCTGCCACATCCTCAAGCTCATCGGCCAAGGTCTGCATCAGCCCCTCAGTGGCAAACTTCGAAACACCGTAAGCCCCCCAGTACGCCCGCCCCTTGCGCCCGACGCTGCTGGAGGTAAACACCACCGACGCATCCTGGGACAGCTTGAGCAGCGGCAGCAAGGTGCTGGTCAGCATGAACATCGCGTTGACGTTCACGTGCATCACGCGCATGAAGTTCTCACCGGACAACTGCTCGATCGGCGTACGTGGGCCGATGATCGAGGCGTTGTGCAGCAGGCCGTCGAGGTGGCCGAACTCCTTTTCGATCATCGCTGCCAGCTCATCGTACTGATGGGGCAGGGCGGTCTCCAGGTTGAAGGGGATCACCACCGGCTGAGGTTGGCCGGCCGCTTCGATTTCGTCATAGACCTGGGCGAGGTTGGCTTCGGTCTTGCCCAGCAACAGCACGGTGGCGCCATGGGCGGCGTAGGTTTTCGCCGCCGCCGCGCCAATCCCGCGACCGGCGCCGGTGACCAGGATCACCCGGCCTTTGAGCAGTTCTGGACGTGCAGAGTAATCAAACATAAATAGCCTCGACAAAATTCACAGTGATACAGCGCTCAATCTGCAACCCAATTCTTGTGGGAGCTGGCTTGCCTGCGATAGCGGTGTATCAGTCAGCAGAAGTGTTGGCTGGCAGGCCGCTATCGCAGGCAAGCCAGCTCCCACATTGACATCAGCGGTTTGGAGATAGGTAAGCAATCAGCAACTGCACAGTGCGTTATCCAGCACCTTGCGCAGTTCCAGCGGGTGGTCCACTACCACGTCGGCGCCCCAGTTGCGTGGGTTGTCGTCCGGGTGGATATAGCCGTAGGTCACCGCGGCGGTGCGGGTGCCGGCATCGCGGCCAGACTCGATGTCGCGCAGGTCATCGCCCACGAACAACACGCTGGCCGGGTCGAGGTCGAGCATCTTGCACGCGAGGATCATCGGCTCCGGGTCCGGCTTGCTGTTTTTCACGTGGTCCGGGCAGATCAGCAGGGCCGAGCGCTCGGCCAGGCCCAGTTGCTGCATGATCGGTTCGGCAAAGCGCAGCGGCTTGTTGGTGACCACGCCCCAGACCAGCTTGGACTTCTCGATGTCCGCCAGCAGTTCGGCCATGCCGTCGAACAGTTTGCTGTGCACCGCGCAACCCTTGAGGTAACGCTCCAGGAACTCCAGGCGCAGCTCTTCAAAGCCTGGGGATTCCGGGTCCATCGAAAAGGTCACGGCGACCATCGCTCGCGCACCGCCGGAGATTTCATCGCGGATGTGTGCATCGTTGATCGGCGCCAGGCCACGGTCGGCGCGCATGGCCTGGCAGATGGCGATAAAGTCCGGCGCGGTGTCCAGCAGCGTACCGTCCATATCGAAGAGAACCGCTCGCAACTTCACAGGCTTACTCCTCGCGCAGGGTCTGGATCATGTAGTTGACGTCGACATCGCTGGCCAGCTTGTAGTGCTTGGTCAACGGGTTGTAGGTCAGGCCGATGATGTCCTTGACGGTCAGGCCGGCCTGGCGGCTCCAGGCGCCCAGCTCGGACGGGCGGATGAATTTCTTGAAGTCATGGGTGCCACGGGGCAGCAGCTTCATGATGTATTCGGCGCCGATGATCGCGAACAGGTAGGCCTTGGGGTTGCGGTTGATAGTGGAGAAGAACACCTGGCCGCCCGGCTTGACCATGCGGAAGCAGGCGCGGATCACCGAGGATGGGTCCGGCACGTGTTCGAGCATTTCGAGGCAGGTGACCACGTCGAACTGCTCGGGCATTTCTTCGGCGAGGTCTTCGGCGGTGATCTGGCGGTATTCGACGTTCACCCCGGACTCCAACTGGTGCAGTTGGGCTACGGCCAGTGGCGCTTCGCCCATGTCGATGCCCATCACCGTGGCGCCGCGCTGGGCCATGGCTTCGCTGAGGATGCCGCCGCCGCAGCCGACGTCCAGCACCTTCTTGCCGGCCAGGTTGACGCGTTCGTCAATCCAGTTGACCCGCAGTGGGTTGATGTCGTGCAGGGGCTTGAACTCGCTTTCGCGGTCCCACCAGCGGTGAGCCAGGGCTTCGAATTTGGCGATTTCGGCGTGGTCGACGTTGCTCATGGTGCATCCTCTAAATCTGATAAATCGGGTTGTCGGTCTTGAACGTACGGCGTCAAGGCCGGCGTTATTCGTGGTGCCCGCTGATGCGTTTGCCCCAGGCGATGGCCGTGGCGGTCAACTGTTGCTCATCCATGCGGGTCAATTGCCGGTCGTCGAGCAACTGCTTGCCGGCGACCCAAAGGTGTTTCACGCAATCCCGTCCGGTGGCATATATAAGCTGTGAGACCGGATCGTAGATCGGTTGTTGCGCCAGCCCTGACAGATCGAAGGCGACCATATCCGCCGCCTTGCCGACTTCCAGCGAGCCTATCTCGCTTTCCAGGCCCATGGCCCGCGCGCCATTGAGGGTGGCCATGCGCAGGGCGCGGTGCGCATCCAGCGCGGTGGCCGAACCGGCGACGGCCTTGGCCAGCATCGCTGCCGTGCGGGTTTCGCCCAGCAGGTCGAGGTCATTGTTGCTGGCGGCGCCATCGGTGCCGATGGCCACGTTGACGCCAGCCTGCCACAGGCGCTCCACCGGGCAGAAGCCGCTGGCCAGTTTCAGGTTGGATTCCGGGCAGTGGATCACGCTGGTGTTGCTTTCTACCAGCAAAGCCAGGTCGTCCTCGCTGATTTGGGTCATATGAACGGCCTGGAAGCGCGGGCCCAACAGCCCGAGGCGGCCCAGGCGCGCGAGCGGGCGTTCGCCGGTCTGCTCGACGGCTTGCTGCACTTCAAAGGCGGTTTCGTGTACGTGCATGTGGATCGCGGCGTCGAGCTCTTCGGCGATCACGCGGATTTTTTCCAGGTTGGCATCGCACACGGTGTAGGGCGCGTGGGGGCCGAAGGTGATCTTGATGCGCGGGTGGTGCTTGAGGTCGCCGAACAGCTCGACACCCTGACGGATGGCCTCGTCGGCGCTGCTGGCGCCGGGAATCGGGAAGTCGAGGATCGGAATCGCGATTTGCGCGCGCATGCCGCTGTTGTGCACGCAGTCACTGGCGACCTTGGGGTAGAAGTACATGTCCGAGAAGCAGGTGATGCCGCCCTTGAGCTGCTCGGCGATGGCCAGGTCGGTGCCGTCGCGTACGAAAGCCTCATCGACCCACTTGGCTTCGGCGGGCCAGATGTGTTTTTCCAGCCAGGTCATCAGCGGCAAATCGTCGGCCAGGCCGCGAAACAGGCTCATCGCCGCATGCCCGTGGGCGTTGACCAGGCCAGGGCTGAGCAGCATGCCCGGCAACTCGCGGACCTCTTTGGCTGCCAGCTTCAATGCCGCCGCCCGTGGGCCGATAAAGGCGATGCGCCCGTCACGGATGCCCACGCCATGTTCCTTGAGCACCACGCCGGCAGGTTCGACGGGCACCAGCCAGGTGGGCAGCAACACCAAGTCGAGCGGGGCGGCAGTGGCGGTCATCGCGGGCTTCTTCCCAGGCAGCTATAAAAGAAGGCCGAAGTATACCCGAGCGCCCCGGCTGGCGGATCGCTATAATCGGCGGCTTTTGTTCATGAGTGCGGAGTAAGGGATGCGCGATCGACTGTTGGCTGCGGAGAAAGTGAAGGCCATCGATTGGCGTGATGGCGCGCTGTACCTGCTCGATCAGCGTGCCTTGCCGTCCCGGGAAAGCTGGGTGGCGTGCTCCACGGTCGAGGCCGTGGCCGCAGCGATTCGCACCATGGTCGTGCGCGGTGCGCCGGCGATCGGCATCAGTGCGGCCTATGGCCTGGTGCTCGCCGCCCGTGAACGGATCGCCGAGGGCGGTGACTGGCAGGCTGCGTGGGAAGAAGACTACGCATTGTTGGCTGAAAGCCGTCCGACCGCGTCGAACCTGTTCTGGGCTCTGAAACGCATGCGCGACCGTCTGGACCGGCTCAAGAAGCACGCTGATCCGTTAGCGGTGCTGGAGGCCGAAGCCATTGCGATCCATGAAAGTGATCGGGAAGCCAACTTGAACATGGCCCAGCTGGGCGTCGAGTTGATCCGCAAGCACCAGGGCAACGCCCAGGCGATCCTGACCCACGGTAATGCGGGCGCCTTGGCTACGGGCGGTGTCGGCACGGCCCTTGGGGTGATCCGCGCGGCCTTCCTGGAAGGCATGGTCGAGCAGGTCTACGCCAACGAAACCCGGCCCTGGCTGCAAGGCTCGCGGCTCACCGCCTGGGAGCTGGCGGGCGAGGGCATCCCGGTGACGGTGAATGCCGACTCGGCGGGCGCGCATATCCTCAAGACCAAAGGCGTGACCTGGGTGATCGTCGGCGCCGATTGCATTGCGGCCAATGGCGATGTGGTCAGCAAGATCGGCACCTACCAGCTTGCCGTCTGTGCCATGCACCATGGCGTGCGCTTTATGGTGGTGGCGCCGAGTTCGACCGTCGACTTGATGATGGCGACGGGCGATGACGTCGCGCTGGAAGAGCGTGATCCGGGCGAGTTGCTGGAGATTGTCGGGCAGCGCTTGGGGGTGCATGCGTTAAACCCGGTATTCGACGTGACGCCGGCGGACCTGATCGACGTGATCGTCACGGAAAAGGGCATTGTCGAGCGGCCGGATGTGGCCAAGATGGCCAAGTTGATGTGCCGTAAGCGTCTGCATTGAGGGCGTTGGTGCCAGTGAAATGGCTATCGCAGGCAAGCCAGCTCCCACACTGAGGGTGTACGCCGCTCAAAATGTGGGAGCGGGCTTGCCCGCGATTGCCCTGAAAGTCAACAAAACCCTCGGATCTGCCCACAAAAAATAGCCTCAACGCTTCTCTAAGCCCCTCTCGTCCCCCTCAAGCCTGTCACCCGTCAACTAACTATGCTCCATGCGCATCTGGGGGATAGGTGCGTGGCGGCGATTGTGATAACATCCGGCGGTTTCCAAGGCCGCCCCGAGGGGTTGCCTATAACGTGCAGATCCGTGTCATAACTCGTTGATTTGTCGTAAGTCGTTGTCAGGCACCGTGCCGGCAGCGGCGAGCTTCGTTCGTCCCATATGGATGTGACGAGGTTTCACCCGAAAAAGGAATCAGGCTTCTCATGGGCGAACTGGCCAAAGAAATCCTCCCGGTCAATATCGAAGACGAGCTGAAACAGTCCTACCTCGACTACGCGATGAGCGTAATTGTCGGTCGGGCACTGCCTGATGCGCGCGATGGCTTGAAGCCCGTGCACCGGCGTGTGCTGTTCGCGATGAGCGAGCTGGGTAACGACTGGAACAAGCCGTACAAGAAATCTGCCCGTGTTGTCGGTGACGTGATCGGTAAGTATCACCCTCACGGCGACACTGCGGTGTACGACACCATCGTTCGGATGGCGCAGCCGTTTTCCCTGCGCTACCTGCTGGTAGACGGCCAGGGCAACTTCGGTTCGGTCGACGGCGACAACGCCGCGGCCATGCGATACACCGAAGTGCGCATGACCAAGCTGGCGCACGAGCTGCTGGCCGACCTGCACAAAGAAACCGTGGACTGGGTGCCGAACTACGACGGCACCGAAATGATCCCGGCTGTGATGCCAACCCGTATTCCCAACTTGCTGGTCAACGGTTCCAGCGGTATCGCCGTGGGCATGGCGACCAACATCCCGCCACACAACCTCGGTGAAGTCATCGACGGTTGCCTGGCCCTCATCGACAACCCTGAGCTGACCGTCGATGAGCTGATGCAATACATTCCCGGTCCGGACTTCCCGACCGCCGCGATCATCAACGGTCGCGCCGGCATCATCGAAGCCTACCGCACCGGTCGCGGCCGCATTTACATGCGCGCCCGCTCGATGATCGAAGACATCGACAAGGTCGGTGGCCGCCAGCAGATCGTCATCACCGAACTGCCGTACCAGCTGAACAAGGCGCGCCTGATCGAGAAGATCGCCGAGCTGGTCAAAGAGAAGAAGCTGGAAGGCATCACCGAACTGCGCGACGAGTCCGACAAAGACGGCATGCGCGTGGTGATCGAGCTGCGTCGTGGCGAAGTGCCGGAGGTGATCCTCAACAACCTCTACGCCCAGACCCAGCTGCAAAGCGTGTTTGGTATCAACGTGGTTGCCCTGATCGACGGCCGCCCGCGCATCCTGAACCTCAAGGATCTGCTGGAAGCCTTCGTGCGTCACCGTCGCGAAGTGGTCACCCGTCGTACCGTGTTCGAACTGCGCAAGGCTCGCGAGCGCGGCCACATCCTGGAAGGCCAGGCGGTTGCGCTGTCGAACATCGACCCGGTGATTGCCCTGATCAAGGCCTCGCCAACCCCGTCGGAAGCCAAGGAAGCGCTGATCAGCACGCCTTGGGAATCCAGCGCCGTGGTCGCGATGGTTGAGCGTGCCGGTGCCGATTCGTGCCGTCCAGAGACCCTGGACCCACAATACGGCCTGCGCGAAGGCAAGTACTTCCTGTCGCCGGAACAGGCCCAGGCCATCCTGGAACTGCGCCTGCACCGCCTGACCGGCCTGGAGCACGAGAAGCTGCTGGCCGAGTACCAGGAGATCCTCAACCAGATCGGCGAGTTGATCCGCATCCTCAGCAGCGCTGTGCGCCTGATGGAAGTGATCCGCGAAGAACTGGAAGTGATCCGCGCCGAATACGGCGATGTGCGTCGCACCGAGATCCTCGATGCGCGCCTCGACCTGACCCTGGGTGACATGATCCCGGAAGAAGAGCGTGTGGTGACCATCTCCCACGGCGGCTATGCCAAGACCCAGCCGCTGGCGGCCTACCAGGCCCAGCGCCGTGGTGGTAAAGGTAAATCGGCTACTGGCGTGAAGGATGAGGACTACATCGCTCACCTGCTCGTGGCCAACAGCCACACCACGCTGCTGCTGTTCTCCAGCAAAGGCAAGGTGTACTGGCTCAAGACCTACGAGATCCCGGAAGCCTCCCGTGCCGCCCGTGGTCGTCCGTTGGTCAACCTGCTGCCGCTGGACAGTGATGAATACATCACCACCATGCTGCCGGTCGAGGAATACACCGAAGGTCACTTCATCTTCATGGCGACCGCCAAAGGCACCGTCAAGAAGACCCCGCTGGAATCCTTCAGCCGCCAGCGCAGCGTGGGCCTGATCGCCCTGGAGCTGGACGAAGGTGACGTACTGATCTCCGCCGCCATCACCGATGGCGAGCGTGAAGTCATGTTGTTCTCCGACGGTGGCAAGGTGACACGCTTCAAGGAATCCGACGTTCGCGCCATGGGCCGTACCGCTCGCGGTGTGCGCGGCATGCGCCTGCCAGAAGGGCAGAAGCTGATTTCGATGCTGATCCCGGAAGAAGGCAGCCAGATCCTCACCGCTTCGGCGCGTGGCTACGGCAAGCGTACCGCCATCAGCGAGTTCCCGGAGTACAAGCGTGGCGGCCAGGGCGTGATCGCCATGGTCAGCAACGACCGCAACGGCCGTCTGGTCGGCGCGGTCCAGGTGCTCGATGGCGAGGAAATCATGCTGATTTCCGACCAGGGCACCCTGGTACGTACCCGTGTGGCCGAAGTGTCGAGCCTGGGTCGTAACACCCAGGGCGTGACGCTGATCAAGCTGGCCAGCGACGAGACACTGGTCGGCCTGGAGCGAGTCCAGGAACCATCGGAAGTCGAAGGCGAGGAGCTGGAAGGTGAAGAGTTTGACGGCGAGGTGATCGCAACAGGCGATGACAGCGTCGACGAGCCAACCCTCGACGCTGCCGCAGACGAAGAAGAACCGCAGGAGTAAGCGGACACACAGGGGGCGGATGAAGATTCGCCCCCTTGTTGTTTGTCCCCTTTGAAACAACATGTCCTTTGACTGGACGCGGTCAATGTGGGAGCTGGCTTGCCTGCGATGGCAGCGCTGCGGTATCACTGCGATACCGAGGTGCCCTTATCGCAGGCAAGCCAGCTCCCACAAGGGTTCGCTCCAGGGAAAGGGTGTTGTCGAACATGATTGCAGCCCCACCAGATCAGAGTGAGATTGGATGTGAGCAAGAGAGCCTATAACTTCTGTGCCGGTCCCGCGGCGCTTCCTGAAGCAGTCCTGCAGCGTGCGCAGGGTGAACTCCTCGACTGGCATGGCAAAGGCCTCTCTGTGATGGAAATGAGCCATCGCAGCGATGAATTCGTGTCCATTGCCAACAAGGCCGAGCAGGATCTGCGCGACTTGCTGGACATCCCATCAGACTACAAAGTGCTGTTCCTGCAAGGCGGCGCCAGCCAGCAATTCGCGCAGATTCCACTGAACCTGCTGCCGGAAGACGGCACGGCTGACTATATCGACACCGGTATCTGGGGCCAGAAGGCCATTGAAGAGGCCTCGCGCTACGGCAACGTCAACGTCGCCGGTACCGCCAAGCCCTACGACTACTTCGCGATTCCCGGTCAGAACGAGTGGAAACTCTCGAAGGATGCGGCCTACGTCCATTACGTGCAGAACGAGACCATCGGCGGCCTGGAATTCGACTGGGTGCCGGAAGTCGGTGACGTGCCATTGGTGTGTGATATGTCCTCGGACATCCTCTCGCGCCCGATCGATGTGTCCAAGTACGGCATGATCTACGCCGGCGCGCAGAAGAACATCGGCCCGAGCGGCATCCTCGTCAACATCATCCGCGAAGACCTGCTGGGTCGCGCCCGCTCGCTGTGCCCGACCATGCTCAACTACAAGGTCGCGGCCGATAACGGCTCGATGTACAACACCCCGCCGGCGTTCGCCTGGTACCTGTCCGGCCTGGTGTTCGAGTGGCTGAAAGAGCAGGGCGGTGTCGCCGCCATGGGCAAGCTCAACGAAGAGAAGAAGCGCACCCTGTACGACTTCATCGACGCCAGCGGCCTGTACAGCAACCCGATCAACCTGACCGATCGCTCGTGGATGAACGTGCCATTCCGCCTGGCTGACGACCGCCTGGACAAGCCATTCCTCGCCGGCGCCGACGAACGCGGCCTGCTGAACCTCAAGGGCCACCGTTCGGTCGGTGGCATGCGCGCCTCCATCTACAACGCTGTCGACATCCATGCGATCAATGCGCTGGTTGCCTACATGGCAGAGTTCGAAAAGGAACACGGCTAATGTCTGAGCAAGAACTCAAGGCCCTGCGTGTACGCATTGACAGCCTGGACGAGAAGGTCCTGGAGCTGATCAGTGAGCGCGCACGATGCGCCCAGGAAGTGGCGCGGGTGAAGATGGCGTCCCTGGCGGAAGGCGAAGTGCCGGTGTTCTACCGGCCTGAGCGTGAAGCCCAGGTGCTCAAACGCGTGATGGAACGCAACAAGGGCCCGCTGGGCAACGAAGAGATGGCGCGGTTGTTCCGTGAAATCATGTCCTCGTGCCTGGCCCTGGAGCAGCCGCTGAAAGTGGCCTACCTCGGCCCGGAAGGCACCTTCACCCAGGCGGCGGCCATGAAGCACTTCGGTCACGCGGTGATCAGCAAGCCCATGGCGGCGATCGACGAAGTGTTCCGTGAAGTGGCAGCCGGTGCGGTGAATTTTGGCGTGGTCCCGGTGGAAAACTCCACAGAGGGCGCGGTCAACCACACCCTGGACAGCTTCCTTGAGCACGACATGGTGATCTGCGGCGAAGTCGAGCTGCGTATCCACCACCACTTGCTGGTGGGCGAGAACACCAAGACCGACAGCATCAGCCGCATCTACTCCCACGCCCAGTCCCTGGCCCAGTGCCGCAAGTGGCTGGATGCGCACTACCCGAATGTCGAGCGTGTGGCGGTGTCCAGCAACGCCGAAGCGGCCAAGCGGGTCAAGGGTGAGTGGAACTCGGCGGCCATCGCCGGTGATATGGCGACGGGCCTGTACGGCCTGACGCGCTTGGCTGAAAAGATCGAGGATCGTCCGGATAATTCCACGCGCTTCCTGATGATCGGCAGCCAGGAAGTGCCGCCGACCGGCGACGACAAGACCTCGATCATCGTCTCCATGAGCAACAAGCCCGGCGCGCTGCATGAGCTGCTGGTACCGTTCCATGACAACGGGATTGACCTGACGCGCATCGAGACTCGTCCTTCGCGCAGCGGTAAATGGACCTACGTGTTCTTTATCGACTTCATCGGCCATCACCGCGACCCGCTGGTCAAGGGTGTGCTGGAGAAAATCAGTCAGGAAGCGGTGGCACTCAAGGTGCTGGGCTCCTACCCGAAAGCGGTTTTGTGAGGCGTTAACATGAGTGGCAACTTCCTCGCCCTGGCACAGCCGGGCGTGCAACAACTGTCGCCTTACGTTCCGGGCAAGCCTGTGGACGAGTTGGCGCGCGAGTTGAACCTGGACCCGGCGAAGATCGTCAAGCTGGCCAGTAACGAGAACCCGTTGGGCCCAAGTCCCAAGGTGTTGGCGGCGATTCGTGAAGAGCTGGCCGAGCTGACGCGTTATCCCGATGGCAACGGCTTTGCCCTGAAGTCGCTGCTGGCTGAAAAGTGCCGGGTCGAGCTGAATCAGGTGACGTTGGGCAACGGTTCCAACGACATTCTCGAGCTGGTCGGGCGTGCTTACCTGGCGCCGGGCCTCAACGCGGTGTTCAGCGAACACGCATTTGCCGTCTACCCGATCGTCACCCAGGCGGTGGGTGCCGATGCGCGGGTGATTCCGGCGAAGGACTGGGGCCACGATCTGCCGGCCATGCTGGCGGCCATCGATGCGCAGACCCGCGTGGTGTTTATCGCCAACCCGAACAACCCGACCGGGACCTGGTTCGATGCGCAGGCGTTGAACGATTTCCTACAGGATGTGCCCGAGCACGTGCTGGTGGTTTTGGACGAAGCCTACATCGAGTACGCCGAAGGCAGCGACCTGCCGGATGGTTTGGACTTCCTGGCGGCCTACCCGAACCTGCTGGTATCGCGCACGTTCTCCAAGGCTTATGGCTTGGCGTCGTTGCGGGTTGGCTACGGTTTGTCCACGGCAGTGGTTGCGGATGTGCTGAACCGCGTACGCCAGCCGTTCAACGTCAACAGCCTCGCCCTGGCGGCGGCCTGTGCGGCGGTGAAGGATGCCGAGTACCTGGAAGAAGGACGCCGTATCAACGAAAGCGGCATGTTGCAACTGCAGGCAGGTTTCCGTGAGTTGGGCCTGGGCTGGATTCCGTCCAAGGGCAACTTCATCTGCGTCGATCTTGGCCAGGTGGCTGCCCCGGTGTTCCAGGGCCTGCTGGCTGAAGGGGTGATCGTGCGTCCGGTGGCCAACTACGGCATGCCGAACCACCTGCGTATCACCATTGGTTTGCCGGCCGAGAACGCCCGCTTCCTCGAGGCGCTGGCCAAGGTTCTGGCTCGTGGTTGATGTCACTGCAATGCAACCTGCTGTGCCTGTGATCGGTCGCCTGGTGGTGGTCGGTCTGGGGTTGATCGGCGGCTCCTTCGCCAAAGGCCTGCGTGAAAGCGGGTTGTGTGGCGAAGTGGTCGGTGTGGACCTGGACCCGCAGTCGCGCAAGTTGGCGGTTGAGCTCGGGGTAGTCGATCGCTGTGAGGCAGACCTGGCGCTTGCCTGCCAGGGCGCGGATGTGATCCAGCTGGCGGTGCCGATCCTGGCCATGGAGAAATTGCTGGCGCTGTTGGCCGGCATGGACCTGGGCCAGGCGATCCTGACGGACGTCGGCAGTGCCAAGGGCAATGTGGTGCGCGCGGCGCAACTGGCCTTTGGCGGCATGCCGGCGCGCTTTGTACCCGGCCATCCGATTGCCGGCTCCGAGCAGAGCGGGGTGGAGGCGTCCAATGCGCAGCTGTTCCGCCGGCACAAGGTGATCCTCACGCCGCTGGCGCAAACCGATCCGGCGGCGCTGGCGGTAGTGGATCGTCTGTGGCGCGAGCTGGGGGCGGACGTCGAGCATATGCAGGTCGAGCGCCACGACGAAGTGCTGGCGGCGACCAGCCATTTGCCCCATCTGTTGGCATTTGGCTTGGTGGACTCCCTGGCCAAGCGCAACGAGAACCTCGAGATTTTCCGTTACGCCGCCGGCGGCTTCCGTGATTTCACGCGGATTGCCGGCAGTGATCCGGTGATGTGGCACGACATTTTCCTCGCCAACCGCGAAGCGGTGTTGCGTACCCTGGATACGTTCCGCAGTGACCTTGACGCCTTGCGCGATGCGGTCGATGCAGGTGATGGGCATCAGTTGCTGGGCGTGTTCACCCGGGCGCGGGTAGCGCGGGAGCATTTCAGCAAGATCCTGGCGCGCCGGGCCTACATGGAAACCGCGTCGGATGCCGATGAACTGACGTTCCTGGCTAGCCCGGGCGGCTGTTTGAGCGGGCGTATTCGTGTGCCGGGCGACAAGTCGATCTCCCATCGCTCGATCATGCTGGGGTCGTTGGCCGAGGGTGTGACGGAAGTCGAAGGTTTCCTCGAGGGCGAAGATGCCTTGGCGACCTTGCAGGCGTTTCGCGACATGGGCGTGGTAATTGAAGGGCCGCACCATGGGCGCGTGACCATCCACGGGGTGGGATTGCATGGCCTGAAAGCGCCGCCGGGGCCGATTTACCTGGGGAACTCCGGGACGTCCATGCGGCTGTTGTCCGGGCTGCTGGCGGCGCAAAGCTTCGACAGTGTGCTGACGGGCGACGCCTCTCTGTCCAAGCGTCCCATGAGTCGCGTGGCCAAGCCGCTGCGGGAAATGGGGGCGGTGATCGAGACCGGCCCTGAAGGGCGGCCGCCGCTGACTATTCGTGGCGGCCAGGCGCTGAAAGGGCTGACGTATGCGTTGCCGATGGCCAGCGCGCAGGTCAAGTCCTGCCTGTTGTTGGCCGGGCTGTACGCCGCCGGCAAGACTTCGGTCACCGAGCCGGCGCCGACCCGTGACCATACCGAGCGGATGTTGCGCGGCTTTGGTTACCCGGTAACGGTTGCCGGGGCGACTGCCTCGGTCGAGTCCGGGCATGCACTGACAGCAACCCGCATTGAGGTGCCGGGGGATATTTCCTCTTCGGCGTTTTTCCTGGTGGCTGCTTCGATTGCCGAAGGTTCCGACGTGTTGCTGGAGCATGTTGGCATCAATCCGACGCGTACCGGGGTGATCGACATCCTGCGCCTGATGGGGGCGGATATCACCTTGGAAAACCCGCGTGAAGTGGGCGGGGAACCTGTCGCTGATCTGCGTGTGCGCGCGGCAGCGCTGAGGGGTATCGAGATTCCCGAAGCGCTGGTGCCATTGGCGATCGATGAGTTCCCGGTGCTGTTTGTTGCGGCGGCTTGCGCGGCAGGGCGAACCGTTTTGCGCGGTGCCGAAGAGCTGCGCGTCAAAGAGTCTGACCGCATTCAGGTCATGGCCGATGGTCTGCTGGCGCTGGGGGTCAAGTGCGAACCGACCCCTGATGGGATTATTATCGACGGTGGTCCGATGGGGGGTGGTGAAGTCCATGCTCACGGTGATCATCGGATTGCCATGGCATTCAGTGTTGCTTCCCTGCGGGCGACAGCGCCGATTCGTATCCGTGACTGCTCCAATGTTTCTACATCTTTTCCGAACTTTCTTACACTGTGTGCCCAAGTCGGCATCCGTGTAGCCCAAGAGGCTCAATTGTGAATATTAAAGCACCGGTGATTACCATCGACGGGCCAAGCGGCTCGGGCAAAGGCACGATCGCCGGCATTCTGGCCAAGCGCCTGGGTTGGTGTCTGCTGGATTCCGGCGCGCTGTACCGCCTGCTGGCCTTTGCTGCGCGCAACCATGGCGTCGACCTGACCAACGAAGAATCCTTGAAGCTGTTGGCGGCGCATCTTGATGTGCAGTTCGTCGGGGCGACGGAAGGTCATCCGCAACGCATCATCCTGGAAGGGGATGATGTGACCGATGACCTGCGTAATGAGCAAGTCGGTTCCTGGGCTTCCCAGATAGCCGCACTACCGGCCGTGCGTGACGCATTGCTGCTGCGCCAGCGGGCTTTTCAAGAGCCCCCGGGCCTGGTGGCTGACGGGCGCGATATGGGAACCGTGGTGTTTCCCGAGGCGCCGCTGAAGGTTTTTCTGACGGCCAGCGCCGAGGAGCGGGCTCGCCGCCGCTACTTGCAGTTGAAGGGCAAAGTCGATGGTGTTAGTCTGTCGAGTCTGCTAGATGAGATCCGTGCACGTGATGAGCGTGATACCCAGCGCGCAGTAGCCCCGCTCAAGCCGGCGGCTGATGCGATACAGCTGGATTCCACGGAGTTGTCCATCGAGCAGGTGCTGGAACGCATCTTGAGCGAAATCGCCATTCGCGATATCGCCGGGTGATCAAGAAGGCCGCAGGGGACCAGTCATAGTCCTGCGGTGGCTTCTTTTAACTGAAACTGACCCACACCGTCTGGGGTGTGGAGATGGGCGTATTCTTCGCCCTTATCAACAGGAATTAAAATGAGCGAAAGCTTTGCGGAACTCTTTGAAGAAAGCCTAAAAACCCTGAACCTTCAGGCAGGCTCCATCATCACCGGTGTTATCGTTGATATCGATTACCAAGCTCGCTGGGTAACCGTTCACGCTGGTCTGAAGTCTGAAGCTCTGATCCCGCTGGAACAGTTCTACAACGATGCTGGTGACCTGACTATCAATGTCGGTGACGAAGTTCACGTTGCTCTGGACTCGGTTGAAGACGGTTTCGGTGAAACCAAGCTGTCCCGTGAAAAAGCCAAGCGCGCTGAATGCTGGATTGTTCTCGAAGCAGCCTTCGCAGCTGAAGAAGTGGTCAAGGGCGTTATCAACGGTAAGGTTAAAGGCGGCTTCACTGTCGACGTTAACGGCATCCGTGCGTTCCTGCCAGGTTCTTTGGTCGACGTTCGTCCAGTGCGCGACACCACGCACCTGGAAGGCAAGGAACTCGAATTCAAGGTCATCAAGCTCGACCAGAAGCGCAACAACGTTGTCGTTTCCCGTCGCAGCGTCCTGGAAGCAGAGAACTCCGCCGAGCGTGAAGCTCTGCTGGAATCCCTGCAGGAAGGCCAACAAGTCAAAGGTATCGTCAAGAACCTCACCGATTACGGCGCATTCGTCGATCTGGGTGGCGTCGATGGTCTGCTGCACATTACCGACATGGCTTGGAAGCGTATCAAGCATCCATCTGAAATCGTCAACGTTGGCGACGAGATCGATGTCAAGGTTCTGAAATACGATCGCGAGCGCAACCGTGTTTCCCTGGGCCTGAAGCAACTGGGTGAAGATCCATGGGTTGCTATCAAAGCCCGTTACCCAGAAAGCACTCGCGTAACCGCGCGTGTTACCAACCTGACCGACTACGGCTGCTTCGCTGAGCTGGAAGAAGGCGTGGAAGGCCTGGTACACGTTTCCGAAATGGACTGGACCAACAAAAACATCCACCCTTCGAAAGTCGTACAAGTCGGCGACGAAGTGGAAGTTATGGTTCTGGACATCGACGAAGAGCGTCGTCGTATCTCCCTGGGCATCAAGCAGTGCAAATCTAACCCATGGGAAGATTTCTCTGGCCAGTTCAACAAGGGCGATAAAATCTCCGGCACCATCAAGTCGATCACCGATTTCGGTATCTTCATTGGTCTGGACGGCGGCATCGACGGCCTGGTTCACCTGTCCGACATCTCCTGGAACGAAGTTGGCGAAGAAGCTGTTCGTCGTTTCAAGAAGGGCGACGAGCTGGACACCGTTATCCTGTCGGTTGACCCAGAGCGCGAGCGCATCTCCCTGGGTATCAAGCAGCTGGAAAGCGACCCGTTCTCTGAATACGTTCAGGACAACGACAAAGGCGCAATCGTTAAGGGCATCGTGAAAGAAGTTGACGCTAAAGGCGCCATCATCACTCTGGCCGACGATATCGAAGCGACTCTGAAAGCCTCCGAAATCAGCCGTGACCGCGTTGAAGACGCGCGCAACGTTCTGAAAGAAGGCCAGGAAGTAGAAGCCAAGATCATCAGCGTTGATCGCAAGAGCCGCGTGATCCAACTCTCCATCAAGTCGAAAGACGAAGTGGAAGAGAAAGAAGCTATGCAGAGCCTGAAATCGGCTCCAGAAGCTGCCGCAACTGGCGAGACCACTATGGCCTCCCTGCTGCGCGAAGCAATGGCTAAGCAGAACTAAGTTCTGTAACGCTGTAGAAAAAGGGCGACTTTGGTCGCCCTTTTTTGTGCCTGAAATTCGTTGAATCAACAACCAAGAACCAAGCGGTATGAGCGGCTGTCAGAACTGACTATAGTCGTTTGAAAAGCTGCTTTCGTGTTGTTTATTCAGTAAGGGTCGGAATGAACAGGTTTATCGTAGTGTTCGCAGTGGCAATGCTTGCAGGCTGCTCTGCCACCAGTGCCAAGACCCATGCTCGGCACGGTGTAAGCGGCATAGAGATCGATTGCTCTGGCCTGGGCTCTGGTTGGGACAGGTGTGAGAGTCGCGCGGCTCGTGAGTGCAAGATGCAGGGCTACAAGGTGGTCACCAGATCCAGCGATGCAAAGGACGATGAGGGTGACTATCTATTTGGCTGGAACCCGGCAGGCGCGGTCACTCGGACGATGTTGGTGATCTGTAATTGAGCATGCAAGGCGTGTTTTGTCGGCCTTGCGCTGACCTGTCGATAAGTTGGGGTATGGGCTGTTCAAATTCATCAAGTCATGCTAAAACCTTCGAAGCGCTTTTCCTAGCTGCTTGAAAAAGAAGGGAAAAATATGACGAAGTCGGAGTTGATCGAACGAATTGTCACCCATCAAGGGCTGCTTTCATCCAAGGATGTAGAGCTGGCCATCAAGACCATGCTTGAACAAATGTCCCAATGTCTGGCTACCGGCGATCGGATTGAGATCCGTGGATTTGGGAGCTTCTCGTTGCACTATCGTGCGCCCCGGGTTGGGCGTAATCCTAAGACCGGACAATCGGTCAGCCTCGACGGTAAGTTCGTTCCTCACTTCAAGCCGGGCAAGGAGTTGCGAGACCGGGTGAACGAAGAAGAGGAAGAGGGTGTCTGAGAATCTTTGAGGAAAGCTACCATGGGTAGAGTTGGGCGTATTTTCTTGGGAATGATCCTGGTGGTCTTCACCTTGGCGGTCATCGCGTTTGTGCTGGAAAACCAGCAAGGTGTGGCTTTGTCGTTCCTGGGGTGGACAAGCGCCGAATTCCCTGTGGCTGTGTTTGTTGGGCTTGCCTTGATCGTTGGTGCGTTGATCGGCCCTTTTTTGGGTTTGTTAGTAAGGCTGGCAGGGCGGCGTCGCGTGGAAGCGTCCAAGCGCTCGTGAGCTGGTATGTCTGATTAGCAGATGCGGCGCTTTACGGGTCTCATCGGCGCCTGAAACACCTTAACGAACAGCAGCGCGAGCGTTGATTGATCGTGAATTCAGTTAATCCGATGCCAGACGGTTTGGTGCTCCCGGTTGCCTGTCTGTCGTCAGCTAAAATCGGCGCTGCAGCGTAATCTTGAAGTCAGATAATTCCTACGGATGGCTCTGTTTTTTGTAGCGTATTCTTCGCTTCAATTTATAGAGGATTTTTGCATGATGCGGAATCTGAAGTTTGTAAGTAATATTTGTACTGTCCATTGTCTCTGAAGTGCTTCGAGTGTCGGCCTATTGAGTGAGGCCAATGAATGAAAGCGCGCCGAAATTTTTTATCAATCCTGCTCTTCAAGTCTCACGTGCTTTGAGATTGGTAATGGGTTTGATATCGCTTTGATATTATCGCATTAGAGGCGTGGCGGAACGTTCGGGGTGAGAGGTCTAGGGTTGGCCTGCAAGGTTTCATCAGGTCAGAGTAGGGAGGGGGGCTACGATCATTGTTTCCTGATTACTCGTTAGCAAATGCACGCCAGGATGAGCAAGCAGGAGATTTTGATGGAAGCAAATAGATGGAAGGCCATGCAATGCGCTATCAGTCCCGTATCGCAGTCGAATGAAGGGCGCGTGACACCTGTCAATGACCGACTGTTGAAGAGGGGGAGCGACAAGCGCCTTGGCAGATTGCGCAAGTGCTCGACGCCGAGTAGCTTCCGAGCGCCAACGCTAGTTAGAATTTGTGGCAGATAATGATGAAGTATTTGTGTTATTTGCTCGGTGCCTTAATGGTCTTTCCAATAAAGATGCTGGAAAGTGGCGGTGTAAACTACAAGTTAGATGAGTTTTTGCTTGTTTTTGTCGGTGTGGTTTTTTTGTGCACTCGTCATGCCAGGCCAGCGATGTTTGGTTACGCCTTCCTGGTTCTGCTCTATCTGTTTTACGGCGCGATGATGGTTTATATCAGTGGGCTTGTCGTTAATTATGAGGTGTTCTTTCGGTTACTCCAGATTCTGCTGATCATCATTGTCATGTCGATGATGTCTGATATTGAAAGAACGGCGATGCTTGACGGGATAGGTAATTGGGGGCCGGTGTTTGCGTTGTTGATGGTTAGCTACCTGGTTTTCAAGCTGGACTACTCTACAAGTGTGTTGCTGGGCAGTCAGCAGCATTATAAAGACTTCTTTAATAGTAAAGAGTCTTTTTTAAGTGTGCATATAAATACTGTGGGTACGGTGTTGCTGTTGTCGATTTATGTGAATATGTTGAAGTATCAAGTGACGGGTAGGTCGATATATTTGGTGCTGTGTATTTTCATGCTGCTTCCACCTTTTATGCTCTTGTCCAAAGGCGATTTGCTGGCAGTTTCGCTGGCGCTGGTTTTCCTGGGTTTTGCAAGGTTCAGCGTGTCATATTTGTTTTTTGTGTTTCTGGCGATAGGTGGGGTGATCGCGGCGGTTTTTGGGGACTTTTCCCGATTTGATCCCACGCGAGAAATTCTCTATAGCACTGCATTGAAGGCATTTGTTCAAAACCCATTCGGATACGGCATCGGTACGGAAAGCCAGGTTATTTTTGCTTTGTCTGGAATCGATTATCCGGCTCACAATTTTTTGCTGAGTGCTGCGTTGGAGACAGGAATATTCGGCGTACTGTTTTTTGTTTCCTTGGTTTTTTACAGCTGTTGGAAGAATAAAAGTCCTATTGCACGGGCTTTTTTGCTCGCGTTTGTTGTCGTGGGGTCTTTCGGTAATGTCATGTATTTTTACAAATACCACTTCGTGTTTTTTATGATGATAATTGCTTTTTTTGATAAGACGTATTGTCAGTCTGTCCAGCTGCGTAGTCAAAGATTGGCCGCGATCTAAATGAATTAAGGTGGGGTGAGTTAGAATGCCTAGGGCGAAAATTGGGATCGTGGTTGCTACGTATAATAGTGAACGGACGCTACGTGAGTGCCTGGACTCTATTAAGGGGCAGACATTCAAGGATGTTGATCTATATATTCAGGATGGTGGTAGTACAGACGGTACGCTGCAAATAATAGAAGAGTACGGAATGGCCAGGTTCTCCAGTGAGAAGGATTCTGGCGTTTACAATGCGTGGAATAAAGCATTGGCGCAGGTTGACGCTGACTGGATAACGTTCCTTGGGAGTGATGACTACTTTAGTTCGCCTTCTGCACTGGCTTCCATAATTGCACACTTGGACGCTGCGGGAGAGCGTGATGTCAAGATTGTTTACGGTAAAAATAATCTTGTTGATCAGTCTGGAGCCTTTATCGACGAGGTGGGCCTGCCTTGGGAGGCAGCACGTATTGGTTTGAAAAATAAAATGACGATACGCCACCCGGGTTGTTTCCATCATGCGTCGCTGTTTGAAGCGGGGAATGGATTCGACGAGAGCTATAAGGTGATAGGTGACTATCATTTTATCCTGCGTGCGCTCCGGGCGCGGGACGCCGGCTTTTATCCTTTTTCCGTGGTGTCTCATCGAGTGGGTGGGCTGAGCAACAAGCCTAGCTTGATGATGTCGATTATTCGAGAGAACTTCAGGCTTCGGAAAGAGTTGGCGCTATCTCCGGTGTATTTGGTTGATTCGATTTTTATCAAGCGATTGGTGCTTTTCTTACTGAGCGCTGTATTGGGTGATCGTGGTGTTATGAAGTTGCTGTCGGTTTATGGTGGGCTCGTGAAGAAATGAAAATCTGCTATGTGGTTCCAGCGATTGTCAATAAAGCTCCCATTTTAGTGGTTATGCAGCTGTGTGAGCAAATGGTTCGTAGAGGGCACGAGGTTACCGTGCTCTATTTTGATGAGTGTGTCGAAATCGAACTGCTGGAAGGGGTCAGGTTTGAGCGTGTTGGTTTCTACAAGTCATTTGATTTTTCCGCTTATGATGTTGTTCACTCTCACCTGTTGCGGGCTGATGCGTTCGTGTTTAGGAATAAATCATTTTTTACAAAGGTAAGCTATGTAAGTACCTTGCATAATTATGTCGAGCGGGAGTTGTATTTTCATTACAACAGGTTTGTTTCGTTTGTGTTCAGCTTTGTCTGGAATGTGTGTTGGTTGAGGCACGATCGGCTCGTCGTACTGAGCGATGATGCGGTAAAGTACTATTCGAGGTTTTCATATAATAAGAAACTAACAAGGGTCTATAACGGTAGAGATATTGTTGTGGATTATAGTTTGGTCGAGGATTGGTGTGCCGCTGAAATAAATAAATTGAAAGGGCGTGTCGACTATTTATTAGGGACCTACTGTGTGCTCACCGCCACAAAAGGCGTTGATCAATTGGTGAAATTGTTGACTATCAATGCTCGGCTGGGGTTGGTGGTCATTGGTGATGGCCCAGCGAAGCAGTCATTGCAGGAACTGAGTGTGTCGCTGGGTGTAGACAGTCGGTGTGTATTTCTGCCCTCGGTTCCTTATGCGCATCAGTGTAATGTTTTTTTTGATATGTTTGCCATGCCTTCTCGTTCAGAGGGGTTTGGATTGGCTCTGATTGAGGCGGCTCTGCACTCGAAAAAAATAGTGTGCTCCGATATTCCTATATTCAGGGAGCTTTTCAGTGAAGAGGCCGTTTGTTTTTTTGAGCTTGATGATGTCGCGAGCCTGGATGCAGCAGTGATGAGAGGCTTGTCTGACGAATCCAAAGGGCCAGCGGTGTTGAACGTTGCTCGCGAGAAGTATAGCTCTCTTGCGATGGCAACCAACTATCTTAAGGTCTATGAGGAGTTGATGCGTGACTAACTATAAGGTTTTGGTTACCGGCGGGTCGGGCTTCATAGGGACTAATTTGGTAGGTCGTCTGAAGGGGCTCGGGTTCGATGTTTTAAGCCTGGATGTGGCTGCACCGAGGAATCGCGATAACCTTGACGTCCACCGTTATTGTGATATTTGCGATGTGGATCTGTTGGCTGAGGCGTTTGAGTCGTTCAGGCCCGACTACGTTTTTCACCTTGCGGCGCGCACGGATCTTCGCGGCAAGAGTTTGGACGACTATCGGGAAAATATTGCTGGCGTGGACAATTTGTGCGCAGTTCTTTCCTCGGCCGACTACGTTAAACATGCTGTTTTCGCTTCCAGTATGTTGGTTTGTAGGGCTGGCCACATACCCGCTACGATAGAGGATGTTTCTCCTACTACTGTCTATGGCAAAAGCAAGGTGGAGGGGGAGCGTATCGTCCGGCAGTGGATGGCGCGGATGCCAAAGTGCTCTATTGTGCGCCCCACGTCTATTTGGGGGGCCTGGTTTGGAGAGCCCTATCGAAACTTTTTCGATATGGTGCTCGCCGGTCGTTATATTAGAATTGGTCGGGCGTCCAGCACGAAGACCTACGGCTATGTAGAAAACTGCGTCAATCAGATTATTTCGATTGCCCAGCGTCCTGATGACAGTGTTGAATATTTTTATATCGGTGATGCCGTCCCGTTGAATGTAGACGAGTGGAGTTTGAGTATTGCGTCGCATGCAGGTCGTCGGAAGCCGATAAAGGCGCCAATGTTTTTTTTCTATTGTTTGGCATGGGTGGGTGATCTCTGCAATTTTACGGGCTTGAGATTTCCGTTCAGTAGTTTTCGGCTGAAAAACATGACAACTCATAATGTGGTGGACTGCGCTCCGGCAGAAAAATCGAATGTCTACCCTGTGGTAGGTCTGCAGGAGGGGATTGAAAAAACACTGTCATGGCTCAAGGCATCATCGACAAAGGAATAACCCACACATTGGCGTCTCTGGAGCCGTAACTGGTGTTTCTTCGCAGAGTGTTCAAAAGCGTCAGCTGCTGGCTTTGCGTGGGTTGGCGGGCTTCAGGGTGTCTACGACAGATGGCATTTTGCCTGTAAAATCAATGGCCTGTGCCTGGTCAGAGACTTTTCAGTGTTCCAGCGTCATGCTAAGGTTCTCGCTGTTGCCAAGCTTTTTGTCCGGTGCGTGTCACTGCTGCGTGCTACCAGGGGCATCCAATGAGGGCGCTATTTTCATTCGCGTTGTCAGGCGCGGCTTTTCATAAAGTCCGGAAGTGGGTTGGTGTACGGGGTGCGCATATTTCCAAAGAGTCTGAATTGCGACGGAATATAATCGATGATGTTTTTAACGCTCGTTGAATTTTCCGAAAATACCCGTGTTACGAGGCAAAGGGCTGTGACGCATGAATAGCGCGCTTAAAAACGTAGCGGCGAACTTTTTGGGGCAGGGGTGGGCTGCCTTGATGGGGATCTGTTTCGTCCCCCTGTATCTCAAGTTTATTGGCGTTGAAGGTTACGGTTTAGTTGGTTTCTTTGTAATTCTTTCTGCCGCTATGACTATGCTTGACGGAGGCTTTGGGGCTGTTGCGACCAAAGAAGCCTCGGTTTACGACGCCGCGTCGCCAGCGGACAAGCTAAAGGTTGTTTTGCTGTTAAGAAGCGTCGAGTGGATATTTTGGTGTGTTGCGCTTACGGCGGGCACAATCGTTATATTTTTGGCTCCGGTGATTTCTTCTTACTGGCTTGATGTGACTCCCAGCAAGCTGGAGTCGGTTACTCTATCGTTAAGAGTAATGGGCGTGGCGCTGGTTCTTCAGTTTCCTATCGCATTTTATTACGGGGCCCTGACCGGGCTTCAAAAGCAAGTTGAGTTGAATGTTGCAACCTCTGTTTTTGCAACGCTGCGCTCGGTGGGCGCCGTGTTGGTGTTATGGCTTGTTTCGCCGACGGTTGAATGGTTTTTTATATGGCAGTGCGTGATCAATGTTCTGACTGTTTTTATTTTGCGTATTCAGTTGGTGCGGGAGTTAGGCGGCTGGAAGAAGTCCCCATCATTTTCGGTTGAAGCGCTTCGCCGCCTTCGTGGCTTTGCAATCGGTGTCGGCGTAACCAATGCGCTCACGTTTTTATTGATGCAGGCCGATAAAATCGTGTTGTCGAAGACGCTGTCATTGACGGATTTTGGTTATTACATGCTGGCTTGGACGTTGGGTACGATAGCGTTCAGGCTTATATCACCCGTGTTTAATGCCTATTACCCTAGAATTGTCGCAGCCGTAGCATCTGAAAATACCCAAGAGGCTTTCAGCTCTTATATCAGGGCCAGTCAGATATTGTCGATGTTGGTCATTCCGTTTTCCGTGTGGATTGCGTTGTATAGCCACCCGCTGCTTACATTCTGGACGAGAGATTCGAATATCGCCGCAGCGGCGAGTGGTCCTCTTGTGATACTGGTAATTGGTACCATGCTTCATTCCTTTATGCATATGCCTTATGCGTTGCAATTGGCCCATGGTTGGACCCGGTTTAGTGTTTGGCAAAATTTCATTGCCGCAATTCTCGTGGTGCCTGTGACCTATTACCTGGCAAGTACCTATGGCCTGACGGGGAGTGCCTGGCCCTGGCTGTTGCTGAATATAGGATTTGTTGTGTTGTGTCCGCCGATTGTATTTAGAAAACTGAATATCAAGCCCGCCAAGGTCTGGTATTTCGAGGCTATCGTTATTCCGCTGGCTATTTCAGTTTCTACGTTGTGGTTTTTCAAAGTGATCTATGATGTTCTAAGTGTGGGTAACCTCGTGGTGATGTTCTTGTCGCTAGGGGTGAGCTATTTTCTTGTGGCGCTCCGGTTGTTCGTTTTTCGTTTTGATCTCCGGAGGGTTCAGTGGAGAAATGCACTGTAATTTTCCAATGAGACCTCTGAGGCTGGCGCAGCTTTGGCACCATTTGTTCAAGTTGGCAGTGGCGTTGGGTGTGATGCGGTACAGGCTCGATTTTTTGATCGGTTGGGACTTAACCTTCTCTCGAGTAAAAAAATAATATGCGCGTTGCTTTCGATTACCAAATATTCGCCCTGCAAAATTACGGTGGCATTTCTCGTTATTTTTGCCGCATCGCCGAGCAGATGGCCCAGGCCGGTACCGATGTAGGTGTTTTCTCGCCTTTCTACCGCAATGTGTACTTGAATGAGTTGCCTGAGGGAATCGTTCATGGACGCTGGATAGAAAAGTATCCGCGCTATACCGCGAGGCTCATGCTTGGCTACAACCGTCTTCAAGGGCGAGTGGCGATGAATCGTTGGCGGCCTCAGGTGGTGCACGAAACCTATTACGCCCGTTCCGGTACGGCCCCCAAGGGGTGTCCAACCGTTCTGACGGTCTACGATATGATCCACGAGCTGTACCCTGAGAGCTTCTCTTCGGAGGACAAGACATCCCTGCTCAAGCGCCGCGCAGTAGAGCGTGCAGACCACGTTATTTGCATTTCGGAGAGCACGCGGCAAGACCTCATGAGGCTGTTCGACGTCCCCGAAAGCAAGTTGTCGGTTGTTCATTTGGGTTTTGAACAATTCAAGCCGGTCACCCTAAAAAAACCGAGCCAGTTGCCCAGACCCTATCTGTTGTATGTAGGGGCACGCTTTGCCTACAAGAACTTCGCCGGGCTGCTTCGTGCCGTGGCGAACTCAACACGGTTAAAGTCAGACTTTGACATTGTCGCGTTTGGCGGCGGCGGGTTCTCCGAAAACGAACAGGAGTTGGTACAACGTCTTGGTTTTGCTCCCGGGCAGGTGCGGCAGATGGGGGGCGACGATGCTTTGCTGGGTGAGCTCTACGAGGGCGCCAAAGCCTTTGTCTATCCCTCTATCTATGAGGGCTTCGGACTTCCTCCACTGGAGGCGATGGCGCATTCCTGCCCTGTAATCAGTAGTGGCACCAGTTCAATGCCTGAAATCATCGGCACCGCAGGTGTTTTTTTCGATCCCGTTAATGATGATGAAATGGCTGGAGCGATAGAAAGAGTGGTTTACTCTGACAGCGAAATTGCGAGATTGGTCGGGCTCGGGCATGAGCGCTTAAACCAATTCTCCTGGCAGCGCTGTAGCCAAGAAACACTATCGATCTACAATTCATTGCAAAGGTAATACTTTGGACTATTCAGAAAAAACCGCCCTGATTTGCGGTGTGAGTGGCCAGGATGGTGCTTATCTCGCAAAGCTGTTGCTGAGTAAGGGCTATACCGTTTGGGGGACATCCCGGGATGCGCAGGGCTCTTCATTCGCCAATTTGAAGCGACTGGACGTTTTCCCCAGGGTGAAGTTGCTGTCGATGGTGCCCGAAGATTTTCGCAGTGTGTTCATGGCGCTCAAGCGTAGCCAGCCTGATGAAGTCTATTTTCTGGCCGGGCAGTCGTCAGTCGGACTGTCGTTCGAGCAGCCTGCTGAAACAATTCAAAGTATTACCTTGGGAACCCTGAACATGCTTGAGGCATGCCGGATGACCGAACGTCCGATTCGCTTCTATCAAGCTGGTTCCAGCGAATGTTTTGGTGATACCAACGGCGAGCCCGCCATCGAGAGTACCGCCTTTCATCCTCGTAGCCCTTATGCCGTGGCTAAGTCCTCGGCGTTCTGGCTGGTCGATAACTATCGCGAGGCTTATAATCTTTTTGCGTGTACTGGCATCTTGTTTAATCACGAATCGCCTTTACGCCCCTCCAGATTTGTAACACAAAAAATCGTAACTACAGCCAAACGAATTGCACAGGGCTCCACGGAGCGGTTGACGCTTGGGCGTCTGGATATCGCACGCGATTGGGGGGCTGCCTCAGAATACGTTGATGCAATGTGGAGGATGCTTCAGTGTGAGGAACCCGGTGATTTCGTGATCGCAACGGGTCAAACCCACACGCTGGAAACCTTTGTTGCTGAAGCATTCACGCAATTGGGCCTCGACTGGCAAGCTCATGTCGATCAATCGACGGAGTTCTTCCGACCCACTGATCTACTGATCAGTCGAGCTTGTCCGGCAAAGGCGGAACAGGTTCTGGGGTGGAAAGCCCAATCGACAATGCCTGATGTCATTACCAGCATGCTAAATGCGATTTAACAGTCACTCTAAGAATTTTAGGACCTAAACATGACCCTGAAAAAAGCGCTAATTACCGGGATCACCGGCCAGGACGGCTCTTATTTGGCCGAACTGCTGTTGGAAAAGGGCTACGAAGTTCACGGTATCAAACGACGCGCGTCGTCGTTTAATACGCAACGTGTGGATCACATTTATCAGGATCCGCATGTAGATAATCAACGGTTCATCTTGCATTACGGCGACCTTACCGACTCGTCGAACCTGACCCGTATCATTCAGGAAGTTCAACCTGACGAGGTCTACAACCTCGGTGCGCAATCTCACGTCGCCGTAAGCTTTGAATCTCCGGAATACACAGCTGACGTCGATGCAATGGGCACCCTGCGAATTCTTGAGGCCATCCGTCTGCTCGGGCTGGAGAAAAAGACCCGTTTCTACCAAGCCTCCACCTCTGAACTGTACGGCCTGGTGCAGGAAACGCCGCAGAAAGAAACCACGCCGTTCTATCCGCGCTCGCCCTACGCTGTTGCAAAACTCTACGCGTACTGGATTGTCGTCAACTACCGCGAAGCGTATGGCATGCATGCCTGTAACGGGATCCTCTTCAACCACGAGTCGCCGCGCCGAGGCGAGACGTTTGTGACCCGCAAAATCACCCGCGGCCTGGCAAATATTGCCCAGGGACTTGAGCAGTGCCTCTACATGGGCAACATGGATGCGCTGCGGGATTGGGGCCATGCCAAAGACTACGTCCGTATGCAGTGGATGATGTTGCAACAAGAGGTTGCTGAAGACTTTGTCATTGCAACGGGCGTCCAGTATTCGGTGCGTGAGTTCATTTGCTGGTCTGCCGCTGAGCTTGGCCTGACCTTGCGCTTCGAAGGTACGGGTGTAGACGAGCGTGGCATTATCGACTCCATTGTTGGAGATAAGGCACCGGCGCTCAAAGTTGGCGATACGCTGGTGCGTATTGACCCACGCTACTTCCGCCCGGCCGAAGTTGAAACATTGCTCGGCGATCCTACCAAGGCCAAGACAAAGTTAGGCTGGGTGCCGGAAATCACTGCCCAGGAGATGTGCGCTGAAATGGTTCGCGAAGACTTGAAAGTCGCCCAGCGTCACGCATTGTTGAAGAACCACGGTTACGATTTGCCGGTGTCGCTGGAGAACTAACATGTCACGTCAATTGAGCGAATGTGTTTTTGTTGCCGGCCACAAGGGGATGGTGGGTTCGGCCATCGTCCGGCGCCTGCGAACGTTGGGTTATACCAATATTGTGACCCGCGACAGGGCTCAATTGAATTTGCTTGATCAGCGCGCGGTAGCGGATTTTTTTGCCGGGAACAAGATCGAGCAAGTCTATATGGCCGCGGCAAAGGTGGGTGGCATTCATGCGAACAACACCTACCCGGCCGAGTTCATCTACGAAAACCTGACGATGCAGGCGAATATCGTCCATGCGGCGCACCAGCATGACGTGCAGAAAATGCTGTTTCTTGGCTCCTCATGCATTTACCCCATCAAGGTCCAGCAGCCAATGGCTGAAGAGGCTCTGCTGACAGGGGTGCTCGAGCCAACCAATGAGCCTTATGCGATTGCGAAGATCGCCGGGATCAAGCTGTGCGAGAGTTACAACCGTCAATATGGACGTGATTATCGCAGTGCCATGCCCACCAATCTGTATGGTCCGAACGATAACTTCCACCCGCAAAACTCTCACGTGATACCGGCTCTGCTGCGTCGGTTCCACGATGCTGTCGAGCAGGGCGTTGAAGAGGTAGTGATTTGGGGCAGCGGTTCGCCAAAGCGCGAGTTCCTGCATGTTGATGACATGGCCAGTGCATCCGTTCATATCATGGAGTTGGATCAAGCGCAGTACGGCGCCTGCACCCAACCGATGCTCTCTCATATCAACGTTGGTACGGGGCAGGACTGCACTATTCGAGAGTTGGCCGAAACCATCGCCAAGGTCACTGGGTTCAAGGGTCGCCTGAGCTTTGACGCCACCAAGCCGGACGGCCCGCCAAGGAAGCTGATGGATGTTTCGCGTCTTGGGCGATTGGGATGGCACGCAACTGTACGTCTCGAAGACGGGCTGCGAGACGCCTACGCCTGGTTCTCCGAGAACGCCTTGCATGCTCGTTCACGCTAGGCTGAAAACTGACCGTGACGGTCTTTTTCAGGGCTCGGTTCAACCACTTCGTTGTGGGTGTTAACGGTTGTCTCCCGCGCAAACTACACTCGCGCCTGTACAGCGGCGCTGATCTCGGTCTCAAAGGATGATTGAATGTTTCTTCCAGTAATCATGGCCGGCGGCTCGGGCACCCGGCTATGGCCACTCTCTCGTCAACTGAACCCTAAGCAGTTCCTGCCCTTGGTGGATGCAGACCTGACGATGCTCCAGGCCACGATCAAGCGCCTTGATGGACTTGAGCACGGCTTGCCGCGGTTGATTTGCAATGAGCATCATCGCTTTCTTGCTGCCGAGCAGCTTCGGCAACTGGGGCTGGAAGACGCGAACATCATTCTTGAGCCGGTAGGCCGGAACACGGCGCCGGCCATCGCCTTGGCGGCCCTGCAGGCGCTGAGCGAGCAGACCGATCCGATCATGCTGGTGTTGGCTGCCGACCACTTGATTCAAGACGTCCAGGCCTTCCAGGAGAGTATTACGGCGGCCCTTTTGCTTGCAGAGTCGGGCAAATTGGTCACGTTTGCCATTGCCCCCACCAGCCCTGAGACGGGCTATGGCTACCTTCAGTTGGGTGCTCCTGTTGGGGCCGGTGGGTTCAAGGTCAGCCGATTCGTCGAAAAACCCGACTTGAACACCGCGAAATCCTACTTGTCCCAAGGTGACTACTTTTGGAACAGCGGTATGTTTATGTTTCGCGCCAGTCGCTATATCCAGGAACTTGAAAAGTTTCACCCGGAAATCGTGTCGGTATGCCGTGGTGCCTTGGCCGGGGGCCAGCAGGATATGCATTTTACCCGGGTTGACGGCACCCTCTTTGCGACGAGCCCGGACGTGTCAATTGACTATGCCGTCATGGAGAAAACGGCGGATGCCGTGATGGTTCCGTTGAACGCAGGCTGGAGCGACATCGGCTCGTGGTCGGCGCTCTGGGAGGCCGGTGAAAAAAACGCGCAAGGCAACCTGTTCAAGGGGGATGTGCTGTCGGAAAACACCACCGGCAGCTACGTTCACGCGACCCATCGCCTGGTCACTACGGTGGGCGTGCAAGACCTGATTATTGTCGAGACCAAGGACGCTGTCCTGGTGGCGCACAAAGACCAGGTTCAGGAAGTCAAAAAGATTGTCGATCAACTCAAGGCGGGTGGCCGTCAAGAGCAGGTCAACCACCGCGAGGTCTATCGTCCCTGGGGTGTGTACGATTCCATCGATAGTGGCGAGCGTTATCAGGTCAAGAGGATTACAGTCAAACCGGGTGAAAAGCTTTCGGTGCAAATGCACCATCACCGCGCAGAGCATTGGGTTGTCGTGAGTGGCACTGCTCGTGTCACCAACGGGGAGAAAACCTATCTCGTCACGGAAAACCAATCCACGTTTATCCCCATCGGCCAGGTCCATGCACTTGAGAATCCGGGGATGATCCCCCTGGAACTGATTGAGGTTCAATCAGGGTCTTATTTGGGCGAGGATGATATTGTGCGGTTTGAAGATATTTACGGTCGCGTAAAGGGTTGACGTATTGAAGATCTCGATTATCACGGTTTCATACAATAGTGAAAAAACGATAAGAGACACTATTGAATCTGTGTTGGCTCAAACCTATTCGGATATTGAATACATCATCGTAGACGGTGGTTCCAAAGATAATACGATGGGTGTGGTCGCGGAGTATGCGGCGTCTATCGCGACCATCGTGAGCGAACCGGATCGCGGTATATACGACGCGATGAACAAAGGTATTGCGCTGGCCACCGGCGATGTCATCGGTATTCTCAACTCCGACGATTTCTACGAGAGCCCGTCGTCGTTGGAGAGCGTCGCCGCAGCGTTTCGGCTAAAGCCAGACGATGCGTTGATCTTCGGCGATGTCGTCTTCGTCAACCCTGATGACCTGCATCGGGTGACACGGGTCTACCGCGCCGCTCATTTCAAGGCTTGGAAACTTCGGTTTGGATGGATGCCTCCCCATCCCGGAACGTTTATAAGAAGGCAAGCCTACAAGGACGTCGGTGATTATTCCTTGTTGTACACGATATCTGCGGACTATGAGATGTTTGTCCGCCTGTTGTTGACCAGGCACTGCCGCTTTTCGTATATCGATAAAGTATTGGTACGCATGCGTTCGGGTGGCGTCAGTACTTCAGGTGTCAAAAGCAGCTTGAAGCTCAATAGGGAAATCGTTCAGGCCTGCAAGCGAAATGGCATATATACCAATTTGTTCATGGTCCTCAGTAAAATCCCATTCAAGTTATTGGAATACCTCAAGCGCCCGGGAACGAGGAGCTGATGGAACATATCTTCATTACCGGTGCCGGCGGCTTTTTGGGTAGAGACTTGATCCGTCGCCTGCAATCAGAGGGTCGGTATCGCCTGTCCGCCTCGGTCCGGAATGCCGAGACCCATGTCCCTGCGGGCGTGGTTGCGCATTTCACCGGCGCGATGGACGCCCGAAGCTCCTGGGCGGCGGCCCTCACCGGCGTGGACGTAGTCGTCCACTGTGCTGCCCGAGTGCACGTCATGGCCGATACCTGCGCCGACCCGCTTCAGGCTTTTCGCGAGGTCAACGTTGCCGCCACGCTGCACCTGGCTCGGCAGGCGGCAACTGCCGGAGTCCGCCGCTTTGTGTTTATCAGCTCGATCAAGGTCAATGGCGAAGAATCCCTGGCGGGCAGGCCGTATCGGCCCGATGACGAGCCCAAGCCAATCGACGCCTACGGTCTCTCCAAATGGGAGGCTGAAAAAGGGCTCCTGCAATTGGCCGAGGAGGTCGAGATGGAGATCGTCATCATTCGCCCCGTGCTTATCTACGGCCCAGGGGTAAAAGCAAACTTTCAAAACATGATGCGTTATTTGTGCAAGGGCATCCCTTTGCCGTTGGGCGCCATTCATAACAAACGCAGTTTTGTTGCGTTGGATAACGTAACCGATCTGATCGTCACGTGCCTGGATCACCCGGCAGCCAGTAATCAGGTGTTTCTCGTCAGTGATGATGAGGACCTTTCTACCACTGAGCTGTTGCGCAAAATGGCGCGTGCGCTGCGCGCGCCCGCGCGTTTGGTGCCCGTTCCGGCCTGGCTTCTTACGGCTACGGCCAAGCTTTTGGGACTGTCCGGGTTTTCCCAACGGCTGTGCGGGACCTTGCAGGTCGATATCAGCAAGACCCGTTCGTTGCTGGGATGGGCGCCTCGTGTTGGCTTGGATCAAGCACTTGACGGCACGGCACGACATTTTCTGGATCAGAATAAACGATGAATGTTCTTTGGTTACTCCCCGGCCTGGCAGGTGTTTCGCTACTGCTCACGTGGCTGCTTCGGCGCTATGCATTGTCGGCCAGCCTGATCGATACACCCAACGCTCGCAGCTCTCACTCCATCCCAACGCCCAGGGGGGGCGGGGTGGCGATTGTGCTCAGCTTCCTGGCGGCGGTCCCCGTGCTGGCCTTCGCCGGCCTTGTGCCTTGGCCCTGGGCGTGGGGCATGCTGGGCGCGGGGCTGGGCGTGGCAGTCCTGGGGTTCATGGATGACCACGGGCATATCGCAGCGCGTTGGCGGCTGCTCGGCCATTTCCTGGCGGCGGCTTGGGTGTTGTTTTTCCTTCACGGGCTGGGGCCGGTCAGGGTGTTCGGCCAGCTTCTGGACCTTGGCTGGTTTGGGAATGTCCTGGCCGTTCTCTATCTGGTCTGGCTGTTGAATCTCTATAACTTCATGGATGGCATCGACGGCATCGCAAGCGTTGAAGCGCTGTGTGCCTGCTTGGGCATGTGCGCCATCTATTGGTGGGTGGGCCAGCCACAGCTTGTGTGGACACCGCTGGTGTTCAGCATGGCGGTAGCGGGGTTTCTGTATTGGAATTTCCCACCGGCCAGGATTTTCATGGGTGATGCTGGAAGCGGGTTTATCGGCATCATGCTGGGTGCTTTCTCATTGCAGGCCAGTGTCGTTTCCCCTCAGTTGCTCTGGGCATGGCTGATCATGCTGGGGGTGTTCATCGTCGATGCCACATTCACCTTGATACGCCGGCTGTTGCGCGGGGATAAGGTTTATGAGGCCCATCGCAGTCACGCCTACCAGTTTGCCTCGCGACAGTTTGGTCAACACCGTCCAGTCACGCTGACGGTCGCGTGCATCAATATCTTCTGGCTGTTCCCCGTGGCACTGGCAGTCGTGTTGTTGGATATCGATGGCTTTCTTGGGCTTGCTCTCGCTTATGCCCCTTTGATTTGGCTGGCAGTAAGGTTTCACGCGGGAGCGCTGGAGCACGTTGAGGCGCGCTGATCATCCTGGATGTTCAAGTGCAGACTAAAATAGTCTGATAGCGACATCATCCCTGCGGTGTCTATTGGCAGGTGAAGGTTATTTTGGAGAATGAAGATGGATCGAATGCGCACGCTGCTGCTGGGCTTGCCAAGGCGTCACAAGCGCGTTCTGCAGGTTCTGACTGACGTCGTGATGGTGTGGATCGCGTTGTGGATGGCCTTTGTAGTACGCCTGGGCATCGATGAAA
Organism: Pseudomonas sp. CBZ-4; assembly: GCF_000346755.1. Classification (GTDB taxonomy): domain Bacteria; phylum Pseudomonadota; class Gammaproteobacteria; order Pseudomonadales; family Pseudomonadaceae; genus Aquipseudomonas. The sequence continues at coordinate 174,402 of NZ_ANNV01000009.1, read as the reverse complement.
TGGTCAATCCTGTCCGGATGCACTTCTGGCTGTTCATTTCTGCGCCCATCATTGCCATCCCGTTGTTCGTGCGATTTGGCATGTACCGGGCAGTCATGCGTTATTTCGGCAATGATGCGCTGATCGCCATCATCAAGGCCGTCAGCTTGTCAGCGTTGATATTGGCGTTGGTGGTCTATTGGTACAGCAATCATCAAAACGTGGTTCCGCGCTCGATCGTGTTCAACTATTGGTGGTTGAGCCTGATCATGATCGGCGGCTTGCGACTGGGCATGCGCCAATACTTTCTGGGGGATTGGTTCACCGCTTCGCAGCACGTGCCTTTCACCAGTCGTGACGATGGCTTGATCAAAGTCGCTATCTACGGCGCCGGTTCTGCCGGGAACCAGTTGGTTGCCGCACTTCGAATGGGGCGAGTCATGCGCCCAGTGGCGTTTATCGATGACGACTCGAGCATTTCAGACCGAGTCATATCGGGTTTGCATGTGTATAAACCCAAGCACATCCAACAAATGATCGAGGCAACCGGCGCCCAGGAAATCCTTCTGGCCATCCCCTCGTCCAACCGTGGCCGCCGTCGTGAAATCCTGAGTTTTCTTGAAGGCTTTCCACTCCACGTGCGCAGTGTTCCCGGCTTCATGGACCTCGCCAGTGGGCGTGTCAAAGTTGACGATATTCAAGAAGTCGATATCGCCGACCTGCTGGGGCGCGATGCGGTCCCGGCACAGGCCGACTTGCTTGAGCACTGCGTCAAGGCCCAGGTGGTACTGGTAACCGGTGCGGGTGGTTCCATCGGCTCGGAGCTTTGCCGACAGATTCTTTCCCTGCGGCCAACGACCTTGTTGTTGTTCGATCACGGCGAATTCAACCTGTACACCATCCTGTCCGAGTTGGAACAGCGCATTGCGCGGGAGTCTTTGCCGGTAAAACTTCTACCGATTCTCGGGTCAGTGCGTAACCCGGAAAAACTGCTCGACGTGATGAAGACCTGGCATGTCGATACCGTCTACCATGCCGCGGCCTACAAACACGTCCCGATGGTTGAGCACAACGTGGCAGAAGGCGTGTTGAACAACGTCATCGGAACACTGAATACCGCCCAGGCGGCACTCCAGTCGGGGGTTGCCAACTTCGTGTTGATCTCAACTGACAAGGCTGTACGCCCGACAAACATCATGGGCAGTACCAAGCGCCTGGCAGAGTTGACACTGCAAGCCCTGAGCAGGGAATTGGCCCCCGTACTGTTCGGCGACAAGTCCAATGTTTCCCACGTCAACAAGACCCGCTTCACCATGGTTCGCTTCGGCAACGTTCTTGGGTCCTCGGGCTCTGTGATTCCGTTGTTCCACAAGCAGATCAAATCCGGAGGGCCGCTGACGGTTACCCACCCGAAGATCACGCGCTACTTCATGACGATCCCGGAGGCCGCCCAACTCGTCATCCAGGCAGGCTCCATGGGGCAGGGCGGGGACGTATTTGTACTGGATATGGGCGAACCGGTGAAAATCATCGAACTCGCAGAAAAGATGGTTCATCTCTCTGGCCTGAGCGTGCGCTCCGATAAAAACCCCCAAGGTGACATCTCCATCGAGTTCACCGGCTTGCGTCCCGGTGAAAAACTTTACGAGGAGTTACTGATTGGCGACAACGTGGTCGCGACCCAGCACCCGATGATCATGAGCGCCAGTGAAGATCATCTGTCGTGGGAGGTGCTCAAGGGCACGCTCAAAGAGCTGCTGGCTGCGGTCGATCAAGATGATTACGCGCGTATCCGAGAGCTGTTGCGCGACACTGTCAGCGGCTACTCCCCCGATGGCGAAATCGTTGATTGGATCTATCAGCAACGTCGCCTGGAGCCTTGATTTAACACCCTGTTACTCAAGCTTTTTTGACGAATCCCACGCATCACCTAAGTTTGAAAAGCAGCTTCGGAAAGCTGCTTTTCTCTCATAGTTGTCATGGAGCGTCACCAATGCAAAACACCTACGTTTCTTCCCTGATCTTCGCCTTCCTCACCACACTCTCCGTCACCACCACCGCAGCCCCTTCGATCAAACCCGAAGCACCCACCCCCATCACTGCGCAAATAACCAAGGCCGAGCAAGCCGCCAAGGTCAACCTGAACGCCGCCGACGCCGAAACCCTGCGGCGTGACTTGTTCGGCATCGGCGCCGCCAAAGCCAAGGCAATCGTCGCCTACCGCGATAGCAACGGTCCGTTCACGGCAGTGGATGAGTTGTTGGAGGTGAAGGGCATCGGCAAGGCGTTGCTGGAGAAGAACCGCGATAGGCTGTCGATCAATTAAGTCGCCAGGAGGCCGGTCATTGATCGGCCTTTTCATCTTCCCGGATCTGCGTTTTCAAGGTGTCTCGAACCACATCCATGATCCGCGTGGCCAATTGTGGATTCTCGACACTCCTGGCCAGTACCAGCGCGCCTACGAGTGTCGACATCATCACCAGTGCCTGAGCGTCGGCACGGCCCTCACCCAAAGCTGTATCAATCTGTTTGAGCCGTGCATCGAGCACTGCGTCCGTTGTCGGACTAGGCTGGCCTCGTAGCCCTAGTTCGGAACACATGGTCGGCAAAGGGCAGCCCTGGTCCGGGGAGGTCTGGTGCCAGTCCGACAGGTAGCTGTCGATGAACGCGTCCAACGGCCGCTCCTGGCTGAACAGCATCTCGCAGTGAGCATCGAGTTCTGCGGCCGAGGCGAGCAAGGCTTTTTCTACCAGTTCGTCCTTGGACTTGAAGTGTGCGTAAAACCCGCCATGCGTCAGGCCCAGCGCTTTCATCAGCGGTTGCAGGCCGGTGGCGCCAATGCCGTCGCGGCGAAAGCGCACCGACGCTTCCTTGATGATGCGCTGATGGGTTTGGGCTTTGTGGTCTTGGGAGTAACGCATAGGGCAGCCTCGGTAACGAGGTGGCAGTTTAACGGAGTTGAACGTTATTACACATCCAGCGAAGCGCAGCGGTTGGCACGAAAAGTGATTACGTCTACGCAGAGGATTGTTCAACAATCATGGGGGAGTGATGGCACTCAGTTTGTCGTTAGCCGATCAGATCGCGCTGGAACTTCGTGCCGACATCATCGGTGGGCGGTTGCTACCTGGCATGGCGTTGGTCGAGGTGGAGTTGGTGAGGCGTTACAACGCCTCGCGCAACACGATTCGCGAAGCCTTGCATCGCCTGGGGCAGGAAGGCCTGACCCGGTACGTGCGAAACAAGGGGGTGATGGTCCGGCGCCTGGAGCGTGAAGAGGTGCGTGATGTGTTTGTAGTGCGACGCACCCTGGAGTTACAGGCCATCGCCCAGAGCGGCGCATTGACCGCCGATCAGTCCGAGCGCATGCAAAACGCTATCGACGCCACCACCCTGGCGCGGGAACGTGAAGATTGGCGCGCCGTGGCCACCCACAGCCTGGTGTTCCACCAACAGATTGTCGGGCTGATGCGCAGCCCGTTGTTCGATGACTTTTTTGCCCAGGTGATCGCCCAGTTACGCCTGGTATTTTGTGCCGCACCCGATGAGCAGCGGTTCCAGTCACCCTGGCTGGAGCGTGACCGTGAGATATACGTGCTATTGGTCCAAGCGGATAAACCGGCAGCAGGGCAGGCTCTGAGTTTGTATCTGGATGATTCGGAGCGCGTGTCGCTGGCCCTGTTCGCCCCCCTTGATCGAGGATTTCCATAATGTACAAAGACTATCCGGCGGCTTATCAGGTCAGCAAAGGTTCGGCGCTGCAGGTTGATAAGGCGTTTTATGAGCGCATTCGCGAGCGCGCCGACCAGCGCACCTTGATCGAACAATTCGAGGTGCCGATTCGTACGGGCAGGGCATGGAAAGTGCCGGCCGGGCATGTGTTCCGGGTGACCACGCCGGTTGGCCCGCAGGTGGGCGACTTCAACGTGTGGAACGCCAATGACCCGCGCGAGCGGCTGTGGGCCGCACGCACGCGGCAGTTGCAGGGCGCCCATGTCAGCACCCATGACCGCTTGTGGTCGAACCTGCCGTTTCTGCGGCCCCTGGTGACTATCACCGATGACAGCCTGGCGAGCTATGGCATCGATGAACATGGCGGGCGCCTGCATGACCTGCTGGGTACGCGCTGCGACCCTTATGTGAACCGCATGCTCACCGGTGAGGACTTCCATCACCATTGCCACTCGAACCTGACGCGTGCGGTTTTACCCCACGGCCTGACGGAATTCGACGTGCATGACGTGCTGAATATTTTCCAGTGCACCGGCCTCAATCAGGACGACATGTATTTCATGAAGGCGTGCCCGGCGCAGAAGGGTGATTACCTGGAGTTCTTTGCCGAGATTGATCTGCTGTGCGCGCTGTCGACCTGCCCGGGCGGGGACCTGTCACTGCCGATGTGGGGCCCCGACGCGCAGGACCCGCTGACGGTATGTCGCCCGCTGGGCGTTGAGATCTACCGGTTGGAAGCGGCGCTGCTGAATGGCTGGAGCCAGCCGGAACGTGCTGCCTACAAGGGGCAGCACGGGTTGCATATGGCCAAGGCGGCTTGGGAGTAACCCAAGGCTCAGCGATCTTGCGCGTCCTTGGCATCCGCCTGGGCGTTGCGTTCGGCCACGCGTTTGCGTTGTTCGTCGGTGAGTTCCACCTTGTTGGCGCTGTCCCGCAGCATCAGCAGGCCACCGACGATCGAGCCGATCGCCACCACTAAAATCAACCACGCGTACCACGGCATAAGGCTCTCCTTGAGGCAGATTGCCGTGGGAGAATTTTCCCACGGGAATAACTGCTTTGAGTAACGGGCTTTCTCAGTAGTTCAGTGTAGGCCCGTTCTGCCTCAAGTTGCTCAGAGTCCGGTCAACATCGCATCCGCCGGGGCATCGGCACGGTGCTGCGCGGTCATCTGGAAGTAGGCAAACCCTACCGCCATGAAGCCCAGGAAGATCAACCCGATCAACGTGTTTAACCAGGCCATGGCCACCAGGCACACCACCGCCAGCACCAGCGCAATGCCCGGCACAATCGGGTAACCCGGCGCGCGAAAGGTGCGCTCCAGCAGCGGTTCGGTCTTACGTAGCTTGAACAGGCTGAGCATGCTCATGATGTACATCACGATGGCGCCGAACACCGCCATGGTGATCATCGCTGCGGTCAGCGTCATGCCGCCCAGGTTGATCAAGCCGTCGCTGTAGATCGCGGCGATGCCGACCACGCCGCCGGCGAGGATGGCGCGGTGGGGTGTCTGAAAACGCGACAGCTTGGCGAGGAAAGAGGGCAGGTAACCGGCGCGGGCCAGGGCAAAGAACTGACGCGAATAGCCGAGGATGATGCCGTGGAAGCTCGCCACCAGGCCGAACAGGCCGATCCACACCAGCATGTGCAGCCAACCTGAGTGGTCGCCCACCACGGTTTTCATCGCTTGGGGCAGTGGGTCGTTGATGTTCGACAAGGTGCGCCAGTCACCCACGCCGCCGGCGAAGAACATCACGCCCATGGCCAGGATCACCAGGGTCAGGATGCCGCTGATGTAGGCTTTTGGAATGGTGCGCTTGGGATCTTTCGCTTCTTCTGCGGCCATGGCTGCGCCTTCGATGGCAAGGAAGAACCAGATCGCAAAGGGAATCGCCGCAAACATCCCGGCAATCGCCGGCGCGCCAAACGTATCCGAACCGGCCCAGCCATTCAGGGCGAAGTTGCTGAAACTGAACGCCGGGGCGACCACGCCCATGAATACCAGCAACTCGGCCACGGCGAGCACGCACACCACCAATTCGAAGGTGGCAGCGAGTTTCACGCCGAGGATGTTCAGGCCCATGAACACGAAATAGGCGCCGACGGCCGCATGTTTCGGGTCCAGTGCCGGAAACTGCACGTTGAGGTAGGCGCCGATGGCCAGGGCGATGGCGGGCGGGGCGAACACGAATTCAATCAGCGTCGCCAGCCCGGCGATCAAGCCGCCTTTCTCGCCGAAGGCGCGACGGCTGTAGGCAAACGGCCCACCTGCGTGGGGAATGGCGGTGGTCAGTTCGGTGAAACTGAAGATAAAGCAGGTGTACATCGCGGCGACCATCAGCGAGGTCACCAGGAAGCCCAAGGTGCCGGCGACGCCCCAGCCGTAGCTCCAGCCGAAGTACTCCCCGGAAATCACCAGGCCGACAGCAATGCCCCACAAATGCAGGGTGCCCAAGGTGGGTTTGAGTTGTGTGTTCATCGTGCTGCGCTCCCTGAACGGTTTGGAATGATTCAAGGTGTTGCAGCGGCCATGCCAGCCTGAGAATCATTGTCGTAAAGGCGCACACCTGTCGTCGGGGGGATGGTTTGGCGTTTGAATCTCGGCAGGGTTGCACCAGATGAGTGCGAGGTTGTTTGAGCTGCCGCCATCGCGGGCAAGCCCGCTCCCACACTCGACCGCGTTGTCATGGCAAACGCCGATCAAACTGTGGGAGCGGGCTTGCCCGCGATGAGGCCTTCCCAGCCACTACACCTCTCCTGTAACCCCCGCATAAACCCACTCTTTACGCCGTCTTTACGCCCCGCCCACCCCCTCGCTCTCGTTCCTTTACACCACTCCTGCGGACAATTGCCCCACACGCGGCAATACGCCGCTAAACGGAGAAACTTCCATGAGCGTTCTGGACGGGGTGTCACTGCTATTGGCCGTGGCGCTGTTCATTTATCTGCTGGTTGCGCTGCTACGCGCGGATCGGAACTAGGAGCTTGGCCATGCACAGTTATGACTATTGGCTGATCATCGCCTTCTTTGCCGTGGTGTTGGTGCCGGCGCCGTTCCTGGGCCGGTTCTACTACAAGGTGATGGAAGGCCAGCGCACCTGGCTGAGCCCGGTCCTGGGGCCCGTCGAAAAAGCCTGCTATCGCCTCTCGGGCGTGGACGAACATCAGGAACAAAGCTGGCAGAAGTACATGCTGGCCCTGCTGGCATTCAACCTTGCCGGCTTCCTGCTGTTGTTCGCCATCCTGCTGTTCCAGGACTACCTCCCACTGAACCCGCAGAAATTACCGGGCCAGGAATGGACGCTGGCCTTCAACACGGCCGTCAGTTTCATGACCAACACCAACTGGCAGTCCTACAGCGGTGAAGCGTCCCTGAGCTACCTCAGCCAGATGGCCGGCCTGACCGTGCAGAACTTCGTCAGCGCCGCCACCGGCCTGGCCGTCCTGGTCGCTTTGTGCCGCGGGATCGGTCGCAAATCCGCGCAGACCCTGGGTAACTTCTGGGTCGACATGACCCGCGCCACCCTCTACGGCCTGCTGCCCCTGTGCCTGGTGCTCGCATTGTTCCTGGTGTGGCAGGGCGTGCCGCAGACCTTCGCCCATTACGTCGATGCGCTGACGATGCAGGGCGTGGATCAGGTGATCCCTCTCGGCCCGGCCGCCAGCCAGATCGCGATCAAGCAACTGGGTACCAACGGCGGTGGTTTCTTCGGCGTCAACTCGGCGCATCCGTTTGAAGACCCTACCGCGTGGGCCAATCTGTTCGAGGTGGCGTCGATCATCCTGATCCCGGTGGCGCTGGTGTTCACCTTTGGTCACTACGTGAAGGACCTGCGCCAGAGCCGCGCGATCCTTGGCTGCATGTTGGCGCTGTTCCTGATCGGCGGCGCCACCTCGCTGTGGTCCGAGTCCCAGCCCAACCCGACCCTGAACCACCCGGCCGTCGAGCAGACCGCACCGCTGGAAGGCAAGGAAACGCGCTTCGGCACCACCGGCACCGTGCTTTGGTCGGTGACTACCACCGCGGCGTCCAACGGCTCGGTCAACGGCATGCAAGACAGCCTCAGCCCGCTGAGCGGCATGGTCGCGCTGGTCAACATGATGGTCGGTGAAGTGATCTTCGGCGGCGTCGGTGCCGGCATGTACGGCATGCTGCTCAACGTGTTGATCGCGGTGTTCCTCGCCGGTTTGATGATCGGCCGCACGCCGGAATACCTCGGCAAGAAACTCCAGGCCAAGGAAGTGCAATTGCTCGTCGTCACCTTGCTGGTGATGCCGGTAGGCGTGCTCGTCCTCAGTGCGATCGCCGCCAGCCTGCCCGGCCCGGCGAGTGCCATCAGCAACCCTGGCCCTCACGGGTTCAGCCAATTGCTCTACGCCTACACCTCCGCCAGTGCCAACAACGGCTCGGCGTTCGCCGGCCTCAGCGCCAACACCGCGTTCCACAACCTGATGCTCGGCCTTGGCATGTTGATCGGCCGCTTCGGCTACATCCTCCCGGTCCTGGCCCTGGCCGGCAGCCTGGCGATGAAGAAGGCCGCACCAATTGGCCAGAACAGCTTCCCGACCCATGGCCCGCTGTTCGTGACCCTGTTGACCGTGACCATCTTGCTGGTGGGCGGCCTGACCTTCCTGCCGACGCTTGCTCTAGGCCCCATCGCTGAACACCTGAGCATGGGCTTCTAAGGGGATATGAACATGAATATGCCTGCAAAAAACGCCGCTCCCGTGCAAACCCAGGAGCCCGCCAAAACCGCCATCTCCGCCCTGTGGCGCCCGGCGCTGGTCCAGGCGTTCGTCAAGCTCGACCCGCGCCAATTGCAACGCTCGCCGGTGATGCTGGTGGTCGAGCTGACCGCCATCCTCACCACCGTGCTGTGCTTCGTGCCCGACACCAGCGTGCCGACGTTCGTCGCCGTGCAAATCGCCGTGTGGCTGTGGTTCACCGTGTTGTTCGCCAACTTCGCCGAAGCCTTGGCCGAAGGGCGTGGCAAGGCCCGTGCCGACAGCCTCAAGGCCGGCAGCGAAGGCCTCAGCGCACGCCGCAAGGAAGCCGACGGCAGCTTCAAGGTCGTGCCGGCCACCAGCCTGCGCAAAGGCGATGTGGTGCGCGTCGCCGCCGGGGAAATGATCCCCGGTGACGGCGAAGTCATCGAAGGCATCGCGGCGGTCAACGAAGCGGCGATCACCGGCGAATCCGCGCCGGTGATCCGCGAGTCCGGCGGCGACCGCTCGGCCGTCACCGGCAACACGCGGCTGGTGTCGGACTGGCTGCTGATCCGCATCACCGCCAACCCCGGTGAGTCCACCCTGGACCGCATGATCGCCCTGGTCGAAGGCGCCAAACGCCAGAAAACCCCCAACGAAGTGGCGCTGGATATCCTGCTGATCGGCCTGACGCTGATCTTCCTGTTGGTGGTGGTGACCCTGCAACCGTTCGCCCACTTCGCCAATGGCAGCTTGCCGCTGGTGTTCCTGGTCGCACTGCTGGTGACGTTGATTCCCACGACGATTGGCGGCTTGTTGTCGGCCATCGGCATCGCCGGCATGGACCGCCTGGTGCGCCTCAACGTGATCGCCAAATCCGGTCGCGCGGTTGAGGCGGCGGGGGACGTGCATGTGCTGCTGCTGGACAAGACCGGCACCATCACCTTTGGTAACCGTCGCTGCTCGGCGGTGGTCGCGGCGCCTGGCATCAGTGGCCGTGAGCTGGCCGAAGGCGCGCTGCTGGCGTCCCTGGCGGACGACACGGCCGAAGGCAAATCCATCGTCGAATACCTGCGTGCGCTGCACCCCCAGGCCGAGCCGTCCCTGGACGAACTCACCGCCGTACCGTTCAGCGCCGAAACCCGCTTGTCCGGCGTCGACTACCAAGGCCGCGTATTCCGCAAAGGCGCGGTGGATTCGCTGCTGGCCTTTGTTGGCCAACAACGCCGCGACCTCGCACCCGCGCTGTCGCGGGAAATCGACAAGATCGCCCAAAGCGGCGGCACGCCGTTGCTGGTGTGCGCCGACGGCAAACTGCTCGGTGCGATCCACCTCAAGGACGTGGTCAAGCCCGGCATCCGCGAACGGTTCGCCGAGCTGCGCAAGCTGGGGATTCGCACCGTGATGGTCACCGGCGACAACCCGCTGACCGCCGCTGCAATTGCCGCCGAAGCCGGCGTGGATGACGTGCTGGCCGAAGCCACCCCGGAGAAAAAACTCGCGCGCATTCGTCACGAGCAAAACGACGGCCGCCTGGTCGCCATGTGCGGCGACGGCGCCAACGACGCCCCGGCGCTGGCCCAGGCTGACGTCGGCATGGCGATGAACGACGGCACCCAGGCCGCCCGTGAAGCGGCCAATATGGTCGACCTCGACAGCGACCCCACCAAGCTCTTGGACGTGGTGCAGATCGGCAAGGAATTGCTGGTGACCCGTGGCGCGCTGACGACCTTTTCCATCGCCAATGACGTGGCCAAGTACTTCGCGATCCTGCCGGCGCTGTTCGCCTCGATCTACCCGCAACTGGGCGTACTCAACGTGATGCACTTGCAGAGTCCGCAGAGCGCGATCCTCTCGGCCATCGTGTTCAACGCCTTGATCATCGTGGTGTTGATTCCCCTGGCGCTGCGCGGTGTGCGCGTGCAGGCGGCGAGTGCGGCGGCCTTGCTGCGGCGCAACCTGCTGATCTACGGCGTGGGCGGGTTGCTGGTGCCGTTCGTGGGCATCAAGGCGATCGACATGCTGTTGACCGCGCTGCACCTGGTTTGACCCGATGCCTGTGGGTGCTCTCCCAGTGCCCACAGGTTGCAATGACCGAATTGAGGAACTTGAAATGTCCAATATCATCCGCCCGGCTCTGAGCCTGCTGGTGCTCATGACCCTGATTACCGGCGTCGCCTACCCACTGGTGGTCACCGGCGTCGCCCAGGTTGCCTTCCCGGCCCAGGCCAACGGCAGCCTGGTGTACGACGCCAGCGGCAAGGTGCGCGGCTCCAGCCTGATCGCCCAGGATTTCAGCGGCGACAACTGGTTCCACCCGCGCCCATCTGCTGGTGCCTATGCCACGGTTTCCAGCAGCGCCAGCAACCTCGGCCCGAGCAACCCGGCATTGGCCACGCGCATCTTCGAGGACGCGAACAAGCAGCTAGTGCCGAGCCAGGGCCCGGTGCCTCTGGCCTCGCTGACTACCTCTGGCAGCGGTCTTGATCCACACTTGCCACCGGAGGCGATTGCCTATCAACTGGCGCGCGTGGCGGCGGCGCGGAATGTGCCGGTGTCGACCCTGCAACGTTTGCTCGATGAGCACATCGAAAGCCCGTTGGTGGGGCCGCCGGTGGTGAATGTGCTGGCGCTGAACATGGCCCTGGAAAAGTTGTAGCCATTGAAGACGCTATCGCGGGCAAGCCCGCTCCCACATTTGGAATGCATTCCCCTGTGGGAGCGGCGGTGCGACGATTCGACTTGCCCGCGATGGCGGCATCAAAGACAAAAAATAGATACCTGAAGGAACCCCAAGCATGAGCGACTCCGGCCGCGCCGATGCCCTGCTAGCCGACCTGCCCCGCAACGGCCGTGGCCGGCTCAAAGTCTTCCTCGGCGCCGCGCCGGGCGTAGGCAAGACCTACGCCATGCTCCAGGCCGCCCACACCCAGCTGCGCCAGGGCGTGAAGCTGATCGCCGGCGTGGTCGAGACCCACGGCCGCGCCGAGACCGAAGCCCTGCTCAGCGGCCTGCCACAGCAACCGCTGTTACGCACTGAATACCGCGGCGTGATGCTCGAAGAAATGGACCTCGACGGCCTGCTCGCCGCCAAGCCCAAGCTGGTGCTGGTGGACGAACTGGCCCACAGCAACGCCCCTGGCAGCCGTCATGAAAAGCGCTGGCAAGACATCCAGGAACTGCTCGCCGCCGGCATCAACGTGTTCACCACGGTCAACGTCCAGCACCTGGAAAGCCTCAACGACCAAGTTCGCGGCATCACCGGCGTGCAAGTGCGCGAAACCCTGCCGGACTGGGTGCTGCAAGAGGCCGACGAACTGCTGCTGATCGACCTGCCATCGCGCGAGCTGCTGGAGCGCCTGCGTGACGGCAAGGTGTATGTGCCGGAACAGGCCCGCGCGGCCATCGACGCATTTTTCACCCAGACCAACCTGATGGCCCTGCGCGAGCTGGCGATGCAGACCGCCGCCGCCCACGTCGATGATGACTTGGCCCAAGGCTACCGTCAGCTCGGCCAGGCCGCGCCGGCGGTGCGCGGTCGCCTGCTGGTGGGCGTGGACGGCGATGCCCAGGCCGAACGCCTGGTGCGTCATGCCAGCCGTGTCGCGCAGCGTCGGCATTTGCCGTGGAGCCTGGTGCATATCGATAACGGCGGCGCGCGGGACGAACAATCGCGCCTGCGCCTGCAAAACGCCCAGCAACTGGCCGAACGCCTGGGCGGCGAAGTGGTGTTGCTGCGCGCAGGCGAAGTGGCCAAGACCCTGATCCAGCACGCCGCCGAACGCCGGGCCAGCCTGTTGCTGGTGGGGCAGTCACGCATGCGCTGGCGCCGTCGCGTGTTTGGTGGCGGGCTGGCGGCGCGCCTGTTGCGCAATGCCCGGGGTCTGGAAATCAACGTCCTCGACAGCGACGACATCCCCGCACCGCCGCGCCTGCCGGATGTGCGTGGGCTGGTGTGGTTCGACTACGGCCTGGCGGTGGTGGCGACCGTCGTCGCGGCGGCGGTGGCCTGGGCGGTGTCCAGTGTGTTGCCGTTGCCGAATATCTCGCTGGTATTCCTCGCAGCAGTGCTGCTGGTGGCCGTGCGCAGCAGCCTGGGCCCGTCGCTGGTGTGTGCGGCGTTGTCGTTCATGACCTACGACTTCCTGTTTATCCCGCCGAATTTCTCCTTCGCGATCCAGCGTGAAGAGGACGTGCTGACCTTGCTTTTTTTCCTGCTGATGGCAGCGCTCACCGGCAACCTCGCCGCGCGCCAACGCCGACAGTTGCAGGCGCTGCGCGACACCCAGGAAGAAACCAGCGAGTTGCTCGACCTGTCGCGCAAACTCACCGCTGCCACCGACCGCCAGGCGGTGATCAGCGCGGCGGCTCATCACCTGGAAGGCTGGAGCGATCTCGACCTGTGCCTGGTCAATCGCGACGGCCAGGGTGGATGGACGATTGAAACCGGTGGCCCACTGACCCTCACCGAAGGCGAACGCGCTGCCGCCGATTGGGCCTGGCAGCACGATCAACCGGCTGGCATGGGCACGGGCACCTTGCCGCTGGGGCGTTGGTGGTGGTGGCCGCTGTCGGCTGAAGAGGGGCCGCTGGGTTTGCTCGGCGTGAGCCCCAAGCCGGGCCTGGAATTGAGCGGCCAGCGCCGCCGTTTGCTGACGGCCCTGAGCCAGCCGCTTGCGCAAGCCCTGGCCCGTGCGCAACTGGCGCAGGAGTTGGAGTCGGCGCGCCTGCACGGCGAAACCGAGCAACTGCGCAGCGCCTTGCTCGCCTCGGTGTCCCACGATTTGCGCACGCCGCTGACCTCCATGCGCGGCAGCATCGACAGCCTGCTGGCCCTCGGCGAGGCCATCCCCCTGGAGGACCGCCGCGAACTGCTGGAAGGCACCCGCGATGAAGCCGAGCGCCTCGACCGCTACATCCAGAACCTGCTGGACATGACGCGCCTGGGTCACGGCGCGTTGAAGCTGGCGCGGGACTGGGTGTCGCCCGGCGATATCGTCGGCAGCGCCCTTGGCCGCTTGCGCGCGGTGCTGGCGCCGCTGCAGGTGCACACCGAGGTGCCGGCACAGTTGCCATTGCTGTATGTGCACGCGGCGCTGATCGAGCAGGCACTGGTCAATGTGCTGGAAAACGCCGCGCGCTTTTCGCCGGCCCATGGGCGTTTGCAGTTGAGCGCGGGCGTCGCGGATAACCAGCTGTTTTTTGCCGTCGCCGACGAAGGCCCCGGCATCCCCGAGGACGAGCGCGCGAAGATTTTCGACATGTTCTACACCGCCGCTCGGGGTGACCGTGGCGGGCAGGGCACCGGTCTCGGTCTGGCGATCTGCCAGGGCATGGTCGGTGCTCACGGCGGGCATATCGGCGTGGCCGACGGCATCGACGGCCGAGGGACTTGCATCACCCTGTTCCTGCCGTTGCCGACCCAGCCTGGCCTGGAGCGCGAGGCATGAGCTACCCTGTTTTCTCTCCCGATGCTGATTGGACACCATGAGCCAGACCGCGACGATTTTGGTCATTGATGACGAACCGCAGATCCGCAAATTCCTGCGTATCAGCCTGGCTTCCCAAGGCTACAAGGTGATCGAGGCCGGCACCGGCAACGAAGGCCTGGCCCAGGCGGCCCTGAGCAAACCGGACTTGCTGGTGCTCGACCTCGGCCTGCCGGACATGGACGGCCAGCACGTGCTGCGCGAATTTCGCGAGTGGTCCACGGTGCCGGTGCTGGTGCTGTCGGTGCGCGCCAGCGAAGGGCAGAAAGTCGAAGCCCTGGACGGCGGCGCCAATGACTATGTGACCAAGCCCTTTGGCATCCAGGAATTTCTCGCCCGCGTGCGCGCGCTGCTGCGCCAGGCACCGGCGGGGGAGGCCCAGGAAGCGGCGCTGTCTTTCGGGCCGTTGACCGTGGACCTCGCCTACCGCCGCGTGCTGCTGGACGGCGTCGAAGTCGCCCTGACGCGCAAGGAATACGCGGTGCTGGCGCAACTGGCGCGGCATCCGGGGCGGGTGATTACCCAGCAGCAATTGCTCAAGGATATCTGGGGGCCGACCCATACCGAGGACAGCCACTATCTGCGGATTGTGGTGGGGCATTTGCGCCAGAAGCTGGCGGATGATCCGACGCAGCCGCGGTTTATCGTGACGGAGGCGGGGGTGGGGTATCGGTTGTTGGGCACATAGATTTTTGTTGTGTGTGCCGGCCTCATCGCAGGCAAGCCAGCTCCCACACTTGAATTGTGAACACGGTCAAAATGTGGGAGCTGGCTTGCCTGCGATGAGGCCATCAGCAGCACCCAAGATTTCAGCCCTGCTCACTCTCATACCGGTCCAGGGTATCCCTGGCAATCTCCCGCCCCAACGCGATCAACTCCGGCGCCTTGTAGAACTCGAAAAACCGGCACACCCGCTTCGGCACGTTGATCAATACATCCGGCGGGTACCCGGCAATCTTGTACTGCGCCAGCGACGTCTGCATCACCTCGAAACTCTGGTTGATCAGGTCCAGCAACGACGCCGGCCCCACGTTGTCGATGATGAACGACCCGGTCGCCGACTTCGGCGCGCCGGCCTTTTCCGGCGCGGCGGCGGGTTGCTGGGACTCGGGTTCCGCCGAGTCCAGCCACGGGTTGATATCCGCCGCTTCGGCCTGCAAGGCTTCCTGTTCCAGTTTCATCAGTTGCTCGGCCTGCTTGCGCCGAAATGGCAGGTGCGAACCGAGTGATTTCGCCAGGCTGTTGAAGCGGCTCTTGAACGCCGGTGGGCGCTGGATCACCGGCAGTTGGTAGTGCTTTTGGTTGGTGGCGTTGAGGTTGACCGCGATGATCAAGTCGCAATGGCTCGACACCACCGGCACGATCGGCAGGGGGTTGAGCAGGCCGCCGTCCACCAGCATGCGGTTGCCTTGCATCACCGGCGTGAACAGGCTGGGGATCGCCGCCGAAGCGCGCATGGCCTGGTGCAGGCAGCCTTCCTGGAACCAGATTTCCTGTTGGTTGGTGAGGTCGGTGGCGACGGCGGTGTAGGGGATGCGCAGCTCTTCGATATTCAACTCGCCGACGATCTTGCGGATCTGGCCGAAGACCTTCTCGCCGCGGATCGCGCCGAGGCGAAAACTCACGTCCACCAGGCGTAGCACATCGAGGTAATCGAGGCTTTCAATCCAGTTGCGGTACTCATCCAGCTTGCCGGCGGCGTAGATGCCACCGACCACGGCGCCCATGGAACAACCGGCGACGCAGGCGATGTCGTAGCCGCGTCGTTCGATCTCTTCGATCACGCCGATATGGGCGTAGCCCCGGGCCCCGCCAGAGCCCAGCACCAAGGCAACACGTTTCTTCATGGTCATGTCCTACAGATGGCAGGTGCCCACAATGCACCCATTGAGGGGGCGGCTTCAATCTTCGCTGCGGGAGTGCCAAGCCTCGGGTATGCTCTGGGAATAGGTACTATCGTTTTCAGGCTAAGGACAAGGCACTTTTTCATGTAGGCAACGTCTACAACGTACGACTGTTTTTCTTTATTTTGAGGTGTCATCGATGAAAGCCTGGATGTGTGTGCCTGTGATCGTGTTGGCCCTGGCCGGTTGTGCCGGGAAAACCGCGTACCGCGACAGCTGCGGCACGCAATTGGACGCTGCCTGGCACGAGCTGGACTTGGCCAAGGCCGAAGGTTTTGCCGGGACTGTCAGCTATTCCAAGGCCCTGTCCCTGCTGACCGGTGCCAAGACCCAGCAGCAATTTGAAGCGTTTGAAGGCTGCGCCAACAAGGCCGAAAAAGCGCGGTTCTATATTCGTGAGTCGCGCGCCGGGCGTTGATCCGAGCGGCGAGTAGGATTATTCATCGGAGAGTGAGGGCAGGATGTCAGCGTTGGTCGATCAGTTAGTCGCTCAGGTCATTGGCCTGGAAGTAGGGTTACTGAGCTGCCAGGCTCGTCTCACCGCCGTCACCGACGATGAAGCCCTGCATGACCTGCGCACCACCGTGCGCCGCCTGCGCAGCTTGCTGCGCCCCTTGCGTGGGCTGCCCGGCGTGGAACAGCTGGAATCGGCCGCCAGCGCGGTCGGCCAATTGACCACGCCACTGCGTGACCGCGAGGTGCTGGCGGCCTATTTGCACCAGCACGGCTATCACGAGGCGGCCGATCGGCGCCTGCGCCTGCAACCCGAGGCGTATCGCCACGTGGCGCAAAGCCCCGAGCTGGCGCAACTGCTGCTGATCCTCGATGCCTTCCCGCGCTTTATCCGCGCATCCGAACATCAGAAATTGCTCAAGGGCCTGCGCCCGCGCATCGAGAAGCGTTTGGCCAAGCAATGGCACGCCCTCGACGCCGCGTTGAAGGACCCCAGCCATGATCGCCACCGCCTGCGGTTGCTGATCAAGCGCGTGCGTTATGCCGCCGAGGCCTATCCCGAATTGCACAAACTCCCCGCCAACGCCATGTCCCGCCTGAAGAAAGCCCAAGGCGCCCTGGGCGATTGGCACGACTGCTGGCAGTGGCTGGCCCAGGCCGAACACCAGCCGGATCTGCAACCCTGCGTTGCCGTGTGGCAACGCACCATGGCCAAGGCCGAAGGGCAGGCGGACCGCGTGCTGGATAAACTCCGCGCCGATTGTTTCTGACACCTGATCGTCCCCACGCTCCGCTGATCGTTCCCACGCTCCGCGTGGGAATGCAGCCCAGGACGCTCCGCGTCCGACAATCGTCCGGCTTTTGGCCGGAATAGGCGCTGTACCCGGCCAACACGCTGGTTAAGATCGCTCACTCGTTTACTTTGCTGTGAGGTCGCCATGCGCTTTAGTGATTTGCTCGACGCCGCCCGAAGCCACCCGCAAGACGTCACCATCCCCGCCGAATGGGCTCAGGGCCGTGCCACTTTCGGCGGCCTGGTCGCCGCGTTGCAGTACGAAGCGCTACGCGCCCAGGTGCCAGCCGACCGCCCGCTGCGCTCGCTGGCCATCACCTTCGTCGGCCCAGTGGCCCCCGATGTGCCCGCCAGTTATCAAGTCGAAGTGT
Organism: Pseudomonas sp. CBZ-4; assembly: GCF_000346755.1. Classification (GTDB taxonomy): domain Bacteria; phylum Pseudomonadota; class Gammaproteobacteria; order Pseudomonadales; family Pseudomonadaceae; genus Aquipseudomonas. The sequence goes on along the minus strand of NZ_ANNV01000009.1, from coordinate 156,974 downwards.
TGCGCGAAGGCAAGGCCGTCAGCCAATTGCTCGGCCGCGTGGTGCAGAACGGCGAAGTGGCGACGCTGGTGCAGGCCAGTTTCGGCGGGTCTCGCGAGTCGGAAATCACGGTTGAGAGCGAAGCGCCGCCGGTGTTCAAGCATTGGGACGAATGCCAGGAACTGCCCTACATCAAGGGCGTCACCCCGGAGTTCATGCGCCATCTGGCGATGCGCTGGAGTGTCGGTGGCCTACCGTTTACCGGGAACAAGTCCCGCGACATGGGTGGCTGGGTCCGACTGCGTGGGGATGTGAAGGAAGAACCGCTGACCGAGGCGCACATCCTTGCGTTGGTTGACGCCTGGCCTCCGGCCTTGCTGCCGCACCTGAAGAAGCCCGCGCCGGGCAGCACGCTGACCTGGACCATCGAGTTCATCCAGCCGTTGCAGGAGCTGACCACGCTGGACTGGTGCCAGTACTACGTAACCATCGAGCACGCCCGCGATGGCTACGGCCACGCCGCCGCCGCGCTGTGGAGCCCGAGCGGCGCGTTGATCGCCATCAGCCGCCAGACCGTGGTGGTGTTCGCCTGACACTCAGTGCCGGTGGCGCTGCCGCCAGGCGCGCCACCAGCCGCCGCTGAAGACAAAGCGCGGGAAGGTCACGAACTGCTCGACCACCAGGCGCTGCACTGCGTCTGTGCGATCACTGAAGGGCTCACTGGCCTGGGCTTCCAGGCTGTGGCCGTGACGCTGCAACGCCAGGCCGGCCACGATGCCGACCACACCAATGGCAAAGCTGGCCAGGCTCAAGCTGAACACCCCGGACACAATCAACAGAAACCCGACGATAAACAGCGGCACGGCAATCAGGTGCAACGCCAGGTTGGTCGGGTGCTGATGGTTCTGTGGGTAGCTGCGCCATTGCCAGGCGGGGAGATTGGGGTGACGTTTGCCCATGATGAAAAATCCTCTGTCCATTAAAACAACTTGCACAGAGTTTAGGTGGGGGCGGGCGGGTCGGCGAATCAAGGCTGGCTATGGGGGCTATAGGTATCTACACAACTTTCAGCATTGCTGCTGTACCCGTGACGGCCGGGCGATTTTTACCGGGTGTAAACCGGTTCAAAATGTGGGAGCTGGCTTGCCTGCGATAGCTATGTGTGAGGCGCTGGAGGGCTTTGGGTCGGAGTACATATCCGTTATTTGGGTAACGGCTGATATTGGTTCCGCCCTTAAGGCGGGTCACTTTTGGAAAAGAGCCCGGAGTGCCGGCCCAGCCAAAAGTAACCCAAAGGGCTTTTGCCCCACCACTCGGTACCTCGCCTGCGTTAACTTACAACTTAAGTTGCCCAATGGCCTTGCTCAACTCGCCCGCCAAGGTCGCCAGTTCATTGCTGGTGGTCGCCGACTCCACGGTTTGTTGCACGGTGTTTTCGGTGACGTCGCGGATGCTTACCACGGCCCGGTTCATTTCTTCCGCGACATGGCTTTGCTGCTCGGCGGCGACGGCGATCTGGGTGTTGCTCTCGCGCATCTGCGCCACGGCGCTGGTGATTTCGGCGAGGGCGTTGCCGGCTTCGAGGGCTTGTTGCACGCAGTCGTCGGCCTTGAATGAGCTTTCCTGCATAAAGTCCACCGCGTCGCGGGTGCCGGCTTGCAGGGCGGAGACCATGCGGGTGATTTCGTCGGTGGAGCTTTGCACGCGCTTGGCCAGGTTGCGCACTTCGTCGGCGACCACCGCAAAGCCACGGCCCATTTCGCCGGCGCGGGCGGCTTCGATGGCGGCGTTGAGGGCGAGCAGGTTGGTCTGTTCGGCGATGCTGTGGATCACCCCGACCACGCCGTTGATTTTCTGGCTGTCCTCGGCGAGTTTCTGGATCATTTCGGCGGTCTGTTGCACGCCGGTGGACAGCCCGGCAATTGAGCGTTGTACGCGGCCCACCACTTCCTGGCCGCTGCCGGCGAGGGCGTCGGCGGTCTGGGACAGGTCGCGGGTGGCGCCGGCGTGCTGGGCGATGTGGTAGACGGTGGCGGTCATTTCGTTGATGGCGGTGGCGGCCTGGTCGGTTTCGCTTTGCTGGCCAAGCATGCCGTGCTGCACCTCGTTCATGCTGCTGGCCAGGCGTGCGGCGCCGTCATCCAGTTGCTGGGCGGTGCGCGCCACGGTGTTGACCACCCGTTGGTAGCCGGCCTGCATGGCATTGAAGGCGCTGGCCATCTGCCCGACCTCATCCTTGCACGCCAGTGGCACGCGGGCCGCCAGGTCGCCGGTTTTTTCCACGTGCAGCATCAGGTCCTTGAGGGTGTTGAGCTGGCTGAGCAGGAAGCGGATCAGCAACTGCGAAGCGCCGAGCATCGCCAACATCAGGATCGCCACGGCGATGGCGTAGTTGGCAAAGCGGTCTTCGAACACTTGGCTCAGGCTAGGCGCATAGGCCAGCACGGCGACGTATTGACCGTCGGCGCGGGCGACCACGTCGGCGCCCAGCAGTGGGTTTTCGCCGAACCAGGGCATGTGGTTGAGTTCGACCCAGCCCGTTGCGCTGCCCAGGGCTGACAGATCCTGATCCGCCACTTGTGGGACTTGGCCACGGGAAAATGTCAGCCAGTGCTCGTCCCTGGGCAGCGGTTTTTCCGCGGGCCAGGCGCCGAGCAAGCGCGCCTGGGCCTGCGCCGATGCCCGGGAAGCGTCGCTGCGCGCTTGTTGTTCAAGCTGCACGGCGTACAGCACCAGCAACAAGGTGGTGATGAAAGCGACCGCGTTGACGGCCCAGAATTTGTACTTCAGCGAGATGTTGCTAAGCCAGGCACCCATGGAAGGTTTTCTCTGATAGCGGAAACAGCATTGGCAAGGTGCCATTATTGTGCCGCTATTCAGGAAAAGCGCTTTTGACATGGGTCAATGCGCCGCATTACTCCACGCTGGGCAGGCCAAAGAACGCGCGGGCACAGGCGCTGCTGTGCTCGGCCAGGTCTTCCATGGTCTCGTTGCGGTGCAGGGCGACTTCGCGCAGCACTTCGGGCAGGTAGGCCGGTTCGTTGCGGCCGTTTTTCGGCTTGGGCCGCAGGGTACGCGGCAGCAGGTAGGGCGCATCGCTTTCCAGCATCAGACGGCCCCGGGGAATTTCCCTGACTAGCGGGTGCAGATGGGTCCCACGGCGTTCGTCGCAGATCCAGCCGGTAATGCCGATGTGCAAATCCAGGTCGAGGTAGCTGAACAGCGCCTGCTGCTCGCCGGTGAAGCAGTGCACCACGGCGGCGGTGAGGTGGTCACGGTAGTCCTTGAGGATGTCCAGCAGGCGCTGGTTGGCGTCACGTTCGTGGAGGAACACCGGCAGTTGCAGCTCGACGGCCAGGGCCAGGTGCTCTTCGAGGACTTTTTCCTGCTGCGGGCGCGGGGAGAAATCCCGGTTGAAATCCAGCCCGCATTCGCCCACCGCACGCACGCGGCTTTCGCTGAGCAAGCCGCGCAGGCGCCGGGCGCTGTCGCCGTTCCAGTCGCTGGCGGAGTGGGGGTGAATGCCGGCGGTGCTGAACAGGCGTTGGCCGCTTTCGTCGAGTTTTACGCAGAGTTCCAGGGCCTGTTCGCTGCCGTCGAGGCTGGTGCCGGTAAGGATCAATTGTTGCACGCCAGCGGCGTAGGCACGGTCGAGTACGGCCTGGTGCTTCTCGTCGAAACTGGGGTTGGTCAGGTTGACGCCGATATCAATGAGTTGCATGGTGCTATCTCCGCCTGCGGCCGGAAAGCATATCAGAGCTGTAGATTTATAAGAAAAACGAAGAACTACAACAGGTTATCGCTGTCTTTGAACGTCGCAACCGACATCGTGGTTGGCCCAATGCTTTGCCCTGTGTCACCGTTGCGCGTCTTGCCAGCGCTTAAAGCGCTCTGTTTCTGACCCCCACCGCCTCGTTTTTCGCGAGAGCGCTGGCCAGTATTCTTACCGGAGAGCGGATGATCCGACCCTCGGCGTTGCTTATGTTGTGCCTGACGTTGCTGCTGCCCATGGCGGCGGTCGCGCGTCTCGACGGGCCGCTGGAAGTGACCAAGCCCGGCAAGGTCCGCGACCTGGCGGAAATCCGCGCCAGCCGTACCCTGCGCGTCTTGGTCAACCAGAGCCGCAACAGTTCCGGCGAAGTGCAAGGCCAGGCCATCGGCGTCGAATACCATCGCCTGCGCGCCTTTGAGCAATACCTCAACGGCCACGCCCGCGATGGCCAGGAGATCAACCTCAAGATCATTCCCAAGGCCAAGGACCAGTTGCTCGGCGCCCTGGCGCGCGGCGAAGGTGACTTGGTCGCGCCGGGTGAACTGCTCGACGTCAAGGCTGCGCACAAGATCAGCACCAGTGACCCGATTGCCAGCGGCGTACCGTTATGGCTGGTGGGGGTGAAGGGCGAGCGGCGTTTTACCAAACTGGAGCAATTGTCCGGGCGCACGCTGGCGCTGACCACCGGCAGCGCGGCGGCGGACGCCATCAACCAGGTCAACCAGAAGCTGGCGCTGCACAAGCAGCCGCCGGTAAAAGTGGAATGGGTGGACCCGACCCTGGCCGTGGAAGATGTGCTGGAGATGGTCCAGGCGGGCATTTTCCACCTGACGATCGTGGAAAAACCGATTGCCGAGCGCTGGTCGAAAATCCTCCCTAAGCTGCGCTTCGATAAGCAGGTGGCCATCAGCGAACCGGGCGACGAGTACTGGTTCGTGCGCCAGGATGCGTCGATGTTGCGGGCGAGCATTGATCGATTCCTCAAGACCTATCACACGCCTTCCGACCAGGATGTGGCGTTCCAGCGTATCTACCGACGCCTTTATCAGGTGCGCAATCCGCTGGCGCGTGTCGACCGCCAGCGCCTGGAAAAACTGCGCCCGGTCTTGCAAAAGCACGCTCGCGAGCAGGGCATGGACTGGTTGAACCTCGCCGCGCTGGCCTTCAAGGAGTCCGCTCTCGACCCTGGCGCACGCAACAGCGGCGGGCCCACCGGGCTGATGCAGATCACCCCGTCGGCGGCGCAGCGGGTGGGTGTCAACAATATCGAAAGCCTGGACAGCAACGTGCAGGCGGGCGCTCGCTACCTGGCGATGATTCGCCGCAAATTCTTCGCCAGCCCCAAGCTCAACGAGCGCGAGCGCATGGCGTTTGTCTTGGCGGCTTACAACATGGGCCCGGAGCGCGTGCAGGGGATGCGCACTGAGGCCAGGCGTCGGGGGCTGAATCCCAACCAGTGGTTCTTCCAGGTCGAGCGCATTGCCATGGAGCAGGTGGGAATGGGCAGCGTCAGCTATGTTAATAGCGTCAACAAGTACTACTTGGCGTTCGACCGGGAGCGGGAGTCCCTGGAGCCACCGGTGCCGAAAGTCGCCTCACGGAAGTAATCGATTTAATCGATATTAATCAGGCATTTTTTCGGCTTTTATCATTCCATAAACTGATTAATATAGCGGCCAACCAACCCCTACATCGAAAAGGATTACCCCCATGAGCCCACTGATCAAAAACCTGCTGTCCACCCGCGCCGGTTACGGCCTGACCGTTCTGCGTATTGTTGTCGGCGTGATTTTTGCCGCCCACGGTTCGCAGAAACTCTTCGGCTGGTTTGGCGGCTATGGCCTGGCGGGCACGGCCCAGTGGATGGAAAGCATCGGCCTGGCGCCAGGTACCCTGATGGCACTGTTGTCCGGTGGTACCGAGTTTTTCGCCGGTCTGGCACTGATCATTGGTTTGCTGGTGCGTCCTGCGGCCTTGGGCCTGACCATTCTGTCGGTGGTCGCGATTCTCTCGGTGCATATCCACAATGGGCTGTTCATGGCCAACAACGGTTATGAGTTTGCGCTGGCCTTGCTGGGCGGCTCGCTGGCGGTGCTGTTTGAAGGTGCCGGCAAGCTGTCTGCCGACCGCGCCATCGCCAACTGAGCCACCTGCAACACCCTGAACAGGCCCGCCATGTGCGGGCCTTTTCGTTGCGCGCAATTCTTGACATGGCCCCGTCGGCTTCTCTAGGATGCCCGCTCATGCGCCGATTTAAACAGCTAATTGCGGGGCGCCATGGGTGATTGTTTGTGCTGCGTTCAGAGCGAACAGTCCCGATAGAAGTGCTGCATCCGACTCAGGAGCAGGCTTCGAAATACCGCTAAAGCGCTGGTTCGGTGTTGCCTCTCACCTGCCCGCAGACTTTTGAGGCAGAGACACGACACGATGACTGCACTACGCCCCCTCATACGCTTGGCCCCAATCACTGCCGACCTGACTCAGCGCAACCCGAAAATCCTCCTGGGCGGCAAACACCAGCCGACACTGCTGCGTTACCTGGATGGCTGGCCACGTCGCACCGGCCGGCCTTCGGCGTTTCTGATCCAGTTTGTCGAAGACGGCGATTCCCTCGCCCGTTTTGCCAATAACAGCTTTGACCTTGCGGTTATCCAGGCACCCAGCGCCGCTGACGCGGATGAAGTGATCCGACACCTGACACGCGTTGCCAGGCAAGGGCTGATCGCGCGTCGCTGAATCGTCTCACGGTGTCGGCGCCGGTGTTGGGTGTCGGCGACGCTGCCGTCGATACAGGCCCCAGGCCGTCAGGCAGAGCAGTATCGGTATCGGTGCGCTCACCCCTAGCTTGACGTTTTGCACCAGGCGATCCAGCGGCGCATAAACCTGCACTTTCAGTGCGTGCAGTTCCATTGCCAGGCGTAGACGCTCCTTGTTGTGCGCCTGCAATTGGGCTGTGGTATTGACGGTTTCGGTGCCCAAGGTCGTCACAGGTGGGTTCAAGCGCTGCCATTCGTGTTCTGTCTGCGCCAGGCGCCGCTCAAGTTCGCGGGCCTGTTCCTGGTAGGCGCGTGCGGTCGCCTTGCGCCGGCTCTCCAGGCCATGCAGTGCGTATTCCGTCGGTGGCCGTGGGCGTATGTTGGCAAGCGCTTGAGGCGCTGCCAGGTTATCCAATGTGTTCAAGACAAACAGGCTGTTGCTGTGGGGCATCGATCGGGTTGACGGGCCCATGAGCAAATCGGTGTCTGCGACCACCACGACCTGAATCTGCGACGCCTTCTGCAATCCGGGGGCTTGGCCACCACTACCGTCGGGAAACGCCGAATAGGCCGGCCCCTCAAGACGAGCGGCGATCACGTAGCGTTCCCCGCTTGGAGGCGGTTCGTCGACATAGGGCGCTTTGCCAACCCTGCCGGCCTCCAGCAGTGCCGACTGCTCGGAGCTGTACAGGAGGGGGGTGAAGCGTGTGCGGTGCTTGTCGAGAGGGAAGAGGGCGCCGCTGCTCGATACCCTGACAGAGTCCAGTTTCCAGGTACTGATATCGTTTGCGGCCATGGCCTGCCTGGGCAGACTCAGCGTGGTGGAAACGGCGCCTGAGGGCGCTTGTATGGCATAGCGATTGTCGATCAACACCTGGTCGGCCGGCATCCGGATGCCCCAGCTGGACAGCAGCGCCTCCAGTCGGGGGTTGAGGGCTTGTTGCCTTGAACCCTGTTCGCTCAGGGGGTCGATAAACATCATGAGTTTGCCACCACCCAGTACAAATTGATCAATGGCGTACAAGGCCTGCTCAGGCAGTGCCCGGGGGTGCACAAGCATGAGGGTTTTGATCTGCGTGGGGACACGCTGCGCGCTGGGCTCCAGCGCTACCACGTTCAAGTGTCGATGCAGTTCCTGTAGCAGGGGGGCGGCCAGTTCCTTGATCGGTAGCCCAGACAGCAGGCCGATGACAGGCGGTTGCGGGTGGAGTAACTGGTTGATCAAGTGGCTGATTTCGTATTCCAGCAACGCTGCACGGTCGGCGCTGAACGATTTGATGCGTTGCGCGGCCTGGCCGTCTCGGGTGCCAATGAGGCCAAAGAAACCCGCTTCGTCATCAAGCCCATAGAGCCCTGCTCTGTAGGCGTCTTCTGAAAAAGCGCCTGGGTCGACAATGTGCAGATTGATCATGCCGTTTGCCGCGGCTTCGAACGCCTTGAGCGTTTCTTCTACACGCTTGGCGTAGCGTTGGGTGGCACGGCTTTTTTTCGAATTGAAGTAGTAAAGATCCAGCGGAGTGTCCAGGGATGCCAGCAATTGCTGTACTGGAGCCGATAGGGTGTTGGTTTTCGCGCGTGAGACATCCCAGCGCACATCAGGCAGCTTGACGGCCCACACCAGGTTAAAGGCGAGGAAAACCAACAGTAGGACCACCAGTGTCATGCCGGCGTGCAGTGCGGATCGCATCGGGAACGCTCCCTCTCAGCTGTTTTTGTAGTTGAGAATGACGGTCGTCGCAGCGAGTGAGGCCACTATGACGCTGATAAAGTAAAGACAGTCTCGAAGAACAATGACGCCGTGATCAATCTGAGTGAAACGTGACAGTGGGCTTAAGGACGCCACGTTGTCGATTACCCAGATCGGGGCCTGGTGTTCAAGTGCGTCAAGTACGCTGGACAGCCCGCTGATCACCAGCAAAATGCTCAAGGTTAGTATGAATATAATCAGATGATGACGGCTAAGGGCGCATATAAGACAGCCGATGGAAAGATAACTTCCAGCGAGCAACCAGCTGGCCAGATACTGCGTGGCGATCACGCTGTTGTCTGCGCTGCCTAACATATTGACCATTACTACAATGGGCAGTGTCAATGCCAGCGTGATTGCAGTTAAGATCCAGGCTGCGAAGAATTTACCCATGATCAGTTCCGCGTTTGTCACCGGTAGCGTGATGAGCAAATCACGAAGACCCGTTTCATGTTCATCGGCCCATAGTTGGGTGGAGAGTGCGGGAATTAGTAGCAGGTACAACCAGGGGTGTAGTTGAAAAAAGTGTTGCAGGTCAGTGCTGTTTTGCTCCAGTAACTGGCTGCTGTGTAATCCAAGGGTAGTTGACAGTATCAGAAATACTGCGATGTTCAGGTAGGTTGCGGGAGTGCAGAGGTAGCGGGAAAGTTGGCGCTTGATAATAGATGGCAGCATATTCAAATGGACGCCTCTTGGCTTAAGTGGTGGACGACGTCGTTCAGGCGACCAGGCTCCAGGTTAAGCGCGGTTATCTGCCAGCCGCGTTTGGCAATCAGGGCGCAGATCGGGGGGTAGATGGTGTGGCCCGGCATGGCGAGAACGGTGACGGTGCCGGGGCTGCGGCGATCTTCTTCGATGCCGGCAACCCCCGGCAGTACGGCCAATGCCAGCAGGTCCAGCGGCGTATCCGCTGCCAGGGTGACTGCCCTGTAGTACCGAGAGCTGCGCTGGAGTTCCGGCATGGAGGTGTCTGCCAGCAGGCGGCCCCCGCCGATGACCAGGGCGCGGGTGCAGATACCCGACAACGCATCGCAATCCCGCGTGGCAACGATCACTGTCATCTCTTCGGCCAACGACTGGATGAGCGCGCGGATTTTGCATTGTTGATACGGTGACAGGCCCTCGGTCGGCTCATCGAGCAACAGCACGCCGGGGTCATGCAAGATGGCCTGCGCCAGCGCAACCTTGCGTTGCAAGCCCATGGGGAGTGCGTTGAGCGGTTCGTTGAGAACGGCCGACAGCTCCAGCTGCATGGTGATCCGGTCAATGCGTTTGCGTTTTTCGGCGCCGCAGAACCTGCGGAAAGTGGCGATAAGGTTGAGGAAGCCTGCGACAGGCATCGTCGAATGGTTGATGCCGGGTTCGGGCTGGTAGCCCATGGCCTGGGCTACTTGAAGCCGATGGGTCCGGGTATTGAAACCAAGGATGCTCACGTGCCCGGAAGAGGGTTTGAGCAGGCCAGCCATCAGCTTCAGGAGTGTCGTTTTACCCGCGCCCCCATGCCCGAACAAGCCAATGCATTCTTGGCCCTGGGCCACCAATGAAAGATCGCTGATAACATGTTGTTTACCCAGTTGTTTGGTCAGGTTACTTATCTCGATCATTATGCTGTTCTGCTGCATTAGTTTCGCAATATATATGAGGAGGCAAGCGCTTTGGTTGACGTGTGTCGGGGCTCGGGTTAAAAAATAGTACGTTCAATGCAGGGGCTTGGAAACGCGCGGCGGGATGAATAAGATTAGTCCTACGTTCAGACTTGCAGCTCGCTGAAACAATTGTTTTGTGGGTAGCGTTGGACGGCGCAATGTTTATGTGGTGTTTATTTGAAGTTTATTCACTGGCACGAGGCCCAACAATCATGATGCTTTTACGTACCCTTGTTCTTGCGCCCTCCGGTGCGGATGCCCCAGTCAACGGCGCGCTGCTTTGTGGTTTTGCCGTGCCTCAAATCAGTTCAAACTTTCTGGTGTATAGCCTGGATGAAGAGGCGGAGCCAGGTAGTTCCCGGGTATATATCGCAGCCTTGCGTAAGAAACTTGAGCGTTATTACTTGGGTGGTGTCGATGTGCAAGCCGATTTGCAATTGGCAATGCAGGTATTCAAGCAGATATTGACGTGGGCAGCCTCCGGTGTGAAAACCAGCGGCGTTACCGATGCCCAGATTCCTTATCACTTCGTCGACTTGAAAGGTTGCAAGTTACCCCCGGCACGTCCTGAGGATCACCACTCCCTGATCATCAAGAAAGCCCTGGTGATGAAAGTCATTACCCTGGGAACATCTGCCCCCGCGTCACCCGCGATCGAAAGCACTGCTGTGGTGGTCCCTTCCATTCGCTTCTCTTCTCAAATGGTCTCGCCGCCACAGGCCGCAAGCCGGCCTGAACCGCCCCAGCCGGCGCTGCTCGAGCCACAGCCTGCCCCCTTGCCACTGAGCGAACCGCTCCTTGAAACACTGGGCGCGCCGGTTGAAGCCCCGTCATTGTTCGAGGTGGACAGCACGCTGACCAGCCTTGCGCGCGTCGCCCAGGAGCTGACCCAACAGAAACTGGTGGTACTCAAGAAAGAGGCAGCGCTTGAGCAGTGGCAAGTTCAACTGCAGCAAGGCCAGGCTGAGCTTGAGCAAAAGCGTCAGGAGTTGGCGAGTCGAACCCTGGAGAAGGAGACCGCTCTGCAAATGCAGGCGCAGGCCCTGGAGAATCGTGAGGGTCGCTTGGCGAGTGCCTCGGCCGTCTATCAGCAGGCGCAGCAGCAAATGGATGAGCGAGCCGATGCCCTTGAGACGCGTGTGGCCCAGGTGCACGCCCAGGAATTGGTGGTTCACCGCAAAGGCGAGCAGTTGGCAGCCATGCTTTTGCAGTTTTCCGGTTTGCGCCAACGTATGCAGGTCATGCTCCCTGAGCTGGATCAAGTGGTGGGCGACTTCGACAGTGCCGAGCGCACGCCATCGATGGTCGACTCTCGTTCGATGTCGACGTGATGCAGTTCTGGCTACTTTCCCTTGTTCATTTATCATCAGGCTCTGTTCGCCGACGCCGTGCCCTGGTGCAATGGCGTAGTGGGATCAATGAGCATTTTCTGGGGATGAAGGCGTTTGAGCACCAAGCTGATTACCAAAGAAGGTCATGAAGCGCTGAAAAAAGAGTTGGATTACCTGTGGCGGGAAAAGCGCCCGGACACCACGCGCAAAGTGACATGGGCGGCGTCCCTGGGGGATCGCAGCGAGAACGCGGATTACCAGTACAACAAGAAGCTGCTGCGTGAGATCGACCGTCGCGTGCGCTACCTGCGCAAACGCCTGGAAGATATGCGGGTGGTGGAGTACATGCCGGAGCAGGAAGGGCGGGTATTTTTTGGCGCCTGGGTCGATATTGAAAACGAGCAAGGCGAGACCAAGCGTTTTCGCATCGTGGGCTATGACGAGATCTATGACCGGATGGATTACATCTCCATCGACTCACCCATGGCCAGGGCGCTGCTGCGCAAGGAAGTCGACGATGAGGCCATGGTGCAGACGCCTAGTGGCGAAGCCTGCTGGTGGATTACCGCGATCGAGTATGTGAAGTAGGCCAGGGCGGCCCGTACCTGTGAGGGTACGGGCCGTTGGCGTGTCAGCCTTCGCGCAGCACGGTCAGTGGACTGGCGTTCAATGCGCGGCGGGTGCCGAACACGCCGGCAGCGCCGATCAGCACGGCCCCGAGCACCGGCAGCAGCAACAGCCATGGGTGAGGGTGCCAGGCCAGATCAAAGGCATAGCGGTACAGCACCAGTGTCACCAGCTCCGTGCCCAGTGCGGCCAGCAACCCGCTGACCGCGCCCAGCAAGCCGAACTCGATACGCCGTGCCTTGATCAGCAGCTTGCGCTCTGCTCCCAGTGCCCGCAGCAAGGCGCCCTGGCGGATTCGCTCATCCAGGGTGGCCTGCAAACCGGAGAACAGCACCGCCATCCCGGCGGCCAACACAAACAACAGCACGTACTCCACCGCCAAGGTCACCTGGGCGAGGATGCTGCGCAATTGTTCCAGCAAGGCCTCGACTTGCAGGATGGTCACCGCCGGGAACGCCCGGGACAGATCGACGATCTGTTGGTCATGCCCGGGTGCCAGGTAGAAGCTGGTCAGGTAGGTGGCAGGCAGGTCCTTCAGGGTGCCAGGCTGGAAGATCATGAAGAAGTTGGGCTGGAAGTTATCCCAATTGATGGTCCGCAAGCTGGTGACGCGCGCCTCGCGGTTTTCCCCGGCGACGGTGAACACCAGGTGGTCATTGAGCTTGAGCTTGAGGCTTTCAGCGACCTTGGCCTCTACCGATACCCCGGGAATCTCGTCCGTTGGCTGCGACGACCACCAGGCACCGGATGTCAGGACGTTCCCCGGTGGCAGGTCGGCGGCCCAGGTCAGGCTCAGGTCGCGCTGCACGGCACGGTCACCGCTGGAGTCCTTGCTGACAATCGCCTGTACCGCTTCGCCATTGATGCTGATCAGGCGCCCTGGGACCACCGGATACAGCGGCGCCGATTGGGCCTGCAAGGCCAGCAGGCGAGCACTGAAGGCGTCGGTGTCGGCGGGCAGGATGTTCAGCGCGAAATAGTTGGGGGCGTTCTTGGGCAACTGGTTTTGCCAGGTGTCGAGCAGCTCGCCACGCAACAGCGCGATCAGCCCCATCGACAGCAGGATCAGACCAAACGCCAGGGATTGGCCGGCTGCCGCCAGCGGGTGACGCAGCAATTGGCCCAACCCCAGGCGCCACGGCAGTGATGCACGCGCCAGCAGCTTGCGCAGGCTTTGCAGCAACAGCAGGAGCAGGCCGCCGAGGATCAGCGCGGCAATCACACCGCCGCCGAGCAAGGCGAAGGTCAGCACCAGGTCGAGGCTCAGGCGCCACATGATCAGGCCCAGGGCGAACAGCGCCGCGCCGTAGACCATCCAGGTGCTGGAGGCGATGGGCAGCAGGTCGCGACGCAGCACCCGCAGCGGTGGTACGCGGCCCAGTGCGGCCAGCGGCGGCAGGGCGAAGCCGGCGAGGGCGACCAGCCCGGTGCCGATCCCGGCGACCGCCGGCAGCAGGCCACCCGGGGGCACGTCGGCCGGCAGCAGGTCATGCAGGAAGTAGAACAGGCCAAATTGCGCCAGCCAGCCGAGCAGGGCGCCGGTCAGGCTGGCCAGCAGGCCAAGCACGCTCAATTGCAGGCTGAACAGCAGCATGGTTTCGCGGCGCGACAAGCCGAGGCAGCGCAGCAACGCGCTGGCGTCGAAACGGCGGCTGGCGAAGCGGTTGGCCGACAGCGCCACGGCCACGCCGGCCAGCAGCACGGCGACCAGGCTGGCCATGTTCAGGTAGCGTTCGGCCTTGCCCAGGGCGCCGCCGATCTGCTGGTTGCCGTCCCGCGAGTCCTGCAGGCGCTGGTTGGCGGCGAGCCCCGGCTTGATCAGGTCGCGATAGGTTTGCAGGGTCGTGCTGTCGGGCGGCGCGCGCCACAGTTCGCGGTAGCTGACGCGGCTGCCGGGCTGGACCACGCCGGTGGCGTCCAGGTCGGCCAGGTTGATCATCACCCGGGGCGTGAGGCTGTAGAAGTTGCCGGCGCGGTCGGGTTCATAGGTCAGGATGCGGGCCAGGCGCAGGGTCTTCATGCCCACATCGATGCTGTCGCCGACCTTCAGGCTCAGCGCTGTGAGCAGGCGCGCCTCCACCCAGGCTTCGCCGGGTTTCGGGCCGCCCCCTGGAGTTTCCTCGGCGAAGGGCTCGGCCGCGCTTTTCAGTTCGCCGCGCAGTGGGTACTGCTCGTTGACCGCCTTGATACTGGAGAGCTGGATGCCATTGTCGGTGGCGATAACGCTGGAAAACTCGACGATACGCGCATGGTCGAGGCCCAGCTCGGTGCCGGATCTGATTTGTTCGGGACGCGCTGGCGAGCTGCCTTCGAGCACCAGGTCGGCCCCCAGGAACTCGGTGGCGCGCAACAGCATGGCGCCGTTGAGGCGCGCACCGAAGTAGCCGATGGCGGTGCTGGCGGACACCGCCACCAGCAGGGCGAAGAACAACACGCGCAACTCACCGGCGCGGGCATCGCGCAGGAGTTGGCGCATGGCCAGGCTGAACAGACGCAATAGGGGCAAACGTGCCATCAAGGCTCCAGGGGCGCGACCATCAGGCCGGCTTCAAGGCGGATCAGGCGGCGGCAGCGGTGTGCCAGGCGCTCGTCGTGGGTGACCAGTACCAGGGTCGTGCCGCTCTCTTTATTGAGTTCGAACAGCAGGTCGCTGATGCGCTCGCCGGTGTGGCTGTCGAGGTTGCCGGTGGGTTCATCGGCAAACAGCACGTCCGGTTCGGCGGCGAAGGCGCGGGCAATCGCCACGCGTTGCTGCTCGCCACCGGACAGCTGGCGTGGCGAGTGGGTCAGGCGTTGGCCCAGGCCGACACGTTCGAGCAGGTGCCGGGCGCGCTCGCGGGCGTCTTTGCGGCCGTCCAACTCCAGCGGCAGCATGACGTTTTCCAGGGCGTTGAGGCTGTCGAGCAGTTGGAATGACTGGAAGACAAAACCCACGTGTTCGGCACGGATGCGTGCGCGCTGGTCTTCGTCCAGCGTACTGAGGGCTTGGCCGGCGAGGGTGACTTCGCCGCTGCTGGGCAGGTCGAGGCCGGCGAGTAGGCCGAGGAGGGTGGATTTGCCGGAACCGGAGCTGCCGACGATAGCCAGGCTATCGCCCTTGTTCAGTTCCAGGCTCAGTTCGTGCAGGATAGTCAGTTCACCTTCCGCGCTGGGAACCACTTTGCTAAGGTTCCGCGCGGTGAGAATGCTTGCGCCCATGGAGAATCCGATGCGAATGTGGTTTTTGAGTGCTGGCCTGGCCTTGATGTGCGTGGCCCAGGGCGCAGCGGCGGGTACAGTCCTGATCGTTGGCGATAGTATCAGTGCCGGTTTCGGCCTGGATACCAGCAAAGGATGGGTCGCGCTGCTGGAACAACGGCTCAAGCGCGAAGGTTTCGACGATAAAGTGGTCAATGCCTCCATCAGCGGCGACACCAGTGCCGGAGGCCTCGCGCGGCTGCCGGCGGCGCTTGCAGAGCATAAACCGGAACTGGTGATCATCGAGTTGGGCGGCAATGACGGCCTGCGCGGTCAGCCTCCGGCGCAATTGCAACAAAATCTTGCCTCGATGATTGACCAGTCCAAGGCCATTGGCGCCAAGGTGCTGTTGCTCGGCATGCAATTGCCGCCCAACTACGGCCCGCGCTACACCAACGCCTTTGCCGAAGTCTACGGCAGCCTGGCCAAGGACAAAGCCGTGCCGCTGGTGCCGTTTTTCCTGGAAGGTATCGGTGGCCACCCGGAGCTGATGCAGGCTGACGGGCTGCATCCCGCCGTCGGCGCCCAGGGCAAGTTGCTGGAAAATGTCTGGCCGACGCTAAAACCGCTGTTATGACGCTTTTCTACCGGCAGGCTTTCGGCTAAGGTGGCGCCCCCCCGATCTGGAGCCCCCGATGTCACGCCCTGCCTGGTCCCTGTTCAACTACCAACTGATCGAGCCTGACGAGCAGCTGGATCTGTTCGCCTGCCAGGAAGTCCGGGTGCATCTGGTGGCACGCCAATTGGAGCTGGGCGGCACGATTGACCGCACGCTCTGTGGCACCTTGCTGCCAGCCCAGCCGCGCTGGTCATCGGTGGGTCGTGCGATTTTCCAGGACCAGCGGTTGTGCCCGTTGTGCCGGGCGATCCTCGAATCCCAGAAGCGCGGCACGCCGCTGATCTGGCCGGAGCTGCGCTTCGAGTAGTCTCGGGGGCAGATGGATGCTCCCGGCGTGCTTCACGTATACAATCAGTTTTTTCCTACCCGTCGTTCTGCGAAGGATTTTCCGGATGTTGTCGCGCCTCTCCGTCGTCACCTGCTGCCTGTCTCTCGCCGCCCTGTGCGCGGCCGGCCCTGCGGCAGCGCTGCAGTTACCGTTGCCACCACCGGGTGAAGACATCGTGGGGCAGGTCCAGGTGATCAAGGCCAAGTACGAAGATACCTTCGCCGACCTGGGCACCACCTACGACCTGGGTTATTCGGAGATGGTCGCGGCCAACCCGGGTGTGGATGCGTGGCTGCCGGGCGCCGGCACCGAGATCGTGTTGCCGACGCGCTTCATCCTGCCGCCCGGTCCGCGCGAAGGCATCGTGATCAACCTGGCGGAATACCGGCTCTACTACTATCCCAAGGGGCAGAACGTCGTCTACACCTTCCCGCTGGGGATTGGTCGTGAGGGCTGGGGTTCGCCCATCGCCCATACCAGCATCATCGCGAAGACGCCGAACCCGACCTGGACCCCGCCTGCATCGATCAAGGCCGAGCACGCCGCCAATGGCGATCCGTTGCCCAACGTAGTGCCTGCCGGTCCGAACAACCCGCTGGGGCCATTCAAGTTCACCCTGGGCACGCCGGGTTACCTGATCCACGGCTCCAACATGAAATTTGGTATTGGCACGCGGACCAGCCACGGCTGCTTCCGCATGTTCAACAACAACGTGCTGGAAATGGCCGGCATGGTGCCGGTGGGTACGTCGGTGCGCATCATCAACGATGCCTACAAGTTCGGCAGCAGCGGCGGCAAGGTTTTTCTGGAAGCGCACACGCCGTTGAATGATGACGGCACGCCGTCGGTGGTCGATAAGCACACGGCGGTGATCAACGCCTTGCTCAAGCGTGAAGACCTGGCCAATAACCTGCGGGTGAACTGGGATCAGGTGCGTGATGTGGTCGCCGCGGAAGATGGCTTGCCGACTGAAATTGGTGTGCCCGGTGGCGCGCCGATTGCCGCCAGCGCGCCGATCGACTTGCAGCAGTAAACCTGCCGGATCGAAAGCCCGCCACGGCCTTGCGCTGCGGCGGGCTTTTTTATTGCCTGGGGTTCAGTGCCGAATCCCGGGCAATAAAAAAGCCGACCCATAAATGGATCGGCTTGATAACAACCCCGAGGGATTATTACTTGCGGCTAGCTTTTTCAAGCATGCGCAGAGCGCGCTCGTTAGCTTCGTCAGCAGTCTGTTGTGCTTTTTGAGCAGCAGCCAGAGCTTCATCAGCTTTACGGTAGGCTTCGTCTGCACGAGCCTGGGAGCGAGCTGCTGCGTCTTCAGTTGCAGTCAGACGAGCTTCGGTTTCTTTGGAGACGCTGCTGCAACCGGTAGCCAGAACTGCGGCCAGAGCCAGAGCAGAGAATTTCAGAACGTTGTTCATCGTGTTCCCCTTCAAGGACTTTCTATTAAATAGCTACTTGCCCAGAGTGAGCAAAAGCCGGCGTACATACTACCCATTACTTGTAGTAAGTAAACTGACGTAGCGCAAGAAGCAAAAAAAATTCTCGCGCCGAATCTATTTTGGCTAATCTTTTGAAGGTTTGTATAAAAACCGTTCAATTTTTTTCAATCGGATGTGCATTGGATCCCGTCTGAAAGCTACGGCCCGCATGCGTCGGGCTGGGTATATGGCTAGACATTTATATATCGGCACCTGCTCTTTTGTTCAGCTTGCCGTTACGCCGTCTCGCATCTTTTACGCATGTAGAGGTGACTTTAAGAGCGCCTGTTCGTCTCAAGCTTCAACTGCCGGCAATGTTCTGGCTATCGATCACCGGTTGATCGATGGCTTTTCTATAACCGCCAGCGGTGGGGGATGATGAGTGCGCCTTGAGCAATTTCAGGATTGGTGCCTACTATTCCCTACGTGCTGGTTGTGAGCGCTAGAGGTTTCTCGTTGTCGAAACCGGCACGGGGTGGCGTAGATGTTCCTTCGCCGGAAAAACATCGGTAAGGTAGGGGTCGAAATCCAAGACCCGCGAGGAGTAGTGATGAGCGAGGCGTTGTCCATCCACCATGACCAGGCTGGTCATCAGTTCGAGACCAATGTGGACGGTCATCGTGCCTACCTGACCTACATGGACCTCGGGAAGCAGACCCTGGACATCTATCGGACCTTCGTGCCCAACGCACTGCGCGGCCGGGGTATTGCAGCGGCGCTGACCGAGGAAGCCCTGAAGTTTGCCGAAGAGTCCGGCTACACGGTGATCCCGTCCTGCTCCTATGTCGAACGCTACATGGAGCGCCACCAGCGCCATGCGGCGAAGCTGTAAGGCATGAAACAGCACCATGAAAAACGCCGGGCTTAGCCCGGCGTTTTTGTGTGCGCAGTGCGGGTTCAGGTGCGTTTGCGTTTCGGCAACACGTCCTTGAGCTTGGCATGCATGCTGCGCAGGGTGTTTTCGGTGGCCGCCCAGTCGATGCAGGCATCGGTGATCGACACGCCGTACTGCAAGTCGGCCAGGTCTTTTGGAATGGCCTGGCAACCCCAGTTCAAGTGGCTCTCGACCATCAGGCCGATGATCGACTGGTTGCCTTCCAGGATCTGGTTGGCGACGTTTTCCATCACCAGCGGCTGCAGCGCCGGGTCCTTGTTGGAGTTGGCGTGGCTGCAATCGACCATGATGTTCGGCTTGATCTTGGACTTGTTCAGCGCCTGTTCGCACAGGGCAACGCTGACCGAGTCATAGTTGGGCTTGCCGTTGCCGCCACGCAGGACCACGTGACCGTAGGCGTTGCCTTTGGTGGTGACGATGGACACGCCACCTTCCTGGTTGATCCCCAGGAAACGGTGCGGGCTGGAAACCGATTGCAGCGCGTTGATCGCCACGGTCAGGCCGCCGTCGGTGCCGTTCTTGAAGCCCACGGCCGACGATAGGCCGGACGCCATCTCGCGGTGGGTCTGGGATTCGGTGGTGCGTGCGCCAATGGCCGACCAGCTGATCAGGTCCTGCAGGTACTGCGGGGAGATCGGGTCCAGGGCTTCGGTGGCGGTGGGCAGGCCCATTTCAGCCAGGTCCAGCAGCAGCTGACGGCCGATGTGCAAGCCGTCCTGGATCTTGAACGAGTCGTCCAGGTACGGGTCGTTGATCAAGCCTTTCCAGCCGACGGTGGTACGCGGTTTCTCGAAGTAGACGCGCATCACCAGGTACAGGGTGTCGGACACCTCCGCCGCCAGCACCTTGAGGCGCTCGGCGTACTCGTGGGCCGCCTTGAGGTCGTGGATCGAGCAAGGCCCGATGACGACGAAGAGGCGATGGTCGGTGCCGTCGAGAATCTCACGGATGACTTCGCGGCCCTTGGTGACGGTCTGCAGGGCAGCGTCGCTCAGGGGGATTTCGCGCTTGAGCTGATCGGGCGTGATCAGGGTCTCGTTGGATTCGACGTTTAGGTCATTGATCGGTAAATCAGCCATCGTTTACTCGTCAGGGTCACGGGTGCCGGCCGCCAGCCATCCCCGTGCGGCGGAGCACAGCATGATTTGAATGCAGGGGGGAGGAACCTTAGCGCGTAACACGGGCCCGCGACAATGGGCAAAGCCCGCTTTAATCCAGTGCTGGCGCCGCAAAGGCCTCATGGGAGAACTCGACGGCATGGCGCGACACCCACTCGCGCGCCAGGGCTTCGAATTGTTCGGGCGTCGGTTCGGCGTCTTCGTGCTGGCGGCAATAGCGCTCTATCCGGCATGCTTGCTCACCCATCCGCGCACCGAACAGGGCATGCTCATCGGTAAACGCGATGCCGATGCGATAGCCGTCCGCGACCTTGCGGCACCATGCCACGTAGCCCGGATAACGCGCGCTGGGCCCCAGGGAGGGAATGTGCAGGTCAACCGCCGTACCCTGGCGCCAGGCGCGCGGCCACTGGCAGGCGATGCCGCCCAGGCCGATCGTGAGCAGGCGTTGACGGGGAATGGCGGGGGAGGGACGTTGTGTTAACTCGACAGCGACATCATCAGGGTGAGGTAAAAAACGACCCATGTACACGGACTCCGAGCACCGTCCTGTTGACGGCGGCAGCAGCAGTATAGTGAAGGAACTGGAATTGACCGACCTGGATATTGACCAGCAATTGCTGGGATTGCCAGGCCTTTCTCTGCTGGTCTTCACCAGCGTAGGCTGTTCCAGTTGCCGTTGGGCACGCCAGCAGTTACCCGCTTGGTCACTGCCGGTGGACCGCGTGTGCTGGGTGGACGCCGGCCACAACGGTGGCGCGGTTGAACGCTACCAGATCTTTCATTTGCCGGCGTTGTTCCTGGTGTGCGAGGGTCAGTTTCTTGGGCAATTGCAGACGCGCCTTACAGCAGCTGACCTTGCCGACAGCATTAATCAAGCCCTTACTCGCCTTCCAGAGGATCTGCCATGACCGCACCATCGCCACGCATTGGCATCATCGGCACCGGCGCCATCGGTGGTTTCTACGGCGTGATGCTGGCGCGTGCCGGCTTCGACGTACACTTCCTGCTGCGCAGCGAGTATGCGGCGGTCAGCAAGCATGGCCTGCGTATCAATAGCAGCGTGCATGGCCCTATGCATCTGCACCCGGTGCAGGCCTATGCCAATGCTGCCGATATGCCGCCGTGTGATTGGTTGCTGGTGGGTACCAAGTCCACCGGCAATGTGGACCTGGCCCCGACCATCGCCCAGGTCGCGGCGCCGGACGCCAAGGTGGTGCTCCTGCAAAACGGCCTGGATGTCGAGGACAGCCTGCGCGAACACCTGCCGGCCTCGCTGCATCTGCTTGGCGGCTTGTGCTACATCGGCGTGCACCGCTCCGGGCCTGGCGTAGTCGAGCATCAGGCCCTGGGCCGGGTCAACCTGGGTTATCACAGCGGCACGGCGGCCAATGACGAAGCGCAGCAGCAGGCGATTGTCGAAGCCGGCGCGGCGTTGTTCCACCAGGCGGGCATCGAGTCCCAGGCCATGGCCAATGTGCATCAGGCGCGCTGGCACAAGCTGGTGTGGAACGTGCCGTACAACGGCCTTTCCGTGTTGTTGGGCACGGGGACGACGGCGATGATGGCCGATGAGTCCAGCCGCGAACTGATCCAGGCGCTGATGGCCGAAGTCGTGGCGGGCGCCCACGCCTGTGGCCATGAGATCCCTGCCAGCTACGCCGAGCAGATGTTTGCCATGACCGAAACCATGGACGATTACCTGCCGAGCATGTACCACGACCATGTCCACAAGCGCCCGCTGGAACTGGCCGCCATCTACGCGCGGCCATTAGCCGCTGCCAAGGCTGCCGGTTGCGAGCTGCCGCGGATGCAGGCGCTGTATCAGGCGTTGAGTTTTATTGATCGGCATAACCGCTGATTCGGGAGGCATACGATGGCAAAGGGATTGGGCGACAAACTGGTGCTGGCGATTTCCTCGCGCGCGCTGTTCGACCTGAGCGACAGCCACAAGGTCTACCTGGCCCAGGGTGTGGAGGCCTACCGCAAATACCAGATCGAGCACGAGGAGGAAGTCCTCGCGACCGGCGATGCGTTTGCGCTGGTCAAGAAGCTCCTGAGCCTCAACGCCAGCCTCGGGCGTGCCCGCGTCGAAGTGGTGCTGGTGTCGCGCAACAGTGCCGACACCGGCTTGCGCGTGTTCAATTCGATCCAGCACTACGGCTTGGATATTTCCCGCGCCGCGTTCGTTGGCGGGCGTAGTCCCTATCCTTATTTGGCGGCCTTCGGTTGCCATCTGTTTCTTTCAACCCATGCTGAAGATGTGCGCAGCGCCCTCGATGCCGGCTTTGCCGCGGCGACGATTTTGTCCGGCGGCCCGAACCGTGCGTGTAGCGACGAACTGCGCATCGCGTTCGACGGTGATGCGGTACTGTTTTCCGATGAGTCGGAGCGCGTGTACCAGGCCGGCGGGCTGGAGGCGTTCCAGGCCAGCGAGCGGGAGTCGGCGCGCCAGCCCTTGCACGGCGGTCCCTTCAAGGGCTTTTTGGCGGCACTGAATTTGTTGCAGCGCGAGTTCCCGCAGGAGGCGTGCCCGATCCGCACCGCGTTGGTCACCGCCCGTTCGGCGCCGTCCCACGAGCGGGTGATTCGCACGTTGCGTGAGTGGGATATCCGCCTGGATGAGTCGCTGTTCCTGGGTGGCCTGGAGAAATCCGCGTTCCTGGAAGCGTTTGCCGCCGATGTGTTTTTCGATGACCAGGCCGGTCATTGCGAGAAAGCCAGGGAGGTGGTGGCCACCGGGCATGTGCCCCATGGCATCAGCAATGAGGTAAGGGTTCAGTCCGAGAGCTAAGCCAGTCGCAGTCGTTGATGCGCTGCTAAGCTCATTCAATCTCCGCCATCCTGGCAGTCCAGGAGGTTCTATGATTCGTTCGATGTTGTACGCCACGGACCTGGGTCTGTACGCGCCTTATGTGATGCAGCATGCACTGGCGCTGGCGCGAACGTTCAAGGCGGACCTGTATGTGATTCATGTGGTCGAACCCATCGGGTTGTTCGCCGAATCGGTGTTGCAAAGCTACCTTGATGAGAAGGCCCTGAGTGAATGGCAGAGCCAGGGGCTGACCACGGTCATGGCGACCATCGAACAACGGGTACTGGACAGTTTTCGCGAAGAGTTGGGGGAGGGCGAGCAAGACCTCAAGCTGATCCGTTCGGTGCGGGTAATCCAGGGCGATCCGTGCGAGGTGATACTCGACCAGTTGCGTAGGCTGTCGGTCGATCTGGTGATCGTCGGCAGTCATAGCCATGCAACGGCGGCGGCCACACCGCTGGGACGCACCGCTGCACGGGTGCTGCAACTGTCTGCGGTGCCGGTTTACCTGGTGCCCTCGCTACAGCGTCGACGCAGTGACGACGCGTGATGGTAGAAAACGATAAAAAGTTCTAGATTTATCCGTCTAACCTTTAATATAGTTATATACCGTCGCTGATACCCGTGGCGTCTATCTGCTTTGAGGGATACATATGAAGCTTCAACAACTGCGCTACATCTGGGAAGTGGCGCACCACGACCTCAACGTTTCCGCTACGGCTCAAAGCCTTTACACCTCGCAACCTGGTATCAGCAAGCAGATCCGCCTGCTCGAAGACGAACTGGGCGTCGAAGTGTTCGCCCGCAGCGGCAAGCACCTCACCCGTGTGACCCCGGCCGGTGAGCGCATCATCACCACCGCTGGCGAGATCCTGCGTAAAGTCGAAAGCATCAAGCAGATCGCCCAGGAATTCTCCAACGAGAAAAAGGGCACGCTGTCCATCGCCACCACCCACACCCAGGCACGTTATGCACTGCCGCCGGTGATCCGCGACTTCATCAAGCAATACCCGGACGTGGCCCTGCACATGCACCAGGGTTCGCCGATGCAGATCGCCGAGATGGCCGCTGATGGCACCGTCGATTTCGCCATTGCCACCGAAGCCCTGGAGCTGTTCGGTGACCTGGTGATGATGCCGTGCTACCGCTGGAACCGTTGCGTGGTGGTGCCACAAGGTCACCCGCTGGCCAAGCTGCCGAAGCTGACCCTGGAAGCCCTGGCCGAATACCCGATCGTGACGTACGTGTTCGGTTTCACCGGCCGGTCCAAGCTCGACGAAGCCTTCAGCCACCGCGGCCTCACGCCGAAAGTGGTGTTCACCGCCGCCGACGCCGACGTGATCAAGACTTACGTGCGCCTGGGCCTGGGCGTGGGTATCGTCGCCAAGATGGCGGTGGACACCAACCTCGATAAAGACCTGGTGGTGCTCGACGCCAGCGAGCTGTTCGAATCCAGCGTGACCAAGATCGGCTTCCGTCGCGGCACTTTCCTGCGGGGTTTCATGTGCGACTTCATCGAGAAGTTCGCCCCGCACCTGACCCGCGAAGTCATGGCCAAGGCGATCCAGTGCCACAACAAGCAGGAACTGGAAGAGCTGTTTGAAGGCGTTGAACTGCCCGTCCACTGAGTGGCTTACTTGGCCTCGGTAACCGTAAAGTGTTGCCGGGCGCCTGCCACCAGAATCTCCACCTCATCACCTTCGAACTTGCCCAGCAGGCTTTTGCCCAGGGGCGAGCGCGGGGTGATGACGGTCACCGGTTGCCCCACCACATCCACCTTCAAGCCTGCGCCGTCCGGCGCGAGGAACAGCCACTGCTGGCGACCGTTCTCGTCTTCCAGGCCCAGTAGCGCGCCAATTTCTATACCCCGTTGATCATCGTAGGCCCGCAGTGGCAGGTTCTGGCACAGCGTCAGCGCCTGCTTGATCTCTTCGACGCGCTTGGCTTGCCCGGCCGCGAGGTAGGACGCTTCCAGCCCGAGGGTGTCGTACTTGTTCTCGGCGATATTCTCTTCGTGGGTCGCGGTTTCGTAGGCGGTTTGCGCAGCGCGTTGGGCGATGTCGAGATCGACGCTGAGCTTTTCCAGGATCAACAGGTGGACGGCGTGTTTATTCATGGTCATCAATCGCAGAATTGCAGGACATTGGCCCGGGTCTTTTCGTTGGGGGCGTTCTGGTCCTGTTGCAGCCAGAACTGGCATTTGGGGTTGGACAGGTTGCGCGCATTGTTGCGGGCCTGGTCCAGGGTTTGTTGCTGTTCCTGCTTGTGCAGGTTCTGTTGATACTGCTCGAACAGGCGGTTCGGCGGTTCCGGTGTCACCTCCACCGGCGTGCCCAGTTGCTGCACCGCCTGCGCCACTGGCGCCAGGCTTTGCGGGAATAGATAACGCGACGCCAGCCAGGCGGTCAGCGCAATGGCGACAAACCCCAGCCATACGCCAAACGCGATGGCGGCACTGAGTTTGAACAACGACAACGGACGATCAGACATGGCGGCCTCCTGGCAGGCATTTGCGGCGTGGCGGCGATTGTCGCACAGCCACCGTGCAGAATAATCGCGATCAAGTCTTCTGCATCGGCGCATTTATACGGACAATCGAGCCTTTAAGTGTTGGAGCCCGGAATGAAAGCCCGCTGGGATATTTTTTGCAGCGTCGTCGACAACTACGGCGACATCGGCGTGACCTGGCGCCTGGCCCGGCAATTGGTGGCAGAGCATGGCTGTGACGTGCGCCTGTGGGTTGATGACCTGCGCGCGTTCGAGCGCATGTGCCCGGAGATCGACGTACAACTGGGCCAGCAATCGCAGGCCGGCGTCGACGTGTGCCACTGGCCGGCCGAGTGGCAGGGCGCGGCAGCGGCGGATGTGGTGATTGCCGCATTCGCTTGCCAGCTGCCGCCTGACTATATGGACGCCATGGCCGCGCGCGAACGCCCGCCGTTGTGGATGAACCTGGATTACCTGAGCGCCGAGGATTGGGTCGTGGGCTGTCACCGCTTGCCCTCGGTGAAGTTCAAGGGCGTGCAGAAGTACTTCTTCTTTCCCGGTTTCCGTGCGGGTACAGGCGGGCTGTTGCGCGAGGCCGGGCTGCTTGAGCAGCGTCGGGCGTTTCAGCAGGATGCCGCCGCGCAGCAAAAATTCTTGCAAACCCTGGGCGTATTTCCGGCGACGTCTGCGCGGCTGATCTCGCTGTTTGCCTACGAAAACGCCGGGCTCGCTGCTTGGCTGGACGTGTTATCGACGGACGGGCGTACCACCCATCTATTGGTGCCGGAAGGGCGCATCCTCGGTGATGTGCAGCGTTGGCTGGGTGTCGAGGGGCTTGCGGTGGGCGACGTGCATCAGCGCGGTGCCCTGACGGTGCAGGTGCTGCCGTTTGTGCGCCAGGACCAATATGACCGCCTGCTGTGGTGCTGTGAGTTCAATGCGGTGCGCGGCGAAGACTCC
Source organism: Pseudomonas sp. CBZ-4 (assembly GCF_000346755.1). Classification (GTDB taxonomy): domain Bacteria; phylum Pseudomonadota; class Gammaproteobacteria; order Pseudomonadales; family Pseudomonadaceae; genus Aquipseudomonas. Next base: position 131,176 of record NZ_ANNV01000009.1, on the reverse strand, counting down.
TTCGTGCGGGCGCAATGGGCCGGCCGGCCGCTGTTGTGGCACATCTACCGGCAGGACGAAGACATTCACCTCGACAAGCTCGACGCGTTCCTGGCGCTGTACACCGCCGCCTTGTCACCGGCGGCGCGGGCGGCCCTGATCACGCTGTGGCAAGCCTGGAACACGCAGGGCGATATGGCGCAACCGTGGAAAATGCTCATGGAGCACTGGCCGGAGATCAACCAGCACGCCGAATCCTGGTGTCTGGAACAGGCCTTGCAGGCCGATCTTGCGACGGCGCTGGTACAGTTTTATGAAAGTTGGATATGATACGCCACCTTGAATTTTGTAAATCCCATCCAAATTTCGGATATATGCAATGAAAACTGGTAAAGAACTGAAACCCGGTACAGTGATCCGTCTCGAAAACGACCCTTGGCTGGTTCAGAAAGCTGAGTTCACCAAGTCTGGTCGTAACAGCGCAATCATGAAGACCAAGCTGAAGAACCTGCTGACCGGTTACAAGACCGAGATCGTCTACAGCGCCGACGACAAACTGGACGACGTGATCCTCGACCGCAAAGAAGCGACCCTGTCCTTCATCAGCGGCGACACCTACACGTTCATGGACACCACTGACTACACCATGTACGAGCTGAACGCTGAAGACATCGAAGCCGTTCTGCCGTTCGTTGAAGAAGGCATGGAAGACATCTGCGAAGCTATCTTCTTCGAAGACCGTCTGGTTTCCGTAGAGCTGCCGACCACCATCGTGCGTCAGGTTGACTACACCGAAGGTTCCGCTCGCGGCGACACTTCGGGCAAGGTGATGAAGCCTGCCAAACTGAAAAACGGTACCGAGCTGGCTGTTGCAGATTTCATCGAAATCGGCGACATGATCGAGATCGACACCCGTGAAGGTGGTTCGTACAAAGGTCGCGCCAAGAAGTAATTCTGGCCCCGCCGCTACGAAAAAAACCCGACTTAGCGTCGGGTTTTTTATGGGCGTCTGTTTATCAGACCGTGACGTGCAGGCGCACATCCACATTGCCGCGCGTGGCGTTGGAGTACGGGCACACCTGGTGGGCCGCGTCGACCAGGCTTTGCGCATCGTCCTGATCCAGGCCCGGCAGGCTGATGTGCAGGTCGATGTCCAAGCCAAAACCACCGGGGATTTGACCGATGCCGACGTGGGCAGTGATCGAAGCGTCATCCGGGATCTTGCGTTTGGTCTGGCTGGCGACGAATTTCAGCGCGCCAATAAAGCAGGCCGAGTAGCCGGCGGCGAACAGTTGCTCAGGGTTGGTGGCCTGGCCACCGGCACCGCCCAATTCCTTGGGGGTGGAGAGTTTGACGTCGAGGATGTTGTCGCTGGAAACCGCACGACCATCACGGCCGCCGGTGGCGGTAGCTACTGCGGTGTAGAGAGTTTGCATGGTGTCGTCCTCTGGGTGTGTAGCGCTAAATGTTTGCGCGCTAAGTAGTTGGTGAGGCGAATGTATAGCGCTAATGTTTTGCGCGCAAGATAAATTTGCAAATTATTTCCCTCGCGATCTTTTTGCCACACCACAAAATCAAATGTGGGAGCTGGCTTGCCTGCGATAGCGGTGTGTCAGTCGATAGGTTTTTGACTGATCTACCGCTATCGCGGGCAAGCCCGCTCCCACATTGATTGCTCCCACACTTCAGGTTTCTGTGGTAGGTCTACTGTGTCAGACGCTGGCTTGCAGGTTGCTGCGCAACGCAATCAAATCAGCTTGCAGCTTGCGCAGCTGTTCCAGCTCCAGGCCGCTGGCACCCAGGATGCACTGCGGAATGCCCATGGCTTTCTCCTGCAGGGCGCGCCCGGCGGCGGTCAGTTCCACCACCACCACCCGCTCATCCTCACGGCTGCGCGTGCGGCTCAGCAGGCCTTCAGCTTCCAGGCGCTTGAGCAGCGGGGTGAGTGAGCCCGGGTCCGTCAGCAGGCGGCTGCTGATTTCGCCGACGGTCAAGCCGTCTTCTTCCCACAGGACCATCATGGCCAGGTATTGCGGATAGGTCAGGCCAAGGGCTTGCAGCAGCGGCTTGTAGACCTTGGTCATCAGCAGCGACGTGGAGTGCAGGGCGAAGCACAGCTGGTTGTCCAGCATCAGGGATTCGCACGGGGCGGGATTTTTGCTCATGGGGTACCTCGCAAAGCATCTATGGGCTGGAATCTAGCGGGCAAATGTTTAAGGCGCCAGATAATTCTGTCCGGGCAGTCAGACCAAACCGCTCTGCAAGGCCAGATCCCAGGGCGGTACCGGGCTGAAACGGGTTTTCAGGTATTCCAGCAACAACCGGCTGCGGGCGTTGGGCTGTTGTTCCAGGCGCAGGGCGTAGATGCCGGTGGTCTCCGGGCTTGGCAGGCCGTCTTCGCAAAACAGCGGCACCAGTTCGCCGCGCACCAGGTATTCGCTGGCCAGCCACGTCGGCAAATGGGCGATGCCCAAGCCGGCCAAGGCGCCGGAGAGCAGGGCCTCGGCATTGTTGGCGCTCATGCGGATGCGCTGCGGGCGATAAGTGGCGCGGCGCCCGTCCAGCTCGAAACGCCAGGCGAACATCGGCGCCAGGCCATCCCAATCCAGGCCATCATGTTCATTCAGGTCGCGGGGATGGCGCGGTGTACCGCGGCTTTTCAAGTAGGCCGGGCTGGCGCAGGCGATGCGCACGATACTGGCCAGCGGCGTGGCAATCAGCCGTGTGTCGACGATATGCCCGGCCCGCAGCACCAGGTCAACCTTGCCCAGGTGCGCGCCCTGCATATCCACAAAGCTGTCGATCAGGTGCAGGTGCACGTCCAGCCCCGGATACACATTGAGGAAGTCGGCGATCACCGGCGCCAGGTGCCGGCGGCCAAACGCGGCTGGCGCATCCACCCGGATCAAGCCCTCCGGCGCATGGCTGAGGGACACCGCTTCGGCCCGCGCCAGCTGCAACTCGCTGACAATCCGCCGCGCCCGCTCGGCAAACGCCAGGCCCGCCGGGGTCGGCACCACGGCGTGGGTGCTGCGCTGGAACAGGCGACTGCCTACGGAATTTTCCAGGCTGTCGATACGCCGCGCCACCGCCGAGGGCGTCAGGGGATGACGGCGCGCGGCGGCGGAAAAGCTGCCGGTTTCCAGTACATCGAGAAACAGGCTCAATTGGTCGGTCAAGGTATTCGGGTTCATGGCAGGCGCTTATGCGAGATCGGCACAGCCATTGTGCGTTGCTGTGCGTTTCCGTGCTAGAGCGGACTGCGTAGCATGCAGGCCTTGGGATCGTGGAGTGGGCAGCTGTGTTGGATTTAGCGTTGTACCTGGTATTGGGCGTGGCCTTGGGCACGGTGGGCGGCTTGTTCGGCATCGGCGGCGGGCTGATTGCCATCCCGGTGCTGGGGGTGTTTTTCGGCCTGGACCAGCAGATCGCTCAAGGCACTGCCCTAGTGATGGTGGTGCCGAACGTGATGCTCGCGCTGTGGCGCTACCACCAGCGCAACCGTATTCAACTGCGCCATGCCCTGCCGTTGGGCAGCATGGGGTTCTGCTTTGCGTGGCTGGGCTCGATCTGGGCGGTGGGCCTGGATGCGGGCGCGATGCGTATCGGTTTTATCGCCTTCTTGGTGGCGCTGTCGGCCTACAACCTGTTGCGCATGTTCACACGTAATGCGCCGCCGACGGCCGAGATGCGCTACTCCTGGCCATGGCTTGGGGTGCTGGGCGCAGCCTCCGGTTCCATGGGCGGGTTGTTTGGCGTCGGTGGCGCGGTGGTGGCGACGCCCGTACTGACCAGCCTGTTCGGCACCACCCAAGTCGTCGCCCAAGGCCTGTCCCTGGCCCTGGCATTGCCCAGCACCGGCGTGACCCTGGTGACCTACGCCTGGCACCACGAAGTCGATTGGGTGATCGGCGTGCCCTTGGCGGTCGGCGGTTTGCTCAGCATCAGCTGGGGGGTGAAAGTCGCCCATGCCTTGCCGGAGCGGGTGCTGCGCGGGCTGTTCTGCGGCTTCCTGATCGCGTGTGCGGTGATGCTGACCTTCAAAGTCTGAAACCTTCGATGATGTAGTCGGCCAGGCATGCGGTGATGGGCGAGGCCATCAGCGGGTTGCGCAGCAAGTGCAGGTTCATCGACGGCAGTGCCGGGAAACCCTGGTCGCTCCCCAGCACGCGCAGGTCTTCGGTCACCAGGCTTTCCATGCTGACCATCACCGCCAGGCCGGCGTTGACCACCGCCTGGATCGCCGCGACATTGGAGCTGTGATAGGCCAGGCGATAGTCGCGGCCGATGGCATCCAGTGCCGAGCAGGCCCACTGGGTGTAGAGGCAGTCGGGGCCGGAAATCGCCAGCGGCAAGGCCGCATGTTCATCCACGCAGAAACACGGCGCCGCCGCCCACACCATGCGTTCGGTGCGCAGCAACTCGCCGACTTCCTTGGTGGGTTCGCGACTGATAACCGTCAAGGCCAGGTCGCGGCGTTGCATCAGCACCGTTGACGACTCGCAGTGCAGCTCGATCTGGATCAGCGGGTAGGCCTTGGAAAACTGCTTGAGAATCCCCGGCAGGAAGCGCATCACGTAGTCGTCCGGCGTGCCGATGCGCACCAGCCCGACCATATGCGGCTCGCGCAGGGTGTTGAACACCTCGCTGTGCAGTTTCAGGATGCGCCGCGCATAGCCCAGCAACACTTGCCCCTCGGGGGTCAGGCGCACCTGGCGGCCATCGCGTTCGAACAGCTTGCGCTGCAACACGTCCTCCTCCAGCCGCTTCATCTGCATGCTCACCGCCGATTGGGTGCGGTTGACCTGTTCGCCGGCGCGGGTAAAGCCGCCCTGGTCGGCGATGGCGACGAAGGTGCGCAGTACTTCGGTGTCGATGCTGGGGTAGCCTGACAATTGATCAATCTCTGAGATGTATTGCATAAGAAACATTCGTTGGATTGATCGTAAGCCGGACCACACACTTGTGCCATCCCCAAGGGAGGGCGAAAAGATGAAAGGTCAAAAAGGTTTTGTCGTGCTGGCGAAGCGGCCGTTTAGCGGCGTGCTGAATGCACTGGCTCGCTGGCAGGAGCGCCAGGTGTTGGCAGGTTTGAGCGATGACGCGCTGAAGGATATCGGGCTGCGCCGTGCGGATGTGGAGCGTGAGCGCCGTCTGCATGCCTGGCAAGATCCGCTGCGAAAATGAGCGCGGATGCAGTAGGGTGGTTGGCGCGCCCACACGGAGAGTCCCATGCCCGCCGACCTGTCCTTCTCACTTAAGCAAGCTCGCCGCATGGCGCTGGCGGCACAGGGTTTTTCCGGTCGCCAGGCGCCTGCACAGATCAAGGCCGCGCACCTCAATCGGGTGATCGAACGCCTGGGTGTGTTACAGATCGATTCGGTCAACGCGGTGGTGCGCTCGCACTACCTGCCGCTGTTTTCCCGCTTGGGCAACTACGCTCCGCAGATCCTGGAACAGGCCGCCTGGAGCCAGGGGCGGCGGCGCTCGCTGTTTGAATACTGGGGGCATGAGGCCTCGTTGCTGCCGATGGCGCTGTACCCGTTGATGCGCTGGCGCATGGAGCGGGCACGGCAAGGGCAGGGGATTTACGCGCAGATGGCGCGCTTCGGGCGTGAGCAGCAAGCGATCATCCAGCGCGTGCTGAACACCGTCGAAGAACAGGGCGCGGTGGGGGCGGGCAGCTTGTCCACCCGTGAGGAGCGCGCCGGGCCATGGTGGGACTGGAGTGAGGAAAAGCACGCGCTGGAATGGCTGTTCGCCGCAGGGCTGGTCACCGTGGCGGGTCGGCGCGGGTTTGAACGCCTCTATGACCTGCCGGAGCGGGTGATCCCGGGCGAAGTCTTGCAAGCCCGCGTAGGCGAAGCCGCAGCGCTGCGTGCCTTGTTGCTGCACAGTGCCACCGCCTTGGGGGTGGCTACGGAAAAGGACCTGCGCGATTACTTTCGCCTGGACCCCGCCGACAGCCGCACTCGCCTCGCGGAGCTGGTGGAAGATGGGCAACTGCTGGCGTGCCAGGTGCAAGGCTGGAAGCAGGCGGCGTACTGCCTGCCAGAGACAAAAGTGCCGCGCAAAGTGTCGGCCAGTGCATTGCTGTCACCGTTCGATTCGCTGGTCTGGGAGCGCAGTCGCACCGAGCGGCTGTTCGATTTCCGTTATCGGCTGGAGATCTACACCCCGCAGGAGAAGCGGGTATACGGCTACTACGTGCTGCCGTTTTTGCACAATGAGCGGATCGCCGCGCGGGTTGATCTGCGGGCCGAGCGCGCGAATGGCTGCCTGGCGGTGCATGCGGTGCATGAGGAAGAGCCGGGGCTGGATGAGGAGGGGATGGTGGCGTTGGCGCTGAATTTGCGGCAGATGGCGGATTGGTTGGGGTTGGCGCGGGTGCAGTTGAATTGTCAGCGGGCGAGTGCGGTGCGGTTGAGGGTGGCAATGATCGGTATGGGTGTCGGCCTCTAGGGCCTCATCGCGGGCAAGCCCGCTCCCACCATTGATCGTGTTCACAAATCAAAATGTGGGAGCGGGCTTGCCCGCGATGGCGTCAGTGCAGGCAGCCTGAATCTCAGCGCTTGACCTGCTTCAAGGTCTCGGCAATCAAAAACGCCAACTCCAGCGACTGGTCCGCATTCATCCGTGGATCACAGTGGGTGTGATAACGGTCCGACAATCCATCTTCGGTAATCGGCCGCGCACCGCCGATGCACTCGGTGACATTCTGCCCGGTCATCTCGATATGAATCCCGCCGGCATAACTGCCTTCCGCCTGGTGCACCTGGAAGAACTCCTTCACTTCGCCGAGGATCTGCGCAAAGTCGCGGGTCTTGTAGCCGCTGCTGGCCTTGATGGTGTTGCCGTGCATCGGGTCGGAACTCCAGAGCACCTGCTTGCCCTCGCGCTGTACAGCGCGGATGAGGTTGGGCAGGTGGTCGCTGACCTTGCCAGCGCCCATGCGCGCGATCAGGTTGAGGCGGCCGGGGTCGTTGCTTGGGTTGAGAATGTCGATCAGACGGATCAGGTCGTCGGGGTTCATGCTTGGGCCGACCTTGACGCCGATCGGGTTGTTCACGCCGCGCAGGAATTCGACGTGGGCGCCGTCCAGCTGGCGGGTGCGGTCGCCGATCCACAGCATGTGCGCCGAGCAATCGTAGTAGTCGTTGGTCAGGCTGTCGCGGCGCACGAAGGCTTGCTCGTAGTTCAGCAGCAGCGCTTCGTGGGCGGTGAAGAAGCTGGTTTCGCGCAGTTGCGGCGAGCTGTCCATGCCACAGGCGCGCATAAAGGCCAGGGTTTCATCGATACGGTCGGCCAGTTGGCTGTACTTCTCGGCCAGGGCGGAGTTGGCGATGAAGTCCAGGTTCCACTTGTGCACCTGGTGCAGGTCGGCGAAACCGCCCTGGGCGAAGGCTCGCAGCAAGTTGAGGGTGGCGGTGGACTGGTGGTAGGACTGCAACAGGCGATCCGGGTCCGGCACGCGGCTTTTTTCATCGAAGCCGATGCCGTTGACGATGTCGCCACGGTAGGCGGGCAGGGTGATGCCGTCGATGGTTTCATCGTTGGCCGAACGCGGCTTGGCGAACTGGCCGGCCATGCGCCCGACTTTCACCACCGGGCAGCCGGCGGCGAAGGTCATCACGATGGCCATTTGCAGCAGCACCTTGAAGGTGTCGCGGATTTTCGCAGCGGAGAACTCCACAAAGCTCTCGGCGCAGTCACCGCCTTGCAACAGGAACGCGCGACCCTGGGTCACTTCGGCAAACTGACGGCGCAACTCGCGGGCTTCCCCGGCAAACACCAGCGGTGGGTAGCTGGCCAGGCTCTGCTCCACTTGCAGCAAGTGTGCAGCGTCCGGGTACTGGGGTTGTTGCTGGATCGGCAGGGCGCGCCAGCTGTCGGGGCTCCAGGGTTGGCTCATCTTGAACTCGATTGGCTGATTGACGGTCGGGCGCCAATGTTATCAGCAATTAGTGCGTGACCTGTTGCCGCCGGTTGGCCGACAATCGCGCCTTTGCCGTGCGGTAAACCCTTTAGGAGTAATGATGACCGAGGAGCGTGTCGAGCGCCTGTTGGCCGAAGTCCATGATGACTTCGGCATGATTCGTGTGCTCGAAGTGGCCGATTACCGTTTTCTCGAGTTTGGCGATGCCATCGAGCAAAGCTGTGTGTTCACTGCCGACCCGAGCTGGCTGGAGTACGACTACACCCGCGCGATGCTGATCGGTGCGTTGTGCCATGAGCAGCCGGAGAGCGCGCTGTTCCTTGGGCTCGGCGCCGGCACGCTGACCCAGGCGTGCCTGAAGTTCCTGCCACTGGAAGATGTCGAGGCCATCGAGCTGCGCCCGGATGTGCCGCGCCTGGCCATTGAGTACCTGGGGCTGGACGATGATCCGCGTCTGTACGTCCGCATCGGCGACGCCCTGCAATTGCTGGAGACCGCTGAGCCGGCCGATCTGATCTTTGTCGATCTGTATACGGATGTCGGTCCTGGCGTCGGGCACTTGGCCTGGAGCTTCCTGGAGAACTGCCAGAAGAAACTCAATCCCGGCGGCTGGCTGGTGATCAACCAGTGGGCTACCGACGACGGCAAGCCGTTGGGTGCGGCGTTGCTGCGCGGGTTGTATCACCGGCATTACTGGGAACTGCCGGTGAAGGAGGGCAATGTGATTTTGCTGGTGCCTTCGGAGTTGGATCAGGAGCTGGATATGCAAGCGTTGACGGCGCGTGCCGAGGCCTTGGCGCCGCGCTTGGGGTATTCGTTGCAGGCGTTGATCAAGGCTATCCGGCCGGCTACTTGATTGCCTGAACTGGCCCCTTCGCGGGCAAGCCCGCTCCCACAGGGGAATGCATTTCAACAGGGGAATGCAGTCCAAATGTGGGAGCGGGCTTGCCCGCGAAGGGGCCCTCACAGTCCACTCAAATTCCCTTGAACACCCCAGGCCGCTTCTCCACCATCGCCAGCACCCCTTCCTTGGCATCCTCGCTATTCAGCAGTTTATCCACCATCGGCTGTAATGCGGCGGCCGCCACGGTTTCGCCTTCCATCCGTGCCAAGCGCGCCGACATCAACGTCGCCTGCACCCCCAACGGCGCCTGCCGCGCAATGCGGTTGGCCAGCGCGATGGCGCGGGGCAGCAGGTCTTCACTGGCCATCACCTCCTGCACCAACCCCAGGCGCAGCGCCTCATGGGCATCGAACTCGTCACCGGTGAGCAGCCAGCGCATCGCGTTGCCCCAGCCGGCGATCTGATGAAAGCGCAACGTCGCGCCGCCAAACGGAAAGATCCCACGCTGCACTTCCATCTGCGCAAAGCGCGTGTTGCTCGCGCACAGGTTGATATCGGCTGCCAACATCAACTCGATCCCGATGGTCAGGCAGTAGCCCTGGGCCGCCACGATCACCGGTTTGCTGACCCTGGGGCCGGCGAACACGCCCCACGGATCGCAGCCGCCCAACGGCGGTTGCCAGCCACCGGCCATCACGCCGCTGACATTCGCCAGGTCGAGCCCGGCGGTGAAGTGCTCGCCGTGGGCAAATACCACGGCCACACGGGCTTCATCATTTCGATCAAATTCGCCATACGCCAGGCTCAGTTCGTTGAGCAAATCTAGGTCGAAAGCGTTGCGCTTGGCCACCCGGTCCAGGCCCAGCAGCAAGACATGGCCCTGTAATTCACGGCTGACGCGACTGCTGCTGGCTTGATTCATCGGGTGTGCCCTCGGGCGCGGGGGAGGTTTCAGACCAAAGGGTCGGAAGGGTTGGGTGAACCGTTTAAGCGTTATGACCAGCAGGGCCGGGCCTTTGAAAAATAGACCCTGTGGCCGTTATCTGCAAAGACTGTGACGCAGCGCGGTTTATCGGCGCTTTGCGATAAAAAAAGCTCCCTTTTTCAGGTATTTCCGGTATAGTGCGCGCCGGCCTTTAACCGGGCCGCGTTTAGGTAGCGCAATTCCCCGAAGTCAGCTTCGGCTGCACGTCCGCACAGCGGACTCTTCCTTGACGAATCTTTTTTCTTTCATTCGTTTTCGCAAATCCCCGCCGACAAAGCAGCCAGGGCGACTCTTGAGTCTCAACACGGCATGCGCAGCTTTGGAGCATGGGTCTTTGCGGATGCACTTAGAGGCAGACCCATGACCCAGGAAACCGGCGGCTTCGCCGCTTTTAATCTTAACCCGAACATTCTTGCTGCCGTCATCGCGACTGGCTACGAAGAACCTTCGGCGATTCAGCAGCAATCGATCCCGATCATCATGGCCGGCAAAGACATGATTGGCCAGGCGCAAACCGGTACCGGTAAAACCGCCGCGTTCGCCCTGCCTATCCTGCACTGCATCGATCCTGCCAAGCGCGAGCCGCAAGCCCTGATCCTGGCGCCAACCCGTGAGTTGGCGCTGCAAGTAGCAACCGCTTTCGAAACCTACGCCAAGCAAATGCCAGGTGTAACCGTTGTGGCCGTTTACGGCGGCGCGCCTATGGGCCCACAACTGAAAGCAATCCGTAATGGCGCACAGATCGTTGTCGCCACGCCGGGCCGTCTGTGCGACCACCTGCGTCGTGACGAGAAAGTGCTGTCGACCGTGAACCACCTGGTTCTCGACGAAGCTGACGAAATGTTGAAGCTGGGCTTCATGGATGACCTGGAAGTCATCTTCAAGGCACTGCCACCGACCCGTCAGACGGTACTGTTCTCGGCGACCCTGCCACAGTCGATCCGTGCCATTGCCGAACGTCACCTGCGTGACCCAGAGCACGTCAAGATCCAGACCAAGACTCAGACCGTTACCGCGATCGAACAGGCTCACCTGTTGGTTCACGCTGACCAGAAGACCTCGGCTGTATTGAGCCTGCTGGAAGTCGAAGACTTCGACGCCCTGATCATGTTCGTGCGCACCAAGCAAGCGACCCTGGACCTGGCCAGTGCCCTGGAAGCCAAAGGCTACAAAGCCGCTGCGCTGAACGGTGACATCGCCCAGAACCAACGTGAGCGCGTGATCGACTCCCTCAAGGATGGCCGTCTGGACATCGTTGTAGCGACCGACGTTGCCGCTCGTGGCCTCGACGTTCCACGTATCACCCACGTGTTCAACGTTGACATGCCATACGATCCAGAGTCCTACGTTCACCGTATCGGCCGTACCGGCCGTGCCGGTCGCGAAGGTCGTGCACTGCTGCTGGTGACTCCACGTGAGCGCCGCATGCTGCAAGTGATCGAGCGTGTAACCGGTCAGAAAGTTGCTGAAGTCCGCCTGCCGGATGCTCAAGCAGTTCTGGATGCGCGCATCAAGAAACTGACCAACAGCCTGTCGCCACTGGTGGCTGACGCTGAATCGACCCACGGCGACCTGCTGGACCGCCTGACCGCCGATATCGGTTGCACCCCACGTGCCCTGGCTGCCGCCCTGCTGCGCAAAGCAACCAACGGTCAAGCCCTGACCCTGGCTGCGATCGAGAAAGAACGCCCACTGGTTCCGAACAACGCGCCACGCGGTGATCGTCCAGAGCGTACTGGCGACCGTCCAGACCGTGGTGATCGTGAGCGTCGTGCTCCGGTTCCTTTGGCTGAAGGCCGCGCTCGTTGCCGTACCGCGCTGGGCGCGCGTGATGGTATTGCTGCCAAGAACCTGCTGGGCGCTATCCTCAACGAGGGTGGCCTGGCACGTGAAGCCATCGGTCGCATCCAGGTTCGTGACAGCTTCTCCCTGGTGGAGCTGCCGGAAGACGGTCTGGAAAAACTGCTGGCCAAGCTGAAAGACACACGCGTTGCCGGTAAGCAGCTGAAGCTGCGTCGCTACCGCGAAGATTGATCCGCCCCTGGGCTGATTGATCGCACATAAAAAATCCCCGACTGGTTCGGGGATTTTTTTTGCCTGCTCAATCTAGGGTCAGCCCCAATCAGTGTGGGAGCTGGCTTGCCTGCGATAGCGGTGGTTCAGTCAGCACATTGGTCACTGTTACACCGCCATCGCAGGCAAGTCAGCTCCCACAGAGAGGCGCACGTTTTCCTTCAGCCGAATCGATAGATGTCCATCCCCAAGGCGCCCATGGTGAAGCCTTGGTGCGCGATGCTGAAATCCCCACCGGCACCACGCGCAAAGTACAGCGGCAACAGGTGCTCGTCGCTGGGATGGCTGCGCACGGCATGCGGTGCTTGGCGCCGATAATCATGCAGCGCGCTTTCATCATTGGCCGCCAGCTTGTCCACCACCCAATCACGGAAATCACGTGCCCATGGCTCGATGCTCTCCGGCCCGGCGTGCCAGTCAAGCTCGCCGAGGTTGTGGGTGATGCTGCCCGAACCGATGAGCAGCACGCCTTGCCCGCGCAGGCTGGCAAGCGCATGCCCGACCCGCGTCTGCAGGGCAGGGCCCATGCGGCTGGGCAGGGAAACCTGCACCACCGGGATATCCGCCGCCGGGTACATCAGCGACAGTGGCACCCAGGTACCATGGTCGAAGGGCCGACGCTCATCGATGCGCGCGTCCAGGCCGTCGGCGTGCAGCAACTCGACAATCTCGCCGGCCAGCTGTGGGTTGCCCGGTGCCGGGTATTGCACGGCAAACAATTCACGTGGGAAGCCACCGAAGTCGTGCCAGGTTTCCGGTGCGGCGCTGCCGCTGATCAGCAGTTCTTGGCTTTCCCAGTGCGCCGAAACCACCACGATCGCCTTTGGACGTGGCAGTTGCGCGGCCAGACGTTGCAAGGCCGGGCCACTGGCGCCGGGTTGCAGGGCGAGCATGGGCGAACCATGGGAGATAAACAGGCTAGGGAGCATAAGAAGGGTCCTGAGCGTTAATATGGGCCCATCTTCAATCAGATCATTGATCTAAATCTAATATAAGTTTTAGCGCTATTTGATCGAATTTTCGGGGTGATCCATGGAACCTAAGTTTTGGCAGGAGCGCTGGGCGCGCAATCAGATCGGCTTTCACTTGCCCGAGGTCAACCCTTATCTGCAACGGCACTGGCCGTCGCTGGCGGTAGGCGCCAAAGTGCTGGTGCCGTTGTGCGGCAAGAGCCTGGACCTGATGTGGCTGGCCAGCCAAGGCCTGCGGGTAGTGGGTGTGGAACTGTCGGAGCAGGCGGTCGAGGCGTTTTTCAGTGAGCAGAATCTGACGCCGCGCATCACCGAACGGGGTGTGTTCAAGGTGTATCAGGCGGATCTGATCGAGATCTGGTGCGGCGATTTCTTCGCGTTGGATGCCGAGGTGCTGGCCGATTGCGCGGCGCTTTATGATCGCGCCGCGTTGATTGCCTTGCCGCCGCTGATGCGGGCGCAGTACACCGATCATCTGAATGCGTGGCTGCCATCAGGTTGCCAAGGGTTGTTGGTGACCTTGGACTACGAGCAAGTGCAGAAGGCGGGGCCTCCGTTCGCGGTGACGGATGAAGAGGTGCAGCTGCTGCTAGGCGAGCACTGGGCGCTGCAGGTGCTGCTAGAGCAGGACATCCTGGGTGAGAGCTGGAAGTTTGTGCAGGACGGCGTGACGCGGCTTGAGGAGCGGGTGTATCAGTTGGCCAAGCGCTGAATCTGCTGGCGCCATCGCGGGCAAGCCCGCTCCCACAGGGGAGCGCATTTCAACAGGGGAATGCAGCTCGAATGTGGGAGCCGGGCTTGCCCGCGATGGCGATGTAAGCACCCACAAAAAAGGGGCGATCAGATCGCCCCTTTTTGTGTCACCCCTGGCCTGTCAGCCCCGACGACGCAGTGCGTCGATCCGCTCTTCCAGCGGCGGGTGGCTCATGAACATCCGAGCAAAACCTTGCTTGATGCCACCGTTGATGCCGAAGGCGGTCAGGCTGTCCGGCATATGCACCGGCAGGCCTTGTTCGGAGCGCAGGTGTTGCAGCGCTGCGATCATCGCCCCGGTACCGGCCAGGCGGGCACCGGCTTCGTCTGCCCGGAATTCCCGTTTGCGCGAGAACCACATGGTGATCGCACTGGCCAGGAAGCCCAGTACCAATTCGGCGAAGATGGTCGCCACGTAGTAGGCAATGCCGCGGCCTTCTTCGTTCTTGAAGATCACCTTGTCGACAAAGTTGCCGATGATCCGGGCGAAGAACATCACGAAGGTGTTCACCACGCCTTGCACCAGCGCCAGGGTGACCATGTCACCGTTGGCCACGTGGCCGATCTCGTGGGCCAGTACCGCCTTCACTTCGTCATACGAGAAGCGTTCCAGCATGCCCTGGCTCACTGCAACGAGCGCGTCGTTCTTGTTCCAGCCAGTGGCAAAGGCGTTGGCTTCATAAGCCGGGAAGATCCCGACCTCGGGCATCTTGATACCGGCCTCGCGGGACAATTGCTCGACGGTCTGCAGCAACCATTGCTCATGCCGGGTGCGTGGCTGGGTGATGACTTGGGTGCTGGTGCTCATTTTCGCCATCCACTTGGAGATGAACAGCGAGAACAGCGAACCGGCAAAACCAAAGACCGCACAGAAAACCAGCAGCTGATTGAGGTTCAGGTCAACCCCGTTGGCCGCCATGAACCCGTTGAAGCCAAAAAGGCTCAGGGTGATGCTGGCAATCAGCACGACCGCCAGGTTAGTGGCCAAGAACAGCAGGATGCGCATCATGGTTGTAGAGTTCTCCTCATGCTTAATATGTCGCGTACTGCGGGGTATATAAGGTGCGGCATGGGGCTATTCAACCGAGCGACTATTTCAAACTGTGTCCTACAGCTTGAATGTAGAGCCTTGAAGGGATTTTCCGACCCGCAAAACCGCTCGTGATCGTCGCACCCATGCCTTCGCGTCCCGTAATTATAGGGGGCTTGCCGATCCTTGGCAGGCAGTGACAGGGGAAGGGGAGCAAAAGGCAGAGAAGTGTTGCCAGATACTCGCTGTACGACCGATTGTCGGTCGCACAGCGCCATTGTCGTTACTGGCGATAGGACTTCAGGAAATTGCCGATGCGACCGATGGCCATGTCCAGGTCATCCACACGCGGCAACGTCACCACGCGGAAGTGATCCGGCCACGGCCAGTTGAAGGCGGTGCCCTGGACCACCAGCAGCTTTTCCGACAACAGCAGGTCGAGCACGAACTTCTCGTCGTTGAAGATCGGGCAGACTTTCGGGTCGATCCGTGGGAACGCGTACAGCGCGCCCATGGGTTTCACGCAGCTGACGCCGGGGATCGCGTTGAGCAGCTCCCAGGTACGGTTGCGCTGCTCCAGCAGGCGGCCTTGAGGCAGGACCAGGTCGTTGATGCTCTGGTAGCCGCCAAGGGCGGTCTGGATGGCGTGCTGGCTCGGCACGTTGGCACACAGGCGCATGTTGGCCAGCATGTCGATGCCTTCGATGTAGCTCTGGGCATTGTGCTTGGGCCCGGAAATGGCGATCCAGCCGGAGCGGAAACCCGCCACGCGGTAGGACTTGGACAGGCCGTTGAAGGTCAGGCACAGCAGGTCCGGCGCCAGGGAGGCGGTGCACACGTGCACGGCGTCGTCGTAGAGGATCTTGTCGTAGATCTCGTCGGAGAACACCACCAGATTGTGCTGGCGCGCCAGTTCCAGCATGCCCAGCAGGACTTCCTTGGAGTACACGGCACCGGTCGGATTGTTCGGGTTGATGATCACCAGGGCCTTGGTGTTCGGTGTGATCTTGGCCTTGATGTCGGCCAGGTCCGGGAACCAGTCGGCGCCTTCGTCACACAGGTAATGTACCGGGTGGCCACCAGCCAGGGTCACGGCGGCGGTCCACAGCGGGTAGTCCGGCGCCGGCACCAGCACTTCGTCGCCGTTGTTGAGCAGGGCCTGCATGGACATCACGATCAGCTCGGACACGCCATTGCCCAGGTAGATGTCTTCGATGCCGACGCCTTCCACCTGCTTTTGCTGGTAGTACTGCATCACCGCCTTGCGCGCGCTGAACAAGCCCTTGGAGTCACTGTAGCCCTGGGCGGTCGGCAGGTTGCGGATCACGTCCTGGAGGATTTCGTCCGGCGCTTCGAAACCAAAGGGCGCCGGGTTGCCGATGTTCAGCTTGAGGATGCGATGGCCTTCCTCTTCCAGGCGCTTGGCGTGCTTGAGCACTGGGCCGCGAATGTCGTAGCAGACGTTGGCGAGCTTGTTCGATTTGCTGACCTGCATGGCGATGTGATCCTGAAAATGAACGATCCAGAAGGTAGGGGCACTACCGTACTGTGAATCCTGCGGGGCCCGCACCCATAAATACGTTTGAATGCCGGTAGCGCGGGTGCCAGACTGGCGTTTTGAAGAGGCGCAATCATACGTGCCACCTGATCTACGGAAAAGACACAGATCAGGGTTTTTCAGTTGCCGAGGTGTACCGATGGAAAAGTTGCAGAAAACCGTTGATGAGTGGAAGGCGATGCTCGACCCCGAGCAGTACAACGTGTGCCGTCTCAAGGGCACCGAGCGACCTTTCAGCGGCAAGTACAATGCCACCAAGACCGATGGCGTCTATCACTGCATCTGCTGCAATGAGCCGTTGTTTGATTCCAGCACCAAATTCGATTCGGGTTGCGGCTGGCCGAGCTTCTACGCGCCGATTGCCGACAGCGCGATGATCGAGATCCGTGACGTCAGCCACGGCATGATCCGCACCGAAGTCACCTGTGCCAAGTGCGACGCGCACCTGGGCCACGTGTTCCCGGACGGCCCGCCGCCGACGGGGTTGCGCTATTGCATCAACTCGGTGTGCCTGGAACTTGTATCCCGCTAGATCTGGATTTTGTGGCGAGGGAGCTTGCTCCCGCTGGGGTGCGAAGCGCCCCTAAAGCTTGCGACTGCTGCGCAGTCGAGCGGGAGCAAGCTCCCTCGGCACGGTTCTATTTCAGTTAATTAAATTGCATGCAATTTAATTGCTCGCTATGTTTGTCGCTCCTTCCCGTTCCTGAGGCACTGCCATGAGCAACAACCTGCTGAGCATCCCTTGCACCACCATCAAGGGTGAGCAAAAGACCTTGGCCGATTTCGCCGGCAAGGCCATCCTGGTGGTCAACACCGCCAGCAAATGTGGCTTCACCCCACAGTACAAGGGCCTGGAGCAACTCTGGCAGGACTACAAGGACCAGGGCCTGGTGGTGCTGGGCTTCCCCTGCAACCAGTTCGGCAAACAGGAGCCCGGTAACGAAGGCGCGATCACCGAGTTTTGCGAGTTGAACTTCGGTGTCAGTTTTCCGCTGTTCAAGAAAATCGACGTCAATGGCAGCGATGCCCACCCGTTGTTCGTGCAGTTGAAACAACAGGCACCGGGCCTGCTGGGCTCCAAAGGCATCAAGTGGAACTTCACCAAGTTCCTCATCGGTCGCGATGGCCAGGTCGTCAAGCGTTTCGCCCCGACCACCAAGCCGCAAGACCTGACCCAAGAGATCGAAGCCCTGCTCAAATGACCGGCTTGCCAGATGTGTCCCTGGCCCTCGACGATCAGTTGTGTTTCAAGCTGTACGCGGCATCCCGGGCGGTGACGCGTGCCTACAAACCCATGCTGGATCGACTCGGCCTGACCTATCCGCAATACCTGGCCATGCTGGTGCTGTGGGAATGGCACGGCGCATCACCGGCCCAGCCTACGGTCAGGGCGCTGGGGGAGCGGCTGATGCTGGATTCGGGCACGCTCACACCGCTGCTCAAGCGCCTGGAGCAGCTTGGGCTGGTGCGCCGCCAGCGCAGTGCACGGGACGAGCGTGAAGTGCATTTGAGCCTGAGCGAGACGGGTGTGCAGTTGCGGGACCAGGCCCACGCCCTGAAAACCCGCCTGCTGTGCGACAGCGGTGTCGACCTGAACCAGGCCGACGCCCTGCGCGACGGTCTGGATCAGCTACTTGCGCAAATCAGAGACTTGTCGAGCGCGGCACCCACAGGTCCAACAGGCCCTTGAGCTCTTCACGACGGAACGGCTTGGCCAGGTAGTCATTCATCCCCGCCGCCCGGCAGCGCTCGCGTTCTTCGGCCAGGGCGTTGGCGGTCAAGGCCACGATGGGCAGGTCCGGCCAGCGTCCGCTGCGACGAATCTGCCGGCTGGCCTCGTAGCCGTCCATGACCGGCATGTTGCAGTCCATCAAGACCAAGTCAAAGTGCTGTTCCTCCAGGCACTTGAGCGCCTCACCGCCGTGGGCGGCGACGATCACTTCGCAGCCCAGCTTGCCGAGCATGCCCTTGGCCACCAGTTGATTGACCGGATTGTCCTCCACCAGCAGGATGCGCGCCCGGTGGGTAAGAGGTGGGGCGTCCATCTGGATCGGGTCGAGGAACGGTTGCGCGTCGCTGCGCAAGTTGCGTTGCAGGATCTGGTACAGCGCATTGCGGCTCAGCGGGCGCGCCTGTTGTTGCAACGGCGCCAGCGCGGCGACTTCTTCGCTGGGCATGAAACTGCCATAGGCGGTGACCAGCAGGATCGGGGCGCTGAGGGTCGGGCGCAGGCGGAACAGGCATTCCGGGCAGTCGGTGATCAACAGGTCGGGTTTTTGCCCGGTCATGTCCGCGTCACGGGGATAGCAATGCGGCGTGAGCCCCCAATGGGGCAACAGGCTGGTCAGCAGCTCCGCCAGGCCACTGCCGGCACTGGTAATGACGATCACCTCGCCCTGGAGCGGCGCCTGGCGGGCGGCGGGCAAGTGGGTGGGCAGCGGCAGCTCGGCGCAGAACTGGCTGCCGAAGCCCACTTCGGAACTGATGCTCAAGCGGCCACGCATCGCTTCGCACAGGTTGTGGGTCAAGGCCAGGCCCAGCCCGGTGCCGCCGAACTGCCGGGTAATCCCCGCGCCCGCCTGGGTAAACGGCTGGAATATCTTCAGCTGTGCTTCTGGCGCAATGCCGATCCCGGTGTCACACACCTCAATCCTCACCTGGCCATTGTGGGCACTGAGACGCACGTCCACGCGACCGAAGCGCGTGAATTTCAACGCGTTGGAGAGCAGGTTGCTGACAATCTGCCGCACCCGCGTCGGGTCGCCGATGACCTGGGCCGGAAATTGCGGATCGATCAGGCACGTCAGCTCGACGCTCGACGCGGCGTTCTGCGACAGCAGGTTCGCGGTGTCTTCCACCAATGAGCCGAGGTCGAAGGGGATCGACTCCAGTTCAAGCTGGCCGGCATCGAACTTGGACAGGTCGAGAATATCGTTGAGCAACTCCACCAGCACCTTGCCCGAGTCATGGGCGATGGACAGTTGCTGGCGCTGCTCGGCGTTCAGCGTGCTGTCCAGGGACAAGGCGATCATCCCCAGCAGGCCATTGAGGGGCGTGCGGATTTCGTGGCTCATGTTGGCCAGGAACGCCGCTCTTGCCTGCGCCATGCCAATCGCGTTGACCTTCGCGGCTTCCAGCTCGGCATTGGACTGGCTCAGCCGCTGGTTGCTGGTCTTGAGCTCCAGGGTGCGGGCCGAGACGATATGTTCCAGTTGGCCCAGGTATTCGGTGAGACGGTCTTCGGCGTGGCGGCGCTGCTGGATCTCGGTTTGCATGTTTTCGAATTGCTGGTTGGCCACATTCACCAACACGCCGATCTCGTCGTTTTCGTGACCGGGCGGGCAATCCAGGCGTGTTTGTTTGCTGGTGCTCAGCGCTCGGATGATGCGTACCAGGGGTTGGGTCAGCATCACGTAGAACAGGCCGAGCAAGATCCCGGTCAGCAGCAGGCTGCGGGCAAAGCCATTGAGCAGCGTGATCTCGGCGCGGTGCAGGAAGCGGCTGCCAAACGCGTAGGTATCGACCTCAAGGTGCAGCTCGCCGAGGGACTCGTTGGGCATGTGCGTCAGGAACAAGCGGTCTTCAAACTGGCGATTGGCACCAAACAGGAAGTCGCTGATGGGCCGGTAGGTGCTTTGCGCGCGAGGTCGGTTGACGTCAGCGAGCACTACGCCGTTGTTGTCGACCAACCGGGCGCGGATGATCGCAGGAGAGTGCAGCAGGCCCAGGGTCAGCTCTTGCGCCAGTTCTGCGTCGATGTTGTAGGCGATACGTGACGCGGGGTTGTGGCTGATTTCGAGCAGCGAGCGTATTTCACGGTTGATGGATGCGTCTTCGCTGGCATAATCAATGCCGATTTGGATCAGACTGAGCAAGGTTCCCAAGACGAAACCGACCAGCACAGTCAATCGGGCTTGTTTATAAGACAAGCGGTGGGCGAACTTGATATCCATTGGGTGTTGAACCACTTCACGTTTCCCTTCGCCCGGCAAGCATAGCTGAACATCCACCGGCTCTGGCTTGCCCGGCACTAATCGGTTTTTACGCAGCCTCGTGTGTTTTGCCGCGGGGCTGCCAATACGCCATCTTTTGCAAGAACTTGCCAGAGGAATAATCGTGGATTCTCGATTGAATGCCTTTCTGGAGCGAGCCGATGCCGTGCTCGCCCGCCTGGAACCCTTGTTGCCCGCGCCGCGCCAAGCCATCGACTGGAACCAGTGCCTGGCTGCCCGTTGGCAGCGTGAAGGCCGCAGCGGCTTCTTGTTGCCACTGGAAGTCAGCCTGGACATGCGCCTGTCCGACCTGATCGGCGTCGACAAGCAGCGTGAAACCCTGGCACGCAATACCCAGCAGTTCCTCGATGGCCTGCCCGCCAACCATGCGTTGCTGTGGGGTTCGCGGGGCACCGGCAAGTCGTCCATGGTGCGCGCCTTGCTGGCCCAGCACGCGCAGGCCGGCCTGCGCTTGATCGAGATCGAACGCGATCACCTGGCCGACCTGCCACGTGTGGTCGAGCAACTGCTCAAGCTGCCGCAACGCTTTATTCTGTTTTGTGATGACCTGTCGTTCGAAGCGGGCGAGGGTGACTACCGCGTGCTCAAGAGCGTGCTCGATGGTTCCCTCGAGCAGGCGCCGGAAAACGTGCTGCTGTACGCCACATCGAACCGTCGTCACCTGGTGCCGGAAAACCAGAGCGACAATGACAACTGGAAGCGTGTGGACGGCGAGTTGCACCCGAGCGAAGCGGTGGAAGACAAGATTGCCCTGTCTGACCGTTTTGGCCTGTGGCTGTCGTTCTACCCGTTCACCCAGGAGCACTTCCTGGATGTGGTGGAGCACTGGATCGGCGAACTGGCGGGCAAGGCCGGTTTGCAGTGGCAGCGTGATGAAAATCTCGACATCCTTGCCGTGCGCTGGGCAACCGGGCGCGGCAATCGCAACGGCCGTTGCGCGTATCAATTCGCCCGTTACTGGGTGGGCCTCAAATTGCTGGAGCGTCAATCGTGATCGATCTACAACAAGCCGGCACTGGCCTCGATGGCTACGCCATGCTGTGTGCGCAACTGGAGTCGCTGCTCGCCGACGAGCGTGACTTTATCGCCAACAGCGCACAGTTTTCTGCGTTCCTGTTCAACCAGCTGGATGATCTGAACTGGGCCGGCTTCTATCTCAACCGCAATGAAGAGTTGGTGCTTGGGCCATTCCAGGGCCAGATTGCCTGTGTGCGCATTCCGTTTGGCCGTGGCGTGTGCGGTGCTGCTGCGGCCTCGCGACAAACCCAGCGGGTAGAGGACGTGCACGCGTTCCCTGGGCACATCGCCTGTGACAGCGCCTCCAACAGTGAGCTGGTGGTGCCGCTGGTCAAGGATGGACAGTTGATCGGCGTCCTTGATCTCGACAGCCCGTCGCTGGCGCGCTTTACCGCGCAGGACCAGGCGGGCATCGAACAGTTGGCGTCGATTTTCCTGCGCTTGACCGACTGCTGACCCGGTGCCGCAGGAGCGAGCAAGTCCGCTCCTGCGGCGCGCAGTCAGGCGCGATTGAGCTCATTGAGGCGCGACTGCAGCATTCTTTCCAGCTCCAGCATGGATTTTTCCAGGGCCTTGATGCCTGTTTCGATTACCGGTTGTTCCTCCTCCCGGGCGCAGGCTTGCTCCAGCGCTTCACATTGCCCGGCCAAGTCGCTGGCCTGCACGATACGTGCGGCGCCCTTGATCTTGTGGGCCTGCTCGATGATCTCCTGTGCCGGGGCCCGGCGTGCCAACAACCCCATCAATACCTGACGATCATGGCCGCTGCTGCTGAGCAGCTCTTCCAGCAGGCGCCGACTGAGCTGCGGGTCGCCCCCGGTGAGTGCGTCCAGGCTGCCGAGGTCTAGCTGCGTGCCGGATGCCTGCGGCCTGATTTGTGCCAGTTGTCGCTCCAGTGCGGTGAGGCTGATGGGTTTGAACAGGCAGTCATCCATGCCGGCTTCAGCGCAGCGCTGCTTTTCTTCGGGTTGAGCGTTGGCGGTAAAACCCAGAACGATGCACGGGCGCCGCTGTTCGCGCTGCTCGTATTCACGGATGGACCGGGTCAATTCGTAACCGTTCATGATGGGCATGTTGCAGTCGGCGATCACCAGGTCGAAGTGTTCCTGACGCCACGCCTGGAATCCTGCTGCACCGTGCTGGGCGGCCGTGAACTGGTGCCCCAGGTAGCCCAGTTGCTGGCACATCAGCAGGCGGTTGGCGGGATGATCGTCCACGACCAGGACGTTAAGCACCTGGGCGGATGCGGGTGTCGCCGGCTTGAGATCATCCACTGCCTGGAGCGGCTGCAGGCGCGGCATTTTCAGGCTGACATGCACTTGTGTGCCCACCATGGGCACGCTACTCAGGCTCAGTTGCCCGCCCATCATCGAGCACAGGCTGCGGCAGATGACCAATCCCAGGCCCGCGCCACTGCGGGCCAGGTGCCCCGAGTTGTCCGCCTGGGAAAAAGGTTCGAACAGGCGCAGTTGATCGTCGCGGCTGATGCCGATGCCGGTGTCCTCTACGACCAGTTTCATCTCGACCTGCTGGGGCATCTCGGTGGCGAATACTTCGACCCTGATCTTCACCTGGCCGCGCTCAGTGAATTTGATGGCATTGCTGACCAGGTTGGACAACACCTGCTTGAAGCGCAAAGGATCGATCAGCACGTCGTTGTCGTCCGAGTCGGCCTTGTACTCAAGCAGCAGGCTGAGGGTTTTCTGGCGGGCCAGGCCGTCGAACACGCGCACTACCGACTCGATCACCTCCTTCAGGTTGACGCGTTCGGGGGCCAGGCTCAGACGGCCGGATTCGATGCGTGCGATGTCGAGGATATCGCCGATCAATTCCAGCAGATCCTTCGCCGAGTTGTAGGCCACCTCGATTGCCGGGCGGTCCAGGTGCCCCTGGTCGGCTCGTTTGAGCGTCAGTTCCAGCATGCCGATCACTGCGTTCATCGGGGTGCGGATTTCGTGGCTCATGGTTGCAAGAAAGGTGCTCTTGGCGCGGTTGGCCTCGTCGGCGCGCTCTTTGGCGGTACGCAGCTCATCGAATAGCTGGCGCCGTTCACTGATGTCAATCCAGCCGCCGATGATGCCCTGGACCTCTCCGGTAGAGTCGCGGTAGGGCAAGATCCAATGGTAGATCGTGTATTTCTTCCCCCGGATATGCAGGGGGCGATCCAGAATCAGAGGGTTGCCTTGTGCCACGACGCGCTGGTAGTCGGCGTGGTATTGAGTGGATTCGGCTTCCAGCGCGGTGCTGATCTGCATCGCACTTTTACCGATCACGTCCTCACGCTTGACGTCAAACACCTGCAAATAGCTGTCGTTACAGGTCTGCAGCAACCCTTTGCGGTCCCGCACGTAGATGGGATGAGGGGTTTCGTTGACCAGCGCGCGCATGAATTCGAACTGATCGTTGAGTGCCCGCTCCGCCATCTTGCGATGCTTGATCTGCCGGCGCATGTAGGCGTTCCAGGCCAGGGAGATCAATAACAACAGGCCGGTGCCGAGGATGATCTGGGCTATCAGGTCATGGTAGTTGCGCCAATAGCCGTCGGAAGCGGCAGTGTAGCCCCGCCACCGGCTGTTGATGACCCCCAGCTCTTCCGGGGCGATGCTCAGCAGTGCCTTGTCCAGGATTGAACTCAGCTCGGTGGCGGCGCGGGGCGTCGCCAGGGCGAAGGTGGCTGGCGTGGTACCAATGCTGAAACTGGTCTGAATCTTGTCCTGGAACATGGGCGAGGACAGGAAATAGTTGGCTACCACCAAGGTGTTCACCGCCCCCTCGACATGGCCTTGTACCAGCAGTTCGGCGGACTTGAAGGTATCGCTTGTCTCTACCAATTGAATGTCGGGGAAGTGCTCGCGCAGGAAGGGTGTCATCGGGCTGCCTTGGGTCAACGCCAGGCGTTTGCCCCCCATTGCCTCCAGGCTGGCGGGCGCTTGATCCTCTTTGCGCGTCAACATCACATAGGAGTTTTCCAGGTAGGGCCGGCTGAAGTTGAGCTGGGTTTCTCGTTCGGCGCTTGGTGCGATGGCGCCAATCATGTCGGACTTCCCGGTCTCGAGCTGTTCGATCATGGTGCTCACGCCCCGCACGCGCGTGATCTCGAAACGCATGCCGGTGCGCAGGCGGATCAACTCCAGCAAGTCGGCGGTTATGCCGCGAAAATTGCCGTCGGTGTCGAAGAACGTCAACGGCGCGAAGGTCTCGTTGACCACTACCTTGATCACCGGATGGTCCTTGAGCCAACGCTCCTCGCGGCTGGTCAGTTGCAGCTTCTGGTCGGTCAACAGGATGTCGCTGCCGGCGCTCCAGCGCTTGGCAATGCTTTCCCGTTCGCTACTGGGTACCGTGGCCAGCACCGAATTGACGATGCCCAGGAGCATGTGCTGGTCCTGGCGCAGGGCAAAGCTGAATCCATAGGCCTCGTGTTTGCCGAAGTTGGCCATGCGGATATTTTTCAGGTAGCCCTTGTTGATCATGAAATGGGTGGAAATGGTGTCGCCGAGAAACACGTCCGCCTGATCGAATGCCACTGCATTCAGGGCATTCTGATAGGAGGGGTAGGCGCGGATAATCGCTTTGGGATACAGCTTTTGCACTTCGTCCAGCGGCAGGTAGTGATACACCAGGCTCAAGCGCAGCCCGGCCAGGCCTTCGCTGAGGCTGCGGGTTTCGCCTTCACGGGTTACCAGTACCGGTTGATCCACCGCATAAGGTTCGGAGAGGGTCAGCCGTGGGTTGGCAGCCTCGAAGCCGTTGGAGGAACCGAGCAGGTCGATTTCACCGGTTTCCAGCGCTTGAATGGACGCCTCCCGCGTAGGATAGCGCACCACCTTGACGGGCATTGCCAGCGCCTTGGCGAGAATCCCGGCGTAGTCGGCGGTGAGCCCTTCGTAGTCTTGGCCGCTGGACGTCAGGTCGAAGGGGGGATAGTCAGGCAGCGCAGTGCCCAGCACCAGTTCGCGTTTGTTCTGTAGCCATTGGCGCTGGGCTTTGTCCAGTTGAGTGTCCAGTTGAAGGGACCCTGCACGGCTCAACAGGGTGAAGTGCTGCGGCTCCATTTGAGCCGCGACCACGGTAGTGTTCAAGCATAGGCCTGCACTCAATACAATCAGATAATCCTTTATACGCCTGGGCATCCGCTTTCTCACACTAGCGCGTTTCGTTTTGCCAACTCGATAAGTTCTACCAAGGATTTGGCTTTCAGTTTTTGCATGAGCCTCTTTTTATAGGTGCTGACGGTTTTGTTACTTAAAAACATGCCTTTGGCGATTTCTTTGTTGGTGCGACCTTGTGCAAAAAGTTGCAAGACCATTAATTCCCTGTCGTTAACCGACTTGAACAGTTCAAGTTCCTGGGAGTTGGCATCGGTGGCGCCGGCATTCAATGCCTGGCTGGGGAAATAGTTATAGCCCGACAATACCGCGCGGATGGCACTCAGCAGTTCACTCAGGTCGCCCTCCTTGCACACGTAGCCATCGGCGCCCGAGCGCATACAGCGCGTGGCGAACAGCGTGGGGCTCTGGGCCGTGAGGATAAGGGTTTTCATCTGGGTGTTCATGGCATTGAACCGGCACAGCACTTCGAGCCCGTCAAGTTTCGGAATGCTGATGTCAAGAATGATCAGGTCCGGGAGGCATTCGCGCACCATCTGTATCGCATCACAACCATTATCTGTTTCGCCGACGACTTTATAGCCTTCGTGTTCCAACAACATTCGAATCGCCAGCCGTATGACGGGGTGGTCATCGATAATGAAAACTGAGTTCATGATCCCATTCCATGCAAGTACAAATAAAGCGGGCACATTAGCTCAGATGGTGTGTCGTGAGCATGAAGCTCAGTGGTGCTGGATACAAAACAAGAAATTTCCTACAGTAAAAAAGGCTGTTGCTTACGATTTGTCAGGACTTAATGCTTGGGTATGTCAGTCTGTTGGGCGTTGTGTGGAGACAATGGCGTGGATAGCGAGCCGAGGTTGGTTCTGTACTGTGCTTTTCGTATTGCGTGATGTTTAACGTCCTACGGCTAAAAGTCAGAAGTTTGATTGATTAGTACGGTAAGTTCATCCCGATTCAATGGCTTGGGTAAGTAACCCAATATAGGCAGGCCGCGTTGCAGTGCCTGGGCATAGAGCTTCGAAAGTTCCAGCATGGACAGGCCGCTGAGCAGAATGGCTGCGGTAATGAAGCCCCGACGGCTGGCTATTTCGACCAGTTCCAGCCCGGGCAGGTCCGGCAGGCACTGGTCGCACAGCATGAGGTCGAAAGGCGTCCGGGCCCGGGTCATCTGGCGAATCGCCTGTTCGGCATTTTCCGCCAGCGTCAATTGCTCGAAGCCGAAGCTCTTGAGCAGGCATTGGGTTGCCAGGAGCTGAAAGGGATGATCCTCGACCAGCAGAATACGCAGGCAATGTTGGGGCATAAAAGGGCACACACTGAGTCAAGCGTCGATAGGGCTGAGCGTAGGAATTGCTCTCGAGGTCGGCCGGAAGCGCGCGTGATTATTCTTTGAGTGGTTGTGCGAATTCGATCAGGCCGCTCTGTTCCCATCGTAGGGCGATTCTTTTCAGGGAACAGGCTGCTTGATTGCCGACGTTTATTGAGGACTGGAACGCCCGGTCATCTCCCGCGCCATTTCGGTGGCGTAGCTGTCGGTCATGCCGGCGATGAAATCGATCATGCGCAGGAACGAGGCGTGCAACGGCCAGGCCGGGTTCGGTGCGCTGTTGCCGAGCAAGTCGAGAATGCGCCGGTTCTTGAACGACGGCGTACGGCCGCCATGCTGTTCCAGCGCGGCACCGCAAAAGGCGTTAAGGAGGATTTCCAGGGTGGTGTAGGCGCCGATTTCATGCAGGGTCTTGCGCTTGTCCTGGAAGATTTTCTTGCGCGCCATGTCCTTGGCATCCAGCACACAGCGTTGGGCCGGGCCGTGCATGTGTTCCACCAGGTCGCCGGGCAGGGTGCCGGCGAGCAAGGCGTCCTGTTGTTCAACGAAAGCCTGTGCCGCGGCGTTGGTCAGGTGTTCGATGGCCTTGCCGCGCAGGATCGCCAGTTTGCGTCGACGCGAGTCTCCGGGGCCCAGCTGTCGATAGGTTTGCGGCAAGTCATCGCCCACCAGGTTGAGCAGCAGTGCCTCGACCTCGGCGTATTGCAGCAACTCCATTTCCAGGCCATCTTCCAGGTCGATCAAGGCGTAGCAGATGTCATCTGCCGCCTCCATCAAGTAAACCAGCGGATGGCGCGCCCAGCGTTGTTCCTCCAGCTGCGGCAGGCCGAGCTTTTGGGCGATCTGTTCAAGAATCGGCAACTCGCTCTGGTAGCAACCGAACTTGTGTTTCTTGTAGCCCAGTGCGTCGGCGTGGCGCGCGGTCCAAGGGTATTTGAGGTAGGTACCCAAGGTGGCATAGGTCAGCCGGGTGCCACCGTCGAACTGGTGATACTCCAACTGGGTCAGCACGCGGAAGCCCTGGGCATTGCCCTCGAAGTTGAGGAAGTCATTGCGCTCGGCGCTGCTCATGTCGTCCAGCCAGCCGCGCCCGGCCGCTTGCTGGAACCAGTGGCGGATGGCGTCTTCGCCGGAGTGGCCGAACGGTGGGTTGCCGATGTCGTGGGCCAGGCAGGCCGATTGCACCACCATGCCCAGGTCGCTCGGGTCGCACCAGTCGGGCAGGGCGCTGCGCAGGGTTTCGCCGACGCGCATGCCCAGGGAGCGGCCGACGCAGCTGACTTCCAGCGAGTGGGTCAGCCGCGTATGGATGTGATCGTTGCTCGACACCGGGTGCACTTGGGTCTTGCGGCCCAGGCGGCGAAACGCGCCGGAGAAGATGATACGGTCGTGATCCTTGTGAAACGGGCTGCGCCCCAGTTCTTCCGGGCTGTGCAGGGGTTTCCCAAGACGTTCGCGAGTCAGCAGGGTGGGCCAATCCAAGGCGGGGACGCTCCGTTCGGTGAATGACCCTCCCAGCTTCCCGGTTCCGCCTGGGCGGGGCAAGCGAAAATCTACAGGCCGGCGGCATCGATATCGATTAACAGCAAGCGCTGACCGTTATCGAAGAATTGTCCGGCGGTCAGGCAGTATTGATTGGTGGTGGCGTCGCGGTAGGTCGAGGACAGGTTCAGCCGCCGCTCCTCCCAGCCTTCGGCCAGCAAGTGATAGAAATACGGGCGCCACGACCAGTTGTGGCCCAGGTAGCGGCTGTCGGACTGCCAGGCATCGTGCCGCCACTCGAAGTTGGGGGTCAGTTGGGTGCCATGGCGGTCGCACTGGTAGAAGCGCAACAGCCACGGAAAGTCCGGCAGCTGCGGCAGCTGGCTCAGCGGCGCCTGGCCCTGGGCCCAGGCCTGGAGGATTTTCATCAGTTCGGCCAACTGCTGGCGCAACCGCATGATGCGCCCACGCTCGGCGAGTTTTTGCTGCACGTACTGCGTGCGCAGTTGGGCAAAGCGGGGCACAAAGGCATCGGCGGCGAACCAGTCCAACTGCGCCTGGGCGAACAGATAACCCTGCACATACCGCGCACCGCACTCCAGAGCAAAGCTCAACTGCGCTTCGGTCTCGACGCCTTCGGCAATGATCCAGCAGCCGGTTTTCTCGGCCATTTGCGCAAGCGCGCGCACCACTTCACTGCTCGGCCCGCCGCGTGCGGCGTCCTGGAACAGGCGCATGTCGAGCTTGAGGATATCCGGTTGCAGCGCCAGCACCCGATCAAGCTGGGAATAGCCCGCGCCGAAATCATCGATGGCAATCCGCGCGCCGGCTTGGCGATAGCGCGCCACCACGTCGGCCAGACGTTGGATATTGCCGCCCAGTTCGGTGATCTCGAACACGATCCGCCGCGGATCGACACCCTGGGCGTGCACCTGCTTCAAGCTCGGCAGCGCTTGCCCGGGGCGCAGGCGGTTGATCCAGCGCGGCGAGATGTTCAGGCTGAGGAACCAGTCTTCGGGCACTTCATGCAGGCGGCTCAGTGCATTGTCGCGGATCTGCCGGTCGAGGCGGCGCAAGGTCGCGCCGGGCGTGCGCGGGTCGGCGAACAGCGGGCCCACGGAGAGCAGGCGGCCGTCTGGTTGACGCAAGCGACCCAGGGCCTCGACGCCGGCGATGCGCCCGGTGGCAGTGTCGATAAACGGCTGGAAGCAGGCGAGCGGTTGCCCGTCGATCACAGGGCCTCCTTGAATAGTTGGCGAAAAAAAGACCCGGCTCTCGAACACGAGAGCCGGGCCGCTTCTGTTTGCAAGAATGCAGCCAGCGTGGCTCAACCTTTGCGCGAAGCGCCCTGCATGGCCAGCTTGATCAGCGGGATCAACCCGGCGCCCAGCCGCACCAGGCGCGTCAGGCTGCTGATACTGCCGCCCTTGGCGCCCTTGCCGGTGAAGAAGCCAAGCAGCGTCACCGCCGCCACGCCCCACAGCGGCGCATGCTTGATGCCCAGGTTGTCCTGCCAGTTCTGGCCCATGTTGCGCACCTTGGTCAGCGGTGCCAGCAGTTGCTGGGATTCGTGGCGGATCTCCTGGCGGTGCATTTCCATGCGCAAGCGGATCAACGCCTTGCGCATTTCCCGGCGTGAGGTGTTCTGCGGGATTTCAGTCAGGCTCATGGCAGCAGGCGCTCCCGGTCATTGGCCAGCTCTTCGAGGGTGGCGTGGAACGGCGTGGACTCATCGAACACCGCCGCTTTCAAGCGCACCCCGCAGAACGCGGCGGCCAGGCTGTAGAACACGCAGAGGCAGATGATCCCGGTGAGGCGGTAGCCGGTGTCCCACACGAGGATCATCACCAGCGTCGATAACCCCACCAGCAACAGCAGCGCAAACACCAGCGCCAGGCCGGCAAACAGCAGCAGGCTGACGGTGCGGGCCTTCTGTTCCTGCAATTCGATGCCAAACAACTCGACATGACTGTGCAGCAAGCCCAGCACGGCCGCGCCCAGACGTCTTGAAGTAGTGCCCGTGGACGAGCCGGTTTCGCCGATAGACATGATTAGCGCCTTGTGGCCAGCAGGCCGATCAAAAAGCCCACGCCGGCGGCAATGCCCACCGACTGCCAAGGATTGGCCTGCACATAGTCTTCGGTGGCGGTGACCGCTGCCTGGCCGCGCTCGCGCAGAGAGTCTTCGGTCACTTGCAGGGTTTCGCGGGCCTTGAGCAGGCTTTCATGGATCTTGCTGCGCAGCTCGTCAGCCTGGTCGCCGGCCAGCACCTTGGTGTCGTCCAGCAGCTTCTCGGTGTCGCTGACCAGGGTTTGAAAATCCTCCAGCAGGATTTCTTGAGCAGTCTTTGCGGTTTTTCTGGCCATGGGTATCTCCGTGATGGGCTGAGCTGTAGATGTCGTTTCGAGTCACCGGTATCGGTGAAGGTTCAGTGCAATTGTCTGGTACAGCTTTTGCTTTGCCTTGGTGCGCACGCCACGGGGCTTGCGCGAAATCCGGGCGGTCGGGCAGGAAGCCTTCAAAAACCTTACCCTAAATAACTGAAACTCGCGGAAAAACCCTGTCGGCATCGGCCTGTTGTGTTGATCGCTGCGCTAAAGCGGTTCACGCCCTCTGCAGAGGGGTGGAACCGGCGGTGCCAATTTAGTGCGCGTAACCCGGGCTTGAACCGCTTTGGTGCTTTTTGCCTTTAATGCAGGCCTGCCAACCTCCATGGAAAATTTGCAAAGTGCAGTGGACACGCTGGTCCACAGTTCCAACACCCTGTTTATCCTGATTGGCGCGGTCATGGTCCTGGCCATGCACGCCGGCTTCGCGTTCCTGGAAGTCGGCACCGTGCGCCAGAAAAACCAGGTCAACGCGCTGTCGAAAATCCTCAGCGACTTCGCCATCTCGACCCTGGCCTATTTCTTTATAGGCTATTGGATCTCCTACGGCGTCAGCTTCATGCAACCGGCCGCGGTGATCAGCGCCGATCACGGCTATGGCCTGGTGAAGTTCTTCTTTCTGCTGACCTTTGCGGCGGCGATCCCGGCGATCATTTCCGGCGGCATTGCCGAGCGTGCACGGTTTGCTCCGCAGCTGTGCGCCACGGCGCTGATCGTCGCGTTTATCTACCCGTTTTTCGAAGGCATGGTGTGGAACGGCAACTTCGGCCTGCAAGCCTGGCTGCTGGCGACCTTTGGTGCGAGCTTCCATGACTTCGCCGGTTCCGTGGTGGTGCACGCCATGGGCGGCTGGCTGGCGCTGGCGGCGGTGCTGTTGCTCGGCCCGCGTAACGGGCGCTACCGGGATGGCCGGTTGGTGGCGTTTGCGCCGTCGAGCATTCCGTTCCTGGCGTTGGGCTCGTGGATTCTGATCGTGGGCTGGTTCGGCTTTAACGTCATGAGTGCACAAACGCTGAACGGCGTCAGTGGCCTGGTGGCGGTCAACTCGCTGATGGCCATGGTCGGCGGCACCGTGGCGGCGCTGATCATCGGCCGCAACGACCCAGGCTTCCTGCACAACGGCCCCTTGGCCGGGCTGGTGGCGATCTGTGCCGGTTCCGACCTGATGCACCCGGTGGGTGCGCTGGTCACCGGTGCAGTGGCCGGTGGCCTGTTCGTCTGGTGCTTTATTGCCGCCCAGGACCGCTGGAAGATCGACGACGTGCTCGGCGTGTGGCCGCTGCACGGCCTGTGTGGCGTGTGGGGCGGCATTGCCTGCGGCATCTTCGGCCAGACCGCGCTCGGCGGGCTGGGCGGCGTCAGCCTGATCAGCCAGTTGATCGGCACCGCCCTCGGCGTGGCGGTGGCGTTCGCGGGCGGGTGGCTGGTGTACGGCACCATAAAGCGCGTAACGGGCCTGCGCCTGAGCCAGGAAGAGGAATACTACGGCGCGGACTTGTCGATCCATAAGATTGGCGCAGTCAGTCAGGATTGATCGGGTTGTCGGCTGGCGCGTAAAAACCGTGCAGCAGGCGATAGCGGTTCTGCCGCACTTCATCGACCCGCGCCTGCACCTGTTGGTCCGGCAGGCCCAGCAGGATCAAGGCGTGGGAGGCGAGCATCAGGCTGGACTCCAACAGCTCGGGCACCACTTCGCTGGCGCCCGCGGCTTTCAATTCGGCCAATTGGCTGTCATCGCGAGTGCGCACCAGGATCGGCACGTCGCGGTTGATGCGCCGCGCCTCCTTCAACACCGCCAGCGCCACCTCGGTGTTGTCCACGGCAATCACCACCAGCCGCGCGCGCTCCAGGCCCACCGCACTGAGCAGGGCTCCGCGCCGGCAATCGCCGTAATGCACGCTGCTGTCTTCGGTCGCGGCTTCCTGCACCCGTTCCGGGTCGTCATCCAGGGCGATAAACACCTGTTGTTCCTTGCGCAGGAACCGCCCGATGGATTGCCCGACGCGGCCATACCCGCAAATCACCGCATGCCCGCGCAGCTCGGCGTTGAGCGCGGTGATTTCTTCCAGTTGCACTTGCTGGTTGGGCTTGCGGTGCAGGCGCAGGGCGATGGCCGGGGCGGCGCGCAACAGCAGCGGCGTGAGCAGCATCGAACAGAAGGTGGCGGCGAGCAGCAGGCCATTGAACTCGTCCGGGATCAGCCGGCTCTGCTGCATCTGCGCCATCAGCGCAAAACAGAACTCGCCGCCCTGGGCCAGGGCCAGGCCGCTGCGCCAGGCGGTTTCACTGTCGCTGCCGCGCCACTTGACCAGCAGCGCAACGACGCTGCCTTTGACCAGCATCAAGGTGAGGGTCAGGCCGAGGATCAACAGGCTGTGGCTGACGAACAGCTGCAGGTCGATCAGCATGCCGATGCTGACGAAAAACAGCCCCAGCAAGATGTCGCGAAACGGGCGGATATCCGCTTCGATCTGATGGCGGTAATGGCTTTCCCCCAGCAGCATGCCGGCGAGAAAGGCGCCGAGGGCAGGGGACAGGCCCAGCAGGTGCGTGAGCCACGCGGTGAGCAACACGATCACCAGCGCCAGCAGCACAAACAGCTCTGCCGAATGGGACGCGGCCACCTCATGAAACAGGCGCGGCAATAACCAGCGACTGGCCAGCAACAAACCGACAAACAGCACCACGGTCTTGGCCAGGGTCAGCGGCAGTGCGATATACCAGGCCTGCTCGCCGGTGCCGGCAAACACCGGCACCAGGGTCAGCAGCAGTACGGCCACCACGTCCTGGAACAGCAACACGCCAATCGCGTTCTGCCCATGGCTGCTGAAGATTTCGCCGAGGCTGGTCAACTCCTTGCTGACAATGGCCGTGGACGACAACGCCAGCCCCGCGCCCAGCAACAACGCGATGCCCGGCGCCACGCCAAGGATCATCAGCAACAGCCCCAGCAGCACCCCGCAGCCCAACACCTGCAAACTGCTCAGGCCAAACACCACGCGGCGCAGGGCGAACATCTTGCTCAGGGAAAACTCCAGGCCCAGGGAGAACAGCAGGAACACCACGCCCAGCTCGGCGAGGTCGGGCAGCTCTTCGCTGTCATTCACCCAGTCCAGGGCGGTCGGCCCCACGGCCAGGCCTACGCACAGGTAGCCGAGCACGGGTGGCAATTGCAGTCGGCGAAACAGCGCAATCACCACCAAGGATGAGGCCAGAATGATCAGCAGGTTGGCAAACACACGCATCTCCGTTGCAAGGGGCAGGCAAAAAGCCGCAAGAATCGCTGAATCAGTTATAGGCCATGCTGATTCAGGTCACGGTTTATTGTGGCGAGGGAGCTTGCTCCCGCTGGAGTGCGCAGCGCTCCCAGCATTTTGGGGCCGCTTCGCTGCCCAGCGGGAGCAAGCTCCCTCGCCACAGGGGTGTTGCGGGCATAGAATGACCGCCTACTTTCTGATCAGAGCCATTCGTCATGCTTCCTGAATGCCAGCTGTTCGGCACCCTGGGTTGCCATCTTTGCGAGATTGCCGAAGCCGAAATCATGCCGCTCGTCGAACGCGGGTTGTTGGTTGAACTGGTGGATATAACCGACCCTGAAGACCTGACCGACGCCTACGGCCTAAGGATTCCGGTACTCCGACGGGCCGACACGGGCGCCGAGCTGGACTGGCCGTTCGACGCCGAACAGGTAGTCGCCTTCCTCAGCTGAGGTTTAGGCGATAGCGGGTTTCCAAATATTACGTTACTGTATGTTTGTACAGCGATTGAATAGAGGGAACGCCCGTGGTGAATGTTGAACAACTGAAAAGCAGCGTCAATCGCATGTCCGCCGATGTCGTGCGCGATGCGGTGAACGAGCTGCGCCTCGACGGCCTGGTCACGGAAGGCAAGACGCCGTTTAACAAAGTGCATTTCAATACCTGCTTTGCCGAGATCGAGGCGCTGTTCCAGCGCGCCGGTTATCACAAGCAGTTGGATGTGGTGGGTTACCAGGGCTTGCTGTACGCGTTGTACGATCCGGGCCGCTGGGAAGCGGTGGACGTGCTGCGCTGGCTCAAGGAGTTCACCGAGGCCGCCAGCGCCTCGCCGGTGCTGCGGGCGCAATTGGCCAAGGCCTGAGCCATGCGGGATAATGCCCGCCGGTTTTCTCCAGGCTTTACGCATGTCCACTTCGATTTTTATTCCGTCTGAGCACCAGGCCAGCACCTTGTACCTGCCACCCGGGGCTTGGGCCACGGTGCTCGATTGCCTGTGCGAGCACTTCCCGGCGATCAGCCGTGAACACTGGCTGGACCGCATCGCGCGGGGTCGGGTGCTGGATGTCCACGGGAACCCGATCTGCCTGGACCTGGCCTACAAGGAAGGCCTGTGCATCTACTATTTCCGCGAAGTGCCGAACGAAAAAGTGATCCCGGTGGAGGAGACCATCCTCTACGCCGACGAGCACCTGGTGGTCGCCGACAAGCCGCACTTCCTGCCCGTGACGCCGGCCGGTGAGTACGTCGAGCAAACCCTGCTACGTCGCTTGATTCGTCGTTTGGACAACCCATCACTGGTGCCCCTGCACCGCATCGACCGGCACACCGCGGGGCTGGTGCTGTTCTCGGCCAACCCGGCCAGCCGCTCGGCGTATCAACAGCTGTTTCCCACGCGCCAGATCGATAAATTCTACGAAGCCATTGCACCCGCGCTGCCAGACCTGAGCTTTCCGCTTGTGCACAAAAGCCGTCTGGTGGATGGCGAACCGTTCTTCCGCATGCAGGAAGGTCCCGGCGCCAGCAACACCGAAACCGCGGTTGAAGTGCGCGAGAAACACGGCGACCTGTGGCGCTACGGCCTGTTCCCCGTGACCGGCAAGAAGCACCAGCTGCGCGTGCACATGACCGCGCTCGGCGCGAGTATCTGCAACGACCCGTTCTACCCCGATGTGCTCAAGGACGCCGTGGACGACTACGCCAACCCGCTGAAACTGCTGGCCCAGGGCGTGCGGTTCATCGACCCGGTGACCGGCGAAGAGCGCCAGTTCCGCAGCCGGATCACCCTCGACTGGTAACCCTCGGAAACGACAAGGCCCGCACGCGGCGGGCCTTGTTGGCAAACGCTAAGACTTACAGGTCTTTAACGGTGCGGACCTGATCCTTGTTGATGCGGGTCTGCTTGCCGTCCAGTTGTTCGAACTCATAGAAGCCCGAATCCTTGTCGAATTTAGGGGTGTCGACGGCCTGGATTTCGCGACCGTCATTCAGGGTGATCACTGTTGGCGAAGCGCAACCGGCGAGGGTGGCGAGGCCCAGTGCAAGCATGAGAGCGGCGATGGTCCGTTGAGTCATGGTGTTGTCTCCGAGAGAATTCTTTTGAAAAGCTGACCTTGTGACGCGCGAGGCGCCGACAAAGTTCCTGATGCGAGGTTCATTCTGACACGCCAACGTGTGGGAGTAACAGCTCGGGGGTATTCAGGTTGGCCAGGCGCGGATCAT
Organism: Pseudomonas sp. CBZ-4; assembly: GCF_000346755.1. Classification (GTDB taxonomy): domain Bacteria; phylum Pseudomonadota; class Gammaproteobacteria; order Pseudomonadales; family Pseudomonadaceae; genus Aquipseudomonas. The sequence continues at coordinate 95,229 of NZ_ANNV01000009.1, read as the reverse complement.
CCGCCGGGCACTCCACGCCCACCGCGCCCAGTTTCATGAAGATCTGCCGTGGGCTGCGCTCGCCGGCCTGCCAGGCCGCCTCGACCGCGTCCCGCAGGGCGGTGGGCAGGATGCAGATCAGCGGCTCCCAGAATTGACCGTGGCGGACCATTACCGGCACAAGGGGATTGCGCTGCGCCGTCTCACGCAGCTCGGCCAGTAGTCGTGCATCGAGCTGCGGCACGTCGCACGGCAGGATCAGCAAGTGCCCATGGCGTGCGGCGCCAAGCCCTGCACGAATCCCGGCGAGCGGGCCGGGGAAGTCCGCGCTGTCGTCGCTGACCAACTGGTCGGCAAACGCGGCGTACCTCTCGGGGTTGCGATTGCACGAGATGATCAGGTCGTCCGTCAGCGGCCGCACCAGGCCGTGCAGGTGGGCAATCAACGGTTGGCCGCGCCATTCCAGCAGGCCCTTGTCCAGGCCACCCATGCGCTGGCCACGGCCCCCCGACAGCAGCAGGACCGAACAGGGCAGGGCAGATGAATCGATAGGCATGGCAGTTCCGCAGCGGCAGCAAAAGGGGGGCCTGTGATATAACACCGGCCTGTTTCTTCGACAACCGGACCGTGCCATGACCGCCAAGGCAGATGCGCCCTTCGTACCCCTGAATATCGCTGTATTGACCGTCAGCGACACCCGCACCCTGGACACCGACACCTCGGGCCAGGTCTTCGTCGATCGCCTCACTGCCGCTGGCCACAACCTGGCCGAGCGCGTGCTGCTCAAGGACGACCTCTACAAGATCCGCGCCCAGGTGGCCCACTGGATCGCCGAAGACGTGGTGCAGGTCGTGCTGATCACCGGCGGCACTGGCTTCACCGGCCGCGACAGCACCCCGGAAGCGGTGAGCTGCCTGCTGGACAAGCAGGTCGACGGCTTTGGCGAACTGTTCCGCCAGATCTCCGTGGCCGATATCGGCACCTCCACCGTGCAATCCCGCGCCCTGGCCGGCCTGGCCAACGGCACCCTGGTGTGCTGCCTGCCGGGTTCGACCAATGCGGTGCGCACCGGTTGGGATGGCATCCTCGCCGAGCAGTTGGATAACCGTCATCGCCCGTGCAACTTCGTCCCCCACTTGAAGCAGGCCGAACCCTGCGCCTCCCGTGGGTAAGCCCGGCAAGACCGGCGCCCTGATGCCGGTGGAAGACGCGTTGGCGCAACTGCTGGCGATGGCCGAAGCTGCGCCGATCCGCGATCAGCAAGCCTTGCCCCTGGCCGTGTGTGATGGCCGCGTCCTGGCGCACGACCTGATCGCCACCCTCGACCTGCCGCCCTGGCCCAACAGCGCCATGGACGGTTACGCCCTGCGCCTGGCGGACTGGCACGGCGAGCCGCTGGTGGTCAGCCAGCGCATCTTCGCCGGGCAGGCGCCGCAGCCCTTGGCCGCCGGTACCTGCGCGCGCATCTTTACCGGCGCGCCGGTGCCGGAAGGCGCGGATTGCGTGGAGATGCAGGAAAACGCCGTGGTCCACGCCGACGAGCGCGTGAGTTTCAGCGAGCCCCTGCACCTGCAGCAGAACATCCGCCCCCAGGGCCAGGAAACCACGGTCGGCGAGTTGGTCTTGAATGCCGGCACACGCCTGGGGCCGATCGAACTGGGGCTTGCCGCCTCACTCGGGCGTGACCGTCTTGAAGTCATCCGCCGCCCGCGCGTCGCCGTGCTGTCCACCGGTGACGAACTGATCGAGCCCGGCCTGCCGCTGGGCCCCGGGCAGATCTACAACAGTAATCGCCGCGTGTTGTGCACCTGGCTGGAACGCATGGGCTGCGAGGTGATCGACGCCGGCATCCTGCCCGATGACCTGGAACAGACCCGCACCCGCCTGGCGGGCCTGGGCAACGTCGACCTGATCCTGTCCACCGGCGGTGTGTCGGTGGGCGAGGCGGATTTCCTCGGCATTGCCCTGCGTGAAGAAGGCGAGCTGGCGTTGTGGAAACTGGCGATCAAGCCGGGTAAACCGCTGACGTTCGGGCACTTCCGTGGCGTGCCGGTGATTGGCCTGCCGGGCAATCCGGCTTCGACCCTGGTGACCTTTGCGCTGCTGGCGCGGCCGTACCTGTTGCGCCGTCAGGGTGTGGCGGATGTCGAGCCATTGCGCTTCGCAGTGCCGGTGGGGTTCGAGTGGCCCAAACCGGGCAACCGCCGCGAGTACCTGCGCGGGCGCATCGAGCAGGGCAAGGCGATCATCTACCGCAACCAGAGCTCCGGCGTGCTGCGCAGCGCGGCGTGGGCGGAAGGGTTTGTGGAGGTGTTGGAAGGGACGACGTTGGCGGACGGGGATATGGTCAACTTCATTCCGCTGAGTGAAGTCCTCAACTGACACTGAAAATCCAATGTGGGAGCTGGCTTTTGTGGGAGCTGGCTTGCCTGCGATAGCAGTGGGTCAGCTAGCCCATTTGGTACAGGTACACCGCCATCGCAGGCAAGCCAGCTCCCACATTTGAATCCCTGTATGCCTGTTAGTAGTCGTCACCACGCTCCGTGACATCCCGCTCCACCGGCCCCGCATCCGGGTCATACCCCACCGGGAACTTGCCCTTCAACGTCCAGGCAAACGCAATGATCTCCGCCACCGTGCGGTACAACTCTTCCGGGATGCTGTCCCCCAGTTCCATACGCGCCAGCAGCTTCACCAGCTCGGCATTTTCATAGATCGGTACTTCATTCTCCCGCGCCAGCTTGAGGATCGCCTCGGCCAGCGCATCGTCGCCCTTGGCCGTCAGGGTTGGCGCTTGCTGGCCGTCGTACTTGAGGGCAATCGCCTGGCGCGGCGGGTTGGGGTTCTTCATGCGGTTTCATCCACCCAGCGTTGTTCCAGTCCGGTCTTCGGCCCGCGTGGCGGGGTGCCGAGATGGCAATCGAGGTCGCCGACGTTGATGCCCGAGGTCACCAGCCGTTCGCGCAGGTTGCCCAGGTGGCTTTCGATCAGGCTTGCGGTGAAGGGCCGGCTGGCCCACAACTGGCTCGACAGTTTGCCCTGGTTCAATTGCGCCTGGACCTGCAACGGACCCAGCGGCTCCATGTCGAAGGCCAGTTCGACGCGCCAGAGCATCTGCTTGGGGTCCTTCTTGTCCTTGCGTTCCGGCTGGTCCTTGTCCGGCGCCGGTTCTTCGCGCTGGAACTTGACCTGCAACGGCACGATGTCTTGCAGGGTGCGCAGGGGGATTTCCAGCTGCCAGGTGGTTTGCAGGCGGCCATCGGCGGTGGTGCCGGTCTGTTCCAGGCTCGACAGTTGGTGGCTCTGCAAACGCGAAATGGCCCCGGCGGCCAGGCGCAGGAGGTTTTCCAGGTCGCCTTCGCCTTCCAGTTTCGCCATCAGCCGTTCGGGCAGGGGAAAGCCCACGGGTGCCTGGCGCGCGCTGAGCTGGCCGAGGGTGTTCAGCGGGCTGCGCACGAAGTTGGGCAGCACTTGGGCCAGAGTGTTGGCGGCGAGGATGGCATTCAGGTTGGTGCTGGTGGGCAGGGCCGGCAGCAGGTCGGCGACCAGGCGCAGCAAGGCGCCTTTCATGTCCAGCGGTGGAACCCCAGGGTTTTGCCCGGCGAGCAGCTTGGCCTCCAGAAAGGCGCCGCTGTTCTGGATCACCTGGGCGAGGATTTTCGGGTTGCTGACTTGGGCCAGGTCGGGCAGGGCGGCCAGCAGACGGTCGGCGGCGGCGCGCAGTTCGGCGGAAGTGCCGGCACCCCGTGGCAGGTTCTGCAAGGCGGTGAAGACTGCATCCAGCGAGCCTTGGCGGCTTTGTTGGGTGGCCAGTTGCTGGGTGATTGCCAGTTGATCCTTGAGCCCGCTCAGCGGTACGAAGTTCAAGGTCTGCGCGTTCTGCACCACCGCGCTGAGCAAGCTGCCGACCCGCAGCGGCTGCGGGCTTTCCAGGGTCAGCGTGGCGCCGGCCAGGGCGTTGTTGAGCACGGTCACCAGTGAGCGGTAGATCGCCGGTTGCGCCGCGCCCTGGGGCAGCATCTGGGTAGTCAGCACCTTGGCTTGCAACAGCGTGCCTTCGGGCATCTTGCTGGTGTCGATGCGGGTCAGGGCGGCCACGTTGGCGCTCAAGGCTTGTTGCAGGCTGAGGGTCAGGTTGCCGGCGGGGGTCTGGCTCACCGCGACATTGCTGCCCAGGGGCAAGGGCTGGGCGCTGCTGGCTTGAACCAGGGTCTGGCGGCCGCTTTCCAGGGTCAGCTTGAGCAGCAGCTGAAAGGCTTCACCACCTTGCTTCAGGGCGATGACCTCGGCGTTCACGGTTTTTCCCGGGGTGATCAAGCCGATCTGCGGTTCCAGCAGTTTCAGCAATTCACCGCTGGCGGGCGCGGGGCTGGGCCCGGTCGCCGGTGCAGGTGGAAGCGTAGGAAGGTTGATCTCACCGGTCATCGCGCGCGCCGTCTTGAAGGAAATTGCCCTCTTTAGAGTAGGGCATCGCATGTATAATGCGGCCCGTCTGCAAAGAGAGCGCTAAAAACCTCACAACTATTTGATCCAGCTCTCTAAAATCGGTCGCCGAAGCCGTTATTGTGCACTTCTCTTTAACGGCCGCTGCACCGCCGACTTGAACCGTAAAGGCCCGCGATCTTTTGACCAGCCCTCTTCTAGAAGCCGTAGCGCTCTCCTGTGAACGCGACCTGCGCCTGCTGTTCGAGCACCTCGAACTGCGGCTGGCGGGCGGCGACATGGTGCAAATCAGCGGGCCCAACGGCAGCGGCAAGACCAGTTTGCTGCGCCTGCTGGCCGGCTTGATGCAACCGACGGCCGGAGAGGTGCGGCTCAACGGCCAACCCCTCAACGAACAACGCACCGAGCTCGCCCGCAACCTGATCTGGATCGGCCACGCCGCCGGGATCAAGGACGTGCTCACCGCCGAAGAAAACCTCAGCTGGCTCAGCGCCCTGCATCATCCCGCGTCCCGTGACGCCATCTGGCAGGCCCTCGCCGCCGTCGGCCTCAAGGGTTTTGAAGACGTGCCTTGCCACACCCTGTCCGCCGGCCAACAGCGCCGCGTGGCCCTGGCCCGTTTGTACCTGCCGGGCCCGCCGCTGTGGATTCTCGACGAACCCTTCACCGCCCTCGATAAACAAGGCGTCGCCCAGTTGGAAGCACACCTGGCCCAGCACTGCGAGAGCGGCGGTTTAGTCGTGCTGACGACACACCACACCCTGACGCGCCTGCCCGCCGGTTACCGCGACCTCGATCTGGGACGGTGGTCAGCATGAGTGTCTTCGCCCTGTTGGTCGCCCGCGAAGCGCGGCTGTTGTGCCGTCGCCCGGCCGAGCTGGCCAACCCGCTGGTGTTCTTCGCCATCGTTATTGCCTTGTTCCCGTTGGCGGTCGGTCCCGAGACTAAACTGTTGCAAACCTTGTCTCCGGGACTGGTGTGGGTGGCGGCGCTTTTGTCCGTGCTGCTCTCGCTGGACGGCCTGTTTCGCAGTGATTTCGAAGACGGTTCCCTGGAGCAGTGGGTCCTTTCGTCGCACCCCCTGCCACTACTGGTACTGGCCAAGGTACTGGCACACTGGGCGTTTTCCGGCCTGGCGCTGGTCTTGCTTTCGCCGCTGCTGGCGATGATGCTCGGCCTGCCCACGGAATGCCTGCCGATCCTGCTCCTGAGCCTGTTGCTCGGTACGCCGGTCCTCAGCTTGCTGGGGGCAGTGGGCGCGGCGTTGACCGTGGGTTTGAAGCGCGGCGGCCTGTTGCTGGCCCTGCTGATTCTGCCTTTGTATATCCCGGTGTTGATCCTCGGTAGCGGCGCGTTGCAAGCCGCGCTGATGGGCATGCCGGCGACGGGTTACCTCTTGTGGCTTGGCAGCCTGACCGCCCTGGCGGTAACCCTGACACCTTTTGCAATAGCGGCCGGCCTGAAGATCAGCGTCGGCGAATAATGAGGTCTGGCTAAGCGTTAGCCAGTAAAGACCCTAAGCTTTTCGCATCGACGAAAAGCAACCGTGATGGAAACAGCAATGAACTGGACCTGGTTTCACAAGCTCGGCTCGCCCAAATGGTTCTACGGCATCAGTGGCAAACTGCTGCCGTGGTTGAGCCTCTTCGCCGTGTTGCTGATCGGCATCGGCCTGGTCTGGGGCTTGGCTTTCGCGCCGCCGGACTACCAGCAAGGCAACAGCTTTCGCATCATCTATATCCACGTGCCCGCCGCGATGCTGGCCCAGTCCTGCTACGTGATGCTCGCCGTGTGCGGCATCGTCGGCCTGGTGTGGAAGATGAAACTCGCCGACGTCGCCCTGCAATGCGCCGCGCCGATCGGTGCGTGGATGACTGCCGTGGCGCTGGTCACCGGCGCCATCTGGGGCAAGCCGACCTGGGGCTCGTGGTGGGTGTGGGATGCGCGACTAACGTCCATGCTGATCCTGCTGTTCCTGTACTTCGGTCTGATTGCCTTGGGCAACGCCATCAGTAATCGTGACAGCGCCGCCAAGGCCTGCGCGGTGCTGGCGATTGTTGGCGTGATCAACATCCCGATCATCAAATATTCGGTGGAGTGGTGGAACACCCTGCACCAGGGCGCCACCTTCACCCTCACCGAAAAACCGGCAATGCCCGTGGAAATGTGGGCGCCGCTGCTGCTGATGGTGCTGGGGTTCTACTGCTTCTTCGGCGCGGTGCTGTTGCTGCGCATGCGCCTCGAAGTGCTCAAGCGCGAAGCCCGCGCCAGTTGGGTCAAGGCCGAAGTGCAACACAGCCTGGGAGCGCGCGGATGAGTTTTGCTTCGTTCAGTGATTTTCTCGCCATGGGCCACCACGGCCTGTACGTCTGGACGGCCTATGGCATCTGCCTGGCGGTGCTGGCCCTCAACGTCGCCGCGCCGATCCTGGCGCGCAAGCGTTACCTGCAACAAGAGGCGCGTCGTCTGCGCCGGGAGACCGAAAAGTGAATCCGCTGCGTAGAAAGCGTCTGTTGATCATCCTTGCCATCCTGGCCGGCGTCGGCATTGCCGTGGCCCTGGCCTTGAGCGCCCTGCAACAGAACATCAACCTGTTCTACACCCCGACCCAGATCGCCAACGGCGAAGCTCCGCTGGACACGCGCATCCGCGCCGGCGGCATGGTCGAGGCCGGCTCCTTGAAGCGCTCCGGTGATTCCCTCGACGTCACCTTCGTGGTCACCGACTTCAGCAAGTCCGTGACCATCAGCTACCGCGGCATCCTCCCGGACCTGTTCCGCGAAGGCCAGGGCATCGTCGCCCTGGGCAAGCTCAACGCCGACGGCGTGGTGGTGGCCGATGAAGTGCTGGCCAAGCACGATGAAAAATACATGCCGCCTGAGGTGACCAAAGCCCTCAAGGACAGCGGCCAGTCCGCCCCCACCCCCGCCAAGGAGGGTTGAGTCATGAACGCCGCTTTGTTTATTCCCGAACTCGGCCAGTTGGCGATGATCCTCGCGCTGTGCTTTGCCATCGTGCAAGCCGTGGTGCCGTTGCTCGGCGCCTGGCGCGGTGACCGCCTGTGGATGAGCCTGGCGCAGCCGGCCGCCTGGGGCCAGTTCGCGTTCCTGCTGTTCGCGTTTGGTTGCCTGACCTACGCGTTTATGACCGACGACTTTTCCGTCAGCTATGTCGCGAACAACTCCAACACCGCCTTGCCCTGGTATTACAAGTTCAGCGCCGTGTGGGGCGCCCACGAAGGGTCGTTGCTGCTGTGGGCGTTGATCCTCGGCGGCTGGACCTTCGCCGTGTCGGTGTTCTCGCGCCAACTGCCGCAAGTCATGCTGGCCCGGGTGCTGGCGGTGATGGGCATGATCAGCATCGGCTTCCTGCTGTTCCTGATCATGACCTCCAACCCGTTCAGCCGCATCCTGCCGCAGATCCCCACCAACGGGCACGACCTCAACCCGCTGCTGCAAGACATCGGCCTGATCGTGCACCCACCGATGCTCTACATGGGTTACGTCGGTTTCTCCGTGGCCTTCGCCTTCGCCATCGCCGCCTTGCTCGGTGGGCGCCTGGATGCGGCGTGGGCGCGCTGGTCGCGACCGTGGACCATCGTCGCCTGGGCCTTCCTCGGCATCGGCATCACCCTCGGTTCGTGGTGGGCCTATTACGAACTCGGCTGGGGCGGCTGGTGGTTCTGGGACCCGGTGGAAAACGCGTCCTTCATGCCATGGCTGGTGGGCACGGCGTTGATTCACTCGCTGGCCGTCACCGAAAAACGCGGCGTGTTCAAGAGCTGGACCGTGCTGCTGGCCATCGCGGCATTTTCCCTCAGCCTGCTCGGCACGTTCCTCGTGCGTTCGGGTGTGCTGACCTCGGTGCATGCGTTTGCTTCCGACCCGGCGCGGGGCATCTTCATCCTGATCTTCCTGCTGTTTGTGGTCGGTGGTTCCCTGACCCTGTTTGCCCTGCGCGCGCCGGTGGTCAAGAGCCAGGTCGGCTTCAACCTGTGGTCGCGGGAAACCCTGCTGCTGGGCAACAACCTGGTGCTGGTGGTGGCGGCGTCGATGATCCTGCTCGGCACCCTGTACCCGTTGGTGCTGGATGCGCTGAGCGGCGCCAAGCTGTCCGTCGGCCCGCCGTATTTCAACGCGTTGTTTATCCCGTTGATGGGCTTGTTGATGGTGGTGATGGCGGTCGGCGTGCTGGTGCGCTGGAAAGACACCCCGGTGAAATGGCTGGCGGGCATGCTGATGCCAGTACTGCTCGGCAGCGTGGCCCTGGCGGTGATCGCCGGCTTTGCCTACGGCGACTTCAACTGGGCGGTGCTCGCCACCTTCCTGCTCGCCGCCTGGGTGCTGCTGGCCGGTGTGCGTGACATCTTCGACAAGACCCGCCACAAAGGTCTGCTCAAGGGTTTGCCAAGCCTGACCCGCAGCTACTGGGGCATGCAGATCGCCCACATCGGCATCGCCGTGTGCGCCCTCGGCGTGGTGCTGTCCAGCCAGAACAGCGCCGAGCGCGACCTGCGCCTGGCGCCGGGCGAGTCCATGGACCTGGCCGGTTACCACTTCATCTTTGAAGGCGCCAAGCACTTCGAAGGGCCGAACTTCACGTCAGACAAAGGCACCGTGCGCGTAGTCCGTAACGGCAAGGAAGTGGCCGTGCTGCACCCGGAAAAACGCCTGTACACCGTGCAGAGTTCGATGATGACCGAAGCCGGCATCGACGCCGGTTTCACCCGTGACCTCTATGTGGCACTCGGCGAACCGCTGGGCGACGGTGCCTGGGCGGTGCGTGTGCATGTGAAGCCGTTTGTGCGTTGGATCTGGTTCGGCGGCCTGCTCACCGGTTTCGGTGGTTTGCTGGCGGCGCTGGATCGGCGTTATCGGGTCAAGGTCAAGAGCCGGGTGCGTGAAGCCCTCGGCCTGCAGGGAGCGGCGGTATGAAACGTTGGTTGATGGCGATCCCCCTGATCGTGTTTTTGCTGGGCGCGGTGGTCTTGTATCGCGGCCTCTACCTGGACCCGTCCGAGCTGCCGTCGGCGATGATCGGCAAGCCGTTCCCGGCGTTCAGCCTGCCCACCGTGCAGGGCGACAAGACCCTGACCCAGGCCGACCTGCTGGGCAAACCGGCGCTGGTCAACGTGTGGGGCACCTGGTGCATCTCCTGCCGCGTTGAACACCCGGTGCTCAACAAGCTGGCCGAGAAAGGCGTGGTGATCTACGGCATCAACTACAAGGACGACAACGCCGCCGCCTTGAAGTGGCTGGCGGAGTTCCACAACCCGTACCAGTTGGATATCCGCGATGAGGACGGCAACCTCGGCCTCAACCTCGGCGTGTACGGCGCCCCAGAAACCTTCTTTATCGATGCCAAGGGCGTAATCCGCGACAAGTACGTCGGCGTGATCGACGAAGTGGTGTGGCGCGAGCAACTGGCCGCCAAGTACCAGGCGCTGGTCGATGAGGCCAAGCCATGAAGCGTCTGTTAGCCGCCGCTGTGTTGGCGCTGGGCCTGGCCGGCGTGGCCCACGCCGCCATCGACACCTACGAATTTGCCAACGACGCCGAGCGCGAGCGTTTCCGCGACTTGACCAAGGAACTGCGCTGCCCCAAGTGCCAGAACCAGGACATCGCTGACTCCAACGCGCCCATCGCCACCGACCTGCGCCGCGAGATCTTCCGCATGCTGGGGGAGGGCAAGGACAACCAGCAGATCATCGACTTCATGGTCGACCGCTACGGTGACTTCGTGCGCTACAAACCGGCGCTCACCGGCAAGACCGCGCTGCTCTGGTTCGGCCCCGCCGGGCTGTTGCTGAGCGGTGTGGTGGTGATGGCCGTGATCATCCGCCGCCGCCGCGCCGCGCCGACTGACGGCTCCGACGCGCTGTCCCCCGAAGAGCGTAAACGTCTCGACCAATTGCTGGACACCAAGACTGATGATTGATTTCTGGCTCGCAGCCGGCTTGCTGCTTCTGATTGCCCTGAGTTTCCTGTTGATCCCTGTGCTGCGCGGCCGCCGTGCCCAGCGCGAAGAGGATCGCACCGCGCTGAACGTGGCGCTGTACCAGGAACGCGTCGCCGAGCTGCAAGTGCAGCAGGACGAAGGCGTGCTCAACGCCGCCCAACTCGACACCGGCCGCGCCGAAGCTGCGCGCGAACTGCTCGCCGACACCGAAGGCGTGGAAAAGCCCCGCGAATCGCGCCTGGGCAAACCGCTGCCGTTGCTCGCCGCGTTCCTGGTGCCGGTGTTGGGCGTGAGCCTGTACCTGCATTTCGGCGCCAGCGACAAGGTCGAACTGACCCGCGAATTCTCCCAGCCGCCGGTGTCCATGGAAGACATGACCCAGCGCCTGGAACGCGCCGCCATCGCCCAACCGGACTCGCCGGAAGGCCTGTACTTCCTCGGTCGCGCCTACATGGCCCAGGACCGCGCGGCCGATGCGGCCAAGGTCTTCGAGCGCGCAGCGGCCCTCGCCGGGCGCCAGCCGGAACTGCTTGGCCAGTGGGCCCAGGCGCAGTACTTTGCCGACAACAAACAGTGGTCGCCCAAGGTCCAGGCCTTGACCGACGAAGCGCTGAAGCTGGACCCCAAGGAAGTCACCAGCCTCGGCCTGCTGGGTATCGCCGCCTTTGAAGGCCAGCGCTACCAGGAAGCGATCGACTACTGGAGCCGCCTGCTGGCGCAACTGCCGGCCGAAGATGGCTCCCGCGCCGCACTGCAAGGCGGTATCGACCGCGCCGCCGACAAGCTCAAGGAAAGTGGTGGTAGCGTCGCGCAAAAAGCCTTGCTCAAAGTCCGCGTGGACCTGGCGGCGGACGTGAAGGCCAACGCCCTGCCAAGCGACAGCGTGTTCATCTTCGCCCGCGCCGTGTCCGGCCCGCCGGCACCGTTGGCGGCCAAGCGCGTCACCGTCGCCGAACTGCCGATCACCGTCGAACTGGGCGATGCCGACGCGATGATGCCGCAGTTGAAACTGTCGAACTTCCCCGAAGTCCAACTGGTTGCGCGCATATCCCGGGCCGGTCTTCCGACCGCTGGCGAGTGGATCGGCCGCAGCCAACCCTTGGCCAGCACCACCACTGCACTGCAGCAGCTGACCATCGACAGTCCGGACAAGTAATTTCGAGGAAACGCCCATGACCGCATTCGCACGTATCACCCTGCTCAGCCTGGTATTGGGCTTGAGTGCTTGTGCGGTCCACCGGCCACCGCCCGCGCCGACCGGCCCGACCATCCCGCCGTCGGGCCCGGCGACGCAGCCGAGCACCAAGCCCAGCACCCCGGTGACCGCGCCGCCGAAAAAACCGGTGCCGACCTCTTCACCGACCTTCGCCCCACCACCGGGTGCGGCGAGCCACTGGGATGGCACCATGAAGGTCTACGTGCTGGATGACCAGCCCGACACCTTCTACCGCCAGCGTACGTATTACCGCTGGAGCAACGGCTGGAGCCGCTCCATCAGCCCGAACGGGCCGTGGGAAGAGACCAATGTGCAGGGCGTGCCGCCGGGGCTCAGCAAAAAGTACGCGCAATAGCCAAAGGCGACCTTCGGGTCGCCTTTTTCATGCCTTTGAAACACCTTCTTCAATTCAACGAAGATCAACTGTGGGAGCCGGGCTTGCCCGCGATGGCGGTGTGTCAGGCGCGGAATTCATTGCAGGTATACCGCTATCGCAGGCAAGCCAGCTCCCACAGGGGATCGGGGCAGTTGCTATCATCGCGAATCCCACAGAACCGCGAGATGGACCTCATGCACCTACACGTCGTACGCCACGGCGAAACCTGGGCCAACGCCGAGCAACGCTACCTCGGTGCGCTCGACCCGGAACTGACCGAACGCGGTCGGGAACAAGCCTTTTCCCTCAGCCAAAATTTACCCGCCGGCATCGACGCGCTGATCGTCTCCCCACGCTTGCGCGCCCAGCAAACCGCGCAGATTCTTAACCAGGCGTTGAACCTTGAACTCGTGACAATGGACAGCTTTCGCGAACGCTATGTGGGCGTGTTCGAGGGCCTGACCCAGGCGGAGGCAAAAGCGCAGTACCCGCAGCTCTGGGCACAGAACATCACGCGCCAATGGGCCGTCGGTCCAACAGGCGGTGAGTCGATCGCCGAGGTTGTTGCCCGTGTACACCAAGGCTTGGCCGAGCTGGTGGCACGTTATCCTTCGGGCACTGTGTTGTTGGTGGCCCATGGTTTCGTGGCCAAGGTGATCCGTGGATTGGCGCTTGGGGACTTTGCGGACTTTTATGACTGGCAACTGGAGAACGGCGACAGGCTGCTGCTGGAAAATTTCTACCCCATGGCACTGCCCACCAGTGCGCTGCTGTAAAGTGGCCGCCGCCGGCGGGCTGACCGGCAACAGGTAAAGAGGGTGTGTGGATGGCAGGCAGGTTGATCTATCTCATCGGACCATCGGGTTCGGGCAAGGACAGCCTGTTGGACGCCGCGCGACCGCACCTGGCCGAGCGCGGCTGCCGCATTGTGCGCCGCGTCATCACCCGTTCGGCGGAGGCGGTGGGCGAGGCCGCGCAAGGGGTGAGCCCGGCGCAGTTTGCCGCGATGGACGCCGAGGGCGCGTTTGCCCTGAGTTGGCAAGCGAATGGTTTGTCCTACGGCATTCCCAAGGAAATCGACGACTGGCTGGCGGCCGGGGACGACGTGCTGGTCAATGGCTCCCGCGCGCACCTGGCGCAGACCCGCGCGCGATATCCGAGCTTGTTGGTGTTGTTGCTGACGGTGGATCAGGCGGTGTTGCGCCAGCGCTTGATTGCCCGTGGACGTGAGTCGTTGGCGGACATTGAGGCGCGCCTGGCGCGTAATGCGCAGTTCACCGCAGAGCTGATCGCCGACAATGCGTCGGGGTTGTTTGTGCTGGATAACTCCGGGCCGTTGGCGCATACGGTCGAGCGCTTGTTGTGTTGCCTGGAGCCGCAGCATTCGATTTGAATGGCGCATACCAACGTGGGAACACATGTCTTGAAGGGGCCTTGCTTGCACCTTGTCAATAATCGGGTGGAACCTGTCAGTAACGTATACAACGTCAGAAAGAAATACTTGTTTTAAACTGCAGATGGGCTTGCATCCTACGCAGTATTTTAAACTTTACTTGCACATGATATTGCAGGTGGAGTGGTGTATTTCTTCGTGTTGATGAGTTTGGTTGGGGGGTGTGGTTTTAACTTTCTCCATTGATTTTATTGTTGGCAAAAACAGGTAGTTATGCTGTTTTTATATCGTGTTAGTTTATTTTTTTTGTAAGTCTTTTTTCTTTCTTGTTGCTAAATTTCAACTGTGTTTCTTCTTGTTTATTTTGCTTCTGCTGTGTGTGGGAAGATAAGTTCGGCTGCCGGCTGAAAGCTCGGTAGTTGTCGGCCATGTTGTGGGTCGTCGAAAAGAAAATTAATTTAAAGGTTGAATTATGAGTTCTTCTGTTACGCCATCTTTACCCTGCTGTGTGATCCCTCCCATGTTCGATGGATTACCTGAGAAACCCGACCACACGTTTTCCAATGGCAGTTCAAAAAAACCTAGTTTCACCACAGACCAAGCTGCAGCACATATCACCCGTGGCGGTTATAAGTTTCATGACCGGAACGATGATCAGAAAATCGTGATCTCTTATCGCTTTGAGGGTGGGATGACGGCAGGACAGAAAGAACGATGCATATTGTCCTTGCAGGCATGGGGTGATCTCGCCAATGTCACGTTTCAGGAAAGCACCGACAACACGGATGGATCTATCACGATTAAAGATATTCCGGGGCATGGCGGTGGCTGGGCAACACTGCCGAATAAATACTTCTTTAATGGACAGGCAAATATTGGTACCGGGGGCGCAGAGAGTAATCCAACGTTGGGCAGTTATTTTCCATTTGTCGCGGCACATGAACTTGGCCATGCGCTCGGCCTTGAACATCCCGGGGGCTATAATGGCGGGGGCTCTTACGATCGCAGTGCCGAGTATGCCGAGGACACGCGAGCCCGCAGCGTGATGAGCTATTGGTCCGAGCGTAATCAAGCTGGCCATGACTTCGATGAGCGGATGCCCGCCGCTCCGATGATGGATGACATTGCCGCGATCCAACGCATTTATGGCGTTAATACAAAAACCCGAAATACCGATACGACCTATGGCTTCAACTCCAACAGCGAGCGTGATTTTTATAGCCTGAAAGGGGCGGATGACAAGCCGATCTTCTGTGTCTGGGACGGCGGCGGGGTAGACACCCTGGACTTTTCGGGCTTTATCCAGAATCAAGTCATCAACCTCAATGCTGAAGCGTTCTCCGACGTGGCAGGGCTCAAAGGCAACGTCTCGATTGCCAAAGGCGTAACGATTGAAAACGCGTTCGGCGGGGCAGGCAATGACACCTTGACCGGAAATCAGGCGGACAATCGCCTGAGGGGCGGTGGTGGCGCGGACACCCTGTCGGGTGGTGGTGGCGCCGACACGTTTGCGTACGATCAGGCGAGCGACTCTACGCCCGAGGCGCCCGATGTGCTTGCGGATTTCACCACCGGTACTGACAAGATCGATGTTTCCGGCATGCTCAGAAAAGCCGGGATTAAAGCACTCAACTTCGGGGCACTGGCCGGGCGTCCGGGGGACGCGGTGCTGACCTTTGACCATGCAAGCGGTGAGGGGAGTCTGGCCATTGACCTGTCGGGCAATGGCAAGGCTGATTTCCTGGTGAAAAGCAAAGGCCAGATCAATCCTGGTGATGTGTTGGGACAAGGCGGCAAGCCCGATGATCCCAAGCCAAAGCCGAGCAATGTGAATACCACCTACGGTTTCAACTCTACCAGTGGTCAGGCTGACTCCACCCTCACGTCGCCTGAGGATAAACCTCGGTTCAAGGTCAAGGATGAGGGCGGTATTGATACGTTGGATTTTTCGGGTTTTGCGCAGAATCAGATTATTGACCTGCACGCCGGGTCGTTTTCAGACGTCGGTGGGATGAAGGGCAATGTGTCGATCGACAGTTCGACGACCCTTGAAAACGCGGTGGGAGGGACGGGGAATGACCTGTTGATCGGTAACCAGGTCGGTAATCGATTAAAGGGCGGCGGCGGTGCTGACAAGCTATGGGGAGGCGGCGGTGCGGACACCTTCGTGTATGACAAGGTCAATGATTCCACCCCCGATTCTCCTGACTTGCTGATGGATTTTGAATCGGGCAGGGACAAGATCGACGTGTCCGCCTTGATGCGCGAGGCCGGGGGCAAAAAGCTGGAGTTCGTGAACACGTTTTCGGGGCGCGCAGGCCAGGCTGTCTTGAGTTTCGACAGCGAAATCGGCGTGGGTAGCCTTGCCATTGACGTGACGGGGGACGGCAAGGCTGACCTGCTGATCAAAACGCTGGGTCAGATTAAACCGGGCGATGTGGTGGGGCATGACGGGGGGAAGGACCCAGATCCTAAGCCAGATCCCAAGCCGGATCCCAAGCCAGATCCCAAGCCGGATCCCAAGCCGGATCCCAAGCCGGATCCCAAGCCGGATCCCAAGCCAGATCCCAAGCCGGATCCCAAGCCAGATCCCAAGCCAGATCCCAAGCCGGATCCCAAGCCAGATCCCAAGCCGGATCCCAAGCCGGATCCCAAGCCGGATCCCAAGCCGGATCCCAAGCCAGATCCCAAGCCGGATCCCAAGCCAGATCCTAAACCGGACCCAAAACCAGAGCCCACTACAGAAAAAACTGAAGATACCATCTACGGTTTCAACTCCAATACCGGCAAGCCGCACATGACGCTTACGTCCGCCGACGACAAGCCTGATTTCGTTGTGCACGACAAAACGGGTAACGACACGGTCGACTTTTCCGGATTCAGCCAGCACCAAACCATTAGCTTGCGTGGAGGCACCCACTCCAGCGTGGGTGGGTTGAAGGACAACATTTTCATCACCCGCAAAACAGTGATTGAAAATGCCATTGGCGGTAGTGGCAACGACCGGATTATCGGCAACAGGGCCGATAACATCCTGGTTGGTGGCCCCGGCGCCGATCATCTTGAGGGCGGTGGTGGTTGGAATACCTTCAAGTACAACGCGGCGTCCGACTCAACCCGCGACAGTGCCGACCTGCTACTGGACTTCACGACCGGCAAGGACAAAATTGACTTGGTGGCCATGAGCAAGCGCGCGGGTGTCGTATTGATCTACGTCGATAAATTTACCGGCAAGGCGGGGGAGACCATGATCAAGCTCAATCCGGCCACGTCTCGATACATGCTGGTGGTCGATTTGACGGGTGATGGAAATATCGACTTTCTCATCAAGAGTACGCGCTTGATCAGCCCGGAAGATGTCGTGGGGCTGACGACACGTCCTGAAAACCTGCTGAGTTGTAATGGACTGATAGAGGCTTGAGGCCGTCGTAGCACCCAGTCGAAACCAGCCGTCTTGAGACTAGGGCGGCTGGTTTACTGTTGATGCGATGGTGCTCAGGCTACGACCGGAGCGGCGTGGCGTGAGCACTGTGGAACCGCAACAACGCCACCAGCGGGAACGCGCTGCCCACCAAAGCTACGCCCAGCCAGCCGCCGTGTTTGTACACGCCGCTGGCAATCGCCGAGCCGAAGGCGCCTGCGAGTTGTCACACGGGTATTCCAAATCGTGTCATCAATGCCTTGCGGCCCTTGGGCGTCAGCCCCAGCGCGCGGCTATCCAGATCCTGAGTCAGCCATTCCTTGCGGAGCGCACTGTGCAGCAGCGCCGCACCCAGCGCGCCGGCCAGGTGGGGGCGGCGCATGCTCCAGTCCAGGCAACCACAGGCAAAACGCCGGCGTTGGGCGTGCAGTGCAGGGAGATCAATCCCGAGTTCAAGCATGGCTTTTTCGCCGGGTGGGCTGAGCTGGTAAGTCCCTTCGCCGATCAGCCAGCCGGCTGCGATGAAGTGGTCATGCAACTGCACCGCCAGCGTCCCGGCCATGTGGTCGTAACACGTACGCGCGAACTGCAAGCGGCTTGGTGTGTTCGGCACAAACGCCTTGGCGCTCTGGCGGCTGATCACCATCAACCCTTCAATGGCCTGGGCGATATGCGACCCCGCGAGGCTGTAGTAACGGTGGCGGCCCTGAGTGTGCAACGTGATCAGCCCATCGTCCTTGAGCCTGGCCAGATGGGCGCTGGCGGTGGACGCACGGACCTCGGCAATCGCCGCCATTTCGGTACTGGTGCGCGCGTGGCCGTCCATCAGCGCGCAGAGCATTTTCGTACGTGCGGGTTCGGCAATCGCACCGGCAATTTGTGAGAGGGCGGCGTCTTCGTCGTGGCCGTTCATATTTCGTTCCTGAGCGAATCGTTGCCGTGCGGGAGGGCGGATAGTAACGGTTCTTCATGAGAACAGGATGTGCTGAATGACACCGTTGCAAGCTGCGACCCATGCTGATCCCTATGGCTATTACGCCGGTTTGCGGCGCAATGCGGGCTTGCTGTTCGACGTCGGCCTAGGGCTGTGGGTCGCCAGCCGCGCGCAGACGGTCGAGGCGGTGTTGGTCCATCCCGACTGCGGCGTACGGCCATTGCATGAACCGGTGCCTGCCGCGATTGCGCAACGCGCCGCGGGCCAGGTGTTTGCGCAACTGATGCGCATGAACGAAGGCGTTGCCCATCGCTGCCCACGGGCCGCCGTCCAGCCGGCGCTGGCGGGTGTGAGTGCACGGCAGGTTGCCGGCGCCGTGCAGCACCTCTGCGGTGATGCTACTCAGTTGGACGACTGGATGTTTCGCCTGCCGGTGTCGGTGATAGCCCATTTGCTCGGCTTTCCCGGTGATCAGTTGGGTGTGGTCGCCGAGCTGACGCGGAATTTTGTCGCCTGCCTCTCACCGTTGAGTGACGAAGCGCAACTGCGCAACGCCGATCTCGGGGCTTCGCAGTTGCGGCAGATGTTCAGCGATGTGTTCGAAGAAACCGCGCTGCTGGCGGCCATTCGCAGCGGTGAGTGGTTGGGCGCAGACGTGCTGAATGCCAACCTGATCGGCCTGTTGTCGCAGACCTGCGAAGCAAGCGCCGGCCTGATCGGCAATACACTAGCGGTGCTCGCTCGGCGGCCCGACCTGCTGGAGCAGGTGCAACGCACGCCGGCACTGGCGATGGCGCTGGTGGAAGAAGTGGCACGCTACGACGCACCGGTGCAAAACACCCGGCGATTTGTGGCGCGGCGCTGCACGATTGGCGGTCAAGTCCTGGAAGTGGGCGATACGATTCTGGTGCTTCTGGCGTCGGCCAACCGGGACGGCGATGCCAACCCGGACCCCGACAGCTTCCTGCTTGAGCGCCCGCAGCGGCGAATATTCAGCTTTGGCGTGGGCCGGCATCATTGTCCCGGCCAGCAGCTCGCGCTGACGCTTGCTTCACAGGTGATTCTGGCGTTGTTGCAGCGCCAGCCGGTCTTGCCCGTTCCGTTCAGCTATTGGCCGTCGCTGAATGGTCGCATCCCCCGGTTTCACCACGCAGCTCCGAGCCTGCACGATGTGAACGGGTAGCTTTTTCAACATTCAGCAAAACAGCCGTCAGTCAGTCCTGCGTATTTTGTGCTTGAGTAAATATAACTCTAGGGTTACTTTTATTCGGGCCACGCCAAGGAGGCTGCGGTGCAAAGCAGGTTATTGATCAAGGAACTGCAAGAGGCAGGTTGGGTGTTGGATCGGGTCACGGGCAGCCATCATATTTTTACCCATCGCTATAACCCGTACACGATCCCGGTGCCTCACCCCAAGAAGGACCTGCCGTTGGGCACCGTCAGAAGCATCAGGAAACGCGCCGGCTTGTTTGAGTTTTAAGGAGAGCATTCATGCAATACCCAATCTGTATCGAATGGGGCGATGACTTCACCGCCACCGGTATTCAGATCCCCGATATTCCGGGCGCCGTCACCGCCGGGGACAGTTTTGAAGAGGCGTACAACGCGGCCGTGGAAGTGGCCCACATCATGCTGCAAGAAATCGCCGCCGAGGGCGGGCCGATTCCGATGCCCACCTCGGTGGCCAATCATCACGCTCACGAAGACTATGCCGGCATGGGCTGGGGCATGTTGGAGCTGGATATCTCGCCCTATCTGGGCAAGACCGAGAAGGTCAATGTGACCTTGCCCGGTTATGTCATCCAGCGTATCGACCGCTATGTGCGCGAGCACAAGGTCAAAAGCCGCTCGTCATTCCTGGCGGATGCGGCCTTGGAGAAGTTGGTGCGTTCGTGACAAATGCGCTCGGCGGGTGCCAGGTTGGGTCCGGTCAGGTGTGGCGCGCAATGTTGAGTGGATATGTCCCGCTCGATGGGGAAATGGAGAAGTTCAATAACGTCGATTTCTAAGACTTTGTTTTTTCTGTTTTAGAACAATTGGATGTGTCGCTGAAGTTAGTGTTGTTGAATATATATTGCAACTGATTGAATGCTTGTGATACTGCATGTCTCAAAAGTTTTAAGTGTTTCGACTGTAACTGAAAACAGCTTGGTGTGGCGCTTTTTAGTGTGCAAGTTTATCTCGGTAACGGTTGGCCAGCCTGGCATGGTGCCGGGCTGGCCAGTGCGTTATTTCTTGTTTCTAAAACATAAGGGCGCAGCACAATGAATGTTTCTAATCCAATCGCAATGAAGACGTTCTGTGGTTTACCTAAATCCGATGCTGGTTCATATGGCGTAGGCTTCAATCACAAGCAGTCCTTCACGACAGACCAGGCGGCCAAGCAAATCACACGTGAAAACTTGCGTTTCCATGACCGTAACAGCGACCAGTCAATCGATCTGAACTACAAGGTTGACGAGAGTTTCAGTACCCGGCAGAAGCAACGCGTTCGCCAGGCGGTCCAGGCTTGGCAGGATGTGGCAAATATCAATTTCCGGGAAGGTCCGGGCAACACGGACGGTGCCGTCCACATCTATAACAACCCGCGGGGCGATCGTGGCGTCGCCACCTCCCCCCATCGTTCCGTTACCCGTACCACGGCGACGGTTGGCACCGCCGGCGAGAGCGGTTCGCCTGCGCTGAGCAGCCACTTCATGCTGACCGCCGTTCATGAAATAGGTCACGCCATTGGCCTGCAACACCCAGGTAACTACAACGGCGAGGGTGCCAATTACACCAACGGTGCGGTGTACGCTCAGGACACACAAGCACGCACCGTGATGAGTTACTGGTCGGAGCGAAACCAGCCGGGTCACGACTTCAATTCGCTGAAACCGTCCGCGCCCATGATGGATGACATTGCGGCGGTCCAGCGCCTGTACGGGGCCAATCACAAAACCCGTGCCACAGACACCACCTACGGCTTCAATTCCAATACCGAGCGTGAGGCCATGAGCCTGAAAAGCGCGAGGGACAAGCCCATTTTCTGCGTGTGGGATGGGGGCGGGATCGACACCCTGGATTTTTCCGGGTTTTCCCAAGCCCAGAAGATCGACCTGAATGCAGAGTCGTTTTCTGATGTTGCGGGGTTGAAGGGCAATGTGTCGATCGCCCGGGGATGCCTGGTTGAAAACGCTGTCGGCGGTTCCGGCCCGGATAAAATTGTCGGCAATCAGGTCGCCAATCGCCTCAAGGGAGGCGCCGACGCCGACTCACTGAGAGGAGGAGACGGTGCGGATACGTTTGTCTACGACAAGGCCAGTGATTCCACGCCGCAGCGGCCTGATACGCTCGAGGACTTCACTAGCGGCAGCGATAAGATCGACGTGTCGGGGGCGATGAAAGAAGCGGGGGTGCGAGCCCTTGTGTTCACGGATCGGTTCAGCGGACGTGCGGGTGAGGCGGTACTCAAGCACGACGCCAGTTCCGGCCGCTCAAGCCTGGCGATTGACCTGAAGGGCAGCGGCAGCGCGGATCTGTTGATCAACAGCAAACGCGAGATCCGGGCTGGCGATGTAGTGTGGGTAGGCAGCCCCCCAGAGGTTGGTCCTGCACCGGCCCCAGCTCCCATACCGGCACCAATGCCTACACCTACACCTACACCTACACCTGCGCCCCCCCAGCCACTGGATTCAATCGTGGAAAATCAGGCTCACATGGCCCAGATGCTTGCCAAGGTAGTGTCTGCATTCATTTTGCAGTTGCTAGGTTTTTTTTCGCGACTTTCAGGCCAAGTGCCCACGGGTAAGCAGCGTGTGTGAGACAGGCTGTAATCCAGCTGCACCACTGATCAGGCTGCGACCACCGCAACCTGGCGGGAAACACTCAAGAACCGCAACAACGCCACCAGCGGGAACGCGCTGCCCACCAGCATCACGCCCAGCCAGCCGCCGTGTTCGTACACGCTGCTGGCAATCGCCGAGCCGAAGGCGCCCCCGATGAAGATGCTGGTCATGTACAGCGCGTTCAGGCGGCTGCGGCTGTTGGCGTCGAGGGCGTAGATCGCGCGTTGGCCGAGGACCATGTTCATCTGCACGCAGAAGTCCAGCACCACCCCGGTGACGGCCAGGCCGATCACGCTGTACAGCGGGTGGACGAAGGCCGGCAGAAAGCTCAACGCGGCAAACAGCATGGCCAGCAACGAAGCGCGGTGGGTGTGGCCCGCATCCGCCAGGCGGCCGGCGATGGGCGCGGCGATGGCGCCGAGGGCACCGACCAGGGCAAACAGGGCGATCTCGCTTTGGCTCAGGCCGTGATTGCGCGCCAGTTCCAGCGGCGCGGCGGTCCAGAACAGGCTGAAGGTGGCGAACATACCACCCTGGTAGAACGCCCGTTGGCGCAGCACTGGTTGCTTGCGCAGCAGGGTGCCGAGGGAACGCAGCAACTGGCCGTAGGTGGCGCTGTGGTCCGGCTGGCGCTTGGGGATGGTGATCAGCAGGACCACGCTGATAAACGCCATCAACCCGGCTGCAGCCATGAACATCGCGCGCCAGCCGAAGTGGTCGGCCACGACGCTGGACACTGGTCGCGCCAGCAGGATGCCGAGCAACAGGCCGCCCATGATGCTGCCGACTACCCGGCCACGGGACTCGGCCGGCGCCAGGTGCGCGGCCAGCGGGATGAGGATCTGCACCGACACCGAGCTGAAGCCGATCAGCAACGACACCAGCAGGAACAGGTTCGGCTGCTGGATAAACGCCGCACCGAGCAGGCTGGCGATGGCGAGCACTGTGGTGCTGATCATCAGCTTGCGGTTTTCCAGTAAGTCGCCCAGGGGCACCAGGAAAAACAGGCCAAGGGCGTAGCCGATTTGTGTCAGCGACACGATCAGGCTGGCCATGGCCGGTGTGAGGCCGATGTCCGGGGCGATCAGTTCGATGATCGGCTGCGCATAGTAGATGTTGGCAACGATGGCGCCGCAGCAGAACGCAAACAGCATCACCATCCCGCGGGTCATGGTGCTTGAGGCGTGTGGGGTAGCGTTCATGGTGGTCTCATAAAAGCGAAGGAAGATGGCGTGCGAGAGTAAAGACAAGGCCCGTTGGGCAGAAGGCTGCTGGCGGTGATAACACTCATGCCGCAAATTAATGACTGAATCGTTAACTTTCGCCTCGAACGGCGATGATACATTCAGACACAACTGCCGAAACAGGAAATCCCATGAAGATCACGCTGAACAAGATGCTCCTGGCTTCAACCCTCGCCGCCGCCATGGTCATGGGCCTGGCCCACGCCGCCGAAGCGCCGCGCGTGGGCGTGCGCGGTGCCATCACCGCCATCGACGGTGACGCCATGCACGTCAAGGTCAACAGCGGCGAAGACGTCACCGTGCTGTTGACCCCGGCCACCCAGGTGCGCGCCGTGACCTTGGCCAAGATCGATGAGATCAAGCCGGGCAGCTACATCGGCTCCGCCGCCATGCCCAACGCCGACGGCAGCCTGACCGCGCTGGAAGTGCACGTGTTCCCACCGGCGATGGCCGGCACCGGTGACGGGCACCGAGCGTTTGATTTGAAGGAAGGCAGCAGCATGACCAACGGCACGGTGGGTGACCTGGTGGTGAGCAACGGGCGCACGCTGACGGTGAAGTACAAGGGCGGTGAGCAGAAGATCGTGGTGCCGGAGGATGTGCCGATCGTCAACCTGGAACCGGGGGATCGCAGCCTGTTGAAGGCGGGGGTGAAGGTGGTGTTGTTTGCGGCGAAGGGCGCGGATGGGACGATTACGGCGCAGGCCATCTCCGCCGGCAAGGATGGCGTGACACCACCGATGTGAAGGTTTTTACGTATAGGCCGATTCCGACGCTCTTATAGGTCTCGTCTGGCAAGACCGCATGACACATCCGCTCTAGATTCGTCGCCTGCATCTTTGCAGGCTGAATCAGGATGGGAACGTCATCATGCGGACGATCAAGGTAGTGGTGCTGTGGGCGTTTGTGCCGGGAGTCATGGCTGTCGCCGAGCAAAAGCTTACGAATATCAGTAACGAGTCCTACGTCGAACGGATGGCCGCCGCCAGCGCAGCCGCTTGGCCAAGGTTGGCGACCATGGAGCGCTTGAAGCGACAGACCGGATTTTATGCGCAGGCGCAAATTCTGGTTTACGACGGTACGGCCGCCTGGTTGATCGATGCAAATGGCTACAAAGCGATTGCCGTGGAACCGGTGCAAGCGCTTGGCTTGTCATCGGACTACAAGACCTTTCAACAACTGTCGTGGGACGGTCGCCCGACGGTCTACATGGCGCTAGGCCGTGAGTTGCCTGAGCAAGAGGTGCAATACCTGCTTGGCCATCCTGCTGCCGTGCCTGAGTTGTTTGCATTGGCAACCCATGAAGCCTTTCATTTTTTTGCGCAGAAGGGGTGGCAACTGGCTTCGGGCTCGCGCGCCGGGCGCTATCCAGTACAGGCGTTGCCCCGGCAGTACCGGCAGCAGCTGATCCGCGCCTTATATGCCTCACTGCAAGGCGATGCCGACGCGCTGGGTAAGGCGCGCTACTGGCATGACCGTTGGCAGGCCGAGTTCCCCCAGGAGGCGCAGGACATCCACTTTTACGACATTGTCGAAGGCACCGCCGAATACATTGAGGGGCTCGCCCGGCGGCTGGCGAGTGGTGTCCCGGACACGCCTGAAGCGTGGGCGCAAAGTGTGCGGACGCGCTTCCCGGATGCTGCGGTGTTGTCGTTGGACGGCGAAAGCTACGCATTGGGGGCCTTGGCCATTTACCTGTTGGAAGGCACGGATGCGTCGGGGTGGCAGGCAATCGTCGAGGGGCAGGCGCCAGCGCAACGCTTGTTGGCGTCCGTGGCGCCAAGGGGCGATGTTCCGGACACGAGGCTCAATCAACGAATCGCGGAGGATGTGAGTGAGCGTAACCGGCATCTGGCACCGGTCATCGACCCTGTCGTCAGCCAGTTGCAGGATGCCGCTACCCTACGTCTGTTGGTGCCGATGGCGTCTGTTGCGGGGTCCATCGGCCTGAGTGGCAGCTACCAGGTGGAACAGGTGCCCGAAGAGTTTTTCGTGGGTTTACTGGCGCGGTTTTCGCTGCCGGGAGGCCATGTCACATTCGACGGCGCGACAGTTGCGCTGGCGGTCAGCAAGTCCTGCGGCGAGGAGGGCGGGTTTGTGGTGGTGCCATTCGCTGCTGGGGAGTTTGCGGACCGGCAGGCTAGGCGTCTGCAAGTGAAAAGGCAGGGGATGGAGATCGACGTGCCTTTCCCCGAAAAAGGCGATGGCAATGTCTGGTGTGTCCGTGCGTAAAAGTAAAAGCCCCTGGATTCAGGGGCTTTTGGCTGACTCAGGCTTTATTGGCCGCTGTAGATCTGGTCAAACACCCCACCATCATTGAAGTGGGTTTTCTGCACGGTGCGCCAGTCACCAAAGGTCTTCTCCACCGACAGGAAGTCGACTTTCGGGAAGCGGTCGGTGTACTTGGCCAGCACTTTCGGGTCACGTGGACGCAGGTAATTGTTGGCCGCGATTTCCTGGCCTTCTGCCGACCACAGGTACTTCAAGTAGTCTTCGGCTGCCGCGCGTGTGCCTTTCTTCTCGACCACTTTGTCGACCACCGACACCGGTGGCTCGGCTTCGGCGGAGACGCTTGGGTAGATCACTTCGAACTGGTCACGGCCGAATTCACGGGCGATCATTTCCGCTTCGTTCTCGAACGTCACCAGCACGTCGCCGATCTGGTTGGTCATGAACGTGGTGGTGGCGGCACGGCCGCCGGTATCGAGTACCGGTGCTTGTTTGAACAGCTTGCCGACAAAGGCCTTGGCCTTGTTTTCGTCGCCGCCGTTCTTCAGCACATAACCCCAGGCCGACAGGTAGGTGTAGCGGCCGTTACCCGAGGTTTTCGGGTTGGGCACGATCACTTGCACGCCATCTTTCAACAGGTCTGGCCAGTCTTTCAGGGCTTTTGGGTTGCCTTTGCGCACGATGAATACGGTGGCGGAGGTGAACGGTGCGCTGTTGTTCGGCAGGCGGGTGACCCAGTTGTCCGGCACCAGTTTGCCGTTGTCCACCAGGGCGTTGATGTCGGTGGCCATGTTCATGGTGATCACGTCAGCGGGCAGGCCGTCGATCACCGAACGCGCTTGTTTGCTCGAACCGCCGAAGGACATTTGCAAGGTCAGCTTGTCGTCTGGGTGCTCGGCGTCCCAGTGCTTCTGGAACGCGGCGTTGTAGTCCTTGTAGAAATCGCGCATCACGTCGTAGGAGACGTTAAGCAGTGTCACGGGGGCAGCCTGGACGGCGCCCGCCAGGGCAAGACCGGCGGCCAGTAGGGAGGCGCTTACGAGTTTTTTCACTGCTCATTCCTTGTTGTTCGAGAAGATGACGGCAATTTGCCAGCGACTATAGCCGGGCCTGCATAGACGTTTAAAGATTAAAACGCACTTTGCTTATTCCACTTTACGAAAAAGATTACTCCCACAGCGTGCGCAGAATGCCGCGTTGGGCTCATGGCTGCTTTTCTTGCACACCGGGCAGTCGTGTTGCAGCTGCTCACCGCGCATGGCACTGGCCAGTTCGGCGGTGAAAATCCCGGTGGGCACGGCAATGATCGAATAACCGGTGATCATCACCAGCGAAGAAATCACCTGGCCCAAGGGCGTCTTCGGCACGATATCGCCAAAGCCCACGGTGGTCAGGGT
Source organism: Pseudomonas sp. CBZ-4 (assembly GCF_000346755.1). Classification (GTDB taxonomy): domain Bacteria; phylum Pseudomonadota; class Gammaproteobacteria; order Pseudomonadales; family Pseudomonadaceae; genus Aquipseudomonas. Next base: position 68,812 of record NZ_ANNV01000009.1, on the reverse strand, counting down.
CACGATGGCCCAGTAGATGCCCTTGGGAATGCTGGTAAAGCCGTGTTCCGGGCCTTCGATCACGTACATCAGGGTGCCGAACACCGTCACCAGGGTGCACACGCTGACCAGGAACACCACGATCTTCTGCTTGCTGCCGCGCAGCGCCGCCATCAGGTAGTTGGCCTGCTTGAGGTAGGGGCTGAGCTTGAGCACACGGAAGATGCGCAGCATGCGGATGATGCGGATGATCAACAGGTACTGCGCGTCGCTGTAATACAGGGCGAGGATGCCCGGCACGATGGCCAGCAAGTCCACCAGCCCGTAAAAGCTGAAGGCATAGCGCAACGGCTTGGGCGAGCAATACAGCCGCAGCCCGTACTCGATGGCGAAGATGATGGTGAAGCCCCACTCGATGTAGGCCAGCACGTCGGCGTAGTTCTGGTGCACCTCGTCGATGCTGTCGAGCATCACGATCACCAGGCTGGCGAGGATGATCAGCAGCAAGATGCCGTCAAAGCGCCGCCCGGCATTGGTGTCGGTCTGGAAAATCATGACGTAGAGCCGTTGGCGCCAGTCGTTGTTGCTGTCCATAAAGCCCGCCTGAATCAGATGTCGAGCAAGCCTAGGGGGATTCGAAGGGGCTGTCCATGCGGGGTTTCTGAAGCGTGCGAACACCGGCGCGCACCAGCCAGCAGGCGAGGATGAACGGTGCCGTAAGCGCGGGCAGGTGCAGGGCGGCGAAGGCTGGCATCAAGAGGATCGACAGGCCTATGCCCAGCAGTGGTAGCCAGGGTTGGCGGCGCACTTGGCTCAGGGCCAGTGCGGCCAGCGCCGGGTTGTAACTGTGTAGGCCAAGGAGGGCACCGGTGGCGTCGTCCAGCAGCAGCGCGACCAGCACGCCGAGACTGGCACCGAGCAAGGCCCATAGTGCGGCGCGCCGGTTGGCCAGCCACAGGCCAAGGGCAATCAGTACGCCCGCCGCCGGTTGGTCCAGTAGCATGATTTGTGCGAGCCCGGTAAAGGGCGCGGCAACGACGGCGAGGGTATCCGGTTCGACCAGGGCAAGGTCGCCTGGCGGCACCGTGCCCAGCAGCAACCAACCCAGGCCCACGAAGGGCGCTGTGTAGGGCGGCAAGGCTGTCTGTTTCAGCCATTGACGCGTGAGCATCGCCGCCAGGCCGCCGCACGCCAGGATCAGCGGCGGCAACAAGGCCGACCAGGCGAAGTGCTGGCTGATCAACAAGCCCAGCAGCACGCCGTTATAGCTATAGAGCCCGGCCTGACGCTCGGCCTTGGGATAACCCCGGCGCTGGGCCGTGAGCAAACCCGCGACGCCACCGAGCAACGCGCCGCCGAACAAGGCCGGGGCGCTGATCAGGATGGCCAGCAGGCACAGCAGGCCGCACAGTGGTTGGCGCTGCAGGAATATCTGGCTGAAGCCGTTGAGCAGGGCTTCGGCCCAGTCGGGGCAAGTTGGGTTATGCATAGGGGTAAGTCAGTTAGACCGAGTTGCCCTTATCGCAGGCAAGCCAGCTCCCACACTTGAATTGCGAATACGTTCAAAATGTGGGAGCGGGCTTGCCCGCGATGAGGCCCGAACAGACGCTAAATCAACGTCTCGATACGCAGCGAATTGGTCGACCCCGGCTGCCCAAACGGCACCCCCGCGGTAATCACCAGAGTATCCCCGCGCTGCGCCATGCCCTGGGCCTGGGCAATCTCCAGCGCCGTCGAGCACACCTCGTCCACCTGGCGCAGCCGGTCATTGACCACCGAGTGCACCCCCCACGCCACGCTCAAGCGCCGCGCCGTGGACAGGTTCGGCGTGAGGTTGAGGATCGGCGCCACCGGCCGTTCCCGCGCCGCGCGCAGGCTGGAGCTGCCGGACTCGCTGTAGTTGACCAGCACCGCCACCGGCAGGATGTTGCTGATCCGGCGGATCGCGCAGCTGATGGCATCCGACACGGTGGCATCCGCCTTCGGCCGGCTCACATCCAGTTGCGCCTGGTAATCCGGGCCGCTCTCCACCTGGCGGATGATCTTGCTCATCATCTGCACGGCTTCCAGCGGGTACTCGCCCGACGCGGTCTCCGCCGACAACATCACCGCATCCGCGCCTTCGGCCACCGCGTTGGCCACATCGGTCACCTCGGCACGGGTCGGCGCCGGGGAGAAGCGCATGGATTCGAGCATCTGCGTGGCCACCACCACCGGCTTGCCCAGCTGGCGACAGACGCTGATGATGTCTTTCTGGATCTGCGGCACGCTCTCGGCCGGCACTTCCACGCCCAGATCCCCTCTGGCCACCATGATCGCGTCGCTCAGTTCGGCGATTTCCTGCAGGCGCTGCACGGCCGACGGTTTCTCGATCTTGGCCATCAAGAACGCTTTGTCGCCGATCAGCTCGCGGGCTTCGCGGATGTCTTCCGGGCGTTGCACAAACGACAGCGCCACCCAGTCCACGCCGAGTTCCAGGCCAAAGCTCAAGTCGCGCCGATCCTTGGCGGTCAAGGGGCTCAGTTCCAGCAAGGCTTGTGGGACGTTCACGCCTTTGCGGTCAGACAGCTCGCCGCCATTCAGCACGGTGGTGTCGATGGCCTCGGCGTGTTTGGTGATGACCCGCAGGCGCAGCTTGCCGTCGTCCAGCAACAGGTCCATGCCGGGCTCCAGCGCCGCGATGATTTCCGGGTGTGGCAGGTTGACCCGGCACTGGTCGCCCGGGGTCGGGTCCAGGTCCAGGCGCAGGGCCTGGCCGCGCACCAGTTGCACCTTGCCCTCGGCAAAACGGCCGACGCGCAGCTTCGGCCCTTGCAGGTCCATGAGGATGCCCAGCGGGTAGTTCAGCTGGCGCTCCACTTGGCGAATCCACTGGTAGCGCTGGGCGTGGTCGGCATGGTCGCCGTGGCTGAAGTTGAGGCGGAAGATATTCACCCCGGCTTCCACCAGCTCGCGGATGTCGTCGATGCCGTCGGTGGCGGGGCCCAGGGTGGCGAGGATTTTGACCTTCTTGTCAGGCGTCATGTTTGGCAGTCTCAAGAATCAGGATGGCGCGGAAGTCGTTGACGTTGGTGCGCGTCGGTTCGGTGACGATCAACCCGTCGAGCGCGGCGAAGTAGCCGTAGCCATTGTTGTTGTCCAACTCGTCGCTGGCCGACAGGCCCAGGGCTTCGGCGCGCGCATAGCTGCATGGGGTCATGATCGCGCCGGCGTTGTCTTCGGAACCGTCGATGCCGTCGGTGTCGCCGGCCAGGGCGTACACGCCGGGCAGGCCCTTGAGGCTGTCGGTGAGGCTCAGGAGGAATTCCGCGTTGCGCCCGCCACGGCCATTGCCGCGCACGGTGACGGTGGTTTCACCGCCGGAGAGGATCACGCACGGCGCCGCCAGCGGTTGGCCGTGTTGCACGATCTGCCGGGCGATCCCGGCGTGCACCTTGGCCACGTCCCGCGCTTCACCTTCGAGGTCGCCGAGGATCAGCGGGCTGAACCCGGCCTGGCGGACTTTGACTGCCACCGCTTCGAGGGATTGCTGCGGGCGGGCGATCAGTTGGAAGTGGCTGCGCGCCAGCGCCGGGTCGCCGGGCTTGACGGTTTCCGACGCGGGGTTCTGTAGCCAGCTGCGCACGGCGGCGGGGGCGTCGATGTGGTAGCGCTTGAGGATCGCCAGGGCCTGGGCCGAGGTGCTCGGGTCGCCGACGGTGGGGCCGGAGGCGATCACCGTGGCCTGGTCGCCCGGCACATCGGAAATCGCGTAGGTGTACACCGTCGCGGGCCAAGCGGCTTTCGCCAGGCGGCCGCCCTTGATCGCCGAGAGGTGCTTGCGCACGCAATTCATCTCGCCAATGGTGGCGCCGGATTTGAGCAGGGCTTTGTTGACGGCTTGCTTGTCGGCCAGGGTGATGCCTTCGGCTGGCAGCGCCAGCAGGGCCGAGCCGCCGCCCGACAGCAGGAAGATCACGCGATCGTCTTCGCTCAAGTTGCTGATCAGGGCCAGCACGCGCTTGGCCACGGCCAGGCCGGCGGCATCGGGCACGGGGTGGGCGGCTTCGACCACTTCGATTTTCTTGCAGGGCGCGCCGTGGCCGTAGCGGGTGACCACCAGGCCGGAGACTTCACCTTGCCAGCAGTTTTCGACAACGAGGGCCATGGCGGCGGCGGCCTTGCCGGCGCCGATCACGATCACCCGGCCGCTGCGGTCGGCGGGCAGGTAGGGTTCGAGGACTTGCCGGGGGTGGGCGGCGTCGATGGCTGTGGCAAACAGCTCGCGAAGCAGGTGTTGCGGATCGACCGACATAAGCGGGCTCCCGGGGGATTCTTGTTATTAGGGGTGCAGCAATTGGAATGCGATCAAATGTGGGAGCTGGCTTGCATTTCAAATTAAGGTTTACTTATCGCGAATCGAGAAGTTGGCCATGTGTTCCAGGCCCTTGATCAGCGCCGAGTGGTCCCAGTTGCCGCCACCGATAGCGGTGCAAGTACTGAACACTTGCTGGGTGCCAGCAGTGTTCGGCAGGTTGATCCCCAGCTCCTTGGCACCGGCCAGCGCCAGGTTCAGGTCCTTCTGGTGCAGGTTGATGCGGAAGCCCGGATCAAAGGTGCCCTTGATCATGCGCTCGCCATGCACTTCCAAGATCTTCGACGAGGCAAAACCACCCATCAGCGCTTCACGCACCTTGGCCGGGTCGGCGCCGTTCTTGGAGGCGAACAGCAGCGCTTCGGCCACGGCCTGGATGTTCAGCGCGACGATGATCTGGTTGGCCACTTTGGCAGTCTGGCCGTCGCCATTGCCGCCGACCAGGGTGATGTTCTTGCCCATGGCCTGGAACAGCGGCAGGGCGCGTTCGAAGGTCTGTGGCTTGCCACCGATCATGATGCTCAGGGTGCCGGCCTTGGCGCCGACTTCACCGCCGGATACCGGGGCGTCGAGGTACTGCGCGCCAGTCGCGTTGATCTTCGCGGCGAAGGCTTTGGTGGCGGTGGGAGAGATCGAACTCATGTCGATCACCACTTTGTTCGGCGACAGGCCAGCGGCTACGCCGTCGGCGCGGAACAACACGTCCTCGACCTGCGGGGTGTCGGGCACCATGACGATGATGAACTCGGCTTCCTGGGCCACCTGCTGCGGGCTGGCCAGGGCGATGGCGCCGGCGTCGACCAGGGCTTGCGGGGCCTTGCCGTGATGTTCGGAGAGGAACAGTTGGTGACCTGCTTTTTGCAGGTTGGCGGCCATGGGTTGGCCCATGATGCCGGTGCCGATGAATCCGATTTTAGCCATGACGAAAATCCTCTTTTTATTGGATGGGCAGGCCTGTCTCAGCCTGCCGAACACAGACGATCCAATGTGGGAGCTGGCTTGCCTGCGATGGCATCCACCGGTTTTGCCTGAAACACTGCGGTGTCTGCATCGCAGGCAAGCCAGCTCCCACATTAATGGGGGGTGCGGTTAGATCGCGTTGTGGGTCTTGAGCCAGCCCAAACCGGCTTCGGTGGTGGTCAATGGCTTGTATTCACAACCCACCCAACCCTTGTATCCAATGCGGTCCAGATGCTCGAACAGGAACCGGTAGTTGATCTCGCCCGTCCCCGGCTCATTGCGCCCGGGGTTGTCCGCCAGCTGGATGTGGTTGATCTCATCCAGGTGCGCGGCCATGGTGCGGGCCAGGTCGCCTTCCATGATTTGCATGTGGTAGATGTCGTATTGCAGGAACAGGTTGGCGCTGCCCACCTGCTCGCGGATCGACAGGGCCTGCGCCGTGTTGTTCAGGTAGAAACCCGGGATGTCGCGGGTGTTGATCATCTCCATCACCAGTTTGATACCCACCGCTTGCAGCTTGTCGGCGGCGTACTTGAGGTTGGCGACGAAGGTTTTTTCCACCGTTGCATCGTCAACGCCCTGCGGCCGGATACCCGCCAAGCAGTTGACCTGGGTGTTGCCCAGCACCTGGGCGTAGGCGATGGCCAGGTTGACCCCGGCGCGGAATTCCTCGACCCGGTCCGGGTGGCACGCCAGGCCGCGTTCGCCCTTGGCCCAGTCACCGGCCGGCAGGTTGAACAGCACTTGGGTCAGGCCGTTGGCGTCGAGCTGTGCCTTGATTTCAGCCGAGCTGAATTCATACGGGAACAGATACTCCACACCTTCGAAGCCCGCATCGGCGGCCGCTTTGAAGCGAGCAAGAAAGTCTTGCTCGGTGAACAGCATGGACAGGTTGGCGGCAAAGCGCGGCATAGGGTTCTCCTTAATCGAGCAGGGAAATGGCGGTCGGCGCATCGTTGCCGACCAGGGCCAGATCTTCGAATTCGTTGACGGCGTTGATCTCGGTGCCCATGGAAATATTGGTCACGCGCTCCAGAATAATCTCAACGATCACCGGCACCTTGAATTCTTCGATCATTTCCTGCGCCTTGCGCAGCGCCGGCTGGATCTGGCCTGGCTCGAACACGCGCAGGGCCTTGCAGCCCAGGCCTTCGGCGACGGCCACGTGGTCGACGCCATAACCGTTGAGTTCCGGGGCGTTGAGGTTGTCGAAAGACAGCTGCACGCAGTAGTCCATTTCAAACCCGCGCTGGGCCTGACGGATCAAGCCGAGGTAGGAGTTGTTCACCACCACGTGGATGTACGGCAGCTTGAACTGCGCGCCCACGGCCAATTCTTCGATCATGAACTGGAAGTCGTAGTCGCCGGACAGCGCGACGACCTTGCGGCTCGGGTCGGCCTTGACCACGCCCAGCGCCGCCGGAATGGTCCAGCCCAATGGACCTGCCTGGCCGCAGTTGATCCAGTGGCGTGGCTTATAGACGTGCAGGAATTGTGCACCGGCAATCTGCGACAAACCGATGGTGCTGACGTAGCAGGTGTCTTTGCCGAACACCTGGTTCATCTCTTCGTACACCCGTTGCGGCTTGACCGGCACGTTATCGAAGTGAGTCTTGCGGTGCAGGGTGGCTTTGCGCTGTTGGCAATCGTGCAGCCAGGCGCTGCGGTCCTTGAGTTTGCCGGCGGCTTTCCACTCGCGGGCCACTTCAATGAACATGGTCAGGGCAGAACCGGCGTCGGAGACGATGCCCAGGTCCGGGGTGAACACGCGGCCGATTTGCGTCGGCTCGATGTCGACGTGAATGAATTTGCGGCCCTCGGTGTACACCTCCACCGAACCGGTGTGGCGGTTGGCCCAGCGGTTGCCGATGCCCAGCACCACGTCCGACTTGAGCATCGTCGCGTTGCCATAACGGTGGGAGGTTTGCAGGCCGACCATACCCACCATCAGCGGGTGATCGTCGGGGATCGTGCCCCAGCCCATCAGGGTCGGGATCACCGGGATACCGGTCAGTTCGGCGAACTCCACCAGCAGGTCGCTGGCGTCGGCGTTGATCACGCCACCACCGCTGACCAGCAGCGGGCGTTCAGCCTGGTCGAGCAGGGCCAGGGCTTTTTCCACCTGGATGCGTGTGGCCAGTGGCTTGGCCAGGGGCAGCGGCTGGTAGGCGTCGATGTCGAACTCGATCTCGGCCATCTGCACGTCGAACGGCAGGTCGATCAGCACCGGGCCTGGGCGGCCGGAGCGCATTTCATAGAAGGCTTTCTGGAACGCATAAGGCACCTGGCCAGGTTCCAGCACGGTGGTTGCCCACTTGGTCACCGGCTTGACGATGCTGGTGATGTCCACGGCCTGGAAGTCTTCCTTGTGCATCCGGGCGCGCGGGGCTTGGCCGGTGATGCACAGGATCGGGATCGAATCCGCCGAGGCGCTGTACAGGCCGGTGACCATGTCGGTGCCCGCCGGGCCCGAGGTGCCGATGCACACGCCGATATTGCCGGCCTTGGTGCGGGTGTAACCCTCGGCCATGTGGGAGGCGCCTTCAACGTGGCGAGCAAGGACGTGATCGATGCCACCCACCTTCTGCAAGGCCGAGTACAGCGGGTTGATCGCAGCGCCTGGGATACCGAAGGCGGTGTCGACGCCCTCACGGCGCATTACCAGAACGGCGGCTTCGATTGCTCTCATTTTGCTCATGATTTTGGTGCCTCTTGCGTTTTGTAATTGTATACAAGTGGTGTCTGGTCAAAGTGTATTCACGGCGAGCTGCGCAGGTCAATCCATTTTATCGGCGGGCCTTTGCGTTCGTCGGAAGGCATTTTTACGACGTATGGAAGGTTTGTTCGAAAATATTGTATACAAAAACAAATGTCATTGTGTTCTATTTGTTTGATCGAGCATCTGATCCTTCAGACCTCCACCGCTTTTCCCATAACAAGATAAGGACGGCACCATGAGCGCTTTAACCTTGAAAATAGCCACCCAACTGGCCAGCCAGGCCCTGACTGCGGGGCGCACCATTTCGGCGGCGCCGCTGACCATCGCGGTGCTGGACAGCGGTGGGCACCTGATCACCCTGCAACGGGAAGACGGCGCCAGCCTGCTGCGCCCGCAGATCGCCATCGGCAAGGCCTGGGGCGCGATTGCCCTGGGCAAGGGCTCGCGCCTGCTGGCACTGGACGCGCAGCAGCGGCCGGCGTTTATCGCCGCGTTGAACAGCCTGGGGCAGGGCAGCGTGGTGCCGGCGCCGGGTGGGGTGTTGATCCGGGATCAGGAGGGCCGGGTGTTGGGGGCGATCGGGATCAGCGGGGATACGTCGGATATTGATGAACAGTGCGCGATAACGGCGATTGAAGGGGTGGGGTTGTTGGCGGATGCGGGGGTGTCGGCTTGATTTGATGTGACTGGAAGGGCCTCATCGCAGGCAAGCCAGCTCCCACAATTGATTGGGTTCACACATTTAAATTTGTGAATACGCTCAACTGTGGGAGCTGGCTTGCCTGCGATGGCGGCGACTCGGTCTCAAGTCAAACCCAAATGGCATCCCACAGCGGATAGTCGCCATATCGTTTTACCAATCCAGCTCTTAGGGGATTGGCCACGATATATCGGGCGATTCCTTCAAGGCTTTCTTCACGGCGCACCGCATGGTCGTGAAAACCCGGCTGCCAGAGCCGACCCTGGCGTCTGGCTACCGCATTCACGACGCGAGTGCTCTTGGACTTCACCTGGCGCATGAGGTCGGCCAGTGAGCCTTTCTCCAGCGAGACCAGCCAGTGGAAGTGATCCGGCATGACGACCCACGCCAAGGAGGTCGCCAGGCCCTGGTTTTGGGCAATCCTGAATTGTTGGACCACCAGGCGGCCGAGCGTGAAGTCCTGGAAAACGGGTTCGCGATCAAGCGTATTGGTGGTCAGCAGGTAAATGCGGCTGGGTTCATCATGCCGGCCGAAGCGTAGGCGTTTTGACGCGGGGAGATCAGGCATTCCTTGGCCTCTCTTCAGTGTGGGTTCTGAGAGGCTAGATCCGGGTGGTTGATACTGATCGGCAGGCTTTTGGCAGGATGTGTCTGGGAGGGCGCTATCGCGGGCAAGCCCGCTCCCACAGGGGATTTGCGGTGTTCTTACATTTTGTGTGCGACGCGGGAACCTGTGGGAGCTGGCTTGCCTGCGATGGCCTCACCGCGGTCTATCAGTCCGGCTCACACCCCTTCAACACCAACCGAATAATCGTCAACGCTGCCGCCTCGTAGTCCGCCTCATCCAACTTGGCCTTGCCGGTCACCGCCGAAATCTGCCAGTCAAAATCCGCATAAGTCTGTGTTGCCGCCCAGATGCTGAACATCAGGTGGTTGGGGTCAATGGCGGCGATCAAGCCGCGATCCACCCAGGTCTGGATGCAGTCGATGTTGTGCTTGGCCTGGGCGTTGAGTTGCTCGACCTGCTCCGTGCTGAGGTGCGGGGCGCCATGCATGATTTCGCTGGCGAAGACCTTGGAAGCAAACGGCAGGTCGCGGGAGATGCGGATTTTCGAGCGGATGTAGTTGCTCAGCACTTCCTTGGGCTCGCCCTCCGGGTTGAACGGTGTGGAGGCGGCCAGGATCGGCTCGATAATGCTTTCGAGCACCTCGCGGTAGAGGTTGTCCTTGGACTTGAAGTAGTAATAGACGTTGGGCTTGGGCAGCCCGGCCTTGGCGGCGATGTCGCTGGTTTTGGTCGCGGCGAAGCCCTTGTCGGCAAACTCCTCGCTCGCCGCCCGCAGGATTTTTTCTTTGTTGCGCTCGCGAATGCTGCTCATAAACCTGGACTTTCCTTGCCAAGACTGGCGGTTGCGCATGGTAGCACCGGCTATCCGCGAGCCTCAACAAGGCGCCCGCAAAGCCTTGCGCCGCGTTATGCTCGGCGTATCCCACGTTATGGAAGACCGATTCATGGCAGGCAGCAGCTTACTGGTACTGATCGACGATATCGCCGCCGTACTCGACGACGTTGCCTTGATGACAAAAATGGCCGCGAAGAAAACCGCCGGCGTGCTGGGCGACGACCTGGCGCTGAATGCCCAGCAGGTGTCGGGTGTGCGTGCCGAGCGGGAAATTCCCGTGGTGTGGGCGGTGGCCAAGGGGTCGTTCGTCAACAAGCTGATCCTGGTGCCGGCGGCGTTGTTGATCAGCGCGTTTGCGCCGTGGGCCGTTACGCCACTGCTGATGCTCGGCGGCGCTTATCTGTGTTTTGAAGGCTTCGAGAAGCTCGCGCACAAATTCCTCCACAGCAAGGACGAGGACAAAGCCGAGCACGCGCAATTGGTCGAAGCGGTAGCCGATCCGGCAACCGATCTGGTGGCGTTCGAAAAGGACAAGATCAAAGGCGCGATCCGCACCGATTTCATCCTTTCCGCCGAAATCATCGCCATCACCCTGGGCACCGTGGCGGATGCGCCGCTGATGCAGCAAGTGATCGTGCTGTCGGGCATTGCTATCGTCATGACTGTCGGCGTCTATGGGTTGGTGGCCGGCATCGTCAAGCTGGACGACCTGGGCCTGTGGCTGACGCAGAAGCCCGGCCAGATGGCGCGCAGTATCGGCGGCGCGATCCTGCGGGCGGCACCCTACATGATGAAGAGCCTGTCGGTGATTGGTACGGCGGCGATGTTTCTGGTGGGTGGCGGCATCCTCACTCATGGCGTGCCGGTGGTGCATCACTGGATCGAGACGGTAAGCCAAGGTGCAGGAGGGGTGGCGTGGTTGGTGCCGACGTTGCTCAATGGCGTCGCGGGGATCATTGCGGGGGGCGTGGTGCTGGCGTTGGTCAGTGTGCTGGGCAAGCTCTGGAAAACCGTGAAGGCTTGATCCTAGCCGCAATAAAAAAGGCCATTCAATCGAATGGCCTTTTTTGTGGGCGTTGCTTACTCGGCTATCTGCAACTTGCGCGATTCGGTGTAGATGTAGCGCACCTTTTCATACTCGAACGGTGAATTCATCTGACCGTAACGGAAGCTGGTCTGGTAGCGCCTGTCTACCGCGCGCAGGGCCCAGATTTCCGGATGGTTGGAACTGACTTCCGAAACGTTGAGGAAGTTGATCTGGCTCTCTGCGGTGTAGTCCACGATCAAGCCAGTGGTGTCACGCAGGTTCGACGGACCGAAGACCGGCAGCACCAGGTACGCGCCGCCCGGTACCCCGTAGAAGCCCAGGGTCTGGCCGAAGTCTTCGCTCTGGCGTGGCAGGCCCATGGCGGTGGCCGGGTCCCACAGACCGGCGATGCCGATGGTGGTGTTGAGCAGCAGGCGCCCGGTGGTTTCCAGGGAGCGATGGCCCTTGAGTTGCAGCAGGCTGTTCAACAGGTTGGGCACATCGCCCAGGTTGTTGAAGAAATTGCTCACGCCGGTACGCAGGAAGCTTGGGGTCACGTAGGTGTAGCCGTTGACCACGGGTATGAATACCCATTGGTCGAAGCGGTAGTTGAAGTGGTACACCCGACGGTTCCACGCCTCCAGCGGGTCGTAGACGTTGAGCGCAGTGAGCGACGAACGCTCGAACTCACGCTGGTCCATGCCGGGGTTGAACTTGAGCTTGGACAGCGGCTCCTTGAAGCCATCGGAGTCGACCTTGATCGGCTCATGGGCCTTGCTGTTGTCGGCATTGGCCACGCCCGCGCACATCAAGGCGGCGAGCAGCAGAAGATATTTAGCCACGGAAGAACTCCAGCATGGCGTCGGCGTTGACGCGGTAATTGAGGTTGCCGCAGTGGCCGCCCAGTGGGTAGACGGTCAAGCGATCGCCGAAGGTTTTACGCAGGAAACCGAGGTCGCCAGGGCCGAGGATCACGTCGTCGGCGTTGTGCATGACGGCGATTTTCTTGCTGCTGTGCAGGTAGTCCTTGAGGGCGTACAGGCTGACCTGGTCGACCAGTTGCAGCAGGCTGCCGCCGTCGGTGCGGGCACGCCACATCGGGATCACCTGTTCGGTGAGGTAGCAGTCGAAGTCACATTGCAGCGCGCGCTTGAGGAACGGCGTGAGGCTGGTGCTTTCGGTGATCGGGTACTTCGGCGGGATGATCAGGCCGCGACGGTTGATCAGGTCCGAGGTAAAGGCAATGTCGGCCGCCGAGAAGCGGAACGAAGTGCCGATCAGCATCGCCATCTGTTCGTTGGTCAGGTGCTGTTTGGACTGCTGGAAGTCGTAGAGCAGGGCGTCATTGAGGTCGATGTAGCCCTTCTGCTGGAAGTAGCGGGTCAGCTTGTTCAACACCAGTTCATAGAAGGTGGTGGTGTTGTTGATGCCCTTGACCTCGGTCTGCACCAGCTTGTCGAGGTTGGTGATCGAGGTGTAGAGGTTGACCGGCGGGTTCAGCAGCAAGACTTTCTTGAAGTTGAAGCTGCGCCGGGTTTCGTCCAGTTTGGCCACGAATGCCGCATCCAGGCCGCCGAGGCTGTAGCCGGTGAGGTAGAAGTCGGTCACCGGCAGTGAGGCGTTTTGCGCACGCACGGCTTGCATCACGCGGTACATGTCTTCGGCGTCTTCCTGGGTGATCCCCGGGGTGGCGAAGCGTGAGGCGGCGCTGATGAAGTCAAAGCTGGTGGGCGATGACAGTTGCACCACGTGGTAGCCGGCCTGGTAATACAGTTTTTTCAGGTATTCGTTGATGCTGCTGTCGAACCGCGCACCGGTGCCGGCGATCAGGAAGATCAGCGGCGCGGCGCGGTCTTGCTTGGCGATGCGGTAAGTGAGCTTCTTCACCGGCCAGAAGTTGTCGGGCAGGCTGAACTCGCGCTCGGGGCGCATCGTCAGGGTGTAGTCGGATTGGTTGATCTCGTCGTTGCTCGGCAATTTGGGCCGAAGGTCGGGCGGGGTGGTGGCGATGGTCGCTTCAAACGGGTTGGTCAAAGGGTAGCCATAGCTGGCTTGGTCGATATCGACCGCCAGTGCTGACGCACTCAGAAAAAGGCTGCCCAATAGGGCGGCACAGCGCAAGGAACGGAGCATGACTAAATCCCTAAGAGGAAACGTGCTAAATGAAGTTCGCAGGCTATGACCACCGCGCTGTCGCCGAAGTGCCATCACGCGGCACGAAATGTCGGAAAATAACGTCGGAATCGGGGTAATAGTAGCCAGACGATACACTTTGCCACGCGCTGATGGACACTAATTGTGTGTATGCGCCTTGCTAACGGCTACTGGGGCATTAAGCTGAGCGCCGTTTTTGCCTATCGGAGTGCCCCATGTCCCGTCGCTTGCCGTTGATTTTGCTGCTTATTGCCCTGCCGCTGTGGTTGGCTGCCAGTTATGGCGCGCGCTACGGTTTTATGGAGGATGGCAGTTGGGTGGGGATCTGTGCCGACGAAGCCGGGCGGTGGGAATGCCAGTTGCGTTCGAACCTGGGCTTGATGATCCACTTCAAGGTGCTGGGTTGGGTGGCGTTGGTTGCGTCGGTTGTCGCGTTTTTTGTGCCGGGCCGTGTGGGCTGGTGGCTGGCGGTGTTGGGGATGGTGTTCGGGTTGCCGGCGCTGGCGTTGTACAACACCGCGTTTGCGGTGTTTGCGCTGGTGATTGCGGGGTTGCGGTTGGTCAGGAAGCCTCGGGTTGCCTGATAGGGCCTCATCGCAGGCAAGCCAGCTCCCACACTTGACCGAGTACATCCTTTGGAATGCGCTCAAGTGTGGGAGCTGGCTCGCCTGCGATAGCGATCTTAAGCCTTGCGCACCCGCAAGCACCGCCACAAAGCCCCAACCATCAGCACGCTGACTACCGCCCAACCCCAGGCCTGCTGATTCAACAAGCCCTCACGGTACAACTGCGGCGCAACGCCGGCACCGATGATAAACGCCAGCAAGGCAATCTCCCGGCGCGGGCCGGTGACCGGGCGAACCAGGTACACCAAGGCCGGCAATACCAGTGCCGCACTCGGGAAGCTGCGATAACGCGGTTCGAACACCAACGCCAACATCATGACTGCCCCTGCGAAGCCAGCGATTGCCACCAGCCAGCCTGCACGCTGCTCCAGCCAGTTGAACGCCCGCTCGCGCCAGCCTTCGCGAGCACTCAAGGCCAGGGCGGCATGGGCCAGCACCAACAGGTTCAGCACCAGCAGCAAACCTGCCCACACCCATTCATCATTGAAGCGTGCGGTGATGCGGGTCAGTTCGGCCCAGCTGCCGATGGAACAGGCCGCCAACGCACCCAGCAGCGGCAGGGCCAGCGCGGCACGGGTGCTGCGCACGCGGCCGCCCAGCGCCAAGGTCCCCAGCAGGATCAACCCGCCCACGCCCAGCCACAACGGCCAGTACGGCACATTGGTCACCGGCCCGGCGAGGATGCCCTTGTCCTGGCGGTCTGCATCGAACAGGCCCCAATAGCCGCCGACCGCGCCTTCGCTGGCGCGTTTCCACGGCTGGTCGAAGGCTTCGATCAGGTTGTAGTGCCAGCCATTGGCTTCGGCCATGGCCACGAAGCCGCGCATGAACTTGGCTTCGTTTACGCGGCTGGGCACCGCGGTTTCACGCTGGCGGCCTTCGCTGGGCCAGCCGGTTTCGCCGATCAAGATGTCCTTGGGCGCGAACTTGGTGCCGAAGGTCTGGCGCACATCGCCTACGTGCTTGAGCGCCTGGTCGATCCCGGACGGGTCATCTTCCCAGTACGGCAGCAAGTGAATGGTCAGGAAGTCCACTGCCGGGGCGATTTCCGGGTGCTGCAGCCAGAATTCCCACACGTCGGCGTAGGTCACTGGCTGTTTGATCTGGCTTTTGACCGTCTGGATCAGCTTGACCAACTGCGTGGCCGTGACTTCCTTGCGCAGCAGCGCTTCGTTGCCGACGATCACCGACGTGACGACATCCGGATGGGCGTTGGCCGAGGCGATCAGTTCGTTGATTTCCTTTTCGGTGGCCACCGGGTCACTGCTGACCCAGGCACCGGCCATCACCTTCAAGCCGTGCTTGCGCGCCATGTCCGGCAAGGCTTCCAGGCCGGTCATGGAGTAGGTGCGGATACATTCGAAACGGGTGGCCAGCAAGGCCAGGTCGGCGTCCATGCGCTCCGGGCGCAGCTTGAAGGGCTGGTCGAACGGGGATTGGTCTTTATCGAAAGGTGTGTAGGACGCGCACTGCATTTTGTGCGAAGCACTGGCGACGTCGGGCAGCACCACCGGCCGGCCGAGGCTGTACCAGTAGCCAGCCAGGGCCAGCAGGCCAAGGATCAAGGCGAAGAAATAGGGCAGGGCAGGAAAGCGGGCAGTCGCGGGCATGGTCGGCTTATCTGGGGGAGCAAAGGCGCGCATCTTACCCGGATTTGTCCCGTCCCAGTGGGGCTGCATGATTTTGACATGCAAAGTTCGGGCGGGATTTTGACGCCAATTCCTGCAAAGCGTCCTGCTGGCGTTGTGATGTCGTTTCTTGCTCGGGTGAGGTCGCTGACAGAGCAGGTTCCAAGTCCCGGCAGGTTGATTATCCAAGTGTCAGCACTCCACTGATGCCGCAGCAGCCGGATCGATGCGCGTGAAGGGGGCGCGGCGCACCACATAACAACAGGTTGACGTCGCTCGGCATCCGTCGGGCGCAGCACTTTCGGGGAAGTACGATGAAGATGCGACGACTCTTGGGCGCAGCTGCCACTCTGGTAGTTGCGATGAGCTCCACACTGGCCAGCGCCGACAGCAAAACCCTGAGCATCGGCTACGTGGATGGCTGGTCCGACAGCGTTGCCACCACCCATGTGGCGGCAGAGGTGATCAAGGCCAAGCTCGGTTATGACGTGAAACTGCAAGCCGTCGCCACCGGGATCATGTGGCAAGGCGTGGCCACCGGCAAACTCGACGCCATGCTCTCCGCTTGGCTGCCGGTGACCCACGGTGAGTACTGGACCAAGAACAAGGACAAGGTGGTCGACTACGGCCCTAACTTCAAGGATGCGAAAATCGGCCTGATCGTGCCGGAGTACGTGAAAGCCAAATCCATCGAAGACCTCAAGACCGACACCACCTTCAAGAACAAAATCGTCGGCATCGACGCCGGTTCGGGCGTGATGCTCAAGACCGACGAAGCCATCAAGCAGTACGACCTCGACTACAAACTGCAAGCCAGTTCGGGCGCAGCGATGATCGCCGAACTGACCCGTGCCGAAGACAAGCAGGAATCCATTGCGGTCACCGGTTGGGTGCCGCACTGGATGTTCGCCAAGTGGAAACTGCGTTTCCTGGAAGATCCAAAAGGCGTGTATGGCGCTGCGGAAACCGTCAACAGCATCGGCAGCAAGGGCCTGGAGAAGAAAGCGCCGGAAGTTGCGGCGTTCCTGAAGAAATTCCAGTGGGCTTCCAAGGATGAAATCGGCGAAGTCATGCTGGCCATTCAAGAGGGCGCCAAGCCGGA
Source organism: Pseudomonas sp. CBZ-4 (assembly GCF_000346755.1). Taxonomy (GTDB): domain Bacteria; phylum Pseudomonadota; class Gammaproteobacteria; order Pseudomonadales; family Pseudomonadaceae; genus Aquipseudomonas. Next base: position 52,160 of record NZ_ANNV01000009.1, on the reverse strand, counting down.
TGCGGCGGCCAAGGATTGGGTGGCCAAGCACCCAGAGCGTGTAGCCGAGTGGATCGGTAAATAACCTGTAGCAAGTACGCCACACACCTAATGTGGGAGCGGGCTTGCCCGCGATAGCAGTGTGTCAGTCGATAGATTCGGTACTGACACGCCGCCATCGCGGGCAAGCCCGCTCCCACATTACTTTTACCGTCTGTAAATCCTTCTGCGCTCTGACAATCCCTCGCTACACTCGATCTAAGACTAAGGTCGTCTGGAACCTCTACGGCAGCCGCATACAGTGGATACGTTCCAAAATAATAAAAAAGCTGTGCTGCGAGGATAAAAACAATGAACGACAGCATTTACCTCTCGATTCAAAACAGCCCGCGTTTCAAGGAGCTGGTGAGAAAAAGGGAACGATTCGCCTGGATTCTCTCGGCGATCATGCTCGGGCTTTACTCCGCTTTCATCCTGTTGATCGCCTACGGGCCACAAGTGCTGGGGGCCAAGATCAGCCCCGGTTCTTCGATTACCTGGGGCATTCCCCTGGGCGTCGGACTGATTGTGTCCGCCTTCATCCTGACCGGCATCTACGTGCGCCGGGCCAATGGCGAATTTGACGACCTGAACAATGCGATTCTCAAGGAGGCTGCGCAATGATCGGTCGTCTACTGGCACTACTCGGCGCTTCGTTCTTCGCTCCGGCCCTTTGGGCAGCGGACGCATTGACCGGTGAAGTGCACAAGCAACCCCTGAACGTGTCGGCCATCGTGATGTTTGTCGCGTTTGTCGGTGCCACCCTGTGCATCACTTACTGGGCGTCCAAGCGCAACAAGTCGGCGGCCGACTACTATGCGGCCGGTGGCAAGATCACCGGTTTCCAGAATGGCCTGGCGATTGCCGGTGACTACATGTCGGCGGCGTCCTTCCTGGGGATTTCCGCGCTGGTCTACACCTCCGGTTATGACGGCCTGATCTACTCGATCGGCTTCCTGGTGGGCTGGCCGATCATTCTGTTCCTGATCGCCGAGCGCCTGCGCAACCTGGGCAAGTACACCTTTGCCGACGTGGCGTCCTACCGTCTCGGGCAAACCCAGATCCGCAGCCTGTCGGCCTGTGGTTCCCTGGTGGTGGTGGCGTTCTACCTGATCGCGCAGATGGTTGGCGCGGGCAAGCTGATCCAGCTGCTGTTCGGCCTGGACTACCACGTTGCGGTGATCCTGGTGGGTATCCTGATGTGCATGTACGTGCTGTTCGGCGGCATGCTGGCGACCACCTGGGTACAGATCATCAAGGCGGTGTTGCTGTTGTCCGGTGCTTCGTTCATGGCGCTGATGGTGATGAAGCACGTCAACTTCGACTTCAACACACTGTTCTCCGAGGCAATCAAGGTTCACGCCAAAGGCGAGGCGATCATGAGCCCGGGTGGCTTGGTCAAAGATCCGATCTCGGCGTTCTCCCTGGGCCTGGCCCTGATGTTCGGTACCGCTGGCCTGCCTCACATCCTGATGCGCTTCTTCACCGTCAGCGACGCTAAAGAAGCCCGCAAGAGTGTGTTCTACGCCACGGGTTTCATCGGTTACTTCTATATCCTGACCTTTATCATCGGCTTCGGCGCGATCCTGCTGGTCAGCACCAACCCGGCGTTCAAGGATGCAGCAGGCGCCTTGCTCGGTGGCAACAACATGGCAGCGGTGCACCTGGCCAACGCGGTGGGTGGCAGTATCTTCCTGGGCTTCATCTCGGCCGTGGCGTTCGCCACCATCCTCGCGGTGGTTGCCGGCTTGACCCTGGCCGGTGCGTCGGCGGTGTCCCATGACCTGTACGCCAGCGTGATCAAGAAAGGCAAGGCCAACGAGAAAGATGAGATTCGTGTGTCGAAGATCACCACCGTAGCCTTGGGTGTATTGGCAATCGGCCTGGGTATCCTGTTCGAAAGCCAGAACATTGCGTTCATGGTGGGCCTGGCGTTCTCCATCGCGGCCAGCTGTAACTTCCCGGTGTTGCTGCTTTCCATGTACTGGAAAAACCTCACCACCCGTGGCGCCATGATTGGCGGCTGGCTGGGCTTGATCAGTGCCGTGGGCCTGATGATCCTTGGCCCGACCATCTGGGTCTCGATCCTGCACCATGAAAAAGCCATCTTCCCTTACGAGTACCCAGCGCTGTTCTCGATGATCATTGCGTTCGTCGGCATCTGGTTCTTCTCCATCACCGACAAGTCGGCGGCGGCAGAGAAAGAGCGTGCGCTGTACTTCCCGCAGTTTGTGCGTTCGCAGACTGGCCTGGGGGCGAGTGGGGCGGTTTCTCACTAAGGTTGTAGTTGGATAGAGAAATGCCCCGGTCGCAAGGCCGGGGTATTTTTTTGCCTGGGGTTCTGTGTTGTCTGGGCTGTCGCCATCGCAGGCAAGCCAGCTCCCACAGTCGACCGGGTACATCCCTTGGAATGCAGTCAAATGTGGGAGCTGGCTTGCCTGCGATGGCGGTGGAGCAGGCGACACAAACAAAAACGGCCTCCACTAAGGGAGGCCGTTTTCAGTGCAGCTAAGCGATGCTTACTTGCGATCTTCCAGCTTGGTGATGTCACGCGACTCGTAGCCGGTGTACAGCTGGCGCGGGCGGCCAATCTTGTACGGGCTGGAGAGCATTTCTTTCCAGTGGGAGATCCAGCCCACGGTCCGCGCCAGGGCGAAGATCACGGTGAACATGCTGGTTGGAATGCCGATTGCCTTGAGGATGATCCCCGAGTAGAAGTCGACGTTCGGGTACAGCGAGCGTTCGATGAAGTACGGGTCGGTCAGGGCGATCTCTTCCAGGCGCATGGCCAGTTCGAGTTGCGGATCGTTCTTGATGCCCAGCTCCTTCAACACTTCGTCGCAGGTCTTTTTCATCACGGTGGCGCGCGGGTCGCGGTTCTTGTAGACCCGGTGACCGAAGCCCATCAGCTTGAACGGGTCGTTCTTGTCCTTGGCCTTGGCGATGAACTTGTCGATGTTCGAGACATCGCCGATTTCATCGAGCATGGTCAATACGGCTTCGTTCGCACCGCCGTGGGCAGGGCCCCACAGTGCAGCGATACCGGCGGCGATACAGGCGAACGGGTTGGCACCCGAGGAACCTGCCAGGCGCACGGTGGAGGTCGATGCGTTCTGCTCGTGATCGGCGTGGAGGATGAAGATCTTGTCCATCGCTGCGGCCAGCACCGGGCTGATCGGTTTGATCTCGCACGGGGTGTTGAACATCATGTGCAGGAAGTTTTCCGCGTACGTCAGGTCGTTGCGCGGGTACATCATGGGTTGGCCCATGGAGTACTTGTAAACCATTGCGGCCAGGGTCGGCATCTTGGCAACCAGGCGGATCGCGGAAATTTCGCGATGCTGCGGGTTATTGATGTCGAGGGAGTCGTGATAGAAGGCCGACAGGGCGCCGACCACACCGCACATGACGGCCATCGGGTGGGCGTCGCGACGGAAGCCGTTGAAGAAGGTCTTCAACTGCTCGTGAACCATGGTGTGGTTCTTCACGGTGCTGACGAACTGGGCTTTCTGCTCGGCTGTTGGCAGTTCGCCATTTAGCAGCAGGTAGCAGGTTTCCAGGTAGTCCGATTTCTCGGCCAGTTGCTCGATCGGGTAGCCGCGATGCAGCAAAATGCCATTATCACCATCGATATAGGTGATCTTCGACTCGCAAGAGGCGGTCGACATGAAGCCTGGGTCGAATGTAAAACGGCCCGTGGCCGTCAGGCCCCGTACGTCGATAACATCGGGACCAACGGTGCCGGTTAAAATGGGCAGCTCGACGGGGGCTGCGCCCTCGATGATCAACTGCGCTTTTTTGTCAGCCATGTGGCCTCCTATTTATGCTTCAAATCATCAGACAGACCCCCCACGCAGGGCCCGCACCACTATATTGATATAAATCCAGATGTCAATTTGCCTAAAGTCTTGCACCAGAAGGCTTTAACCGTACTTTTTCCTCGAAATTGCCTGCCATTTACGCCTTTTATACCGCCAGCGCAATCAGCTATTAGGGTGAGGTGCGCGCGTTGTCATTAGTAACCTAACTGTCTATACTCGGCCACCGACCGCCAAGGGCTTTTGGGCTTGCTTTCATTGGGGGTCGCACTCCCTGGGTGGTGCTTACCTGACCAGTGCACTCCCCAACAACTTTGCCCTGATTGTTAGGGGCTCTTCAGTGTGAAAAAAAGCCGTGAATAGCCAACGACCTGTAAACCTAGACCTAAGGACCATCAAACTCCCCATCACCGGCGTTACGTCGTTCCTGCACCGTGTTTCCGGCATCATCCTGTTCCTGGGCTTGGGCATCATGCTTTATGCATTGAGCAAATCCCTGGGTTCCGAGGAAGGTTACGCCGAGGTGAAGGCATGCTTGACCAGCCCGCTGGCCAAGTTCGTAGCATGGGGCCTCCTGTCCGCTCTGCTGTATCACCTGGTAGCCGGTGTGCGCCACTTGATCATGGATGCGGGTATCGGTGAGACGCTGGAAGGCGGCCGCCTGGGCTCGAAAATCATCATCGCCATTTCCGTGGTGCTGATCGTTCTGGCAGGAGTTTGGATATGGTAACCAGCGTTACGAACCTTTCGCGTTCGGGCCTCTATGACTGGATGGCACAGCGTGTGTCTGCGGTCGTTCTCGCGGCTTATTTCATTTTCCTGATCGGATACCTCGTCGCAAATCCAGGCATCAGCTATGAGCAATGGCATGGCCTGTTTTCCCACAATGCGATGCGAATCTTCAGTCTGCTGGCCCTTGTAGCCCTGGGCGCACACGCCTGGGTTGGCATGTGGACCATCGCGACCGACTACCTGACGCCGATGGCGCTGGGCAAGTCCGCGACTGCAGTACGTTTTCTCTTCCAGGCAGTCTGCGGCGTCGCGATGTTCGCTTACTTCGTCTGGGGTGTGCAGATTCTTTGGGGTATCTGATTCATGGCTAACATTCCAACTATTTCATTCGACGCCATCATTATTGGTGGCGGCGGTGCTGGCATGCGCGCAGCGCTGCAGCTGGCCCAGGGCGGTCACAAGACTGCCGTGATCACCAAGGTGTTCCCGACCCGTTCCCACACCGTATCGGCCCAGGGTGGCATCACCTGCGCCATCGCCTCTGCCGATCCAAACGATGACTGGCGCTGGCACATGTACGATACCGTCAAGGGTTCCGACTATATCGGTGACCAGGACGCTATCGAATACATGTGTCAGGAAGGCCCGGCTGCGGTGTTCGAACTGGACCACATGGGTCTGCCGTTCTCCCGTACCGAACAAGGCCGTATCTACCAGCGTCCATTCGGCGGCCAGTCGAAGGATTACGGCAAAGGCGGGCAGGCTGCCCGTACGTGCGCCGCTTCCGACCGTACCGGTCACGCGCTGCTGCACACTCTTTATCAGGGCAACCTGAAAGCCGGTACTACGTTCCTGAACGAGTACTACGCTGTGGACCTGGTGAAGAACGCTGACGGTGCATTCGTCGGTGTGATCGCCATCTGCATCGAAACCGGTGAAACCACCTACATCCGCGCCAAGGCGACTGTGCTGGCGACTGGCGGTGCAGGCCGTATCTACGCGTCGACCACCAACGCCCTGATCAACACCGGTGACGGCGTCGGCATGGCCTTGCGTGCTGGCGTGCCGGTACAAGACATCGAAATGTGGCAGTTCCACCCGACCGGCATCGCCGGCGCCGGTGTACTGGTTACCGAAGGTTGCCGTGGAGAAGGTGGATACCTGATCAACAAGCACGGCGAGCGTTTCATGGAGCGTTATGCTCCGAACGCGAAAGACCTTGCTGGTCGTGACGTTGTTGCCCGTTCGATGGTTAAGGAAATCATCGCCGGCAACGGCTGTGGCCCGAACGGCGACCACGTGATGCTCAAGCTCGACCACCTGGGTGAGGAAGTGCTGCACAGCCGCCTGCCAGGTATCTGCGAGCTGTCCAAGACCTTTGCGCACGTTGACCCGGTGCTGGCTCCAGTGCCAGTGGTTCCAACCTGCCACTATATGATGGGCGGCGTGCCGACCAACATTCATGGCCAGGCGATCACCCAGAACGCCGAAGGCGTCGACGAGATCATCCACGGTCTGTTCGCCGTAGGCGAAGTGGCTTGCGTATCGGTACACGGTGCCAACCGCCTGGGCGGCAACTCGCTGCTCGACCTGGTGGTATTCGGCCGTGCTGCTGGCCTGCACCTGGAAAAAGCGCTGACTGACGGCATCGAATACGATGACGCCACCGACGCCAACATCGAAACCGCCCTGGCGCGCCTGAACGCTCTGAACGAGCGGACTGACGGCGAAGACGTGGCAACCCTGCGTCGCGAGCTGCAAAGCTGCATGCAGAACTACTTCGGTGTGTTCCGTACCGGCGAATACATGCAGAAGGGTATTGCCCAGTTGGCCGACCTGCGTACGCGCATCGCCAACGTCAAGATCAACGATAAGAGCCAGGCGTTCAACACCGCGCGTATCGAAGCCCTTGAGCTGCAAAACCTGTTGGAAGTGGCCGAAGCGACTGCCATCGCTGCCGAGGTTCGTAAAGAATCCCGTGGTGCCCACGCCCGTGAAGACTTTGAAGATCGCGACGACGAAAACTGGTTGTGCCACACCCTGTACTTCCCGGGTGACAAGCGCGTAACCAAGCGTGCCGTGAACTTCTCGCCGAAGACGGTGCCGACGTTTGAACCGAAGATTCGGACTTACTAAGGGTGGCTGCCATGTTGAAAGTCAGTGTTTATCGCTACAACCCTGATCAGGACGCCGCGCCGTTCATGCAGGAATTCCAGGTCGATACCGGTGGTAAAGACCTGATGGTGCTGGATGTATTGGCACTGATCAAAGAGCAGGACGAGGGTTTCTCGTATCGTCGCTCTTGCCGTGAAGGTGTGTGCGGTTCCGACGGCATGAACATCAACGGCAAAAACGGCCTGGCGTGCATCACGCCGCTGTCCGCCGTGGTCAAAGGCAACAAGCTGATCGTTCGTCCACTGCCAGGTTTGCCGGTTATCCGTGACCTGGTCGTCGATATGAGCATCTTCTACAAGCAATACGAGAAAGTTAAGCCGTTCCTGCAGAACGACACGCCGGCTCCGGCCATCGAACGTCTGCAGTCCCCGGAAGAGCGTGAGAAGCTTGACGGTCTGTACGAGTGCATCCTGTGCGCTTGCTGCTCGACCTCTTGCCCATCCTTCTGGTGGAACCCGGATAAATTCCTGGGTCCAGCTGCCCTGCTGCAAGCGTACCGCTTCCTGGCAGACAGCCGTGACACCAAGACCTCCGAGCGTCTGGCTTCACTGGATGACCCGTTCAGCGTATTCCGCTGCCGCGGGATCATGAACTGCGTCAACGTATGTCCCAAAGGCCTGAACCCGACTAAGGCCATTGGTCACATCCGTAACATGCTGCTGCAAAGCGGCGTGTAACCGACGTTGTAGCAAAGCAGGACCGTTGTGCCCGTAAATGCTACGGCGCAGGCTTCAACCGGCGCCGTAGTTTTAACTTGAGCAGCGACTTACAAAGCCGCAGCTCTTATTTTGAAGAAATGAGACAAGCAGGGGCATTCGGGTTGGTACCCGAACTATCAGCGTGATCCTAAGTGGCTTGTTTTGGTCGCTGCACTTGGCCTTTTGCAAGCAAACTCGGTGTTTTCGCCGGTGGTGTCCCCAAATCGAGGGTGACCAAGCATGCAAGAAAGCGTGATGCAGCGCATGTGGAACAGCGGCTATCTTTCAGGTGGTAACGCTGCCTATGTGGAAGAGCTTTATGAGCTCTACCTGCACGACCCTAACGCTGTGCCAGAAGAATGGCGCACCAAATTTCAGACGTTGTCTTCAGACGGCAACGCTGCCACCGATGTATCGCACGCAACAATTCGCGATCAATTTGTGCTGCTGGCAAAGAACCAGCGCCGCGCCCAACCGGTTTCCGCCGGCAGCGTGAGCAGTGAGCATGAGAAGAAGCAAGTTGAAGTACTGCGACTGATCCAGGCTTACCGGATGCGCGGCCACCAGGCGGCCCAGCTTGACCCGCTGGGGCTCTGGAAGCGTCCTGCACCTGCTGACCTGTCGATCAATCATTACGGCTTGACCAATGCCGATCTTGATACGACCTTCCGTGCCGGCGACCTGTTCATCGGCAAAGAGGAAGCGAGCCTACGCGAAATTCACGAAGCGTTGCAGCAGACATATTGCCGCACCATTGGCGCCGAGTTCACGCACATCACCGATTCCGAGCAACGCCACTGGTTCCAGCATCGTCTGGAAGGTGTGCGCGGCCGTCCGGTGTTGTCCGCTGACGTACGCAGCCATCTGCTTGAGCGCGTAACCGCTGCCGAAGGCCTGGAAAAATACCTGGGCACCAAATACCCGGGCACCAAGCGTTTCGGCCTGGAAGGCGGCGAAAGCCTGATCCCGATGCTCGACGAGCTGATCCAGCGTTCCGGTTCCTACGGCACCAAGGAAATCGTGATCGGCATGGCTCACCGTGGTCGCCTGAACGTGTTGGTCAACACCTTCGGCAAGAACCCGCGTGAACTGTTCGACGAGTTCGAAGGCAAGAAGAAGGTCGAGCTGGGTTCCGGTGACGTTAAATACCACCAGGGCTTCTCGTCCAACGTGATGACCACCGGCGGTGAAGTTCACCTGGCCATGGCCTTCAACCCATCCCACCTGGAAATCGTTTCTCCAGTGGTCGAGGGTTCGGTCCGTGCCCGCCAGGATCGTCGTAACGACGCTACCGGTGAAAAAGTCCTGCCGATTTCCATCCACGGTGACGCGGCATTCGCCGGTCAAGGCGTGGTCCTGGAAACGTTCCAGATGTCGCAGACCCGCGGCTTCAAGACCGGTGGCACGATTCACATCGTGATCAACAACCAGGTTGGCTTCACCATCAGCAACCCGCTGGACGCGCGCTCTACCGAGTACGCCACCGACGTGGCCAAGATGATCCAGGCGCCGATCCTCCATGTGAATGGTGATGATCCGGAAGCCGTGCTGTTCGTGACCCAGCTCGCCATTGACTACCGCATGCAGTTCAAGCGTGACGTGGTGATCGACCTGGTTTGCTACCGCCGTCGCGGTCACAACGAAGCGGATGAGCCTAGCGGCACCCAGCCGTTGATGTACCAGCAGATCACGAAGCAGCGCACCACCCGTGAGCTGTACGCCGAAAGCCTGACCAAGGCCGGCGTGGTTGACGATGCGCGTGTTCAGGCGAAGATCGACGAATACCGCAACGCCTTGGACAACGGCCTGCACGTCGTGAAGAGCCTGGTCAAAGAGCCGAACAAAGAGCTGTTCGTGGACTGGCGTCCGTACCTGGGTCACACCTGGACTGCGCGTCACGACACCTCGTTCGATCTGAAAACCTTGCAGGAACTGTCTGCCAAGCTGCTGGAAATTCCAGAAGGCTTCGTCGTACAGCGCCAGGTTGCCAAGATCTACGAAGACCGTCAGAAGATGCAAGCCGGCGGCCTGCCGATCAACTGGGGTTACGCCGAAACCATGGCGTACGCGACCCTGGCGTTCGAAGGTCACCCGATCCGCATGACCGGCCAGGACATCGGCCGTGGTACGTTCTCGCACCGTCACGCGGTATTGCACAACCAGAAAGACGCGGGCACCTACATCCCGTTGCAGAACCTGTACGAAGGCCAGCCACGTTTCGACCTGTACGATTCGTTCCTGTCCGAAGAAGCCGTACTGGCGTTCGAATACGGCTACTCGACCACCACGCCAAACGCGCTGGTGATCTGGGAAGCCCAGTTCGGCGACTTCGCCAACGGTGCCCAGGTGGTTATCGACCAGTTCATCACCAGCGGCGAACACAAGTGGGGCCGTCTGTGCGGTCTGACCATGTTGCTGCCACACGGTTATGAAGGTCAGGGTCCGGAGCACTCCTCGGCCCGTCTGGAGCGTTACCTGCAGCTGTGCGCCGAGCACAACATCCAGGTGTGCGTGCCGACTACCCCGGCCCAGATCTACCACTTGCTGCGTCGCCAGGTGATCCGCCCGCTGCGCAAGCCGCTGGTAGTGCTGACCCCGAAATCGCTGTTGCGTCACAAATTGGCCATCTCGACCCTGGAAGATCTGGCCGAAGGCTCGTTCCAGACCGTGATTCCAGAAATCGATGCATTGGATGCAGCCAAGGTGACTCGCCTGGTCCTGTGCAGCGGCAAGGTCTACTACGACCTGCTGGAAAAACGTCGTGCCGAAGGCCGCGAAGACATCGCCATCGTGCGTATCGAGCAGCTTTACCCGTTCCCGGAAGACGACCTGATGGAAGCCATCGCGGCTTACACCAACCTCACCAATGTGGTGTGGTGCCAGGAAGAACCGATGAACCAGGGCGCGTGGTACAGCAGCCAGCATCACCTGCGTCGCAGTATCGGCAACCACAAAGCAGGCCTGGGCCTGGAGTACGCCGGTCGTGATGCTTCTGCTGCACCTGCGTGTGGTTATGCGTCGATGCACGCCGAGCAGCAGGAAAAACTGCTGCAAGATGCTTTCACTGTTTAACGCCTTCGCGCTGACTGAAACCGAATTTTAAGGACACACAGATAATGGCTATCGAAATCAAAGCCCCGTCATTCCCGGAATCGGTTGCCGATGGCACCGTTGCCACCTGGCACAAGAAACCAGGCGAGGCCGTCAAGCGTGACGACCTGATCGTCGACATCGAGACCGACAAAGTCGTGCTGGAAGTGTTGGCCGAGGCTGACGGCGTACTGGGCGCAATCGTGGCTGAAGAGGGCGCTACCGTCCTGTCGAACCAGGTGCTGGGTTCGATCGAAGAGGGCAGCGCTGCTGCCGCTGCTCCAGCCGCCGCTGCACCGGCTGCTTCGGCTCCTGCTGCCGCTCCGGCTGCTGGCGCTGAAGACCCGATCGCTGCTCCAGCCGCGCGTCAACTGGCTGAAGAAAACGGCATCAACCTGGCTTCCATCAAAGGCACCGGCAAAGACGGCCGCGTGACCAAGGAAGACGTGGTTGCTGCTGTTGAAGCGAAGAAAAACGCTCCAGCCGCCGCACCGGCCAAGGCTGCTGCCCCGGCTGCCGCTGCGCCTGTGTTCGCTGCTGGCGACCGCACCGAGAAGCGCGTACCGATGACCCGCGTTCGTGCCACCGTGGCCAAGCGCCTGGTTGAAGCACAGTCGAACATGGCGATGCTGACCACCTTCAACGAAGTCGACATGACCGAAGTCATGGCCCTGCGTTCGAAGTACAAGGATCTGTTCGAGAAGTCCCACAACGGCGTGCGCCTGGGCTTCATGTCGTTCTTCGTGAAAGCGGCCACCGAAGCGCTGAAACGCTTCCCGGCCGTCAACGCTTCGATCGACGGCAGCGACATCGTTTATCACGGCTATGCAGATATCGGCGTTGCCGTGTCCAGCGACCGTGGCCTGGTAGTACCGGTTCTGCGTAACGCCGAGCTGATGAGCCTGGCTGAAATCGAAGGCGGCATCGCCGGCTACGGCAAGAAAGCCCGTGACGGCAAGCTGAGCATCGACGAGATGACCGGCGGTACGTTCACCATCACCAACGGTGGTACTTTCGGTTCGATGATGTCGACCCCGATCGTCAACCCGCCGCAAGCTGCGATCCTGGGCATGCACAACATCATCCAGCGTCCGATGGCCATCAACGGCCAAGTCGTGATCCGCCCGATGATGTACCTGGCACTGTCCTACGATCACCGCCTGATCGATGGTAAAGAAGCCGTGACGTTCCTGGTGACCATCAAGAACCTGCTGGAAGACCCGGCTCGCCTGCTGCTGGATATCTGATATAAGCAGCTGCAAGTTGCGAGCTACAAGCTGTAGGAAAAAGCAGCTTGGCTTGCGGCTTGCGGCTAAAAGCTTGTCGCAAATAGAGGATCTATTTTCATGACACAGAAATTTGACGTCGTAGTGATTGGTGCAGGCCCTGGCGGCTACGTTGCCGCGATCAAGGCCGCACAACTGGGCCTCTCGACTGCTTGCATCGAAAAATACACCGACAAGGAAGGCAAACTGGCGCTGGGCGGTACTTGCCTGAACGTCGGTTGCATTCCTTCCAAGGCGCTGCTGGACAGCTCCTGGAAATTCCACGAAGCCCAAGACGGCTTCGCGATCCACGGCATCAACCATGCTGGCGTGACCATGGACGTGCCAGCAATGGTCGGCCGTAAAGCCAACATCGTTAAGGGCCTGACTTCCGGCGTTGCGACCTTGTTCAAGGCCAACGGCGTGACTTCCCTGCAAGGCCACGGCAAGCTGCTGGCCGGCAAGAAAGTTGAAATCACCAAGCCAGACGGTTCGACCGAAATCATCGAAGCCGAGAACGTGATCCTGGCACCAGGTTCGCGCCCAATCGACATTCCACCGGCTCCAGTCGACAACAACGTGATCGTTGATTCGACCGGTGCCCTGGAATTCCAGGCTGTACCTAAGCGTCTGGGCGTGATCGGCGCTGGCGTGATCGGCCTGGAACTGGGTTCGGTATGGTCCCGCCTGGGCGCTGAAGTGACTGTTCTGGAAGCCCTGGACACGTTCCTGCTGGCTGCCGACACCGCTGTCTCCAAGGAAGCGCTGAAAACCCTGACCAAACAAGGCCTGGACATCAAACTGGGCGCTCGCGTGACCGGTTCGAAAGTCAACGGCGAAGAAGTTGTGGTCAACTACACCGACAAGGATGGCGAAAAAACCATCACTTTCGACAAGCTGATCGTAGCCGTTGGTCGCCGTCCAGTGACCACCGACCTGCTGGCCGCTGACAGCGGCGTGAGCCTCGACGAGCGCGGCTACGTGCACGTTGACGATCACTGCGCAACCTCCGTGCCTGGCGTCTACGCCATTGGTGACGTGGTTCGCGGCATGATGCTGGCGCACAAGGCTTCCGAAGAAGGCATCATGGTTGTCGAGCGCATCAAGGGCCACAAAACCCAGATGAACTACGACCTGATCCCATCGGTTATCTACACCCACCCGGAAATTGCATGGGTCGGCAAGAACGAACAGCAGTTGAAAGCTGAAGGCGTTGAAGTTAACGTCGGCACCTTCCCGTTTGCCGCTTCTGGCCGTGCCATGGCAGCGAACGACACCGGTGGTTTTGTCAAAGTCATCGCTGATGCCAAGACTGACCGCGTATTGGGCGTCCACGTGATTGGCCCGAGCGCTGCAGAACTGGTTCAGCAAGGCGCGATCGGTATGGAATTCGGCACCAGTGCCGAGGACCTGGGCATGATGGTCTTCTCCCATCCGACCCTGTCCGAAGCGTTGCACGAAGCGGCGTTGGCAGTGAATGGCGGCGCCATCCACATCGCCAACCGCAAGAAGCGCTAAGCGAGATAATAAGAAACCACGGCGGAGTTGCCCGTCGTGAGCCTTGCGCGCAAGACTCACCGCGGAATATCCGCTGGACGCAGCCTTGCGCAGCTTTACGGGCCTTGAGCCCCGCAAGTTGCGCAAGCAGCAGTCACAGGTGGCGCGGCACTCATAATGAGCGCAGCGCCGAATGCGCAGTACCTAACGAAGACGGTAAAAAGCATGAATCTTCACGAGTATCAGGGTAAGCAGCTGTTCGCTGAATACGGCCTGCCAGTATCCCAGGGTTTCGCAGTCGACACCCCGGAAGCAGCAGCAGAAGCTTGCGACAAAATCGGTGGTACCGAGTGGGTTGTCAAAGCCCAGGTCCACGCTGGTGGTCGCGGTAAAGCGGGCGGCGTTAAGCTGGTTCGCAGCAAAGAAGACGCCAAGGCCTTCGCACAGCAGTGGCTGGGCAAGCGTCTGGTGACTTACCAGACTGATGCCAATGGCCAGCCAGTCACCAAGATCCTGGTTGAATCGTGCACTGATATCGCTAAAGAGCTGTACCTGGGCGCTGTCGTTGACCGTTCGAGCCGTCGCATCGTGTTCATGGCTTCCACCGAAGGTGGCGTGGACATCGAGAAGATCGCCCATGACACCCCAGAAAAAATTCTGAAAGCCACTATCGATCCACTGGTTGGCGCTCAGCCATTCCAGGGTCGCGAGCTGGCTTTCCAGCTGGGTCTGGAAGGCAAGCAAGTTGCCCAGTTCGCCAAGATCTTCGTAGGTCTGGCCAAACTGTTCCAGGATCACGATCTGGCCCTGCTGGAAGTGAACCCGCTGGTGATCAAGGCTGACGGCGATCTGCATTGCCTCGACGCCAAGATCAACATCGACGCCAACGCCATGTACCGTCAGCCTAAGCTGAAGACTTTCCACGATCCGTCGCAAGACGATCCGCGCGAAGCGCACGCTGCCAAGTTCGAACTGAACTACGTAGCCCTGGAAGGTAACATCGGTTGCATGGTCAACGGTGCTGGCCTGGCCATGGGTACCATGGACATCGTCAACCTGCATGGCGGCAAACCAGCCAACTTCCTCGACGTGGGCGGTGGTGCTACCAAAGAACGCGTAACCGAAGCCTTCAAGATCATCCTGTCCGACTCCAACGTCGCTGCAGTACTGGTCAACATCTTCGGCGGCATCGTTCGTTGCGACATGATTGCCGAAGGCATCATCGGTGCAGTGAAAGAAGTCGGCGTGAAAATCCCGGTTGTTGTTCGCCTTGAAGGCAACAACGCTGAACTGGGCGCTAAAGTACTGGCAGAAAGCGGTTTGAACATCATCGCGGCTACCAGCCTGACCGACGCTGCTCAACAAGTTGTTAAAGCTGCGGAGGGCAAATAATGAGCGTCCTGATCAATAAAGACACCAAAGTTATCTGCCAGGGCATTACCGGTTCCCAAGGTAGTTTCCACACCCAGCAAGCCATCGAGTACGGCACCAAGATGGTTGGTGGTGTAACTCCTGGCAAAGGCGGCACCGAGCACCTGGGCCTGCCAGTGTTCAACACCGTGAAAGACGCTGTAGCTGCCACTGGCGCCACCGCCAGCGTGATCTACGTTCCAGCTCCTTTCTGCAAGGACTCGATCCTGGAAGCAGCCTTCGGCGGCATCAAGCTGATCGTTTGCATCACCGAAGGCATTCCTACCCTGGACATGCTGGACGCTAAAGTTAAGTGCGACGAGCTGGGCGTAGTCCTGATCGGCCCTAACTGCCCAGGCGTGATCACTCCAGGCGAATGCAAGATCGGCATCATGCCAGGTCACATTCACTTGCCAGGTAAAGTCGGTATCGTTTCCCGTTCCGGCACCCTGACCTACGAAGCTGTTAAGCAGACTACTGACGCCGGTTTCGGTCAGTCGACTTGCGTCGGCATCGGCGGTGACCCGATCCCAGGTTCGAACTTCATCGACATCCTGAAACTGTTCCAGGAAGACCCGAAGACCGAAGCGATCGTGATGATCGGTGAGATCGGCGGTTCGGCTGAAGAAGAAGCGGCTGCCTACATCAAGGCACACGTGACCAAGCCGGTTGTTTCCTACATCGCTGGTGTGACTGCCCCTGCTGGCAAGCGCATGGGCCATGCTGGCGCAATCATCTCTGGCGGCAAAGGCACTGCAGACGAGAAATTCGCTGCACTGCAAGACGCAGGCGTTAAAACCGTGCGTTCGCTGGCAGACATCGGCAAGGCCCTGGCCGAGCTGACTGGTTGGGCTGTCAAGTAAGCCTCGCGCTTAGCTGACGCGTTACCAAGCAAAGGCCACCTTCGGGTGGCCTTTGTGCTTTCTGGGTTTACCCATTTGTTGTGGGATCTACTCGGTCAAATGTGGGAGCTGGCTTGAACTTGCCTGCGATAGCGGTGTGTCAGCCAACACATTTGGCACAGACAGATCGCTATCGCAGGCAAGCCGGCTCCCACAGGGGAATGTATTGCCACGTTAAGTATGAAAACGCGACATTTGAATGTCGGTTATCGGACAGTGCGCCCCGCAACAGTGCGTTTGTCAGCCAAATTCTGTAACCTAGCCGCCTCTTTATGCGTGTGCCTCCCAAAAGGAAGCCCCGCGCTAGACCGGTCGGCCCCCATCAGGGCTGGCAGTATTTCCCTCATCCATAGGGAATCCCTCTCTAAATTCCGATTCAGTAGTGTGGTATTTCCCGAAATGAAAGTGTTGAAAAGCCAGGATATCCTGGCGTTGGGCTTTATGACCTTTGCCCTGTTCGTGGGCGCCGGCAACATCATCTTCCCGCCTATCGTTGGTTTGCAGTCCGGGCCTCATGTCTGGATGGCAGCGCTGGGCTTCCTGATCACCGCAGTGGGTTTGCCGGTGGTCACCGTGATCGCCCTGGCCAAGGTCGGCGGCGGCATGGACGCGTTGAGCAGCCCGATCGGCAAGATCGCCGGTGGCCTGCTCGCGGCGGCGGCGTATCTGGCGGTAGGGCCGCTGTTCGCCACCCCGCGTACCGCGACCGTGTCCTTTGAAGTGGGCCTGGCGCCGCTGACTGGCGAAAGCCCGCTGGCGCTGTTCCTCTACAGCTCGGTGTACTTCCTGGTGGTGTTCTTCGTTTCCCTGTACCCAGGTCGACTCCTGGATACCGTGGGTCGCTTCCTCGCCCCACTGAAGATCATCGCCTTGGCGATCCTCGGTATCGCTGCATTCGCCTTGCCGGCCGGTGACGTGGGTGTCGCTACCCCGGAATATGTGGCCGCGCCGTTTTCCCAAGGCTTTATCCAGGGCTACCTGACCATGGATACCCTGGGCGCCCTGGTGTTTGGCATCGTGATCGTCAATGCCATCCGCTCCCGTGGCGTCGAGTCGCCCAAGCTCATCACCCGTTACGCCATCATTGCGGGCTTGATTGCCGGCGTGGGCCTGGCCCTGGTGTACTTCAGCCTGTTCCGCCTGGGCTCGGGCAGCCATGCCGTTGCCGCCGGCGCGACCAACGGCGCAGCGGTGCTGCATGCTTACGTGCAGCACACCTTCGGTTCCCTGGGCAGCGGTTTCCTGGCCGTGTTGATCTCCCTGGCGTGCCTGGTCACTGCCGTAGGCCTGACCTGTGCCTGCGCCGAGTACTTCAGCCGTGTCCTGCCGCTTTCCTACAAGACTCTGGTGGTGATCCTGGCGCTGTTCTCGCTGTTCGTGTCCAACCTGGGCCTGACCAAGCTGATCGCGTTCTCGATCCCGGTACTGACGGCGATCTACCCGCCGTGCATCGTGCTGGTGGCCTTGAGCTTCTGCAAAGACTTCTGGAATGAACAGGGCCGCATTGTCGGCCCGGTGATGCTGGTGTCGTTCATCTTTGGTTGCATCGATGCGCTCAAAGGCGCTGGCCTGGCCGACTGGATGCCGGCGCAATTGGCGCATCTGCCGCTGAGCGAGCAGGGCCTGGCGTGGCTGGTGCCGTCGTTTTTGACCCTGGTGGTGGCGTTTGGGGTTGATCTGCTGCTCGGCAAGCGCAGTGAAGCGATCGCTTGATCGGCTAAAAGGCGCTACCGAAATGCCCCGTATCAATCGATACGGGGCATTTTTTTTGGTTGTCAGGCAGTGTCTTTTCGCTTGGGCTAACGTCGAACAGGTTAAGAAAATTTCAAGTTGAAACGCAGTCAGTGTGGGAGCTGGCTTGCCTGCGATAGCGGTATGCCAGTTAACTCAGCAGTGACTGAACAGACGCCATCGCAGGCAAGCCAGCTCCCCCATTGATCGCGCTCGTCATAGGGGCCCGCATGTCGTTCATCGAAACCAATCTGATCCACCTGCTTGCCGCGCTCTGGTTCGTCTTGTGCTGGGGCGGCTACACCCGTTATGCCACCTGGAAAGCACGGGACACGGCTTGCCTGGCCAGCGTGCTGCACCTGTATCGCGAAGACTGGATGCGCCGCATGCTGATGCGCGACAACCGCATCGCCGACGCCAGCGTGATCGGCAACCTGGAGCGGAACGCCTCGTTCTTCGCCTCCAGCACCTTGATCATCCTTGCCGGTATTCTCACCGTGCTCGGGGCCTCGGAGCGGGCGGTGTCGTTGCTGGCGGACATTCCCATGGTGCAGCAGGCGTCCCAGGGCATGTCGGAGATCAAGTTGCTGTGCCTGGCACTGGTGTTTGTCTACGCCTTCTTCACCTTCAGCTGGTGCATGCGCCAGTACAACTTCGCGGCCGTGCTGGTGGGTTCGGCACCGATGATCGGTGAGCGGCATGTGTCGGAGCAGGAGCGCAAGGCGTTCGCCCTGCGGGCGGCGCGGGTGATTTCCATGGCGGCCAACCAGTTCAACTTTGGCCTGCGCTCTTATTATTTTGGCATGACCATGTTGGCGTGGTTTGTCAGCCCCTGGTTGTTCATGTTGATGAGCAGCGGGGTGGTGTTGGTGCTTTACCGCCGGGAGTTTCATTCCGACGTATTGCAAGTGATGGTGTATACGCAGACCGACACGCCGCTGCCAGAGGCGGTAAAAGAGGCGGTTTAACTAACGCTTCAAGTAAAAACGGCAGACAAAGTAAAGCCCGCTATCTAAGCGGGCTTTCTTTTTGCAGCAGTGCTATTGCTAGCCGCGGTCTCAAGAACCGGTGGCTGGTGTAGCAGGTGCAGCTTCTTTTGCAGCGGCGGCGTTCGATTCAGCCTGAGCTTTGGCAGCTTCGGCGTTTTCTTTCGCAGCGTCGTTCACTTTATCCTGAGCCTTCGCCATGTCTTTCTGAGCTTGCTCGGAATGTGCAGCGGCGTCTTGGGCTTTGTCTTCGGATTTTTTGTCGCAGGCAGCGAGACCGAGGGCAGCAGCGAGCATCATGGAAATAGCTAAAGTCTTGCGCATGGGGTGTTTCTCCTTATTGAAGATATCTACTGGCCTTTCGAGCATGGGGCTCCGGCATTAGTTCCTTTTGTTTCACAGATATATAAACCGCTGACTTAAAGGAACTTTTGCCCGCGCCACCGATTTTGTCGATCCACACTAATAAGAGTCCCGAACGAATGACCGAAAACCCTTTGTTAGAGCGCGCGACGCGCTTTGTATCGGCCTTGCGCCATTGCCAGGTGTTGGGTATTACCGCTTATCACGCGAGCGGGGAGGGCATCACGTTGATCATGCCCTACGCCCCCCATCTCGTCGGTGATCCCAATACCGGTGTGATCCATGGTGGCGCCTTGACCTCCCTGATGGACACCGCCTGCGGCATGGCGACCTTATGTGTCTTGCCCGAGTTCGAGGTGTGCCCGACCCTCGACCTGCGTATCGACTACATGCACCCGGCCGAGCCCCATAAACCCGTGTTTGGCTTCGCCCAATGCTACCGCGTCACCACCGACGTGATTTTCACCCGTGGCTTCGCCTACCAGGACGATCCACAGCAGCCCATCGCCCATGTAGTGGGCACGTTCATGCGTATGGGCAAGCGTCTCAAGGGCACGCAAGGACTGGGCAGCGCGATCAAGGGAGAGCAGGCATGACACATCGATTCAAGACCCGCCTGGAACAGGCCCATGCGCGCGGCAACTACGACGAACTGCTGGGCCTGATCCCCTACGCCAAGCTGATCGGCATCGAATGCACCCGCCTCGGGGATGAGCTGCTGTTTCGCCTGCCGGCAAGCAAGGACAATATTGGTAACCCGATATTGCCGGCGCTCCACGGCGGGGTGATTGCCGGCTTTATGGAGCTGTCGGCGGCGCTGCACCTGCTGGTATTCACCGGTGCGCCGGGCCTGCCGAAAATCATCGACTTCTCCCTGGATTACCTGCGCGCCGGGCAGTTTCGCGACACTTACGCCAAATGCCAGGTGTGGCGCCAAGGCCGGCGGGTGGCGAATGTCGCGATCACCGCCTGGCAGAGCACGGCGGCGGAACCGATTGCCACGGCTCGCGCGCATTTCAAGATCGAGGAACCAAGCCGCCCTTGAAATCCTGGCCTTAGCCCCCAACTTGGATGACAACCCGCCGCCAATCATTGAGAACGCGGCCACTGCCATCCAATTGGAGTTTGATGACCATGAGCGTGGAAACTCAAAAGGAAACCCTGGGCTTCCAGACCGAGGTGAAGCAACTGCTGCACCTCATGATCCATTCGCTGTATTCCAACAAGGAAATCTTCCTTCGCGAATTGATCTCCAACGCCTCTGACGCTGTCGACAAATTACGTTTCGAAGCCCTGTCCAAGCCTGAGTTGCTGGAAGGCGGCGCCGAACTGAAAATCCGTGTGAGCTTCGACAAGGACGCCAAGACCGTCACCCTCGAAGACAGCGGCATCGGCATGAGCCGTGAAGACGCGATTACCCACCTGGGCACCATCGCCAAATCCGGCACCGCTGATTTCATGAAGAGCCTGTCGGGCGACCAGAAGAAAGATTCGCACCTGATCGGCCAGTTCGGCGTGGGCTTCTACTCGGCCTTTATCGTTGCCGACAGGGTTGAAGTGTTCAGCCGTCGCGCCGGCCTCGACGCCAGCCAGGGCGTGCACTGGTCGTCCAAAGGTGAGGGCGAATTTGAAATCGCCACTATCGACAAGGCTGACCGTGGCACCCGCATCGTGCTGCACCTCAAAGCCGCTGAAGATGAGTTCGCCGACGGCTACCGCCTGCGCAACATCATCAAGAAGTATTCCGACCATATCGCTTTGCCCATCGAGCTGCCGAAAGAACAGGCTGTTGCCGAAGGTGAAGAAAAACCTGCCCAGGAATGGGAAGTGATCAACCGCGCCAGCGCTCTGTGGACCCGTCCTCGTACCGAAGTCAAAGACGAGGAATACCAGGAGTTCTACAAGCACATCGCCCATGACTACGAGAACCCGCTGAGCTGGAGCCACAACAAGGTCGAAGGCAAGCTGGAATACAGCTCGCTGCTCTACGTACCGGCCCGCGCGCCGTTCGACCTGTACCAGCGTGAAGCGCCGAAGGGCCTCAAACTCTACGTGCAGCGCGTGTTCGTGATGGACCAGGCGGAATCCTTCCTGCCGCTGTACCTGCGCTTTATCAAAGGCGTGGTCGACTCCAATGACCTGTCGCTGAACGTGTCGCGGGAAATCCTGCAGAAAGACCCGATCATCGACTCCATGAAGTCGGCGCTGACCAAGCGCGTGCTCGACATGCTGGAAAAGCTGGCGAAGAACGAGCCTGAGCAATACAAGGGCTTCTGGAAAAACTTCGGTCAGGTCATGAAAGAAGGCCCGGCTGAAGATTTCGCCAACAAGGAAAAAATCGCCGGCCTGCTGCGCTTTGCTTCGACCCACGAAGAGGGCGGCGAGCAGGTGGTGTCCCTGGCCGAGTACCTGGCCCGCGCCAAGGAAGGTCAGGACAAGATCTACTACCTGACCGGCGAAACCTACGCCCAGGTCAAGAACAGCCCGCACCTGGAAGTCTTCCGCAAGAAAGGCATCGAAGTGCTGCTGCTGACCGACCGTATCGACGAGTGGCTGATGAGCTACCTCAGCGAGTTCGACGGCAAGTCGTTCGTCGACGTGGCCCGTGGTGACCTGGACCTGGGTAACCTGGACTCCGCAGAAGAGAAGAAGGAAGCCGAAGAAGTCGCCAAGGCCAAAGAAGGCCTGGTTGAACGAATCAAGACCGCCCTGGGCGATGCCGTCAGTGAAGTGCGGGTTTCCCACCGTCTGACCGATTCCCCGGCGATCCTGGCCATCGGCGAGCAGGACCTGGGCATGCAGATGCGCCAGATCCTCGAAGCCAGCGGGCAGAAGGTTCCAGATTCCAAGCCGATCTTCGAATTCAACCCGGCTCACCCGCTGATCGAGAAACTCGATGGCGAGCAGAGCGAAGAGCGGTTTGGCGACCTGTCGCACATCCTCTTCGACCAGGCGGCCCTGGCCGCTGGCGACAGCTTGAAGGACCCGGCCGCCTACGTGCGCCGCCTGAACAAGCTGTTGGTTGAACTGTCGGTCTGACACCGTTGTAGAAAAGCCCGCTTCGGCGGGCTTTTTCGTTCTCGTGCACCTCAACTGGAGTAAATGATGAGCCAAGTCACTGTGCGTTCCGTGGTCTATCAGCTTGATGGCCAGTCCTACGAAAGCCGCCTGGCGTTCGATGCCAGCCACCAGGGCCCGCTGCCGGGCCTGTTGATGGCGCCGAACTGGATGGGGGTGAGTGCGGGTGCCGAAGAGATCGCCAAGAGCGTGGCCAGTAAAGGCTACGTGGTGCTGATCGCCGACCTGTACGGGCAAACCGTGCGTCCGTCGAATGGCGATGAAGCCGGCGCGGCGATGATGCCGTTGAAGAATGACAATCCGGAACTGCTCAAGCGCATGCAGGCGGCCTTTGCACAACTGCAGGCCCAGGCCGAGGTGGATACGGCGAAGCTGGCGACCTTTGGTTTCTGCTTCGGTGGTTTCTGCTCGCTGGAGCTGGCGCGTACCGGTGCACCGCTGAAGGCTGCCGTATCGTTCCACGGCACCATCGACACCCAGAACCCGGCAGGTGCCAAGCACATCCAGGGGTCAGTGCTGGTGCTGCATGGCGCGTCCGATCCATTGGTGCCGAGAGAGCAACTGCCAGCGTTTGAAGCAGAAATGAACGCGGCTGGGGTGGATTGGCAATTGCTGAGCTACGGCGGCGCGGTGCATTCCTTCACCGACCCGCACGCCAATGTGCCGGGCAAGATGATGTACGACGCGAAGACGGCCAAGCGGGCGTTCAAGTCGATGCATGATTTGTTGGATGAAGTGTTCGCGGGCTGATTTTTCGGCGCCTGTACTGGCCTCATCGCAGGCAAGCCAGCTCCCACATTTGAATGCGTTCACAAATCAAAATGTGGGAGTGTTTCAGGGCTGATTTTTTTGGCCCTATTGCAGGCAAGCCAGCTCCCACATTTGAATGTGTTCACAAATCAAAATGTGGGAGCGGGCTTGCCCGCGATGGCTATCTCACCGGCAACTCAATCCTTTCAGATTCCCCCAGCACCGTCGGCCAATCCCCCGCCGCCCAACGCTGCCTTGCCTGCTCGATCACCGCCGGATCACTCGCCACGAAATTCCAATTGATCCGCCGCGGCCCATCCAATGGCGCACCGCCGAACACCACCAGATGGCACTCCGTCTCGGCAAACAGCGCCATCTCCTGACCCTGTGGCAACACCACCAGGCTGTGTACCTCCAGCGGCTCACCGTCCAGTTGCGCTTCGCCGTCCAGCACATACACCGCCCGTTCCTCATGCTCGTCAGGAATCAGCAGGGTGGTGGCCGTCTGCATCCGCACTTCGGCATACAGGGTCGGCGACAGCACCGGCACCGGTGACTTCAGGCAGAAGCCATTGCCCGCGATCAGGCGAACCTGTACCCCCAGGTTGTCACTGAGCGGCAGACTCGCCGCCGGGTGATGGCTGTAGTGGCCCGGCCCGGTCTCGTGATCCTTGGGCGACGCCAGCCATACTTGCAGGCCGTGCAGGCTGAATCCTGCGGCCTTGACGGCCTCGGGCGTGCGTTCGACGTGGGCAATCGCGCTGCCGGCGGTCATCCAGCTGACGTCGCCGGCCTGCACCACCTGGTCCGAACCCAGGCTGTCCTTGTGCTGCAAGGCGCCTTCGAACAGGTAGGTGAGGGTAGACAGGCCAATATGCGGGTGCTGGCGGATATTCATGCCGCTGCCCGGCGCATAGCGGGTTGGCAGCATATGGTCGAAAAACACGAAAGGCCCGACGCTGCGGCATTCGCGCGAGGGCAGCGGGCGCAGGATCGGCTGGCCTTCCACGTCTTCGGGGCGTGGGCGGATCACGGTAAGGGGGGTCATGGCAGGTCCCAGTCTGAGCGGGTTAGATGGCGTTGAGCATAACCCGCTCGCCGGGATGTTGCTGCTACTGGCTGAAGGCGCCTTCCGACAAGGTGGTGTCGATGCTGATCTCGGCGGTGGTCATCAGCTTGTGCACCGGGCAACGGTCGGCCACGCGATGCAGCTCGTCGCGCTGGGCATCGGTGAGCACGCCTTTGAGGGTCAGCTTGACGTTGAGCTTGTATTTGCCTTTTTGCTCTTCGGTGGCGTCGTGGGTGACTTCCACGGTCACGCCGGTGAGCGGGATGTCCTTTTTCTGCGCGTAGAGCTTCACGGTCAAGGCTTTGCAGGAGGCGAGGGCGGCGTCGAAGTAGTCGTGAGGGGAAGGCGCCGAGTCATCGCCACCCAGGCTCTTGGGCAGGTCGGTGAACAGCTCGTGGTGGTTGATATTCACGCTGTGGCGAAAGTTGTCGTGGTTGAGCGTATTGACGGTAACGGGCATGGCAAACCTCACAAGATGGGCAGGATGAAGGTCATGCAGTTATAGAGCATGGGCGCGTGCGGGTGTTCCCTGTTTTCTACAATCAGTTTCGTCGCGATTGTGCTAGGGGTTTATATCGCGTTTTCGTCTTACGCAAAGTGGCGCAAGGGCCGATACCTTCAAGAGCAGCCAGCTGCAAATGGATGCAGCGCATTTGGAAGGAACCAAGGCATGAGTATCAGAAGTCTGAATATCGCCCCGCGCGCCGGCCTGGGCTTTGGTGTGTTGGCGTTGATGGTGTTCGCGTTGGGCGGCTTCGCCCTGTTGCAGATGGCCAATATGCGCCAGCAGTCGGACCAGGTGGAGAACAACTGGCTACCCAGCGTGATGGCGGTGGGGGAGATGAGCCAGGACCTGTTGCGCGTGCGTGCGCTGACCCTGCGCCTGTTGCTCAACCGCGACCCCCAGGCGCTGGCACAGAACGAGCAGAAGCTCGGCGACCTCAAGAACGGCCTGCACCAGGCCCAGGGCTTGTACGAAGCGTTGATCGTGCTGCCCGAGGAGCGCACGCTGTTCGACCGCTTCAAGGCCCAGGAGCTGCAATACCTGCAACGTCAGGAGCAGGTGATGGGTTTTTCCAAGGCCGATCAACTGGACGATGCGATCAAGGTGGTCAACGGTGAGATGAATCGCCTTGCCGACGAAATGGCCGTCACCCTGCATGACCTGGTCAACCTCAACAAAACCAATGCCAACCTGGCCGCCAGCGTGGCGCAGAGTGTGTTCAGCCAGTCGCGCAGCTGGGTGGTGGGCATGATTGCCCTGACAGCGCTGATCACCATCGGCCTGGCCGTGTGGCTGACCCGCAGCATCGTGCTGCCCCTGGCGCAGTCGCTGAAAGTCGCCCAGGGCGTGGCCAGCGGCGATTTGACCGGCGAGATCAACATCACCGGCAAGGACGAGCCCGCGCGGTTGCAGCAAGCGCTCAAGGGCATGCAGGAACACCTGCGGGACACCATCCGGCAGATCGCCGAATCGTCGAACCAACTGGCCTCCGCCTCCGAGGAACTCAGCTGCGTGACCGAGGATGCCACCCGTGGCCTGCACCAGCAGAACCAGGAAATCGAGCAGGCGGCGACGGCGGTCAATCAGATGACGGCAGCGGTGGAGGAGGTGGCGAGCAACGCGGTGGCCACGTCCCAGGCGTCTCGCGAGTCCGACCGCATCGCCCAACAGGGGCGCGAGCAGGTGCAGCAGACGGTGGTGTCAATCGAGGCGCTGGCCTCGGATGTGACCGCCAACGCCACGCAGGTCGAGGACTTGGCGCAAAAGGTCTATGGCATCAGCAAGGTGTTGGATGTGATTCGTTCGATTGCCGAGCAGACCAACCTGTTGGCGCTCAACGCGGCCATCGAAGCGGCACGGGCCGGGGACGCCGGGCGCGGGTTTGCGGTGGTGGCCGATGAAGTGCGGGCGCTGGCCCATCGCACACAGCAGTCGACCCAGGAAATCGAGCTGATGATCAGCGGGATCCAGCAGGGCACCGATCAAGCGGTCAGTTCCATGCAGCACAGCAACACGCGGGCACACGCCACGCTGGATATCGCTAAATCGGCGGGGACAGCGTTGGAGGCGATTGCGTCAGCGTTTACCCTGATCAATGAGCGCAACCTGGTGATCGCCAGTGCGTCAGAGCAGCAGGCGGCGGTGGCGCGGGAGGTGGATCGCAACCTGATGAATATTCGTGATCTGGCGCATCAGACGTCTACCGGGGCGAACCAGACGAGTGCGGCGAGCCAGGAGTTGTCGCGGTTGGCGGTGGACTTGAACACCCTGGTGGCGCGGTTTTCGGTGTAGGGCGGGAGGGCCCCATCGCAGGCAAGCCAGCTCCCACCTTTGAATGTATTCACAAATCAAAATGTGGGAGCTGGCTTGCCTGCGATGCAGGCGACTCGGTCCAGAAACCTTCACCCGTAAAAAAGCCCCGAACCAGTCGGGGCTTTTTCATGCAATCAAGCGACAGGTCTTACTTGCCCTGCCAGCGTTTCAGCACCAGGGTGGCGTTGGTGCCACCGAAGCCGAAGCTGTTGCTCATCACGGTGTCGATCTTGGCGTTTTCAACGGTCTTGAGCTGGATCGGCATGTCAGCGACGGCCGGGTCCAGTTCATCGATGTTGGCCGAGCCGGCAATGAAATTGCCTTCCATCATCAGCAGGCAGTAGATCGCTTCGTGAACGCCGGCGGCGCCCAGGGAGTGACCCGACAGGCTCTTGGTGGAGCTGATGGCCGGGGCCTTGTCGCCGAATACCGCACGCACGCCTTCCATTTCCTTGGCGTCGCCGACCGGAGTCGAGGTGCCGTGGGTGTTCAGGTAGTCGATTGGGGTATCCACGGTGGACATTGCCATCTGCATGCAGCGGATGGCGCCTTCACCGCTTGGCGCAACCATGTCGTAGCCGTCGGAAGTGGCGCCGTAACCGACGATTTCCGCGTAGATCTTGGCACCACGGGCCAGAGCGTGTTCCAGCTCCTCGACCACCACCATGCCGCCACCGCCGGCGATGACAAAACCGTCACGCTTGGCGTCGTAGGCGCGGGAGGCCTTTTCCGGGGTTTCGTTGTACTGGGTGGACAGTGCGCCCATGGCGTCGAACAGGAACGATTGGCTCCAATGTTCTTCTTCACCGCCGCCGGCGAACACGATGTCCTGCTTGCCCAACTGGATCTGCTCAACCGCAGTACCGATGCAGTGAGCACTGGTGGCGCAGGCAGAGGAGATCGAGTAGTTCACGCCCTTGATGGCAAATGGCGTGGCCAGGCAGGCCGAAACGGTGCTGCCCATGGTCCGTGTGACACGGTACGGGCCAACGCGCTTCACGCCTTTTTCGCGCAGGATGTCCAGCGCTTCCATCTGGTTGAGGGTCGATGCGCCGCCCGAACCGGCGATCAGGCCGGTGCGTACGTTGGAAACCTGGTCTTCGCTCAGGCCGGAGTCGGCGATGGCGTCTTTCATGGCCAGGTAGGCGTAGGCGGCAGCGTGGCCGACGAAGCGATAGATCTTGCGATCGATCAGTTCTTCGAGGGGCAGGTCGATGGAGCCGGAAACCTGGCTACGCAGACCCATTTCGGCATATTCCGGGTTGAAGCGGATGCCAGGGCGACTTGCACGCAGGTTAGCGGTGACGGTCTCTTTGTCATTGCCCAGGCAAGAAACGATGCCCAGACCAGTGATAACGACGCGGCGCATGCGGATAACCCTTAAAAGTTGTCAGTGGAAGTGAATACGCCGACACGAAGGCCATCGGCAGTATAGATCTCGCGACCGTCGACGCTCACCGAACCATCGGCGATGGCCAGGTTCAGCTTGCCCTTGAGGACGCGCTTGATTTGAATGTTGTAGGTGACTTTCTTGGCGGTCGGCAGGACCTGGCCAAAGAACTTCACTTCGCCCGAACCCAGGGCGCGACCGCGACCCGGCAGGCCTTGCCAGCCGAGGAAGAAACCGACCAGCTGCCACATGGCGTCAAGGCCCAGGCAGCCTGGCATCACAGGGTCGCCTTCGAAATGGCAGGCAAAGAACCACAGGTCCGGGGTGATATCCAGCTCGGCGACCAATTCACCTTTGCCGTACTTGCCACCCTCTTCGCTGATATGGGTGATGCGATCCACCATCAGCATGTTCGGGGCGGGCAGTTGCGCGTTACCTGGGCCGAACAGCTCACCGCGACTGCAGCGCAGCAGGTCTTCCCGGGTAAAGGCGTTTTGTTTGGTCATGCGAGCTCCTCAATAATCCCATGCGGCAGGGTAGGGTAAATCTTCCCGAACCGACTGAAGCGTTACGCCTCATACCGGCAGCCTACACATAGACTATTGCGTTGTAGTGAAAGTCACAGCGGCAAGGCACTGAATGTACACTTGTTCACTGAAATTTTAAACCGGGCCTGTTTATCGGTCCGTTTGGGTGCCTAAGACTGCCGCACTTTCGTCTTTCACGCCAGTCGGAGTTGGCTGATGGCGCGGCGCTATTGCACCCAACGTTGCAGGATTTGCTGCAAATCCGTGCGTTTGAATGGCTTGGCCAGGTAATCGTTCATTCCGGCGGCCAGGCAAGCTTCGCGGTCACCCTGCAAGGCGTTGGCAGTGAGGGCGATGATTGGCAGGTCGGCGCAGCCCGGCAACTGGCGAATCTGCCGGGTCGCCTCGTAGCCATCGATCAGCGGCAATCGGCAGTCCATCAGGATCGCGGTGAAAATCAGGCTTTCGGCACTGCGGATCGCCTCGGCGCCGTCGATGGCCAGGCTGACTTCAAAGCCCAGGCTGCGCAGCATGGCCTCAACCACGGTGCGGTTGACCGGGTTGTCCTCCACCAGCAACACATGGCGGCCATCGCCGGCGCTGCTTTTGCCTTCGGCGTCGGCGGCGGTCAGCGGCAAGTATTGCTGGTCGATGGCCAGGGGGATTTCCAGGGTAAACACCGAACCACGGTTTTCTTCGCTTTGCGCGCGCAACGTGCCGCCCATGCGTTCGGCCAGGGTGCGGGCGATGGGCAGGCCCAGGCCGGTGCCGCCGTAGCGTCGGGAGATGGAGCTGTCGGCCTGCTGGAACGCGTCGAACATCAGCTCCAGGCGCTCGGCCGAAATGCCAATGCCGCTGTCACGCACGGTGCAGGTGAACCACAGCAGTTCGTGGTCGAGGGGTTGCCACTGCGGCTCGATGGTCACGTTGCCCTGCTCGGTGAACTTCAAGGCGTTGCCGATCAGGTTCACCAGGATTTGCCGGATGCGGGTCGGGTCACCCTGCACTTGCAGGGCGGCCATGCCTGGCGGAATCAGCAGCTCCAACACCAGCCCGCGCTGCACGGCACTGTGCTGGAAGGCCTGGGCGCAGCTGTTGATCAGGTCGGCCAGGTTGAACGGAATGTGCTCCAGCTCCAAGGCAGCCCGCTCGATGCGCGAGAAGTCGAGGATGTCGTTGATAACCTTGAGCAAATGCTCGGTGGACTCGGAGGCCAGCGCCGCGTATTCGGTCTGCTCCTCGGTCATCTCGGTGGTTTCCAGCAGCTGCAACATGCCCAGTACGCCGTTCATCGGCGTGCGCAGCTCATGGCTCATCATCGCCAGGAAATCCGACTTGGCATTGTTCGCCCGTTCCGCCTCTTCACGGGTCTGGATCAACTGGGCCATGGCCTGATGTTGCTCGCGGCTGGCCTGGTTGAGGCCCTCGGCCAGGTTGTTGATATGCCGCGACAGGTCGCCCAGCTCCGAGTCATCGACAATCGGCAGCGGTGTCTTGTAGTCGCCTTGCTGGATCGCCTTGACCGCGTGGCCCATGGCGCTGATCGGCTGCGACAGGCTCGCGGCCAGGCGCCGCGCCAGCAGAAAGGTAAACAGCAGGGCAAACAGCGCCAGGATGCCCGCCTTGAAGAGGATTTCCTGCTGGCGCTGGCTGAACGCATCGTTGGACATGCCGACGATCACCCGCCCCAGGTAATCCGCGCGGGGCGCCTTGGGTTCGTTGAGGTTGTCCTGGAAGAAATCATTGCCCAGCTGGATGTGTTGCAGGCGGATCGGTGCCTGGAAGACTTTGACCGACAGCGACCGGTCATGGGTTTCCGACGGTTGTTCGACATACACCAGGATGTTCTCGGCGCTGTCCTGGATCTCCAGGAAGCGCACATGGGGCGTCGCCAATGTCGCACGCAACAGGCTCTCCAGCACATCGTTGTTGCCGGAGATCACCCCGTATTCGGTGGCGGGCGCCAGCTGGTTGGCGATCAGTTGGCCAGTGTGGTCCAGTTCCTGGCGCAAATCCTGGATACGCACGAAGGTAAAGAAGCTGATCAACAGCAACGTCAGCAACAGCGCCGGGCCCAGGGTGATGAGCTGGGTGCGGGTGTTGATATCCCAACGACGACGCAGGGTCATGGGCGTTTTTCTCCTTCGGCCAGCCGGGCGGCGATGTGGGCTTCATCCACCTCTTCGAGCCCCAGCGAGCGTGCGACTTGCGGGTTGCCCGCGACTTTGAAGTGTTCCGGGTACAGCGTGCGGGGCCAGGTGGCCGGTGGCTGGTCGAGCAGGCGGTCGAGCACTGCCAGCCAATCGCTCTGGTCGCTGTAGGTGCTGGCCAGGCTGCCGGCGCGGACGAATCCGGCATTGGGCCCCACCAGCGGCAATTGCCGGGCGTAGCTGCTCAGCAGCAGGTTCTTCGCGGTTTTCGGGTTGTAGAGTTGCGGGTCGTCGAGGCCGAGCAGCACATCACTGCTCTTGAACAGGTTTTGCAACGGGCGGCTGTCGTTGGTGTTGTCCCACAGCTGCGGCACCACTTCCAGGCCCATGGGCGTGGCGTATTCAATCAGCTCTCGCAGCAGGAATTCGCTGTCGGCCGCGTAGAGCACACCGATGCGCCGGGCCTGGGGCAGGATGCTGGCGATCAGGTGCAACTGGCGCGCGAGCGGTGGGTCGCTCCACAGCAGGCTGATCCTCGCCGGCACGTGGCTGCCGAGGCGTTGCCGGGCTTGCAGGCGGCTGATGCGCAGCACCAGGGTCGGCGGGCCCTGGGTGTCTTGCAGGCGCCAGTCGAGGCTGGCCAGGTCCAGCAGGATCAAGCGCGTGCCGGACGGCAGGTGGCTCGGTGCAGGCAAGTCCTTGAGCGGGGCGAAGGTCACGTGGTCGTCCGGACGTTCCTTGGCCAGCGCCTCGGTGAAGGCTTGCACACCCGCGCTGCCTTCGGCCGCGGTCAGCAGGATCTCGGCACTCCAGGTCGGTGCGGTGAACAGCAGGCACAGCAACAGCAAGGCGCGCTGCCATGACCGTGGCGTGCAGACGTGGGTCATCCTTGACTGGGCGCCCATGTCAGAACTCTAGCTCCGCACTGAAATAGAGCACGTGACGCGAGTCGTAGTGGTTGTCGGCCCAGGTGGTGGGCTGGTTGTCGAGGCGTTGTTGCAACATGCCGGCCAGCTCCACGTTGGCTTTGCCCAGGGCAATGCGCTTGGCCACCCGCAGGTCGACCCGTTCGAAGCGATATTGGTTGAGCGCATCGTCGCCATAATAGAACAGCGCGCTGGACCAGCCCCGGCCCCATTCCCGCAGCCAGCCGGCCGAGCCACTGTTGCGCGCGGTCTGGGCCTTGTCCCTGGGGTTGCTGGTGGTGGCGTCGACGTAAGCATAGGTCAGCCGCAGGCGGTCGGCGTTGCTCATGCGCCAATCGAACTGGGATTCGGCGCCGGTAAACCGCGAGCTGTTGGCGTTGCTGGCAATGTACTGGTTATTGCGCAGCGGCGAACTGATCATCTCGGTGATCTCGTCGTAGAACAGCTTCACGTCCAGGTTCAGCCCGAGGTCGGCGAAGAAGCCGTTGTAGCCCAGTTCCCGCGAGCGCATCAGCTCTTTGTCGAGGTTGCCCGGGCCGCGTGTCACCACAAAGTACTGGCCGGTGTTCTGCCCGTAGGCTGGTGAACTGAGGTTGGTGACGCGGTAGCTCCAGTTGACGTTGTTCTCGAACATGTCCGGCGAGCGGATCGCCTCGGAATACACCGCGCGCAAACCGTGGCGCGGGTTGATCAGGTAGTTGACCGCGACTCGTGGCGTCAGCGAGCTGCCGCTCAGGTGGGTGTCTTCGAACATCGCCCCGCCCTGCAACAGCCAGTGCTCGCTGGCGCGCCATTCCAGTTGGCCGAACAGGCGCCAGGTGGTGTCGTCCAGGGTGCCGTTGAAGTAGGTGTCGGAGTCGGCGCGGTCATAGCGATAATTCACACCGCTGACCAGGCGCAGGCTGTCGGACAGGCTCAGGGTGTCCTGAATCTCCAGGTCGTAACGGCTTTCGCGGGTGCTTTGGTTGATGTCGCCGCACACGCTCTGGTGGGCACCGTCGCGCCACTGGTCCAGGACCTGGTTGCCCAGCGCTTGCTCGTCGGCGCTGCCCGGCGGCGCGACGCCCTGGCTGTAGCTGTCCATGTGCCGCGCCAGCTGTTCGGCGTAGTTGGGGTTGAGTTGCCACAATCGGGTCAGCTCGGGGCTGAACGAGACCTTGGCGTCGCAGGCCTTCCAGATCTGCTGGCGATCCCACTGTTGCGCCGAGCCCTGGATATACAGGCTGTGTTCGGGATTGAAATCGAAGTTCCAGCGCAGGGACGCGGCGTAGTCCTTGGCCGCGACGTCGGAATTGTTGCCACCTTCGGTAATCCCGGCGAATACCGGTGTGTAGGTATAGGGCCGCTGGTTGGTCCCTTCCTTCGCGTTGAGTTGCCAGTCGATGCTTTGCTGCGCGTTCAACGTCTGGCTCACGGCCAGGCTGAAGCGGTTGAGGCGGCGGCTGTCACGGCGGTCGGCGCCGGCGGCATCGCTGTCAAAGCCGTCGTCTTGTTGCCCCGACAGGGACAAACGCAAGTCGCCGGTGTCCCAGCGCACGCCCTGGCTGGCGTAGAAGTCGTTGATCCCGCGCCCACCGCGGATGACTTTCACCCGCGTGCCCTGGCTGTTGGCCGGCGAGCGCGTGAGGATATTGACCACCGCCATCAGCGCGTTGGCGCCGTAGCTCACGGTGTTCGGGCCACGGAACACCTCGATGCGCTCGATATCTTCCATGGCCACTGGAATGTCGCTCCAGTCCACGGTCGCCAGGCCCGCGCGGTACACCGAGCGCCCGTCGATCAACACCTGCATGCGCCGCGCATCGCTGGCACTGGTGCCGTGGTAGTTCACCGCCGCCTGATTGCCGGTGGTGTAGCCGACCATCATCCCCGGCACCAGGCGCAGCAGTTCGCTGATGTCCCGCGCGCCGCTGGCCTTGATCAACTCGCTGTCGATCACCGTCATGCTGCCCGGCACGGCGGCGGCCGATTGCTTGAGGCGCGTGGCGGTCAGTACCTGTGGCAGCGGTTGGCTGTCGAGGAACAGATCGTCGGCCAGCACCGTGCCGCTGCACAGCAGCATCAACAGCAGAGATGAACGGGGAGAGGGGCCCAAATGCACGGAACGGCCTTGATAATTGCGGATAGCCGCCCATGTTAACTGAGGTCGGGCCATTTGCCAGTCGTAGGACTTGCAATTACTTCACACAGACGTGGCATTTTCTGACAAACCCACGAATTGACGCGGGGGCTGGCCGCAAGCGGGTCGCTCCGTATAATGCGGCCATCGCCACTGGTATGGATTAACGGATTGCATATGACTGAACAGCGCCCTATTGCGGTCCTCGGAGGCGGAAGTTTTGGCACCGCCGTGGCTAACCTGCTGGCCGAAAACGGCCACGCGGTGCGCCAGTGGATGCGTGATCCCGAGCAGGCCGAGGCCATCCGGGTAAACCGCGAAAACCCTCGTTACCTTAAAGGCATCAAAATCCACGCGGCCGTCGAACCCGTGACGGACTTGCTGGCGACCCTGACGGACTGCGACCTGTGCTTCGTCGCGCTGCCGTCCAGCGCCCTACGCTCGGTCCTGGCGCCCCATGCCGAACGCCTGGCCGGCAAGCTGCTGGTCAGCCTGACCAAGGGCATCGAGGCGCAGACCTTTATGCTGATGAGTGAAATCCTCACCGAGATCGCGCCCCAGGCGCGCATTGGCGTGTTGTCCGGGCCGAACCTGGCGCGGGAAGTCGCCGAGCACGCGTTGACCGCCACGGTGATCGCCAGTGAAGACGAAGAGCTGTGCGAGCGGGTCCAGGCCGTGCTGCATGGCCGCACCTTCCGCGTCTACGCCAGTGGCGACCGCTTTGGTGTCGAACTGGGCGGCGCGTTGAAAAACGTCTACGCGATCATCGCCGGCATGGCGGTGGCGCTGGGCATGGGCGAAAACACCAAGAGCATGCTGATCACCCGTGCGCTGGCCGAGATGACCCGTTTTGCAGTGAACCAGGGCGCCAACCCGATGACCTTCCTCGGGCTGGCCGGCGTGGGCGACTTGATCGTCACCTGCTCGTCGCCGAAAAGCCGCAACTACCAGGTCGGTTTCGCCCTGGGCCAGGGCTTGAGCCTGGAAGACGCGGTGACGCGCCTGGGCGAAGTGGCCGAAGGCGTCAACACCCTCAAGGTGCTGAAGGCCAAGGCCCAGGAAGTCGGCGTGTATATGCCGTTGGTCGCCGGGTTGCACGCGATCCTGTTTGAAGGGCGCACCTTGAACCAGGTCATCGAGTT
This sequence comes from Pseudomonas sp. CBZ-4, assembly GCF_000346755.1. Taxonomy (GTDB): domain Bacteria; phylum Pseudomonadota; class Gammaproteobacteria; order Pseudomonadales; family Pseudomonadaceae; genus Aquipseudomonas. The sequence continues at coordinate 18,007 of NZ_ANNV01000009.1, read as the reverse complement.
GTTGATGCGCGCCGAACCGAAAACCGATGTCGACTTTATTTCCACCAGTGGTTTCAACTGAGGAACGCGTCATGAACGATCCGAAAGCAGCGCCCAAGTACGAATCCATTGTGTTGCGCATCCTCTGGATGCTGGTGTTTGCCCTGGTGTGGCAGGTCGCGCAGTTCCTGCTCGGCGCCTTGGTGGTGGTGCAACTGATCTACCGCCTGGTGTACGGCGCGCCCAACCTGGGCCTGATGAACTTTGGCGACAGCCTCAGTCAGTTCCTCGCGCAGATCGGCCGCTTCGGCAGCTTCCACACCGAGCAAAAGCCGTGGCCGTTCGCCGATTGGCCAACCCCGCGCGCACCGGAGGGCGAAGCCGCCCACAGCGTGCCGCCGGCACCGCACCCGGTGCGCGATGAAGAGCCAAAACTGTGAAGCTGTGGATTCTGCGCCACGGTGAGGCCGAAGGGCATGCCCGCACGGATGCCGAGCGCAACCTCACCGAACATGGCCGTGGCGAAGTGTTGCGCAGTGCTGCGCACCTGATCGGCCAGCCCCTCAGTGCAATCATCGCCAGCCCCTATGTGCGGGCGCAGCAGACCGCACAACTGGTGCGCCAGGCCCTCGGTTTTGAACCGGAGATCCGCACGGTGCCGTGGCTGACCCCCGAGGGCAACCCGCTGCAAGTGCTGGAACAGCTCGACACCGATGACAACGTGCTGCTGGTCAGCCATCAGCCGTTGGTGGGCAGCCTGATCAGCTTTTTGCAGCATGGCCATCAGCGCCAACCGCAACCGATGCACACCGCGAGCCTCGCGGAACTGGAAGGGGATTTTCCGCTGGCGGGGCTGATGAGCCTGGTCAGCGTGAAGAGTCCGTAGGCTGGATCGCTGCTTTGTGTGTGCTATATAGTCAGCCAAGCAAGTGCTTGGTTGGCTATGATCGGACCACACAGGAGCGCGTCCCATGCCCGTCGCTTTTCGTTTGCCGTTGCAGGTCTTCTTTGAACGTGAAGCGCGCCATCCGCGCAAAACCTTTCTGGTCCAGCCTGTCGGCGGGGGCGAGGTGCACAGCCTCACCTGGGGCGATGTCGGCCACCAGGCCCGATGCGCCGCGCACTGGCTGCGTGCCCGTGAACTGCCCCGTGGTTCGCACATTGCCCTGATTTCGAAAAACTGCGCGCACTGGATCATCGCCGACCTGGCGATCTGGATGGCCGGGCATGTCTCGGTGCCCTTGTACCCCAACCTTACTGCCGACTCCGTCGCCCATGTGCTCAACCATTCCGAGGCGGCGCTGGTGTTTGTCGGCAAGCTCGACGATTGGCCGGCGATGGCGCCCGGTGTGCCCGCCGGTGTGCCGACCATCAGCCTGCCGCTGTGCCCGCCCGGCACGTTTGATTTCAGCTGGGCCGACCTGCAAGCCTGCTCGCCCATTCAAGACAACCCAGAGCCTGCGGCCGCGGATCTTGCGACCATCATCTACACCTCCGGCACCACCGGCCTGCCCAAGGGCGTGATGCACAGCTTCGGCGCCCTGGGTTTTGCCGCCACGCGCGGCACTGAAGTGTTTGGCCTGGGGGAGGGCGACCGGTTGTTGTCGTACCTGCCGCTGTGCCATGTGGCCGAGCGGATGTTTGTCGAGATGGCCGCGATCTATACCGGGCAAACCGTGTTTTTCGCCGAGAGCCTGGACACCTTTCTGACCGATCTGCGTCGGGCGCGGCCGACGGCGTTGTTTGGCGTGCCGCGCATCTGGACCAAATTCCAGCTGGGGGTCTACGCCAAGATCCCGCAAAAACGCCTCGATACCCTGTTGCGCCTGCCGTTTATCGGCAAGCGTGTGGGCCATAAAGTGCTCGCCGGCCTAGGGCTGGATGAATTGCGCATCGCCCTGTCCGGCGCGGCGCCGGTGCCCGAGGCGCTGCTGCGCTGGTATCAACGCCTGGGCCTGGATGTGCTGGAGGTGTACGGCATGACCGAAAGTTGCGGCTACTCCCATGTGTGCCGCCCCGGCCAGCAGACCATCGGCTGGATCGGCCTGCCATGCCCGGGGGTTGAAGTGCGCATCGACGCCTCGGGCGAAGTGCAGGTGCGCAGCGGTGCGACGATGCTCGGTTACTTCAAGGACCCCGCGAAGACCGCCGAGACCCTCATCGCCGATGGCTTCCTGCGCACCGGCGACAAGGGCGAGCAGGACGCCGATGGCCGCCTGCGCCTGACCGGACGGCTCAAGGAAATCTTCAAGACCAGCAAAGGCAAATACGTAGCCCCGGCGCCGATTGAAAACCGCCTGGCCGAACATGCGCACATCGAACAGGTGTGCGTGGTCGGCGATGGCCTCGGCGCGCCGATTGCGTTGTGTGTGCTATCGACGCTGGCGCACGACCGCCAAGCCCTGCAAGGCAGCCTTGAGCGCTGGCTGGAGGCGGTCAACCAGACGTTGGATAAACATGAGCGCCTGCGCCAATTGGTGGTGGTCAATGACAGCTGGGCGGTGGAAAACGGCTTCCTGACGCCGACCCTGAAGATCAAGCGCAACGTGATCGAATCGACTTACGGTGCATATTTGCAGACGTGGAGCGAGCGTTCCGAATCCGTTCTGTGGCAGGATTAGGCTCATCATAAAACCAACAAAGGACTATCCCATGGGCCTGTGGCGCACCCAACCGAACATCGAACAACTCAACGCGATCCAGAAAAACACCATCGGTGAACTGCTGGACATTCGCTTCGAAAGCTTCGACGACGAATCCCTGACCGCCAGCATGGTGGTCGATCATCGCACCCACCAGCCCTACGGCCTGCTGCACGGCGGCGCGTCGGTGGTGCTGGCGGAAAGTGTCGGCTCCATGGCGGCCTACCTGTGTATCGACGCCAGCAAGTTCTATTGCGTGGGCCTGGAGGTCAACGCCAACCACCTGCGCGGTGTGCGCAGCGGGCGGGTGACGGCGGTGGCGCGGGCGATTCATATCGGCCGCACCACCCAGGTGTGGGATATCCGCTTGACCAATGATGACGGCAAAGCCAGCTGCGTTTCGCGCCTGACCATGGCCGTGGTGCCGCTGGGCGAGCAGCCGCCGGCGCGATAGGCGTGGCGTGAGTGTCATCATTCCTGGCAGTTACAGTCATTGCTGTTGCGGCCAGGCGTGGTGACAATCGCTTTCTGTTTTTGTAGATGAGTCCGGTATGTCGCAGCACGTGTTTTTTGCCCACGCCAATGGTTTCCCTTCGGCTACGTACGGCAAGTTGTTTGCCGCCCTGGCCCCGGAATACGCCGTGGCTCATTTGCCGCAGCACGGTCACGACCCCAGGTTCCCGGTGGACGATAACTGGCAGAACCTGGTGGACGAGTTGATCCACCACCTGGAGCAGCAGCCGGAACCGGTGTGGGGCGTGGGCCATTCCCTCGGTGGCGTGCTGCATCTGCATGCGGCCATGCGTTGCCCACAGTTATATCGCGGCGTGGTGATGCTCGACTCGCCGGTGCTGACCCGTGCCGACCGCTGGGTGATCCGCGCCGCCAAGCGCCTGGGCTTTATCGACCGTCTGACCCCGGCCGGGCGCACCCTGGGCCGGCGTGAAGAGTTCCATGACCTGGACAGCGCGCGCAGCTACTTCGCCGGTAAAACCCTGTTTCGCGGTTTTGACCCGGAATGCTTCGACGCCTACCTGCAACACGGCCTTTACCCGGTGGGCGACCGCCTGCGCCTGCGCTTCGACCCGGCCACCGAAATCAGCATCTACCGCGGCGTGCCCCACACCAGCCCCGGTCAGGTGCGCCAGTTGAAAGTGCCGCTGGCGGTGGTGCGCGGCCGCCAGAGCCGGGTGGTGATGCGTCACCATGCCAGCGGCGTCGATCGCCTGCCGATGGGCGAAATGCTCACCATGCCCGGCGGCCATATGTTCCCCCTCGAACGCCCCCAGGACACCGCGACCTTGATCAAGAACCTGTTCTCCCGTTGGGCCGCCCGTGAGGGCAACTGCCCATGAGCGCGGCGGTGGAAGAAGTGCGCCTGAGCCTGCCCCATATAGAGTTGGCGGCTCACTTGTTCGGGCCCGAAGACGGTTTGCCGGTGATCGCCCTGCATGGCTGGCTGGACAACGCCAACAGCTTTGCGCGGCTGGCGCCAAAGCTTGAGGGCTTGCGCATCGTCGCCTTGGACATGGCGGGGCATGGGCATTCGGCGCATCGCCCTGCAGGGGCCGGTTATGCCTTGTGGGATTACGTCCACGACGTGCTGCACGTCGCCGAACAATTGGGCTGGAAACGTTTTGCATTACTTGGCCACTCACTGGGCGCCATCGTGTCCCTGGTGCTGGCCGGCGCGTTGCCGGAGCGCGTGACGTACCTGGGATTGATCGACGGCGTGATCCCGCCGACCGCCAGCGGCGAGAACGCCGCCGAGCGCCTGGGCATGGCGTTGCAGGCGCAATTGGACTTGCAGGACAAACGCAAGCCGGTCTACGCCACCCTGGAGCGTGCCGTGGAAGTGCGCATGAAAGGCCTGGTGGCGGTCAGTCGCGAAGCCGCCGAACTGCTGGCCCAGCGCGGTTTGATGCCGGTGCCGGGCGGTTACACCTGGCGTACCGACAGTCGCTTGACCCTGGCATCACCGATGCGCCTGACCGACGAACAAGCCATGGCCTTCGTGCGGCGGGTGGGTTGCCCTACGCAGTTGGTGGTCGCCGCCGACGGCATGCTGGCGAAACATCCAGAATTGCTTTCCCAACTGCCCTTCACCGTGACCACGCTGCCAGGCGGCCATCATTTGCACCTGAATGACGAGCCCGGCGCAGCTCTTGTTGCAGACTGTTTCAATCGCTTCTTCTCTGCGCCTTGACTTGGCGGGGTCAACTGCCGAGGCTGGGCGGATTGAAAGGGAGCCAACCATGAACCATCTCAACACTGCTATGACCTCCGCTGGCCACGGCGCGTTGATCCTATGAGCGTGCGTAACGGCTGTATCCGTATCCTCGGGCTAAGCCTGCTCAGCCCATTGGTGTTCGCCGCCGACGTGCCGGGAAGCCAGGACCTGCCGGCCGTGGCCCGGCAAGTCGACGCGCAAATCGTCGATTACCGCCCCGCCGAAGAAAAGGAACGCATCTACCCCATGGGCGCGATCCGCAAGATCAGCGGCCAGTTGCGCTACGAAGGCCAGGCCACCGCACGCGGCCAGGCCACGGCGATCACCTATGAGTTGCCCGCCGAGCACAGTTCCAGCACTGCGTTTACCGCGACGCGCGAGGCGTTGCAGGCCAAAGGCGCGCAGTTGCTGTTCTGGTGCAAAGCCCGTGATTGCGGCGAAAGCAGCCTGTGGGCCAACGAAATCTTCGGCAACGCCAAGCTGGTGGGCGCCGACAGTGAGCAGGAATACCTGCTGCTGCGCCTGGCCGAGCCGCAAGCGAACAGCCTGATCGCGCTCTACGCCATTACCCGTGGCAACCGCCGCGCCTACCTGCATGTGGAGCAGTTGGATGCCGGCGCGCCGCTGGGCGACCTGCTGCCCACCTCGGCCACGCTGCTGCGCGAGCTTAAAAGCACCGGCGAGCTGGACTTGCCGAAGTTGGCCGCCGAGCCGGATGACACCTGGCTGACCCTGATTTCCCGTGGGCTCAACCTCGACACCACCCTGCGTGTCAGCCTCGCCGGGCCGAATGCCGAAGCCTGGCGCCAGGCCTTGATCGACAAGGGCGTGCGTGCCGCGCGCCTGGAGACCGGCACCGGCGACACCAAGGGCTTGCACCTGCATCTGATACGCTAGGCGTTATCGGGCGAACGGCCCCGCGCCGTTCGCCTAAGCTGTCTTCCTAACGCCTTCTGCTAGAGATACCCCATGCTCAATAACGATCGCCTGCTGGTGCAAATCCTGCTGCTGGTGCTGTTTGGTGCCAGCTTCTGGGTCATGGCGCCGTTCTGGTCGGCGCTGTTCTGGGGCGCGGTGCTGGCGTTTGCCAGCTGGCCGCTGATGCGTTTGCTGACCCGTGCGCTGGGTGGCCGTGAATCGTTGGCCGCCGGCATCCTGACCCTGGGTTGGATGTTGCTGGTGGCGGTGCCGCTGGTGTGGCTGGGGTTCAACCTGGCGGATCATGTGCGCGATGCCGTGGCGCTGATCAAGGACATCCAGGTTGACGGCCTGCCCGAAGCGCCGACCTGGCTGGGTTCGATCCCGTTTGTTGGCGAGCGGCTGGTGGGCATGTGGGACACCATCGACCAGCAAGGCGCTGCGCTGATGGTCACGCTCAAACCCTACCTGGGCCAGGTCGGCAACTGGCTGCTGGCGCGCAGTGCGCAGATCGGCGGCGGCATCCTGGAACTGACCCTGAGCCTGGTGTTCGTGTTCTTTTTCTACCGTGACGGCCCGCGCCTGGCAATGTTCGTGCACCGCCTGCTGGAGCGCTTGATCGGTGACCGTGCCGGTTACTACATCGAACTGGTGGCGGGCACCGTGCAACGGGTGGTCAACGGCGTGATCGGCACAGCCGCCGCCCAGGCGCTGCTGGCGCTGATCGGCTTCCTGATCGCCGGCGTGCCGGGCGCGCTGGTGCTGGGGATCGTCACCTTCCTGCTCAGCCTGATCCCCATGGGGCCGCCGCTGGTGTGGATCCCGGCCACGGCCTGGCTGGCGTGGAAGGGCGACTACACCTACGCGGTGTTCCTGGGCGTGTGGGGCACGTTCATCATCAGCGGCGTCGACAACGTGCTCAAGCCGTACCTGATCAGCCGCGGCGGCAACCTGCCGCTGGTGATCGTGCTGCTCGGGGTGTTTGGCGGGTTGATTGCGTTCGGGTTTATCGGCTTGTTTATCGGCCCGACGTTGTTGGCGGTGGCGTATAGCTTGCTGATGGACTGGAGTGCGACCCAGGCCCAGGGCCGTCGGGAAGACAAACCCCTATAACTGAGCGAGTGGAGATCATTGTGGGAGCTGGCTTGCCTGCGATAGCGGTGGGTCAGCCACACACGCATCAACTGACAGTCTGCTATCGCAGGCAAGCCAGCTCCCACATGGAGCGGTGTCAGTCTGTTACGTTCGGGGTAGCCACATGACAGCAGTCAACCCGCCGCCTGGGGTTTCCTCCAGGCTCAGCTTCCCGCCCAAGCGCTCCGCCGCATCCTTGGAAATCGTCATGCCCAGGCCAACGCCACCGGAATTGCGGTTGCGCGAACCTTCCAGGCGAAAGAACGGTTCGAACACCGCCTCACGCTGATCCGCAGCAATCCCCGGGCCGTGGTCGATCACGCGGATGATCAGGGCCTCGCGGCTGTCCTCCAGTTCCACCCGCGCCGTGCCGGCATAGCGCAACGCGTTGTCGATCAGGTTGTTGAGGCACGAGCGCAAGGCCATCGGTTGTACCTGCAATGGCGCGCAGGTGCCGCCGTGTTGCACATCGGAGCCCTGGTCCTGGGCGTTCTCGCTCATGGACTCCACCAGCGCCTGCACGTCGAGCCAATGCCGGGTTTCGCTGGTGCGTTGTTCGTGCAGGTAGCTCAGGGTCGCGTCGAGCATGCCGATCATGTCGTTGAGGTCCTGGCGCATCTGGCCCTGCAGCTTGGGGTCTTCGATCTGTTCCAGGCGCAACTTGAGGCGCGACAGCGGCGTGCGCAGGTCATGGGAGACCGCGCCGAGCATGCGCGCACGCTGGCTGACCTGTTCGCGGATGCGCCGTTGCATCAGGTTGAAGGTCGAAGCGGCCTGTTTCGCCTCGCGCGGCCCGGATTCGTCGAGGGGCGGGCTGTCGAGGTCCAGGCTCAGGCGCTCGGCGGCTTCGCTGAGGCGCTGGATCGGCCGGCTCAGCAGCTTGGCGCCGTACCAGGCGGCGATGATCAGCGAGATGAACTGGAACGTCAGCGGCACCACCGGGCCGCCAAACCAAGGGCGACGGTGTTCCTTGTTCAACGGCACCATCCTGCCGTCCGGCTGCTCGACAAAGGTTTCCTGGGGCGGCGGCGGAGGGGGGCCGTAATAGCGGAACCAGGCGATGGCCAGCACGTGGGCGAGGATGATCGCCACCAGCAATACGCCGAACAGCCGCCCGAACAACGTATTGAAGGTGGCACGCATCAGCCGATATCCCGGGCGTCGAACAGGTAGCCTTCGCCGCGCACGGTCTTGATCAGTTGCGGTGCCTTGGGGTCATCGCCGAGTTTCTGGCGCAGGCGCGAGACCAGCAGGTCGATGCTGCGGTCGAAGGCTTCGATGGAGCGCCCACGGGCCGCATCCAGCAACTGTTCGCGGCTCAATACGCGGCGTGGCCGTTCGATAAACACCCACAGCAGGCGGAACTCGGCGTTGGACAGCGGCACCACCAGGCCATCGTCGGCCACCAGTTGGCGCAGCACGCTGTTCAGGCGCCAGTTGTCGAAGCGGATATTCGCGCGCTGCTCGGTGCGGTCATCGCGCACGCGGCGCAGGATGGTCTGGATGCGCGCCACCAGTTCACGCGGTTCGAACGGCTTGGACATGTAGTCGTCGGCGCCCAGTTCCAGGCCGATGATGCGGTCGGTGGGTTCGCAGCGGGCGGTGAGCATCAGGATCGGGATGTCCGACTCCCCGCGCAGCCAGCGGCACAGCGACAGGCCGTCTTCCCCCGGCAGCATGAGGTCGAGCACCACCACGTCGAAGGTTTCGGCCTGCATGGCCACGCGCATGGCGGCGCCGTCGGTGACGCCGGTGGCGAGGATGTTGAAGCGCGCCAGGTAGTCGATCAGCAGTTCGCGGATCGGCACGTCGTCATCGACAATCAGCGCGCGGGTGTTCCAGCGCTTTTCATCGGCGATCACCGAACCTTTGTGCTCGTCGTTCATAGAGACGGGAGGGGTATGCATAGTGCGATCATCTGCCTGGTTGTGACGGTCAGCATAGGCGCCCAGCCCCATGGCTGGAAGTGCTGGACGGTGGGTCGTGCGGGCGAGGCTAGCGGTGGGGCGTGTTGGGGGCATGTCGTGAATGTATCAGCTTTGAAATAATTGCCTGAAACACCCGTTGCCGTGCGCTCTGTCAGTATTTACCGATCATCGGATCCCGCAACGGCGCTGCTTGCGCTACAATCCGCGCCGATTTCGACTTGCCTGAGAGCCCATTCCAATGTCCGTCTGCCAGACTCCTATCATCGTCGCCCTGGATTACCCCACTCGTGACGCCGCACTGAAGCTGGCTGACCAGTTGGACCCGAAGCTTTGCCGGGTCAAGGTCGGCAAGGAACTGTTCACCAGCTGCGCCGCAGAAATTGTCGGCACCCTGCGTGACAAAGGCTTCGAAGTGTTCCTCGACCTGAAATTCCACGATATTCCCAACACCACCGCCATGGCCGTGAAAGCCGCGGCCGAGATGGGCGTGTGGATGGTCAACGTGCACTGCTCCGGTGGCCTGCGCATGATGACTGCCTGCCGTGAAGTGCTGGAACAGCGCAGCGGCCCGAAACCGCTGCTGATCGGTGTGACCGTGCTGACCAGCATGGAACGCGAAGACCTGGCCGGCATTGGCCTGGACATCGAGCCACAGGAACAAGTGTTGCGCCTGGCGGCGCTGGCGCAGAAAGCCGGCCTTGATGGCCTGGTGTGCTCGGCGTTGGAAGCCCAGGCGCTGAAGACCGCGCACCCGTCGCTGCAACTGGTGACCCCGGGGATTCGTCCGGCGGGCAGTGCGCAGGATGACCAGCGCCGAATCCTGACGCCGCGTCAGGCGCTGGATGCAGGTTCTGACTATCTGGTGATTGGTCGCCCGATCAGCCAGGCGGCGGACCCGGCCAAGGCGTTGGCGGCAGTGGTTGCCGAGATCGCCTGATATCTGGAGTCAGCACGGTTAAAAATGTGGGAGCGGGCTTGCCCGCGATGGCGCAGTGTCAGTTGATACATTCATAACTGATCCACCGCAATCGCGGGCAAGCCCGCTCCCACATTTAGCTCTCAAACATTCAGAACCAGGGTGTTTCAGTTCACTTTCAGCACCAACTTCCCAAAGTTCTCACCGTTGAACAGCTTCATCAGCGTCTCCGGGAACGTCTCCAGCCCCTCCACGATATCCTCCTTGCTCTTGAGCTTGCCCTGGGCCATCCAGCCACCCATTTCTTGTCCGGCGGCAGCGAAGTTGGCCGCGTGATCCATCACCACAAAACCTTCCATGCGCGCACGATTGACCAGCAATGACAGATAGTTGGCCGGGCCTTTCACCGCTTCCTTGTTGTTGTACTGGCTGATGGCACCGCAAATCACCACCCGCGCCTTCAGCGCGAGGCGGCTGAGCACCGCGTCGAGAATGTCGCCGCCGACGTTATCGAAATACACGTCCACGCCCTTGGGGCACTCGCGCTTGAGCGCGGCGGGCACGTCTTCGTTTTTGTAGTCGATGGCCGCGTCGAACCCCAGTTCATCCACGAGGAATTTGCACTTGTCGGCGCCGCCGGCAATACCCACCACGCGGCAGCCTTTGATCTTGGCGATCTGCCCGGCAATGCTGCCCACCGCACCGGCCGCGCCGGAAATGACCACGGTGTCGCCAGCCTTGGGCGCGCCGGTGTCCAGCAGGGCGAAATAGGCGGTCATGCCGGTCATGCCCAGTGCCGACAGGTAGCGCGGCAACGGCGCCAGTTTCGGATCAACCTTGTAGAAACCGCGCGGCTCACCGAGGAAGTAATCCTGCACGCCCAAGGCGCCGTTCACGTAGTCGCCGACGGCAAATTTGGGGTTGTTCGACGCAATCACTTCTCCCACGCCCAGCGCGCGCATCACTTCGCCGATGCCCACCGGTGGGATGTAGGACTTGCCTTCATTCATCCAGCCACGCATGGCCGGGTCGAGAGACAGGTATTCATTGCGCACCAGCACTTGGCCGTCCTGCGGCGTGCCCACCGGGACTTCCTGATAGGTGAAGGTGTCCCGCGTGGCGGCACCGACCGGGCGTTTGGCGAGCAGGAATTGGCGGTTGGTCTGGGCAGTCATGGCAGGGACTCTTTTAGAAATGAACCATGATTGATAGACCCAGAACGGCTTGCGAGCAAGGTTCACCGGCCAGTGCGAATGCCCATCGATAGACAAGGCTGATAGTCAGGCCGGTGGCTTTATCACTGTGATCCATGCAGCGCCAACTGGCCTTCTGATAGTGCTGACGCGCCCGTCGCTGCGTTGGCTAGACTCGGCCCACGGCAATTTCTCCCAAAGGACATCCCCCATGAGCATGACGTTTTCCGGCCAGGTCGCCCTGGTGACTGGTGCCGCCGCCGGTATTGGCCGCGCTACCGCGTTGGCGTTCGCCGCCGAAGGTTTGAAGGTGGTGGTTGCCGACCTCGACGCGGCGGGCGGCGAGGGCACTGTGGCGCTGATCCAGCAGGCGGGCGGTGAAGCGCTGTTTGTGCGCTGCAACGTCACCCTGGAAGCGGATGTGCAGCAACTGATGGCGCGCACAGTCGCCGCCTATGGTCGCCTGGACTACGCCTTCAACAATGCCGGCATCGAGATTGAAAAGGGCAAGCTGGCCGACGGCAGCCTGGATGAGTTCGACGCCATCATGGGCGTCAACGTCAAAGGCGTGTGGTTGTGCATGAAGTATCAACTGCCGCTGTTGCTGGCCCAGGGCGGCGGGGCGATCGTCAACACCGCGTCGGTGGCGGGGTTGGGTGCGGCGCCGAAGATGAGCATTTACGCGGCCTCCAAACATGCGGTGATCGGCCTGACCAAGTCGGCGGCCATCGAGTATGCAAAAAAGCACATCCGCGTGAATGCGGTATGCCCGGCGGTGATCGACACCGATATGTTCCGCCGCGCCTATGAAGCCGACCCGCGCAAGGCCGATTTCGCTGCGGCCATGCACCCGGTCGGGCGCATCGGCAAGGTCGAGGAAATCGCCGCCGCTGTGCTCTACCTGTGCAGTGACGGTGCCGCTTTTACTACCGGCCAGGCGTTGGCGGTGGACGGTGGCGCGACGGCCATCTAGGACCTGCAAACGCACCTCACCTGAAAAGGTTTGGGGCGCTGTGGGGTTTTTCCATAGCTGGCAAAACGCCGCGTCCTAATGTGTATCAGTAGGTAAATAACTCAATAAAATCAATACTTTAGTAAAACTTGGCGACCGGTCGTGATGGACTTCTGTGCTTAACTCTTGCGGGTTGAATAACAGACAGTGAAGTGAGTGGCTCATGGATTTAGGGATCGATCGACAAGCCCTTGTACCGGTGGTGCAACAGATCATCAGCGCGGTGGCGCAATGGATTCGCAAAAGCGGGGCGAGCCCTGGCACGCGTCTGCCCTCCATCCGCCAATTGGCCCTCGACAACCTGCTCAGCCAGTCCAGCGTCATCGAGGCCTTTGAGCGCATGGTGGCCCAGGGTCTTCTGGCCTCGAAGCCGGGCTCAGGCTTTGTTGTGGCCCAGCCCGCCGCCCACCACGAGCATCATTGGTATGAAGGTGCAGAACAAGATTGGGGGGCCTTTACCGACAGCCCGCTGGGCGAGCTGAAACTGGGTTGTGGTTGGCTGCCGGATGCCTGGCGCGAAAGCGATGACATCAGCTATGCGATCCGCGAAGTCAGCCGCACCGACACCGGTGGAGTGTTCAACTACAGCACGCCGCTGGGGTTGCCGGTGCTGCGCGAACAGTTGCTCAAGTGCCTGACCCGCATGCACGTGGCCAGCAGCCTCGACCGCATTCTCACCACCCAGGGTGCCAGCCAGGCCCAGGACCTGCTGATACGCACGCTGCTCAAGGCCGGCGACACGGTGGTGGTGGAAACCCCTGGCTACGGCAACCTCTATCGCCAGTTGGCCTTCCACGGCGTCAAGCTGCTGGAGGTGCCCCGTACCCGTGGCGGCCCGGACATCGCGGTGCTGGAGGCACTGTTGCAGGTGCATCGGCCCAAATGCCTGTTCATCAGCAGCCTGTACCACAACCCCACCGGCACCAGCCTGTGCCGCCCGGTGGCCGAGCGCTTGCTGCAACTGGCCCAGGCCAGAGATTTCCTGATCATTGAAGAAGACGTCTATGGCGACCTGCAACATGCCAGCTGCACGCGTCTGGCGGCGTTGCCCCATGATGATCGGGTGATCTACATCTCAAGCTTTTCCAAGACCCTGAGCAGCGCGCTGCGGGTGGGCTACCTCAGTGCCAGCACTGCGATCATCGCGCAGTTGGTCAACCTCAAGACCCTGACCGGCATCGGTACGTCCCGATTCGCCGAGGCGGTGGTGGCGACGCTGCTGGCCAACGGCACCTATCGCAAATGGGTGCAGCGCCTGCGCAAGCGCCTGAACACGCAAATGGCCGCCACCCTGCAATTGCTGGAGGACGAGGAGTGGGAGGTGTTTGCCGTGCCCGCTGGCGGCATGTTCCTGTGGGCACGCCCTGGGGTGGGGGATCGTGGGCGGTTGCCGGCCTGTGCCCGTCGACTGGGCGTGCTGCTGTCGCCGGGGGCGCTGTTCAGTCCGGCCGGGGAGCCCAGCGATTGGCTGCGGATCAATGTGGCCTATGCGGCTGATCAGCGTGCCTTGGCGTTGTTCCGCAGCATGGGGCCTGCCAGATCGACCTCGACCATTCTGAAAACGACGAGCATGTAGCTTTTTGCCATTATTGTGGCGCCAATGCCTTGTGTCGCTGGCCCGTGGTTGCGAATCTCGTTGCTGGTCAATCGGGCGGGCTGGCAGCTGCCCTTGCAAGAGGGTTCAAGTGCAATGATTTCAGGCGTGCAACGACGTTTCGCCAACCTCGGTATGGCGAAGAAACTGGGCTTGGGCTTCCTCTTGGTGCTGTTGCTGACGGCGCTGGTGGCGGCGATCGGGGTGTGGTCGCTGCAAACCGTTGGGCAGCGTTTCGCCGGCCTCAACAGCATGTCTTCGCTGAACAGCGGCTTGCTCAAGGTGCGCCTGATCGAGCAGGACTACGCGCTGCACGCCGACCCCAAGGCCGTCGACGCCTTGCACGCCAGCGTCGAGGCCTTGGCGGCCCTGGCGGCGAGCCTCAAGGCTCAGTCGCCAGCCAATGTGCCGGCCATGACTGATGTCGAGCAAGCCCTGGCCGCCTACCGCAAGGCGTTCGACGAGTTTGTCGAGCTGACCCAGACCAAGGACCTGGCGCTGGAAATGGCCAGTTGGTCGGTGTCCAGCGTGGCCAACAACCTTGACGTGTTGCAGGCTGGCCTGGCGGATGACGGCGCCTATGGCCTCAAGGAAAGCCAAGGCAAGGAGGGCGCGGAGTTTATCGAGCAGGCGGGGCAGGTCAGCCAGGTGTCGCGCCTGATGTTGCAGGCGATGAACGAGGCCCATGTGCGCCTGGATCAGAGCCGCAAGGGTGAAGAAGACAGCGGCGAGCAAGGCAAGATCGAGCAGGCCGACCAGGCGCTGGCCCAGGTCGAGCAATTGAAAACCGCGGTCAAGGACCCTGGCTACCAGACGGTGCTCAATGAGGTCTCCGGGCATATCGCCGCGTTCAGCGAGAAACTCGGTGAATACACCGGCCTGTTGGCGCAGGAAAAGGTTGTCTACAAACAGCTGCATGAGCGCGCCGAACAGGTGGTCAGCCGGGTCAACCAGGCCTATGCCGCCGAAGACCAGTCGATGCAGGCGCAACTGCAGAAAAGCACCTTGCTGATCATCGGCTCGTCCGCCCTGGCCCTGTTGGTGGGGTTGATTGCGGCGCTGGTGATCACGCGCTTGATCGTCGCACCGCTGCGCAGCGTGATCGCCGTCGCGCAGCAGATTGCGGCGGGTGATCTGAGCGGGCGGATGGAGGTCAGCCGGCGCGATGAAATCGGCCAGTTGATGCTGGCGATGCAGCAGATGGGCAATGGGTTGAGCCAGATGGTCAGCGGCTTGCAGGCGGGCATCGAGCAGTTGGCCAGTTCGGCGCAGTCGCTGTCCAGCGTCACCGAGCAGACCAATGTCGAGGTCAGTAGCCAGAGGGAAGAAACCGAGCAGGTGGCCACGGCGATGAACCAGATGACCGCCACCGTGCACGACGTGGCGCGCAATGCCGAGCAAGCCGCCCAGGCCGCGCAGACCGCCGACAGCAAGGTGGACAGCGGCCAGCAGGTGGTGCGCCAGAGTTTGCAGCGGATCGAGTTGCTCGCCAGCTCCAGTACCAGCGCCAGTGCCAGCATCGATAGCCTCAGTGCCGAAATCCAGAACATCGGCACGGTGCTGGGGGTGATCAAAAGCGTGGCCGAGCAAACCAACCTGCTGGCGCTCAATGCCGCTATCGAAGCCGCCCGTGCCGGGGAACAAGGCCGTGGTTTTGCGGTGGTGGCCGATGAAGTGCGGGCGCTGGCCAAGCGCACTCAACAATCCACCGAAGAAATCGAGCGACTGGTCAGCACCTTGCGCAGCGCGGCGCAGTCGTCGGTGCAGCAGATCCAGCACAGTGGCGAGTTGGTGAAGCTGGCGGTCAGCGATGCGTTGGAAACCGAAAGCGCCCTGGGCAGCATCGCCACGGCGGTGTCGTTGATCCAGCAGATGAACCAGCAGATTGCCGCAGCGGCCGAGGAACAAAGCTCGGTGGCCGAAGAGATCAACCGCAGTGTCACCAGCATTCGCGCCAGCGCCGATCAGTCGGCGTTGAGCATGCAGGGCAATGCCGCGTCGAGCATCCAGTTGGCGCAGTTGGGCACGGAACTCAAGGGTATGGTCGGGCACTTCCGCCTGTGATCGCTACACGCCGGTAGCGACCCAGGAGGAGGGCGGTCAGGCGTGGTTGGCGAGGAAGGTCAGCAGCGCCTCATTGACGAAGTCCGGGTTCTCCCGGGCGCTGATATGCCCCGCGTCGGGGATCAGGATCAGGCTGCAACCGATCAGCTCGGCCATTTCCCGGGACTCGGCGGGTGGCCGGGGTTTGTCCTGCTCGCCGCACATCACCAGGGTGGTGTCGGCGTCCAGGCGCGGCAGTTGGTCCAGTACATCCTCGCGGCTGAAGATCAGGCGGCCCAATGGCACGATGCTTTGCAGCAGGCGCTCGCGGGGAAAGCCCTGCAGTGCCTGGCGAAAATCCTGATACAGCGCGGACTCGCGGTCGACCTCCGCGCGGAAGAAGATTGGTGCGATCACATCCAGCAACGGCTCGGGAATGGCGCCGGCGTCTTCGATCATCTTGAACAGCGAAAAGTAGTACTGGCGCGTGGCTTCGGGCTCGGCGCCGAGGTGGGTGTCCATCAGCACCAGGCTGTTGACGCGCTCGGGCGCCAGCAGCGCCAGGCGTGCGCCCCACATGCCGCCGACCGACAGGCCCACCAGGTTGACCTGGGCGATGTCCAGGTGGTCGAGCAGCGCCAGGGCCTGGCGGGCAAGGTCATCGAGGGATCGGGTGCGGGTGGGCAGCGGGCCCGATTCGCCGTGGCCCCACAGCTCGGGGACGATGACGCGGTATTGTTGCGACAGGGCTTCGATCTGCGGCGTCCACATGGTGTGGTCCCACAGGTAGCTCGACCCCAGCAGCACGGCGGGGCCGCGGCCTTGGTCGATATAGTGCAACGGTTGTCCATCTATCACGGTGACAGGCATAGCAGGCCTCTGACTTCACGGAGTGAGGGGCACTTTTTTACGCGAGAAGGGGGCGGGGCGATAGGTGCAAAGTGATGGCATGTGGCGAACCGGGTTCGCCACAGGGGAGCGGGGACGATCAGTCGTAGATGACTTTCTTTTTCCACTCGGCGTCGGCGTCGACCACCTTCAGGCCTTCGGTCAGTTCGTTGACCTCGTCCTCGGCCGGCTTGCTGTTGGTCAATACCGTGGAGTTGGCGCGGGCCAGTTGTGACTCCAGCAATTGCAGTTGCGCGGCGTAGATCACCGGCTCCGGCTGTTTGCGCAGGTACTGCACGCCGCGTTCGAACGCCAGGCGCGCCTGGCCTGGCTGGCCCTGTTGCAGGGCATGCTGGCCGAGGTTGTTGAAGAACTCGATGTGCAGCAGCACGAGGATGTGGCGGATTTCCTTGATCCAGTGCTTGGCTTCGTTGGTCGGCAGGAAACCATCCTGGGCGGCGCGGGTGACCTGGCCGTGCAGGGCTTCGAGCAGGAAGCGCACGTCCTTGGCCTTGGCTTCGGTCTGGATCGGTGCCGGTGGGTTGTTCACCGGGATCGATTCGCCCTGGGCTATCAATGCGTTCAGTTCGGTGATGCGGGCCTTGAGCGCTGCGCTGGTCTTGTTGAGGTTGAGCAGGCGCTGGTTGACGTTGAGCTCCAGGCGGGTCATCAGCAGCTTGAGCGCCGGGTTCATCAACTGGCCAGGGAACGTCTCGGTGATTTCACCGCAGCGACGCAGGCGATCATTGAGCTCGATCACGGTGCGCTGCTTTTCCAGTTTGTTGTTTTCCACCACGTGGTTCATGTAGCCAATGGCGATCAGGATTACGATCCCGGCTATTACCAGCAGGGTGATCAGGAGTGGTGTCACCGGTGTGACCTCTTTGTAGGGTTTGCAGTGGAGTGTAGTGATTGGGGCATCTGGCGGATAGGACTGATCGACCAGTTGCCCGGGTAGATTCTTCTATATAGGTCATCCTTCCCTGCATAGATGCACATTGCCATCATTTGCTGCGGCGAACTATAACGCCTTGTCGTGCGCCAGAATATAGGCGCCAAGGCGCAGACGGGCAGATTGCCTTCACTCGCCTGGAAAGCAGGGCGAAGTCATTGATTTTAATAAATTTATCCTTGGGGGTTGACGACCTTTCAATCCATCCATAGAATGCGCGCCACTTAACGCGGAAAGCACACAGCGAAACGCAGTTAGGCAGTGAAGTTGTACGTGTGTCCCCTTCGTCTAGTGGCCTAGGACACCGCCCTTTCACGGCGGTAACAGGGGTTCGAGTCCCCTAGGGGACGCCATTTTGCGGGAATAGCTCAGTTGGTAGAGCACGACCTTGCCAAGGTCGGGGTCGCGAGTTCGAGTCTCGTTTCCCGCTCCAAATTTAAGCAGTGTTGCCCTCGGGTGGCACTGAGTGAAACCAGGGCATGATCTTCGGATCTAATCTCTGGACACTGAAATACACACCATGTGTTTCAGTTGTGTGTCCCCTTCGTCTAGTGGCCTAGGACACCGCCCTTTCACGG
>NZ_ANNV01000008.1 GCF_000346755.1 Pseudomonas sp. CBZ-4 | reverse complement strand
CACACAAGCCAGCTCCCACACAAGCCAGCTCCCACACAAGCCAGACCTCACCTGCTCAGTGCACCACTGAGTTGGGTGGCAAATGGCCCAATCGCTCGGTCAGGCGCAGGCGCTGGATAGGGTCTTCACTGAGCATCAGCGCGTGTTCCAGGTCAAAACGCTCGGCATTGGGACAATCCAGCCGCTGATACAGGCTGGCCCGCGCCAGATAGTCGGCGGCGCTGGCATTGCCCAGCTCCAGCACGCGTTCGGCATCCACCAAGGCTTCCAGCGGTGCATCATTGGCCAGGTGCAGTTGCCGCAGGTTGCGCGACAGCCGTTGCAGGATCGAGCGCGGGTCGGCGCTGTGCAGGTGATCGGCCTGAAGCTTGAGGTTGGGGCCGTATTGGCGTTGCAGCAGTTCGCGGCAATCGTTGGGGTACAGGCGCCGGCCGCCGCAGGGGTCGAGCAGGTGATCGGCGCCGGGCACCCGTAGCAGGAAGTGCCCGGGGAAATTCACGCCGACCATCGGGATGTGCAGGCGTCGCGCCAGTTCCAGCGCGATCAGCCCCATCACCAGGGGTTGCCCGCGCTTGCGTTGCAGCACTTTATCCAACAGGGCAGCGGCGGGGCGCAGCGGGGTGAAGTCGTCCTGGGCAAACCCCAGGTCATTCAGGCGCCGCAGCAACGGCTGGCCCAGTTCATCCGCTGGCAGCAGGGGCATTGCCACGCTGACTTGCTGTTGCAGCAGCGTCAGTTCCTGCAGGATCAGCAACGGCTGCACGGTGGGGTCGTGCTCGGCGGCAATCCACAGGGCTGCCTCAAACAGCGCAGGGGGCGAACGTTCCAGGCAGGCGAAAAAGGCTGTGCGGGGATTCATTGCATTCTCCGGCAGATGCTCCCGTTTTAGCCTTGCTGGGAAATTTCGTCCAGTGGCTTGAGAAATATCCCATTTGCTTATGTCCCATGGCCTACGAAAACGGCTGGCTTATTCCAGCGTAGTCCGTCGGATTTCTACCGTGAGCCTATACTTGGGCCACTACCAGAAGTGATTCGGGAGCTTGACGATGTTTGCGCTCATGCACAGCACCCGCCTTGAATCGCTGCACCTGAGCGTCGATCCGGTCACCGGGCTGAAGGCGGTCATCGCCATCCATAACAGCCGCCTCGGGCCCGCCCTGGGCGGCTGTCGCTACCTCGCTTACCCCGACGACGAAAGTGCCGTGGCCGATGCCGCGCGCCTGGCCCAAGGCATGAGCTACAAGGCCGCCCTGGCCGGGTTGCCGGTGGGCGGTGGCACGGCAGTGATCCTTCGCCCGGTGCACGTGGAAAGCCGCGCCGCACTGTTTGAAGCCTTTGGTCGCTGCGTCGAAAAACTCGACGGTCGCTTCATCACCGCCATCGACAGCGGCACCTCGGTGGCCGACATGGACTGCATCGCCCAACACACGCGCTTCGTCACCAGCACCACCGCCGCCGGCGATCCGTCTTCCCACACCGCCATGGGCGTATTCACCGGCATCCGCGCCAGCGCCATGGCGCGCCTGGGCAGCGACAACCTTGAGGGCTTGCGCGTGGCGGTCCAGGGCCTGGGCAACGTTGGCTACGCCCTGGCCGAACAACTGCACGCGGCCGGTGCCGAGCTGCTGGTGAGCGACATCGACCACGGCAAGGTGCAACTGGCCATGGAGCAACTGGGCGCGCACCCCATCGCCAACGATGCCTTGCTCAGCACCCCCTGCGACATCCTCGCGCCCTGCGGCCTCGGCGCGGTGTTCAACCGCCAGAGCGTCGGCCAACTGCGCTGCGCCGCCGTCGCCGGCTCGGCCAGCGCGCAGCTGACCAACCTGGACATCGCCGACCAACTGGAAGGGCGCGGCATCCTCTACGCCCCTGACTACGTGATCAATTCCGGCGGCCTGATCTACGTCGCCCTCAGGCACAACGGCGCAGAACTGCGCGATATCACTGCGCACCTGTCGAACATCGGCACGCGCCTGACGGAAATCTTCGCCCACGCCCAGGCCGAAAAACGCAGTCCTGCGCGGGTGGCGGACGAACTGGCCGAACGCCTGCTCTACAAATAACCCACGCATTAAAAAGGCCCTGAACCAATGATTCAGGGCCTGTTCAATTCGGGCTTTATTCCGCCGGCGGGTTCAGCAACTCGGACAGTGCGTCCGGTTGGCTCTTGAACGCCTTGGCAAACACATCGCGGTTCTTCGCCATGTAGATCCCGGCTTCCTCCACCTGCTGCTCGCTCAACGACGGCACGGCTTTTTGCAACACTTCTGCAAGCAACTCAGCGAGTTCAAGCATCTTGTCATGACGGTCAGCTTCGGCTTTATCCATGATTTAGTGGATCGAAAGGTGCCTACTTAATTTTAGGAATATATTAAATTGCGGAGTGGCGAACCTGCTGATAGCGCGCTATCGTCAATTAGGGGCGTCATCGCAACGCCTCGGGACCATAGATAGCGACCGCCTGTCGGAGTCCGCTGACGCGCATCTGTACCCACGAACGTTTACTAAGACGTCGGGGTTGTGCGCATGTGTATTAAAAGATCACACCTTCAATATCAATTTCGAGCCGAATCTCTAATTGGTCTACCGGGCGTTGCTTGGTGGGATGCTAAGCCCATGGGCAAGAAATTCTATGTGTCTGTGATCTTCCGCTCGTTATTGTTCGCTATAGGTAAGAAAAATCTATATCGATGTGCATTGTTTGGCTGCATATGGACGGACGCCTGCGAATCTAAATGGGGGCGTGAACTGTGAAAGTTAATCTTCGCATATCGAAGGGTCGAAAAAATCTACGGTATAAACTAGTCAAGTTTCAAGCAGAAGGGATCGGTAGATGCTTATTTGTCAATTCTAGAACACTGGTTCCGTCTTTGGCTGCATCGCTTTTCGAGGCAGCGTACGCCCGAGGGGAAAGAAAAAACAAAGGTAGCATATTTACCCTGTTTCATCACGTAGCATTTTTATTTACTTGGGCTAGCGAAGGAAAAGTCGATTTAGAATTCTATCTATTGAGTGGATTTGGGCTTCGCTATAAACAAATAAAAAGTTTCTCGGATTGGCTCAGTGAGGTGGTTGACAAAGACTCAAACACTATCAGCTCCTACAATAGGCAGGTAATGCAAAGCTGTAAAACTTTTGTCGTGTGGTTTGTTTTCAACTATGTAAGCTCGAGTGAGCTGATTAAGGCGGATGTGGAGTTAATTGCCCTCGTTAATACGCAGCGTTTTTTTTGGAGTAAGGCGACCATTGGAGGGGAGGGAGGAAAACTCGCTTTGGACTTGAGCGATAGTGAAATTAATTCAATCGAGAATCTCTTGCTACATGAATTTGAAGAGGCAAAATTTGACAAGGGTATTTGTCATAGAAATTATTTATTATGGCGACTCGTAAAAGCGTTTGGATTAAGAATTGGTGAGGCACTATCGCTTAGGTTGGAAGATTTGAATTTGTCGGGTAGTGATCCGTATGTTGAAATAGTTCATCTGGATAGAAGAAATAGCAATCTAGACTCCAGAGTTCCTTATAATCCAAAAGTTAAAACGCTAGGTCGATATTTGTATATGCAGCCTGAGGATGATGATCTAGTTGGATTGCTTGAGCTGTATGTAAAGAAATATAGGGTCATGAAGAAATTTATCAGGGGCAAGATGAGAGTGACTAATTTTTTAGATCATGATTATCTGTTTGTTGCGCATGGAAGTTTTGGCGCAGGAAAACCTTTGTCTTGTTCTGCCGCGAGCCGCATCGCAAATGTCATTCAGCGGAAATCTGGAGTAACGTTTAGATGGCATTTGCTTCGCCATTCAAAGTTTAACCGATTATATATTGCAGCTCAGGAATCTCCTGACCGAAGCGCTGCAATCGATAGCATCGTATATATGGGGGGATGGCGAAGTGAAACGTCTTTGCTTCTTTATGCAAACCGGGCAGTGAGAGATTCTACACGTAGAAAAGTTACTGAAAATAATAAGAGGAGGGTTCAGAATGGAAGTCAATGAACAGGGGAAGTATGTAAACAGCGACGGGAATATCTTCATAAAGTGTTACGCTGATCCTTCTTCCTGTTTGTTGATTGATGTGACTGGGCCGAGGATAGAAAGTATCTGGAGGGGCAGAAGGTATTGGATTGACTTTTCCATGTACCTGTTTTGCTCTCAGGTAGTTGATGCAGCATACGAATATGTGTGTGATAAACTTCAAGACCATACGCCGGCAATTGTAAATGAAGTGAAGTCAGCATTAAAGATGATGGCTGTTGTATGGAAGGATGAGTGGAAAAATTTTTCGTCGTTGTCATGGCATGAACTTTTTGAGATGTTCGCTACCGCGTCGAAGTCTATAAGGCTTTGTTTTAGAAAATTTTATACATATTGTGCTGATAATGGTTTGGCCCAGGCGGACGAAATTTACGCTGCTGAACTTAATCAAATTGCAGTGGGCTCGCCATCGACAAGAGTTATATCGGATTGGGATAAAAAACGTGGGGCTTTGACTAACGCAGAGCTGGAGTTGGTGCGCCGAGCGATGCTTGAGAGTGGGAACGAGTCATGGGATGAAAATGTTGCAAGACTTTTTGTTTGGATTTCCTTTGAAACGCTCAAGCGACCAATGCAGATTTCAAGTATGGATATTGAGGCTCTCTGGTCGCCGCCAGGTATTTTAGGTGAAAAAGAATTCTTCTTGAGAATTCCGAAAATTAAGTATAACGCGGGACAGCCCAGTGATTTGTGGCCTATTACAGCTGAACTAGCTAATGAAATTTTAGAGTATGGAAAGCGTGAAGGCGTAAGTGAGTGTCAAAAGGCTAAGGGGCGGCTAATTGTAACATCTAAACCTGGCACAAAATCGAATTTCGACGCTATGATAAAAAACTGGTCCAGAAAAAAGAAAATCATTAGCCCTAGAACCAACGAAATCTTGATTTTGACGCCTTATCGTATTCGTCATAGCGGCGCAACACAAATGGCCATGCAGGGATGTACTAGCGAAGAGATAAGGTATGTGTTGGAGCATAAGAGCCTTTTCGCAGTAAACGCATATATTGACTGCCTAGTATCTGATTTTTGTCCACTCTTGGATCGTGTCGGAAGAAAGTTAGGCGGTATCTTTTCCGAGCTCACAGCTGCATTTTTTGCAGGGAAGATAGCGCCGATTTCGCCAGGTAATCCAATACTGATCCCAGTTATAGCTGCCCCCGCAGTAGTGGGGTCCTGTGGGAGTCAAGTTGCTTGTACTAAACACCCATTTTTTAGCTGTTATAACGGATGTCCATTTTTTATCGCTTGGAAAGATGCCGATCACTACCGGTCTTTGAATTACATAGAAGCTATGTTGAATAAGTGGAATGCGGCAATCAACGGATCCGAACGTAGTAAAGTGCTTAAAGAGTTGGAGCGTGTTTATCAATCCATCACAGATGTGATTGTTAAAATCGAAGCAGGTGACTAAATTGGAATTATTAAAGAAATTAAAAGCAATCGGTATGCCAAGTCAACTAATCGATAAGTGCACGCGGTGGATGCAGATTTTGGAAGATGATATCGATTTTTTTTCTGACAAATGGAATGTTTTGCGTTGGAAAAGACGTCCCGGTAATGCGCGATATTCAAATGTTCTTTTTTCGTCCATTAGTAATCTTGGTCTCAGAGCTGTAGCTAAAGCATACATATTAAATAAGCGCTGGAAATCTAATATCTGTGATGCTACCGCCGTTGGAGATATGAGGGCTATCAAAAAACTGGACGAAATCTTAGGGTCAAAAAGTATTATGCAGGTGAATAATGGTGATTTTGAAATTGCCGTGGGGAATAACGTCAATCTTCAAAAAAAGTTATTTAATTTTGGTTCTTGGCTGAGAATAAATCTAGGTCTTAGAATAAGTTATAAGGCGCTCGCAACCAGCACTATAGAGCATGGTCGGGATGGAACTGAGGAAGGGAGACGTAATAAACTCATACCTATTGAGGTGATGAGAGATTTTTTCGGGCTAGCGTCGAACGAAAGTCTTGCTCCGAAAGATCGCTTTTTTATAAATGCAATTGTACTGAATTCAGCAATGGGGGGGCGTGTTGGCGAGCTGGCAAGTTTGCCAGTTGATTGTTTAGTATTTCATGAGGGCGCGTGGGTGCTCAGACTGTTTCCCGAAAAGGTCGAAGGTCAGACGTTGAGATTGTTTCCACAGGATTTGCTGCCGGCAGTTAAAAGTGCAGTCGAGTTCTTGAAGAACCTAACAGTGGAGGGCAGACGTATAGCGCGCAAAAGAAAAGAATCATCGGCTGTCGATTGGTATAAGGTTTGGAAATCGCCGGAAGCTACAGAGTACTATGCGAGGAGATTTTGTCACGAGTGGACCACCAGCTTTAGTATCTTTACGCCTGATGCAGTTTGGGTTAGTAAACGTAATCAATTTATAGATTTTGTTGGAGTCCAGCGGCGCCTGGGTATCACTGGAGGAGCTAAGTATGTAGGTGTTAGTGCAAGGCATTTTAAAAGACAGGTTAACAGGCAAATGGCACTTAAAGAGGGTGTCTATTATTCTTTTGATTCGAATTGGCGCTCGTTTCCTGTGACGCTTGATACTCCTAATTGGAGGGAAGTATTGTTGGTGCATCCTCATTCGGTTTCATTCAATCGCTTCGAGCAGTTTTATCAGATGCGCTTTAGGCATCACAAAACAGCGACTAGTATTGTGAGGAAGATTTTTGATGTGTGTCTTTCGGATCAGTTGTTGAAAAAATCGTTCCCATTTACATATGACTCCAATTTTGAGGGAGAATTTCATAAACAAATTGAGCCAGTTATTCGAGATGGTACTGGTGCAGTGCTTGAGGTTGAGGATGCGCTGATGGTTCTACCCCGTTTCTTTTTTCATACTTCGTTCAATACGGATTTGGCTAATTATACGATGGTATCTCGAGCACAATTTTGTTATTGGCTGGCCGATGCCGCGAAAGGCCTAGATTCAGTTTTTTCTAAATACAATGTTATTGATCCTAGAACTGGTAATGTTGCCACTTTCACATGGCATGATATACGACACTGGTTGAATACTGTTTACAAGCAAGGGGGGCTGACTGATTTGCAAGTTAATGCGCTCTTGTCTAGAAAAAGCTTAGCGCAGGCGCGAGTATATGATCAGACGTTAGCGATCGATAGAAGCAAAGTTGTTCAGGATTTGCTGACAAGCATCCGGCAAGATAAAGCCATTGGGCAAATACAAGAGACTTATAACATTTTGGGCATGACCGATCGCCAAACTGCCGAACAATACCTCAAAGCCGCAGTACGGATTGTCAATCCAATGCCACATGGGGGATGTACATTAGATTTAGCTCTGAAAACGTGCAGGCATAGTCTCTCTTGCTTGTCAGTCAATGAGCGAGGAGACTGCTGTGAAAGTTTGGTGGTGGATGTAGAGAATGAAGGTCAATTTATTGAGCTGAAAAAAATCAATGATGATGCTAATACTATTAGGGAATATATTCAAGCGAACGGTGGGGAAGGTGGTCATCAAGATGTCCATTTCAGCCGCGTGGCAAGAAGTACCGCTCGCCTGTTGGAGGTTCGCCAACTTAAGTAGCGCCGGAGACTCAAAATGCAGCGTAGAGGAAAGCGGTTGAGTGAGTATCTTAATAAGTCGTTGAATGCATTGAATACTGAATATCTAAGTCGTGGGGAACAATATGTATATAGCCAAAAGGAATTAGCCGTTTTTGCGAGCGTTTCTAGAGAAACTATCAGGAAGCATCAGGGGGAGCTTGATGAAGCCATATCTACACTTTCTCTTAAAAAATATAGTCTGGACAAGGACTCGCACGCTGCCAATTTAAAAGTGAAAATTTCAAAGCTAGAGAATGACTTGACTCGTACAATCATGAGTTATGAGGCGTTGCGCGTGCAATATTTGCACGTGATCAGCGTTATCGTAAAAGAGTCGTTAGATATTTCTAAGTTTATTAGGCGTGATATGGCAGGTGTGGTCGAATGCCCTATTTGCAATCGAATGCCGGAGGTGCGTCTACATGCTATGGACCCTTAGCTGCAATTCGGTAGAAATCAATTTTTTATACTTGATTCGAAGTGTAGGCGCGAATTATTAAATCTATTCCAACCTCAGCGATACCCATAGATAAGGGATATGATCAAATGATTTACTTACCCTCGAAGCTAAGGCGCGCTCATTGAATAAAAATGGCCGTGCATAATTTTATATGGCTTTTAATATGTAGGCGGCTTCAGTCATTATTAAATTCAGTTTGCTAATTTTGGTGATTGGCATTTCAACTAGACGAGCTTTGTTGAAGTTGGTAAATAAGAAGAATCAGCGGATTTTTAATTTTAATATTTTGTGTCGTGAATCCTCTAAGTTGAAGGCGGGCCTACAATAGGTGTAAAAATTTAAGATAACCTGACCAGGTTGGATTTAAATGCGTTAAAGTACTGGGAAACGGACGGCATTATCATCTTGAAGATACATTCAGAAAGTATGACAATGAAAATTCCGGGTTAACGAAAACTCTTCTTCAGAAGCTTGATTCCTCAAAGCCAGAGTCTTGACCACGAATTGCTCAGACTGTATGCACTAAAACTTGTAAATATGATCAGAAATCCTTACGTGCGTAAAGCGCACCCTCGGAATATTTAGAGAGATAATTGGTGCTGTGCCAGACTTTATGCAGAAAAGCGTTATTCGTGTTCACAAAATTTTGATAATGTGGATATGCTTCTTACTTTCAATAAATATTGTGTTTGTTTTACTGGTTTAAATGTTTTCTGCGCTTTGGGAACACCTTTTGGTATACCGTTTCAGCCGCAGAACTTTTCAGGTCTTCACTCTGTTGATGTGGCTGGACCGAAGTTGTCTTAATTGATAATTTTCTTATGACTGACTGTTACCGCTGAATGCTAAGTGCTCCCACACCTATCTGAATATATCCTGGTGACTATAGATTATAGTCAGCAGGATATATTCGGATATTTTCCGCCGGCAGCTATGCATCAGTACGGCAGCGCTACTCTTGCGGTCATTGCCGAAACTAGAATGGTTGAGGTGATGTTTATTCAAGTGGCAGAACGGTTTGCGTTGTGAATCACCATGCTCCAGCGTTTGGTGATACCTTTACCCCAAGACCCCCCTAAAAAAACGATTAGACCTAATGAGATTGACCATGAAAGGCAAACGTAAGGCCGAAACATCCAAGTGGCTCATGAAAGGTCAATTCGAGAGGGAGGCGAGGCTAATACTGCGGAGACGATCCCGTGATGCTTCGAACCATTTCCTTGATGCTGCAGCTATATTTGGAGTCGAGCATGAACCGGTAGGTTTGCTAACGGGTAAATTGCTGTGAGTGATTATATTCTCAAAACTCGCCTCCTAACGTTGTAGAAACCCCACCGATAGTTGATTGCCGGGGGCTTTTAAGGAGATAGATTGACCGCTACTGATCGACAGTTGTCAGTCACTCTTCTGAGAAATAGTATGAATACGGAATTGATGGAAGATGAGATGCGTGGGGCGCTATTCGGTGATTCTGAGCCCTCTACGCCCGCAATTAACTCAGACGTTCAGGACACAGTCACGGATGTCGTGATCGTGCAACCGGGGAAGGCAGCGAGGAAAAAGGCGGTTTCAAAAGGCTTCACATCTAGGTTGAAAGTTACGCTCCGTGTGGGGAGCGAATTCGAGGGTGAGACGCACCAGATGGTGCATGAGGCCGATACGCTGAGCTTACTAGTTGCAGAACGAGAAGCTACAAAGACGGCCAAAAAAATTTAGGTTTGTGAAAGTAGTGTCGGTCACATCGATGTAAGTGGGTACTCTCACTTTTCGCCCGCGGGGTATTAAGCCGCCTTCACTTACCGCGGGGTCATCTAACAGGTTCGTGTCGATTGAAGCTTAAAATATTAGGGGCGTCAGTCATATCCCGGACTGGATTTAACACCATCAATCGATCCAACTCTCAATGTTTAAGTGGTCGCCAACCCAAGCCAGGTATCTAAGGGTGGCGACAGGTAAAAATCGACCAGTTGCAGCGTAGCACCGCAGTTTCTTGTCTAACCCAATAGAGTTTTCTTCGCCGTCGATTGCCCCAATTTCTGTGTGCTAACCTGAGATTTAACTCGAGCCCTGAAATGGTTCAGGGGATAGTTTGATCCTTCGACTTAGGAGTTAAAACAATTGCTCCGTCGACCACTTCAATGGTCAATTCATCGCCGATACTGAGTCCCATGCTCACGAGTAGGTCGGCAGGTAAGTCAACGATGACGTCTCCACTTCCATCTGTAGGATTTTGGCATTTCACGTTCCAGCGCTGAGCTTCGATCATAATATTCTCCACGAGTTGGTCTTGGTAGGAACGATTCATTATGCTCGCGATGCCTAAGCCGGTTGAAGCGTGATAATCACTGCCGTCTGCTTTTGGCCGATTTTCTGCCTCTCCCGAAGTGCTGCAACATACGCTTTGGTCAGCGCCATTACCCATCAGCATTTTCCAGAAAGCGAAAGCTGCCATCACTCCGTTTCGATGAGTCAAAACAAGCGTCCTGCTCGAAGTTGGCTCAGCATTGGTCACCACTCAGATCTCTCTTGAATTTGAGGCAAATGACCTTAATATGATCTTATCTTGCCATCATCGTTTTCAATCATGGATGTTTCTCGGGGGTAGGTCGAAATGGCAGAACCAGAAGACGCTAAGCCCGCGATTGGGCGCTTTAACACGAATGATGAGACGAAGCGGATCGTATGGACACAGACCGCTGGTCATTGCGAACTGTGCGGCACAGATCTAACGTTCGACTATCGTGCCGGCAAGCCAATGAAATGGGGCGAGGTGGCGCATATCCTACCCGCCAGTCCCAAGGGGCCTCGGGGACGCGCGGATCATGATGCTGAGGCGCACACGAACGATACTGCTAACCTGATGCTCCTGTGCCCAGGCTGTCATGACAAAATTGATCGTGACGCAGACGGTTATCCTGAAAATGATTTGAGTGGTTTACACCAAGCATACCTAGAGCGCATCCGAATCGCCGCAACGACCCCTGATGGTGGCAGAGCGATTCCTCTCATTGTTCAGAGTCAGCATTTCCAGACGATCAACGATATTCCCGTTCGCGATCTATTGACTGCGATGTCTGCGGAGGGATTAACCGCCTTCGATCAAGGCATCAAAATTGCCTTCCCTGCGCCCGGACCGCGCGGCAGGGACGCTGCCTATTGGCAGAACGTCAAAGACAGCATCCAGTATGAGCTGGAGCAGCAACTCAAGCGTCGGGGCGGCACCTATGGCGACTCGCCCGCGCTAGCAGTAGTAGGCTTGGCCGATATCCCAGCTTTGATGATGTTGGGCCAGAGCATCGGCGATCGTTCCAAACGCTTAATCTTCTCTTTTCACCGCGAGCATCTTTTGCGCTGGCCCGATCAGTGTGCTGAGCCGCCCAGTTTTCTGTTCACGCCTCCACCCAACGGCGATGGTCCACTGGCGTTGGTGCTCTCCATTTCTGCACAAGTTCCAGTTCGCGACGTGACCGACGCTCTACCCGGTGCACGTATTGCAGAGCTGTCGATCCCTGAACCAAGCTACGCGATGGTACAGAACCGTCGGGTGATTCATGCCTTTCGCGACGCACTCCAAATACGACTGAGTCAGCTTGAGGCTCTGACTCCCGATCCTATCCACGTCTTCGCTGCCATTCCTGCGGCACTGGCCATCGAGTTTGGCGCGTTGCTCACAACGCAGCATCAACATACGTACCTGATCTTCGATCGGGACAAAGAAAACCAAGATCGGTTTACGCAAACACTGCAATTGGGCTCGGTGGCCCAGGAGGCTATGTAAATGCTTTTGAGCAACGAACAGACCAAGCGCAGCAGTTGGGAATATTTTCTGCTTCGCGCCGCGCGGGAAATCTCGCTGTCGGAAGCGCAGTACGAAAAAATCAACGACCGCTACTCCCAACTGGAAAAAATCCTCTCGGCTTCTGACAATCCGTTGCTCGCTGAGGCCCATATCTGTTGCCGCTGACCGAAAACTGACCCAGTAGAGGCTCTTCTGCCGACTGAAAACTGACCCAGGTGTTCAACTGCTTCTGCT
>NZ_ANNV01000007.1 GCF_000346755.1 Pseudomonas sp. CBZ-4 | reverse complement strand
GTGCCATTCACTGAGGGGTTGCCTGGAAAACCGCTATCGCAGGCAAGCCAGCTCCCACAGGGATTTGTGCAAGCTTTAAGATTGGTATTGGCTGAGCAACCGCTCCATCCGCGCATCCAGCCGACGCTTGATCTCGGTCTCGATATGCGGGGCGAAGTCATCGATCACGTCTTGCATGATCAGTTGCGCGGCGGCGCGCAGTTCGTTGTCCAGGTGCAGCAGCAGGGCGTCCGGGCCTTTTTCGGCGGGGGCGGGTTCGACAGTGGCGGCAACCGGCTCCGGCGCAGCGGCCTTGGCGCCGACCATGTCGAACAACAGCGGAATCTGTACCTCTGGATCGACCGAGTCGGTCAACAGCGGCGGTTGCAAGTCATCATCACCGAGCAACTGGCGGATCGACTCCAGGTCGTCCAGCAGGTGGTCGTCTTTTTTTATAGGGTTGGGAGTGTCCATCATTTACTCAAAGTCGTTGTAGCCGGTGATCCTGCAAAGGATAGCCCTGTTCGCGATAGAAACGGAAACTCTCCCGCGCGGCCTGACGAATAGCCGGGTCTTCCACCACCACCTCTGCCACGCGGGCAAACGCCTTGGCGAAGGGCGGCACTTTCAGGTCGAGGTTGACCAGCAGGTCATGGTGATCGCCGCAACTGTCGCCCAAGCCCAGCACAACCAGGCCTTCGGGTTCGGATTCGGCAGGGCCGTGGGGCACGAAGCTTTCGCCCTTGAAGCGCCACAGGCGGGCGTCGAGCTCGTCGCGTTGGGCGGCATCGCTGCAATGCAGGTAGATGCGATGGCCCATGCGCCAGGCTTTTTCGGTGAGTTTGCAGGCAAAGTCCAGGCGCGCGAGCGGGTCGGCGCTGGGCAATATATAGAAGTCGACTTGGGTCATTGCGGTTCCTGGAACCCAGGGCGGCTTTATAAAGGCCACCCTGGGGTTCTCATTTTCAGGCCTTGGCGCGATCCAGCAGGTACTGGGTCAGCAATGGCACCGGACGGCCAGTGGCGCCCTTGTCCTTGCCGCCGCTGGTCCAGGCCGTGCCGGCGATGTCCAGGTGCGCCCAGTTGAAGTTCTTGGCAAAGCGCGACAGGAAGCAGGCCGCGGTGATGGTGCCGGCTTTCGGGCCGCCGATGTTGGCGATGTCGGCGAACGGGCTGTCCAGCTGTTCCTGGTACTCGTCGAACAGCGGCAGTTGCCAGGCGCGGTCGTCGGCAGCCTTGCCGGCGCTGAGCAGTTGCTCGATCAGTTCGTCGTTGTTGCCCAGCAGGCCCGACGTGTGGGAACCCAGGGCGACGATGCACGCGCCGGTCAGGGTGGCGATGTCGATCACGGCTTGTGGCTTGAAGCGTTCGGCGTAGGTCAGGGCATCGCACAGCACCAGGCGGCCTTCGGCGTCGGTGTTGAGAATCTCGACGGTCTGGCCGCTCATGGTGGTGACGATGTCGCCCGGACGCGCCGCGCCGCCGCTCGGCATGTTCTCGGCGCAGGCCAGGATGCACACCAGGTTGATCGGCAGCTTGAGCTCCAGCACGGCACGCAGGGTACCGAACACGCTGGCGGCGCCGCCCATGTCGTACTTCATTTCATCCATGCCGGCGCCCGGCTTGAGGCTGATGCCGCCGGTGTCGAAGGTGATGCCTTTACCCACCAGGGCGTACGGCTTGTCGGCTTTCTTGCCGCCGTTGTATTGCATCACGATCAGGCGTGGCGGCTGGTCGCTGCCCTGGCCAACGGCATAGAACGAGCCCATGCCCAGTTCCTTGATCTTCTTCTCATCCAGGACTTCGACTTTCAGGCCCTTGAACTCTTTACCCAGCGCCTTGGCCTGTTCGCCGAGGAAGGTCGGGTGGCAGATGTTCGGCGGCAGGTTGCCCAGGTCGCGGGTGAACGACATGCCATTGGCGATGGCGGTGGCGTGGGTCACGGCGCGCTGGACTTCGGCCTGGGCGGCCTTGATGGTCAGCAGGGTGATTTTCTTCAGGGCGCGCGGTTCGGCCTTGGTGCTCTTGAACTCGTCGAAGATATAGCCGCCGTCGACCAGGCTCTCGGCCAGCAGGCGGGTCTTGCCGTAGCTGTCGCGGCCCTTGACCACGACTTCATCCAGCGCCAGCGTGGCATCGCTGCCGCCCAGGCCCTTGAGGGTGGTGAGGATGCTGCTGACGATCTTGCGGAACGGGCGGTCGCCCAGTTCGGTGTCCTTGCCCACGCCCACCAGCAATACGCGGTCGGCCTTGAGGTTCGGCAGGCTTTGCAGCAGCAGGCTCTGGCCGACTTTGCCGGCCAGGTCGCCGCGCTTGAGGATGGCGCTGATGGCGCCGCCGCTCAGTTCGTCGAGTTGTTTGGCGGCAACGCCGAGTTTGCGGCCTTCGCCGATGGCGACCACGAGGGTGGCGGTTTTCAACGTTTCGGGGCTAACGCTTTTTACAACCAATTCCATTTTCGGGTCCCTTATTAAGGTCTGAGAGCCTTGCGTCTGTACGCAGGCTTTAATGCATGGCAGCTGTGTAAGCCGCCAGCGACAAAGGCCGCAGTTTGAACCTCGGCGGCGGAGCCTGACAACCCTTGGCGCAAGCTTTGTCCCCGTCAATGAGCATGCTCCGTGACAGGCGCGGCCAATCACAGGATAATGCGCCATCTTTTTAGCCGGCCTGTGCAAACAGGTCGACTCGGTATGCTTGCTTGTTTGGCCGCCTTAGCCTGACAACCCTGGAGTGTCTGGTTTGATCGTCTTCCGTTATCTGTCCCGCGAAGTCCTGTTGACCCTGAGTGCCGTGAGTGCGGTATTGCTGGTCATCATCATGAGTGGTCGTTTCGTCAAATACCTGGCCCAGGCTGCTTCTGGCGCCCTGGACCCAGGCTCGTTGTTCCTGATCATGGGCTTTCGCCTGCCGGGGTTCCTGCAGCTGATCCTGCCCCTGGGCCTGTTCCTCGGGATCTTGCTGGCCTATGGCCGCCTGTACCTCGAAAGCGAAATGACCGTGCTCTCGGCCACCGGCATGAGCCAGCAACGCCTGCTGGGCATGACCATGATCCCGGCCGCCGGTGTGGCGCTGATCGTGGCCTGGCTGAGCCTGAGCCTGGCGCCCCAGGGTGCCATGCAGTTCCAGCTGGTGCTGAACAAGCAGGACGCCATGACCGAGTTCGACACCCTCGAACCGGGCCGCTTCCAGGCGCTCAATGACGGCACGCGGGTCACCTACACCGAAACCATGACCGAAGACCGCGCCAACCTCGGCGGGGTGTTCATCTCCGAGAAGCGCCTGGGTCAGGACAAGAAAGACCGTGGCATCTCCGTATTGGTAGCCGACTCCGGCCGCCAGGAAATACGCCCCGACGGCAGCCGCTACCTGATCCTGGAAAACGGCTACCGCTATGACGGCAGCCCCGGCATGGCCGATTACCGTGCAATCAAGTACGACACCTACGGCGTGCTGCTGGCGCGCCCGGACGTCAGCGACGAAGTCACCGACCGCGATGCCATCCCGACCACCGAGCTGCTGGGCAGCAAGGAACTGCGCTCCATCGCCGAGCTGCAATGGCGGATTTCCCTGCCGCTGCTGGTGTTTATCGTGACCCTGATGGCCGTGCCGCTGTCGCGCGTCAACCCGCGCCAGGGCCGTTTCCTCAAGCTGTTGCCGGCGATCCTGCTGTACATGGCGTACCTGACCATCCTGATTTCCGCCCGTGGCTCCCTGGAGAAGGGCAAGCTGTCGCCGACCCTGGGCCTGTGGTGGGTTCACGGGATCTTCCTGGTGATCGGCCTCGGGCTGCTCTACTGGGAACCTATCCGTCTGAAAATGTTGAGCCGTCGTGGCCAGAAGGAGTTGGCTCGTGGCTAAGCTCGATCGCTACATTGGTAGCAGCGTACTGATCGCCATCCTGGCGGTATTGGGCATCATCCTGGGCCTGGCCTCGCTGTTCGCCTTCATCGATGAAGTCGGCAACGTCACCGACACCTACACCGTGTGGGACGTGCTGAGCTACGTGGCGCTCACCGCGCCGCGCCGCCTCTACGACATGATGCCGATGGCCGCGCTGATCGGTTGCCTGATCGGCCTGGGCAGCCTGGCCAGCAACAGCGAACTGACCATCATGCGGGCCGCCGGGGTGTCCATCGGCCGTATCGTCTGGGCCGTGATGAAGCCGATGCTGCTGCTGATGCTGTGCAGCGTGCTGATCGGCGAGTACGTCGCGCCACCGGCCGAAACCACCGCCCAGGCCAACCGCGCCCTGGCCCAGGGTTCGGGGGATGCACAAAGCTCCAAGCATGGCCTGTGGCACCGCCAGGGTGACGAGTTCATCCACATCAACGCCGTGCAACCCGGTGGCCTGTTGATTGGTGTGACGCGCTACACGTTCGACAAGGAGCGCCACCTGCTGTCGTCCAGTTTCGCCAAACGTGCGCAGTACAGCGCCGAGAAGTGGCAACTGACCGACATCACCACGACTTATTTCCGCAACGCAGGCCAGGGCACCAAGTCCAGCACCGAAGTGGTCAACGCACCGACTGAGGCGTGGGACATCGCCCTCAAGCCGGAACTGCTCAATACCGTGGTGATGATCCCCGAAAGCCTGCCGATCTCCGGCCTGTGGAGCTATATCCACTACTTGAAGGA
This sequence comes from Pseudomonas sp. CBZ-4, assembly GCF_000346755.1. Lineage (GTDB taxonomy): Bacteria > Pseudomonadota > Gammaproteobacteria > Pseudomonadales > Pseudomonadaceae > Aquipseudomonas. The sequence goes on along the minus strand of NZ_ANNV01000007.1, from coordinate 8,708 downwards.
GCAGGGCCTGAACAACGGTCGTTACTGGCTGGCGTTTTGGGTCAAGGTGTTGCAGCCGGTGGTGACCGCCGCCTTGGTGCTGATGGCGATTTCGTTCATCTTCGGCCCGCTGCGCTCCGTGACCCTTGGCCAGCGCGTGTTTACCGGTGTATTGGTGGGCTTCACCTTCCGCATCGCCCAGGACCTGCTCGGCCCGTCGAGCCTGGTGTTCGGCTTCTCGCCGCTGTTTGCGGTGCTGGTGCCGACCGCGATCTGCGCCGTGGCCGGCTTCTGGCTATTGCGCCGGGCCGGTTGATAGAACGCTTATGAGCAAAAAATGCCCCGGTCGAGAGATCGGGGCATTTTTGTTCTGGTCAGCAAAGATGACGCCCGGGCAGAGCATCAGGTACAATTCCCGGCTATTTTTCAGCGGGCAATCTGCCTGCAGCCTTTTTGAGTGTTGATCCGTGAGTGATTTGAGTCATATCCGCAATTTCTCCATCATCGCCCACATTGACCATGGCAAGTCGACGCTGGCCGACCGGTTCATTCAAATGTGCGGTGGCCTTGCCGAGCGTGAAATGGAAGCCCAGGTCCTGGACTCCATGGACCTCGAGCGTGAGCGCGGCATCACCATCAAGGCCCACAGCGTTACCCTGTACTACACCGCAAAAGACGGTATCAAGTACCAGCTGAATTTCATTGACACCCCCGGCCACGTTGACTTTACCTACGAAGTCAGCCGCTCGCTGGCCGCCTGCGAAGGCGCCTTGCTGGTGGTGGACGCCGGCCAGGGCGTTGAAGCCCAGTCCGTCGCCAACTGCTACACCGCGATCGAGCAAGGCCTGGAAGTGATGCCGGTGCTGAACAAGATCGACCTGCCACAGGCCGATCCAGACCGCGTCAAAGAAGAAATCGAAAAAATCATCGGCATTGACGCCACCGACGCCGTCGAGTGCAGCGCCAAGACCGGCCTGGGTGTCGACGAAGTACTCGAACGCCTGGTCAAGACCATTCCCGCGCCGACCGGCAACTACGAAGATCCGCTGCAAGCGTTGATCATCGACTCCTGGTTCGACAACTACCTGGGCGTTGTGTCCCTGGTCCGCGTGCGCCATGGCCGTGTGAAGAAAGGCGACAAGATCCTGGTCAAATCCACCGGCAAGATCCACCTGGTGGACAGCGTCGGTGTATTCAACCCGAAACACACCGCCACCACCGATCTGAAAGCCGGCGAAGTGGGCTTCATCATTGCCGGTATCAAGGACATCCACGGTGCACCGGTCGGTGACACCCTGACCTTGAGCTCCACCCCCGACGTCGACGTGCTGCCAGGCTTCAAGCGCATCCAGCCGCAGGTCTACGCCGGCCTGTTCCCGGTCAGCTCCGACGACTTCGAAGATTTCCGCGAAGCCCTGCAAAAGCTGACCCTCAACGACTCGTCGTTGCAGTACACCCCGGAAAGCTCCGACGCCCTGGGCTTCGGCTTCCGCTGCGGCTTCCTCGGCATGCTGCACATGGAGATCATCCAGGAGCGCCTGGAGCGCGAATACGACCTGGACCTGATCACCACCGCGCCAACGGTTATTTTTGAGCTGGCGTTGAAAACCGGTGAAACGATTTACGTCGACAACCCGTCCAAGCTGCCAGACCTGTCTTCCATCGAAGACATGCGCGAGCCGATCGTGCGGGCCAACATCCTCGTGCCACAAGAGCACCTGGGCAACGTGATCACCCTGTGCATCGAGAAGCGTGGCGTGCAGCACGACATGCTGTTCCTCGGTACCCAGGTGCAAGTGACCTACGATCTGCCGATGAACGAAGTGGTCCTGGACTTCTTCGACCGTCTCAAATCCACCAGTCGCGGCTATGCTTCGCTGGATTACCACTTCGACCGTTACCAATCGGCTAATCTGGTGAAACTGGATGTGCTGATCAACGGCGACAAGGTCGATGCCCTGGCACTCATCGTGCACAAGGACAACGCGCACTACAAAGGTCGCCAGTTGACCGAGAAGATGAAAGAACTGATTCCGCGCCAGATGTTCGACGTCGCGATCCAGGCCGCCATTGGCGGGCAGATCATTGCACGGACCTCCGTCAAGGCTCTCAGAAAGAACGTACTGGCCAAATGCTACGGCGGTGACGTAAGCCGTAAGCGCAAGCTGCTTGAGAAGCAAAAGGCCGGTAAAAAACGCATGAAGCAAGTGGGCAACGTGGAAATTCCACAAGAAGCCTTCCTTGCGGTGCTCAGGTTGGATAGTTAGGTCCTATGTCGCTAAATTTCCCGCTGTTGCTGGTCATCGCCGTTGCCGTCTGTGGTCTCCTGGCGTTGCTCGATCTGGTGTTCTTCGCCCCGCGTCGGCGGGCGGCTATCGCGTCCTATCAGGGCAGCGTCAGCCAGCCCGATGCCGTGGTGGTCGAGAAGCTGAACAAAGAGCCCTTGCTGGTTGAATACGGCAAGTCGTTCTTCCCGGTGCTGTTCATCGTGCTGGTGTTGCGCTCGTTCCTGGTGGAGCCGTTTCAGATCCCTTCGGGGTCGATGAAACCTACCCTGGACGTGGGTGACTTCATCCTGGTGAACAAGTTTGCCTACGGCATTCGCCTGCCGGTGATCGACAAGAAGGTCATTGAAGTCGGCGACCCGCAACGCGGCGATGTGATGGTGTTCCGCTTCCCGAGCGATCCGAACGTCAACTACATCAAGCGTGTGATCGGCCTGCCGGGCGACGTGATCCGCTACACCGGCGACAAGCGCCTGTTCATCAACGGTGAATCGGTGGCTGAGAAGCTGATCGGTTCCGAGCCGAATTCCCTGGGCAGCGCCGAGCTGTACCAGGAGAAACTCGGCGCGGTGGAGCACGAGATCCGCAAGGAAATGTCGCGCTACCGCCAGCCTGATGGCGAGTGGAAAGTGCCGGCCGGGCACTACTTCATGATGGGCGACAACCGTGACAACTCCAATGACAGCCGCTATTGGAACGATCCCAACATTCCCAAGGACATGCTGGGCATGGTTCCCGACGAGAACATCGTCGGCAAGGCCTTCGCGGTCTGGATGAGTTGGCCGGAGTCCAAGCTCAGCCACTTGCCGAACTTCTCGCGAGTCGGGCTGATCAAGTAATACAGGCGGCGCTGTGAACACAGCGCCGAATGCTTTTCTGGGGCTTGGACAAATGTCCGGCGCCATGCAGCACCAACCAGGATTTGAATTTGAACACTGCGTCAATCGTCGATGGCCGCCGGTGCCACCACACAGATATGGGTAAACCGTGACCGTTTCTCTAGCACGTCTCGAGCGTCTGCTCGGCTACACCTTCAAGGACCAGGAATTGATGGTCCTTGCCCTCACACACCGCAGCTTTGCAGGGCGTAACAACGAACGCCTGGAATTCCTCGGTGATGCCATCCTCAATTTCGTCGCCGGTGAGGCGCTGTTCGAGCGCTTCCCGCAAGCCCGTGAAGGCCAGCTGTCGCGCCTGCGCGCACGCTTGGTGAAGGGCGAGACCCTGGCCGTGCTGGCCCGTGGTTTCGGCCTGGGCGAGTACCTGCGCCTGGGCTCTGGCGAGCTGAAAAGTGGCGGTTTCCGCCGCGAGTCGATCCTCGCCGACGCCCTTGAAGCGCTGATCGGTGCGATCTACCTCGATGCAGGCATGGAAGCGGCCAAGGAACGCGTCACCGCGTGGCTGACCTCCGAGATCGAAAGCCTCACGCTGGTCGATACCAACAAAGATCCCAAGACCCGCCTGCAGGAATTCCTGCAGTCCCGTGGTTGCGAACTGCCACGCTACGAAGTGGTGGATATCCAGGGTGAGCCCCATTGCCGCGTGTTCTTCGTGGAATGTGAAATCACCTTACTGAACGAAAAAAGCCGAGGTCAGGGTGTGAGCCGTCGTATTGCCGAACAGGTAGCGGCCGCTGCAGCACTGATTGCCCTGGGCGTGGAGAATGGCCATGACTGATTCAACCGCAACACGCTGTGGCTATGTTGCCATCGTCGGCCGCCCGAACGTGGGCAAGTCCACGCTGCTGAACCACATCCTCGGCCAGAAGCTCGCGATCACCTCGCGCAAGCCGCAGACCACCCGCCACAACATGCTGGGCATCAAGACCGAAGGCAACGTGCAAGCGGTCTACGTCGATACCCCGGGTATGCACAAAGGTGGCGAGAAAGCCCTCAACCGCTACATGAACAAGACCGCTTCGGCGGCGTTGAAAGACGTCGACGTGGTGATCTTCGTGGTCGACCGCACCAAGTGGACCGACGAAGACCAGATGGTCCTTGAGCGTGTGCAGTACGTCACCGGCCCGTTGATTGTCGCGTTGAACAAGACCGACCGCATCGAAGACAAAGCCGAGCTGATGCCGCACCTGAGCTGGCTGCAGGAACAACTGCCGAACGCGCAGATCATCCCGATCTCTGCCCAGCACGGCCACAACCTGGAAGCCCTGGAGCGCGTGATCGCCGGCCACCTGCCGGAGAACGAGCACTTCTTCCCGGAAGACCAGATCACCGACCGCAGCAGCCGCTTCCTGGCCGCCGAACTGGTGCGCGAGAAAATCATGCGCCAGATGGGCGCCGAGCTGCCGTACCAGATCACCGTCGAAATCGAAGAGTTCAAGCAGCAGGGCAAGACCCTGCATATTCATGCGCTGATCCTCGTCGAACGTGACGGCCAGAAGAAAATCATCATTGGCGACAAGGGCGAGCGCATCAAGCGCATCGGCACCGAAGCGCGCAAGGACATGGAGTTGCTGTTTGATTCCAAGATCATGCTCAACCTGTGGGTGAAGGTTAAGGGTGGTTGGTCCGATGACGAGCGTGCACTGCGTTCCCTGGGCTACGGCGACCTCTGACATACAGCGGAACCTCTGTGTGAGCGGGCTTTTGTGGGAGCTGGCTTGTGTGGGAGCTGGCTTGCCTGCGATAGCATCACCTCGGTAAGACTTAAGGACCGAGGTGATGCTATCGCGGGCAAGCCGGCTCCCACACAAGCCCGCTCCCACATTGGTTTGTCGCTGTTCTTAAGTTCTGCGAAGAGACTTCCATGTCCCAATCCCCACCCCTCAGCCAACCCGCCTACGTCCTGCACAGCCGCGCCTACCGCGAGACCAGCGCCCTGGTGGATTTCCTCACGCCCCAAGGTCGCCTGCGCGCCGTCTTGCGCAGCGCGCGGGGCAAGGCGGGCACACAGGCAAGGCCGTTCGTGGCGTTGGACGTGGAATTCCGCGGCAAGGGCGAGCTGAAAAACGTCGGCCGCCTGGAAAGCGTCGGCACCTCCGCCTGGCTCAATGGCGAAGCGCTGTTCAGCGGCCTCTATCTCAACGAATTGCTGATTCGCCTGCTCCCCGCCGAAGACCCCCACCCGGCCGTCTTTGATCACTACGCCGCCACCTTGCTCGCCCTCGCCGAAGGCCGTCCCCTGGAACCGTTGCTGCGCGCCTTCGAATGGCGCCTGCTCGACGACCTGGGTTACGGCTTCGAACTGGCCAACGACCTGCACGGCGACCCCATCGCCGCCGACGGCATGTACCGCCTGCAAGTGGACGCCGGCCTGGAGCGCGTCTACCTGCTGCAACCGGGCCTGTTCCAAGGCACCGAGCTGCTGGCCATGAGCGAAGCCGACTGGAGCGCACCCGGTGCTTTATCCGCCGCCAAGCGCCTGATGCGCCAAGCCCTGGCCGTGCACTTGGGCGGACGACCGCTGGTCAGTCGCGAGTTGTTTCGAAAGCCCTGACAACCCCGTGTATGCTGTGCAGCGTTTCTTTCCCTATTCAGGAGCGCTTCCGTGACCAGCAGCAATCGCATTCTTCTCGGCGTCAATATCGACCACGTCGCTACCCTGCGCCAGGCCCGGGGCACCCGTTACCCTGATCCGGTCAAGGCCGCGCTGGACGCCGAAGAAGCAGGCGCCGACGGCATCACCGTGCACCTGCGCGAAGACCGCCGCCACATCCAGGAGCGCGATGTTCTGCTGCTCAAGGACGTGCTGCAAACCCGCATGAACTTCGAAATGGGCGTCACCGAAGAAATGATGGCGTTCGCCGAGCGCATCCGCCCGGCGCATATCTGCCTGGTCCCGGAAACCCGCCAGGAACTCACCACCGAAGGCGGTCTTGACGTGGCCGGCCAGGAAGCGCGGATCAAGGCTGCGGTGGACCGCCTGTCGCAGATCGGCAGCGAAGTCTCGCTGTTCATCGACGCCGACGCGCGCCAGATCGAAGCCTCGCGCCGTGTCGGCGCACCCGCCATCGAGTTGCACACCGGGCGTTATGCCGATGCCACCACCCCGACTGAAGTGGCCGATGAGCTGCAGCGCATCATCGACGGTGTCGCGGTTGGCCTGCGCGAAGGGCTGATCGTCAATGCCGGTCACGGCCTGCATTACCACAACGTTGAAGCCGTGGCGGCGATCAAGGGCATCAATGAGCTGAACATCGGCCATGCGCTGGTGGCCCATGCGCTGTTCGTCGGTTTCAAAGGCGCCGTCGCCGAGATGAAGGCCCTGATCCTGGCTGCCGCCAAGGCCTGACCCAACACAATCCAAAAACCACTGAAGATCAAAAAATGTGGGAGCGGGCTTGCCCGCGATTGCGGTACACCCGTCAACGCTGCATTGGCTGACCCACCGCAATCGCGGGCAAGCCCGCTCCCACAGTTGATCTTTGGTGTGTCCAGAATTCGGGCATGCGGCAATGCGAAGCCTTACTGTTTAGGCCATGCAGGTGTATCGTATCTGCCCTTTGCAGGCCCTGGGCTTGCGGCCGATACGTGAGGTTGTTGTGTCCCGATCCTTTTCCCGTCGACAAATCCTGGGTGGCCTTGCCGGCCTGGCCGTAGTGGGCGTCGGTGCCGGTGGCGCCTATCGCTACTGGCTGGGGAAAGTCGCCGAGGCCGAAGCGGGCCACGATTACGAACTGATCGCCGCACCGCTGGACGTGGAACTGGTGCCGGGCCACAAGACCGAAGCCTGGGCGTTCGGCCCGTCGGCGCCGGGCACCGAGTTGCGGGTGCGCCAGGGCGAATGGCTGCGGGTACGGTTTATCAACCACCTGCCGGTCGCCACCACCATCCACTGGCATGGTATCCGCTTGCCGCTGGAGATGGACGGCGTGCCCTACGTCTCCCAATTGCCGGTGCTGCCCGGCGAGTATTTCGACTACAAGTTCCGCGTACCTGACGCCGGCAGCTACTGGTATCACCCCCACGTCAACAGCAGCGAAGAACTCGGCCGTGGCCTGGTCGGCCCGCTGATCATCGAAGAGCGCGAACCCACCGGTTTCAAACACGAACGCACCCTCAGCCTGAAGAGCTGGCATGTGGACGAAGAGGGCGCTTTCGTCGCGTTCAGCGTGCCCCGTGAAGCGGCACGTGGCGGCACAGCCGGGCGCTTGTCGACGATCAATGGCGTGTCCCAGGCGGTGATCGACTTGCCGTCCGGGCAGATCACCCGCGTGCGCCTGCTCAACTTCGACAACACCCTGACCTATCGCATCAACATCCCCGACGTCGAAGCGCAGATCTACGCGCTGGACGGTAACCCCATCGAGCCGCGCCCATTGGGCAAGGAATACTGGCTGGGCCCGGGCATGCGCATCTGCCTGGCGATCAAGGCACCGCCGGCCGGCGAAGAGCTGTCGATCCGCAACGGTCCGGTTCGCCTGGGCACGTTCCGCTCCGTGGCCAACAGCGACGCACCCACCGAGTGGCCAGCGGCATTGCCGGCCAACCCGATCGCCGAGCCGGACCTGGCCAACGCCGAGAAACTCAACTTCAATTTCGAGTGGGTCGGTACCGTTTCAGTCGACGACGGTCGGCCGCCCAGCCTGTGGCAGATCAACGGCCAGGCCTGGGACATCACCGACAAGACCTGCGCCGACCGCCCGATCGCCAAGCTGGAGAAGGGCAAGAGCTACATTTTCGAATTGAAGAACATGACCCAGTACCAACACCCGATCCACCTGCACGGCATGAGCTTCAAGGTGATCGCCTCGAACCGCCACAAGGTGATCCCGTACTTCACCGACACCTACCTGCTGGGCAAGAACGAACGCGCCCGCGTGGCGTTGGTGGCGGATAACCCGGGGGTGTGGATGTTCCACTGCCACGTGATCGACCACATGGAAACCGGCCTGATGGCCGCCATCGAGGTGGCGTGATGCGCCAGTTTCGTCCCGTGGCGATCATCGACCGCAGCCGCGACCAGGACTTCATGCGCGAAGCCCTGGCCCTTGCCGCCCAAGGCGCCGCATTGGGTGAAGTGCCGGTGGGCGCAGTGCTGGTGCAGGACGGTGAAATCATCGGCCGCGGCTTCAACTGCCCCATCAGCGGCAACGACCCCAGCGCCCATGCCGAGATGGTCGCCATTCGTGATGCCGCGCAGGCGATCAGCAACTACCGGCTGGTGGGCAGCACGCTGTATGTGACGCTGGAGCCGTGCAGCATGTGCGCCGGTCTGATCGTGCACTCGCGGGTGGCGCGGGTGGTGTATGGCGCGCTGGAGCCGAAGGCGGGGATTGTGCAGAGCCAGGGGCAGTTTTTTACCCAGGGATTTCTCAATCACAAGGTGCTGTTTGAAGGTGGGGTGTTGGCCGAAGAGTGCGGCACCGTACTCAGTGAATTCTTCAAGGCCCGCCGCGCGAAGCCGCAATCCAACTAACACCGCAAACCAATGTGGGAGCTGGCTTGCCTGCGATAGCTATCTGTCAGTCAACTCATCAGTGACTGA
>NZ_ANNV01000006.1 GCF_000346755.1 Pseudomonas sp. CBZ-4 | reverse complement strand
GGGGGGGGGGGGCTGATTCGGGTGTGGTGTTCAGTCTGTTAGGGTTGCAAGCCCCCATGAGCCGGTTCGAATCCGACCTCGGCCAGTTCCTCACCGCGCCGTATACCCCACCCCAAGCTCCCACCGCGACTGCCAATGATCCACATACCGCCGAGCTATCTCCGGCGCCCCCTTGATCACTAGCACATTCTCCGAATTCGCCGTCTCCGCAGACGTCGCATAATTGAATGACCCCGTTTGCACGGTGCTGCCATCAACGATAATCACCTTGTCGTGCTGCAGGTGAAAGTGGTCACTGGTGCGCAGCTCCACGCCGTTGCGGCTGACAAAATCCATAGCGGTGGTGCTTGCCTTACCAAGGTTGCGTTTCTTGTCGATGACCACACGCACCTTCACCCCACGCTTTTGCGCCTCGACCAACGCCCGGGTGATGTCGGGCGCTTGAAAGGCGTAGGCAAGCATCTGGATGCTGTGCCGCGCACTGCCGATGGTCTCCAGGACCAAGGTCCGCGCCGAGCCTTCCGGGGAGAAGCCCACTGCAATAGCGGGTTCAGCCATCGTCAGGGGCGATAGGCCGAGCAGGGCAACCAAGGTGACACATCGAACGATCATCATGTTTCAAACCCCGATAGCGCTGTGTGCAAACGCTTGGTTCGCAGCGCGTTGTAAGTTTAAAAATACAAAGCCTACCAACACGTTACACGATAGCCGTGACGCCGTCGGCTTTCGCTTGTCCTATCTCTCGCGAAACAAATATTGCCAAGCAGAGAGTGTTTTCATGAAGTTGAGTGACTTGACCAAGGCGGCCGTCGTGGTCGCGCTGTTGTCCACCCTTTCGGGTTGCTGGATGTTCATGCCACCACCAGGTGGTGGTGGTGGTGGTGGTGGTGGTGGTGGTGGGCACGGACAAGGCGGCGGCCACGGTGGTGGTCCAGGCGGTGGCGGTGGCCAGCGCTAAGTCGTGCATCCGGGGAGCAAGCCGTTGCGGTTTGCTCCTTTTTTTTGTGCAGCGAAAGTGTATTCCCCGATCCACCCTTAGCTGTACGGGGCGTTCGGCCCGCCAAACCTCTACTGTCACAGGCCTGTCACCACCGTCTGGATGCTGCGCCATGTTCATGTCTACCAGCCTGCTCTCAGCCTTTGTGCTGTTCGCTTTCGTGTCTTCGATCACCCCGGGGCCCAACAACACCATGCTGCTGGCGTCGGGGGTGAACTTTGGGTTTCGTCGCTCGATGCCCCACGCACTGGGGATCAGCATCGGTTTCATGCTGTTGGTGATTGCGGTCGGCCTGGGGTTGGGCGAGGTGTTCAAGGTGTTCCCTTGGGCCTACACGGTGTTGCGTTATGTGGGCGCGGCGTATCTGCTGTACCTGGCGTGGAAGATTGCGACGTCCGCCGGCATGTCCGAGAGCAGTGATGCCCGCGGCAAGCCAATGACCTTCCTCGGCGCGGCGGCGTTTCAGTGGGTCAATCCCAAGGCGTGGATCATGGCGCTGGGGGCAATCACTACGTATACGCCGGCCGAGGGGTATGTCACCAATGTGCTGGTGATCGCCTTGGTGTTTGCCGTGGTCAACCTGCCCAGCGTGTGTGTCTGGGTGGGCTGTGGCAGCGGCCTGCGCAATGTGTTGCGCGAGCCGCGCTGGTTGCGGGTGTTCAACGGGTCAATGGCGGGCCTGCTGGTGCTGTCGTTGTACCCGATGTTGTTTGCCGGCTGACCGCGTTACACCGGCGAGATGGTCGCCAGCAGGCCGATGCCGATGGTCAGCACTAAAAAGCCGAACAGGAAAATTGCCATCTTGGTCATAAGGCCTCCGAAGGGAAGGGGGCGCCAGGAAGTGTCCTGGTGCACTCGACAAGGGTGTCGGGAGTGGGCGTATTGTCCGCCCGGGGCAGTTTTCGATACAGAGGCAGATGCAAAAGAAAAAACCGTATCAGATGCACGCTCAGGCCCCTGGCTTCAGGCTGTGCAGGGTGGCGGATTGTTCAAGCTCAGCCCACAATCCGGTGTTTATGCGCCCGCCAACCTGTAATCTTTACGCTCGATAGTGACCGTTACCGTGCCCGTGCGAGGATGTATGCGACGTCTGTTGAGCAAATACCGTTACGCCATTATTTTCTGGCTGTGCTTCGGCATCTTCCGCACCTCCCTGGCCGATTGGAACCCCATCCCCTCCGGCTCCATGCGCCCGACGCTGGTGGAGGGCGATGTGGTGCTGGTCAATCGCGTCGCCTACGACCTCAAGCTGCCGCTGACCGACATCTCGGTAGTCGCGCTGGAAAACCCGCAACGGGGCGACGTGGTTACTTTCACCTCACCCAAGGACGGCGTGCGCCTGATCAAGCGCATCGTCGGCATCCCCGGCGACACCCTGCAAATGAAAAACGAGGTGCTGTGGATCAACGGCGAGCCGGCCACCTACCTCGATGCGCAGGCCATCAGCGAGCGCATCTCGCCTGAGCAATCCATCGCCGGGATCCAGCTGACCGAGCTGGCGAGCAACAGTCGGCGCAGCATCCAGTTCATGCCCCAGGTGCGCGCACGCCGCGACTTCGGCCCGCTGGTCGTGCCTGCCGACAGCTACTTCATGCTCGGCGACAACCGTGACAACAGCGCGGATTCGCGCTACATCGGCTTTGTGCCGCGCCGATTGCTGATCGGTCGCGCGCACCATATCCTGGCGTCCGCGCAGATCCTCGATCATTGGATGCCGCGATTTCGCCGATTTGGTGCGCCAATCCTCTAAGATGGCGCCCACTGCACCAACAACAATAAAGTGGGCAACCCCTCGATGGAAAGACGCCAGTTCAGCGGTGGCATGAAAGGCAAGAACCTGCGCTACCTGAATGACAACCCGCAACAGCCGTCGCCGGTCACCCGTGTCGGCTTTGTGTTGCTTGAACACTTCTCCCTGCCCGCATTCACCCAGACCCTCGACACCCTGGTCACCGCCAACCTGCTGCGCCCGGATCTGTTTGCCACGCGCACCTTTGGCTGGGACGACGGCGAAGTCATCAGCGACCTCGGCCTGGTGATCCGCCCGGATGCGCGCCTCGACGTCGCGGCGTTGCACGAGCTGGAACTGCTGGTGATTTGCGGGGGCTTTCGCACCGAACTCAAGGCGGGCGACGACTTCGTGCAACTGCTGCGGGTTGCCGCCGAACAAGGCGTGGGCCTGGCGGGGTTGTGGAATGGCTCGTGGTTTCTCGGCCGTGCCGGCTTGCTCCAGGGCTACCACTGCGCGATCCACCCGGAACATCGCCCGGCGTTGGCGGAGGTGTCCAAGGCGGCCCACGTCACCAGCGAACCCTTTGTGATCGATCGCGACCGGCTCACGGCGTCCAGCCCATCCGGGGCGTTTCATATGGCCCTGGACTGGATCAAGAGCCTGCACGGCAAAGCCTTGGTCGAAGGCATCGAAGACATCCTGGCGTTTGAAGAATCGCGCTACCGGCGCATCAAGCCGACGGAAAACGTCAGCGTCAGCGCGCCGTTGCGCGAAGTGGTCAAGCTGATGGACGCCAACCTCGAAGAACCCCTGGAGCTGGACCAACTGGCCGTGTACGCCGGCCGCTCCCGGCGCCAGCTTGAGCGGTTGTTCAAGGAACAACTGGGCACCACGCCGCAGCGCTACTACATGGAACTGCGCGTGACCGAAGCGCGGCGGTTGTTGCAGCACACTGAACTGTCCCAGGTGGAAGTGCTGGTGGCCTGCGGGTTTGTGTCGCCGAGCCATTTCAGCAAGTGCTACAGCTCGTACTTTGGGTATCGGCCTTCCAAGGAGAAGCGGTTGGTCAAGTAGCGGGGTAGTTGGCAGTACCGGCGCCATCGCAGGCAAGCCAGCTCCCACAGGGTGAATTGTGAACACGGTCAAATGTGGGAGCTGGCTTGTCGGGTCGCCGCATCGCTGCGATAGCGCCAGCCCAGACAACATCCAAACCCCAGACCCACCACCCAATGCAACGATTCGCCCCCACACCCCTCATATGTCTACACCCAACGTTTCTCCACGACAGGTAGCGGGCTTATGACGGCGGCGGACAATGATCATGTGAACTGGCTGGTGCAACAGTCGATGCTGCACGCGGCACGCCAGCGCGCGAGGCTCTATTCCGGGCAAGGGCGCCTGTGGCAGCAGCCTTATGCGCAGACCCGGCCACGGGACGCGACGGCGCTGTCTTCGGTGTGGTTTACCGCCTACCCGGCGTCGATTGTCACCCGTGACGGCGGTACGGTACTGGAAGCCCTTGGCGATGAAAGCCTGTGGCAGGCCTTGTCGAAGATCGGCATCCAGGGCATCCACAACGGCCCGCTGAAAAAGTCCGGCGGCCTGAGCGGCAGCCAGCACACGCCGACCATCGACGGCAATTTCGACCGCATCAGCTTCGACATCGACCCGCAACTGGGCACCGAGGCGCAGTTGCAGGCGTTGACGCGCATGGCCGCCGCGCACAATGCGGTGATCATCGACGATGTGATCCCGTCCCACACCGGCAAGGGCGCGGACTTTCGCCTGGCCGAGATGGCCTACGAGGACTACCCCGGCCTCTACCACATGGTGGAGATCCGCGAAGAAGACTGGCCGCTGCTGCCCGACGTCGCCGAGGGCGATGACGCGCACAACCTCAGCCCGCCCCAGGTCGATGCCCTGCGTGACAAGCACTACATCGTCGGCCAGTTGCAGCGGGTGATTTTCTTCGAGCCCGGCGTCAAGGAAACCGACTGGAGCGCCACGCCGGTCGTCCTCGGCGTGGACGGCAAGCCGCGCCGCTGGGTGTACCTGCATTACTTCAAGGCCGGCCAGCCCTCACTGAACTGGCTGGACCCGAGCTTCGCCGCGCAGCAGATGATCATCGGCGACGCCTTGCACGCCATCGATGTGATGGGTGCGAAGATCCTGCGCCTGGATGCCAACGGCTTCCTCGGCGTGGAACGCAAGCTGGACGGCACGGCCTGGTCGGAAAGCCACCCGCTGTCGATCACCGGCAACCAACTGCTGGGCGGGGCGATTCGCAAGGCGGGCGGCTTCAGCTTCCAGGAATTGAACCTGACCGTGGACGACATCGCCGCCATGTCCCACGGCGGCGCAGACCTGTCCTACGACTTCATCACACGCCCGGCCTACCAGCATGCCTTGCTGATGGGCGATACCGAATTCCTGCGCCTGATGCTGCGCCAGATGCACAGCCTGGGCATCGACCCCGGTTCGTTGATCCATGCCCTGCAAAACCACGACGAACTGACCCTGGAACTGGTGCACTTCTGGACCCTGCACGCCCATGACAGCTATCAATACCAGGGCCAGACCTTCCCCGGCAACAGCCTGCGCGAGCACATCCGCGAACAGATGTACGAGCGCCTGGCGGGCGAGCAGGCGCCGTATAACCTCAAGTTCGTCACCAACGGCGTGGCCTGCACCACGGCCAGCATCATCACGGCGGCATTGGGCATTCGCGACCTGGCGGCGATCACCTCGGCGGATATCCAGCAGATCCGCCAGATCCACCTGCTGCTGGTGATGTACAACGCCATGCAGCCGGGGGTATTTGCCTTGTCCGGCTGGGACCTGGTGGGCGCGTTGCCTTTGGCGGCGGATAGCGTGGCGCATTTGATGGGCGATGGTGACACACGCTGGATTCATCGCGGGGCCTACGACCTGGTGGACCTCAACCCCGGCGCCGAACTGTCCGCCGGGCAGATGCCGCGCGCGCAAAGCCTGTATGGCAGCCTCAACAGCCAATTGCAGGACCCCGAATCCTTTGCCTCACAGCTGCAAAAAATCCTCGCGGTTCGCCGAGCCTACGACATCGCGGCGAGCCGCCAGATCCTCGTGCCGGATGTGCAAAACCCTGGGCTGCTGATCATGGTTCATGAGCTGCCGGCGGGGAAGGGCACGCAAATCACCGCGCTGAACTTTGGCGCGACGCCGATCACTGAAACCCTGCACTTGCCCGACATTGCGCCGGGGCCGGTGGTGGACATTATCAATGAGCGGGTCGAAGGCGACCTGACGGCGGAGGGTGAATTCACCATCACCCTGGATGCGTACGAAGGCTTGGCACTGCGCGTTGTCAGCACGACCCCGATGCTGTGATCGATCGCGGTCAAAATGTGGGAGCTGGCTTGCCTGCGATAGCATCACCCTGGTGTGCCTGATATACCGAGGTGTCTGCATCGCAGGCAAGCCAGCTCCCACAAGAGCCAGCTCCCACAGAGGCCTGGGCCCACAGTTGAACTGGGGTGGCCTCAGAGTTGGAAGCGATACCCCACGCCATACAACGACTCAATCGGCGTCTCCCCCGGGCGCACCTGCTCCAGCTTGCGCCGCAGGTTGCGGATATGGCTGTCCACCGTGCGGTCGGTCACCACGCGGTGGTCGGAGTAGATGTTGTCCAGCAACTGATCGCGGGAGAACACCCGCCCCGGTGCACGGGCGAAGGTGTTGAGCAGGCGCAGTTCCAGCGGCGTCAGGTCCAGGGCCACGCCATCGAGGGTTGCCTGGTATTGCGCTTCGTCGATCACCAAGCGGGCTGCGGCATTGGTCAGCAGTTGCGGGCCACGGCGCAGGATCGCCTTGACCCTGGCCACCACTTCCCGTGGGCTGAAGGGCTTGCAGATGTAATCGTCGGCCCCCAGTTCCAGGCCGAGCAGGCGGTCTACTTCTTCGACGCGGGCGGTGATCATGATGATCGGCACCGCGCTGAACCCCCGCAGGTCCTGGCACAGCTGGATGCCGTCGCGGCCGGGCAGCATCAGGTCGAGCAGGATCAGTTTCGGCGCGTGGGCGCGCACGGCGGGCACCACTTGCAGGCCGTTGTCCAGGCACTGCGTGGTGTAGCCGGCGGCGCTCAGGTAGTCCTGCATCAGGGCGGCGAGTTTGGGTTCGTCTTCGACGATCAGAATGTCCATGGCTTATGCGCTCCGGGGCAGGCGCAGGGTCAGCCATAGGCCGCCGAGGGGCGAGTGGTCGGCGCTGAGGCTGCCGCCGTGGGCGAGGGCGATGCTGCGACAGATCGCCAACCCCAACCCGGCGCCGCCGCTTTCGCGGTTGCGCGAGGATTCACCCCGGTAGAAGCGCTCGAACAGACGCGGCAGCTGACTGGCCGAGACGCCGGGGCCGGAGTCCATGAATTCGATGCGCACCTCATCGCGCTCAACGGCGGCACTGATCCGCACCACGCCGCCTGGGTCGGTATAGCGCACGGCGTTCTCCAGCAGGTTGGAAAACAACTGCTGCAAACGATCAGCGTCCGCCACCAACTCCAGCGGCTGGCTCGGCAGCGCCAACTCCACGCGCAACCGTCGGGCATTGAGGCGTTCCTGGAACATGGCCACGCTGTGTTCCAGCAACCCGTTGAGCCCGCACGGCGCCTTGCGATAGGTCAGGGCGCCGACGTCCGCCAACGACAACTCATACAGGTCATCCACCAACTTGCTCAGCATGCTGACTTCGCCTTGCAGCGATTTCATCGCGTTCTGGTCCAGGCTGCGCACACCGTCCTCAATCGCTTCCAACTCGCCCCGCAGCACCGACAGCGGCGTGCGCAGTTCGTGGGAGACATCGGCCATGAACTCGCGGCGCATCTGTTCGTTGCGCTCCAGGGTGTAGGCCAATTGGTTGAAGTCGCGGGCCAACTGGCCGACTTCATCGTCAGACGCCACCGCGACGCGGCTGCTGTAGTCGCCGCTGGCCAGGCGGTGGGTGGCGGCGGCCACGCGCTTGACCGGCTCCAGCAAGGTGCGGGCGATCCACCAGGCAATCAGCATCGCCATCAGCAGCGAGAACAGGCCCATCACCAGGCTGGTACGAAACTGGTATTGCTGGAAACGCTCGCCGCCGGCTTCGGTGACGCTCTGGAACGGCGTCACGGCGAGCCAGCCGACGGTTTCACCGGCCACCACAATCGGCAGGGCCAGGGCGTCGTCGCCAATGGCGGGGTAGCCGGTCACGCGTTTTTTGTCTTGATCCAGCAGGGCGATGCGGAACAGGGCGCCGGTCAGGTCGGAGATCTGCGGCGTCTTCAAGTCGCGCACCGCCTGCTTTTCACCCGGCTCGGGGCGCATCACTTCAAACCAGCGGTCTGGCTGATTGCGAAAGAACTCCCAACCGCCCTCGCGCTCGTAGGCACTGGCCAGGCGCGGCACTACCGGGGCCATGCGCTCCAGCGCCTGCTCGTTGATATAGCCGAGAAAGCCGCGACCAAAACTCCAACTGGTGGCCACGCCCATGCTGAGGATGACCAGCAGCACACCGGCCAGCACCGCAATAAACAACTTGGTGGAGATACTCAGCTTCATGCACACAGGGCCGTGGTTAAAAAGACACCCGCCCATTTAGGCCCCCAGGCGCGAAAGATTCAACCCGGGCGGGCAATCTTCAATTTTCCTGCACATTTGCCTCGCAGCATAAGGGTAAGGCTTGCGCCACCCCGTCTTGCAGAGGCAGATATGTCGACCAAATTCTTCGCCAAATACCTGGTAACCGCCGCCGTTGTCCTTTCCCTGATTATTCTTGCGGTGCTCGGCGGCTGTTCGGCCGGCGACCCGGCGCCGCAGGCTGTCACGCCAGAGGTCACGGTGCTTACCGTACAACCGAAAGCCCAGGTGCTGACCACGGAACTGGCCGGGCGCACCCAGGCCTTTATGGTCGCCGAGATCCGCCCGCAGGTCGGCGGCATCGTGCAGCAGCGCCTGTTTGTCGAAGGCGCCGAGGTCAAGGCCGGGCAAGCGCTGTACCAGCTGGATGCCGCGCCCTATAAGGCAGCGCTGACCCAGGCCGAGGCCACGTTGAGCAAGGCGCGCGCCAGCCTCAAGTCGGCGCAGACCACCGCCACGCGCAACGCGCAACTGGTGAAGATCGACGCCATCAGCCAGCAAACCCACGAAGACTCCCAAGCCACGCTGCTGACCGCGACCGCCGACGTGCAAGTGGCCGAAGCCGACGTGGCCACCGCGCGCATCAACCTTGGCTACACGCGCATCAGCTCGCCGGTGGGTGGGCGCATCGAAACCTCCACCGTCACCCCCGGCGCACTGGTCGTGGCCAACCAGGACACGGCCCTGACCACCGTGCAGCAACTCGACCCGCTGTACGTCGATGTCGTGCAATCCACCACCGAGTTGCTCGGCCTCAAGCGCGACCTGGCCAGCGGCGTGTTGCAAGCCAACGCCAATGGCGAAGCGCGCATCAGCCTCAAGCTGGATGACGGCAGCACCTACAACCACGAAGGCCGCCTGACGTTCAGCGGCGTCAGCGTCAACCAGAGCACCGGCACCGTGACCTTGCGTGCGGTGTTCGCCAACCCCGAGCACCTGCTGTTGCCGGGCATGTACGTGCGCGGCGTGCTGGAACAGGCCCGCGACAAACAGGCGATCCTGATCCCGCAACAGGCCGTAAGCCGCAGCGCCAGCGGCGTGACCTCGGTGTTGCTGGTGGTGGAGGGCAAGGTCGAGCAACGGGTGCTCACGGTCGACCGTGCGGTGGGCAATCAATGGTGGGTGACGGCCGGGTTGCAGGCCGGTGACCAGGTGATCGTCGAAGGTGGGCAAAAAGTCCGCGTCGGCGCCGTGGTGCAGACCAAAGCCGCCGCTGCCGCCGCACTGGCGCAGGAGGGTTGAGCATGGCGCGTTTTTTTATTGATCGACCGATTTTTGCCTGGGTCATTGCCATCGTGATCATGCTCGGCGGTGCGCTGTCCATCAGCCAGTTGCCGCTGGAGCAATACCCCGACATCGCGCCGCCGACGGTGCGCATCTCCGCGACCTACACCGGCGCGTCGGCCAAGACCGTCGAAGACTCGGTAACCCAGGTCATCGAGCAGGCCCTCACCGGCCTCGACAACCTGACCTATATGTCGTCCTCCAGCAGCTCGGCGGGCAGCGCCAGCATCAACCTGACCTTTGGCGCCGGCACCGACCCGGACGTGGCGCAAATGCAGGTGCAGAACAAGCTGCAACAGGCCGAATCGCGCTTGCCGCAGTCGGTGCAAAGCGAAGGCTTGACGGTGACCAAGGGCGGCTCGGACTTCCTGATGATCGCCGCGCTGGCCTCGGACAACCCCAGTGTCACCGGCACGCAGATCGGTGATTACATTTCCAGCACCTTGCTCGATTCCATCAGCCGCCTCGACGGCGTGGGCGAGGTGCAAACCCTCGGCTCGGGCTACGCCATGCGCATCTGGCTGGACCCGGCACTGCTGGAAAAATACGCGCTGATGCCGTCCGACGTGAGCAGCGCCCTCGAAGCGCAGAACACTGAAGTCTCTGCCGGCCAGCTTGGCGCGTTACCGGCGGTGAAAGGCCAGCAACTCAACGCCACCATCACCGCGCGCAGCAAGCTGCAAACCGCCGAGGAATTTCGCAATGTGGTAGTCAAGTCCAGCAGCGACGGCGCGCTGGTGCTGCTGGGCGATGTGGCCACGGTGGAACTGGGCAGTGAGAGCTATGACATCACCTCGGCGCTCAACGGCAAGCCCGCATCCGCCATGGGCGTGCAACTGGCGGCCGGTGCGAATGCGCTGAGCGTGGGCGAGGCGGTCAAGGCCAGGCTGGCGGAAATGGAGCCGTTCTACCCCACTGAAATGCAGCTGAAAAACGTGATCGCCTACGACACCACGCCGTTCGTGAGCCTGTCCATCGAGGAAGTGGTCAAGTCCCTCGGCGAGGCCATCGTGCTGGTGGTGCTGATCATGTTCCTGTTTCTACAGAACTTTCGCGCCACGCTGATTCCGGCGATTACCGTGCCGGTGGTGCTGCTCGGCACCTTTGGCGTGCTCGCCCTGTTTGGCTACTCGATCAACACCCTGACCATGTTCGCCATGGTCTTGGCCATCGGCCTGTTGGTGGACGATGCGATCGTGGTGGTGGAAAACGTCGAGCGGGTGATGAGCGAAGAAGGATTGTCGCCCCTGGAGGCCACGCGCAAGTCGATGGCGGAAATCACCAGCGCCCTGGTGGGCATCGCGCTGGTGCTGAGCGCGGTGTTTATCCCCATGGCGTTTTTTGGCGGCTCGACGGGGATTATCTACCGGCAGTTTTCCGTGACGATTGTCTCGGCCATGGTGCTGTCGGTGCTGGTGGCAATGACCCTGACCCCGGCGTTGTGCGCCACGCTGCTCAAACCCAGCCATGCCCAGGGCGGTTTCTTCGGCTGGTTCAACCGCAGTTTCGAGCGCAGCTCCCTCGCCTATGAACGCCTGGTGGGCGGCGTGTTGCAACGCGGGCGCCGCAGTTTGTTGATCTACGCGGTGGTGGTGGCGGCGATGGCGGCGGGGTATGCGAGCCTGCCTACCTCGTTTTTGCCGGACGAGGACCAGGGCACCCTGATGGCGCAGATCCAATTGCCGGTGGGCGCCACCGACAGCCGTACCCAGGCGGTGATGACGCAGTTCGAGGACTATCTCCTCAAGCAGCCAGAGGTCGAGGCGATGATCAGCATCACCGGCCTGGGCATGGGCGGCAACAGCCAGAACACCGCGCGCGCGTTTATCCGCCTCAAGGACTGGAGTGAACGCTCGGCGAGCGGCCAGGACGCGGCCTCGATTGCCCAGCGGGCGACACTGGCGTTGCAAAGCATCGGCGATGCCGACGTGTTCGTCATGCAACCACCGGCGGTGCGCGGCCTGGGCCAGAGTTCGGGGTTCGATTTGCAGCTCAAGGACCTTGGTGGCCTCGGCCACGAGGCCTTGGTGGCGGCCCGCGAGCAATTTATCCAACTGGCCAAGCAAGACCCGCGCTTGCTCGGGGTGCGCGCCAACGGCCTGGACGATACACCGCAGCTCAAGGTGACGATCGACGACCGCAAGGCCGGGGCCTTGAGCCTGAGCACCAGCGATATCAACACCACCTTGTCCACGGCGTTGGGTGGCAGCTACGTGAATGACTTCCTCAACCAGGACCGCGTGAAAAAGGTGTATGTGCAGGGCGCCGCCGAATCGCGCATGCAGGCGGCGGACCTGAGCCACTGGTTCGTGCGCAACAGCCTGGGCGAGATGGTGCCGTTTTCGTCCTTCGCCAGCAGCGCGTGGAGCTACGGTTCGCCGCTGTTGGAACGCTACAACGGCAACACGTCCCTGGAAGTGGTGGGGGACCCGGCGCCTGGCGTGAGTTCCGGCGCGGCGATGGATGCGGTGGAAGCCATCGTCAGGCAACTGCCGGCGGGCATCGGTTATGAGTGGACGGGGCAGTCGTACCAGTTGCGGTTGTCCGGTTCGCAAGCGCCGTTGCTGTACGCGGTCTCGGTGCTGTTTGTATTCCTCTGCCTGGCGGCGTTGTACGAGAGTTGGTCGGTGCCGTTTTCGGTGATCCTGGTGGTGCCGCTGGGGGTGGTTGGCGCCGTGTTGGCGACCAAGGTCAGCGGCCTGAGCAATGACGTGTACTTCCAGGTCGGGCTGTTGACCACCGTGGGCCTGGCGGCGAAGAACGCGATCCTCATCGTCGAATTTGCCAAGCACCTGCATGAGCAGGGCAGGAGCCTGCGCGAGGCGACGTTGATCGCCGTGCGCCAACGCCTGCGGCCGATCCTGATGACCTCCCTGGCGTTTATGTTTGGCGTGGTGCCCCTGGCCCTGAGCACCGGCGCAGGTTCCGCTGGGCGGCAGGCCATTGGCACGGGCGTGTTGGGCGGCATGTTCAGCGCCACGCTGCTGGGGATCTTTTTTGTCCCGCTGTTCTTCGTGATGATCCGCCGCCGTTTCGGTCGCGTGTCGACCCCATCTGCCAATACAGGTGACGCATGATCAAGTTTCACTGGCCCTTGCTGGCCGTCCTCGCGCTGAATGGTTGCGTCAATCTGGCGCCGACGTATGAGCGGCCCGAAGCCCCGATCCCCGCGCAATGGCAAGCCGGCGTCAACGGTGATGTCGCGGCGGATATCCAGTGGCAGCCGTTCTTTACCGACAGCCGCCTGGCCCGATTGCAGACCCTGGCCCTGGCCAACAACCGCGACCTGCGCCTGGCCAGCCTGAATATCGAAAAGGCCCAGGCGCAATACCGCATCCAGCGTGCGGCGGCGTTGCCGAGCATCGATGCGGGCGTCAGCGGCACTCACAGCCGCACGCCGGGGTCGCTGTCGAGCAGCGGCGTGGCGTCCACCAGCCATGACTACAGCGCGCAATTGGGGTTGAGCAGTTATGAAGTGGATGTGTTTGGCCGTGTGCAGAATCTTCAGGATGAAGCCCTGCAAGCCTATCTGGCGCTGACCGAAACCCGGCGCAGTACGCAGATCAGCCTGGTCGCCGAAGTGGCAACAGCGTGGTTGACGTTGGCTGCCGACAACGAGCGATTGCAGCTCGCCCAGGACACCTTGGCCAGCCAGCAGACCACTTATGAACTGACCCAACGCAGCCACGCCCTCGGCGGTTCTGCCGCACTGGCGGTGGCCCAGGCGCAAACCACCGTGGAGTCGGCGCGCGGCGATGTGGCGGAGTATCAGAGCCAGATCCTGCAAGACCGCAACGCGTTGCGCCTGCTGGTCGGCAGCGACATCCCCGACACGCTGCTGCCGGGTACGCGCCTGGAGTCTGCGGCGGCGCTGGTGCAAGTGCCGGCTGAATTGCCGTCGAGCCTGTTGCAGCGTCGGCCGGATGTGCTGGCGGCGGAACACAGCCTGCAATCGGCGAATATCGACATTGGCGCGGCGCGGGCGGCGTTCTTTCCCAGCATCAGCCTGACGGCCAATGCGGGCTCTGCCAGCGCGGCCTTGTCCGGGTTGTTCAAGGCCGGCAGTGGCGCCTGGACGTTTGCGCCGAGTATCAGCCTGCCGATTTTCGATGCCGGCAGTAACCGCGCCACACTGGATGCGGCCAAGGTCGAGAAGGAGATCCAGGTGCAGACCTATCAACAAACCCTGCAAACCGCGTTCAAGGAAGTCGCCGACGCGCTGGCGGTGCGCAGCACCCTGGACCAGCGCCTGGCCGCGCAGCAGGCGTTTACCGAGGCCAGCCAGAAAAGTTTCGACCTGTCCGATGCACTCTATCGCGCCGGTTCGCAAAGCTACCTGGAGGCCCTGGATTCACAGCGCTCGCTGTACAGCGCCGAACAGGACCTGATCACCTTGCGCCTGGCCGAACAGAGCAATCGGGTGACGTTGTACAAGGTCATGGGGGGAGGGTGGCAGTAAGCCTGCGTTGATCCCTTGTAGGAATGCCACTAGGATCATGGCCTTTTTCAAGGGAATGAGACGATGCTGGCAAACTTGCAAAAGAGTGGCGCGCTGTTCGCGGCGAGCCTGGCCCTGACCGGTTGTATCCATTACGAACACGACAGCGCGAAAGGCAAGCCTGCCGAGCAAGTCGTGACGATCCAGCAGTTCGATAAGTCGCTGACGATCGTCAAGATCGACGGGGAACAGACCCTGTACTGGCTGAGCCGCCAGAGCGAATACCGCGTGGGGGCTGGCGTCCATACCCTGCAGGTGCGCAAGTTCATCACCGCGCAGACGCACACGGCACTGGTTCCGCTGACCGTGGAGTTGGCCCCGGGGCGCACGTACGGGCTGTATGGTTTTTCGTCGTTGAACCAATGGAGTTACGACATTCGTGACATCGAGACGGGGAAAAGTGCCTCGGTCGTCAAGCCGTGAGGGATCACACTATGCTGCGCAGGTTGTTCACCCATGCCTTGGCGCTGAGCGCCGTGTTCGCGAGTTCCGGCGCCTGGGCGTGGCACAGCGAGGGCGACAAGATCATCATGACCCAGCAGGAGCGCCAGTACTGCCGTACTTGGGAGGCTGATGGCATTGCGGCCATGATGGCCCGGCAGGAAAACACCGAACCGCCTTGGCAGGGGAGCGGCACCTCTGATATGGAAAAAAGCATACGCACTGTGTTTATGCGTCAGGTCCAGGACTACCCGATTGAAAGCACCAAGGAAGCCCGCATGGCGGTCATTGAGAAATACGGCAAGCAGATGGAGATGCGCTGCTTCGGGATGATTACCTCAAAACCATCAAGCAAAGCACCCTGATCACGGCCACGGCGTGGGCGCAGGTTTGGGCTGCTTCTTGAAGTAGCCCGTGCGCAGGTAGCGGGCCAGGCGCCAGATGCCATAGGCCACCGCCGCCACCAGCACGCCGCCGATGATGTAACCGATCGCCAGGCCTTGCTCGTAAGAGGTCAAGTAGCCCCGGCGCCACAGGCGTACGGCGTCGGCAATCGTCCTTGGGGTTTGAATCCACATCATGATGGACAGGAGATATAGCGGGAGCGAGGCCACAAGACGTAGCCAGTAAGCGGTCTTGCTCATCTGTTGTTTCTTCCTTGGGGTGTGTAACCGAGCGCCGCATATTATAGCTTTTCTGATACCAAGTTTACCCCGGTGAAGCTGGCGTAATGATGGCTACGCGGCGTATAAAGTTCGCCAATTGCACTCGAGAACTTACCATGAACGTCACTATCGCCAGCACCCCCAGCGCAGCAACCACTCCCGCTGTAAGCAGTGCCAGCAGCACTGACACCACGGCGACGGACACCGCCACCACCGAAGCCTCCAGCACCACCACCAGCGCCGGCACCGACAGCAAAAAAGCCGGCGGCGCAGGCGCAGGCGCGGCAACCACCTCGACCTCGGAAGAGTCCGATACCGTCAAGGCCCTGAAAAAACAGATCGAAGAACTGCAAAAACAACTGCAAGAACAGCAGCAAGCGGTGCAGAAAGCCCAGTCCAGCAAGCAGAGCGAAGAGGCCAAGTTGGCAGCGGTTGCAGCGGCGCAATCCCAGGTGAGTGCCACCTCAGCGGCCTTGCAGACCGCCACCGCAGCGTTGTTGCAGGCAGTCACTGCCGAGGGCGGCGACACCTCGGGCACGCTGGTCAGCACCACGGCGTAACACCACGCCTCACTTCGCCACGGCAGCCATCAGCAGCTTGCGAATCTCCCCGGTAATCGCACTTTTCGTGCCTTGCTCCAGAATCCCCACCCGCCGTACCGCCAAGTCGCCCGGCAGCGGCAGTACGCGCAGGCTGGGGTCTTTGTGCCAGTCAAAGTTCTTCAGCAACGGCACGATGGCCACGCCGACTTGCTGGCGCACCAGATCGGCAATGCCGATGATCGAGTTCAGCTCCAGGATCTCCAGCGGCTCCACCGACTCACTCTTGATGATCGACTGCACCTTGCGGCCCACGGCGGTGGAGCGGTCGTAACGAATGAACGGCTGGGTGCGCAGCAACTCCACCGCGTCGTTGATCCCGGCAGTCTGCGTGGCATTGGCGAGCATCACGATGGGTTCGTTGTAGAGCAGGGTCCAGCTCAGGCCGTCGAAGTTCTGCCGTGCCGTCTCGATCAGCAAGGCGGCGTCGAGCTTGGCGGCGTGGACCAGGTTGACCACTTCGTCGGAACGCGCCGTCATCAGGTTCACCGAGATGCGCGGGTGCAGCTTTTTCAGTTGCACCAGGCAATTGGCGAGCAGGCCCATGCCCGAGGTAATCCCGCCAATCGACACTTCACCTTCCATGGCCTCGCCGTCGGGCGCTTCGGCGATCATCTGCTCGTAGTCCGCCAGCAGGCGCTTGGCCTTGGGCAGCAACAGCACGCCATCGCGGCTGAGCTTGATCTGCCGCTGGCTGCGGTCGAACAGCGGGCGGCGCATTTCCTCTTCGAGGGCGCGCATTTGCTGGCCAACGGCGGCATTGGTGAGGGCCACGCGGTCGGCGGCAGCGGCAAAGCTGCCGTACTCGGCGACGGCGATAAAGGTCTTGAAGAAGCGAATGCTGCTCATGGGCGGGCCCGTGGTCGTGGGTGTGGCTGCATCGTAAAGGTTTTGTTTACTCAGGCTAAAGTTTAATTAGTTTTTCTTTTTATAGCGCCCGGCCAATACTCAAATCCGAACTGACTCGGCGAATGAACCCCATGAGCAATGCAGATACCAGCCCTGAAGACGCAGCCGTGCGCGCTGCCAAGAACGTCTACCACCTCGGCGCGACCACGGTGTATTCCCACGCCCAGGACAGCCGTTTTGCCTACACCCTCTACGTGCCTGAAACCATCGAAGACGCCAGCCGGCCCATCGACCTGGTGGTGTCGCTGCACGGCTCGACCCGCGCCATGGAGGTCTACCGCAACGGTTTCGCGGAGTTTGGCCGCTGGAACGATTGTGTGATCCTGTCGCCCCTGTTCCCGGTCGGTGTGCTGGGGGATGGCAATGGCGATGGCTACAAGCAGATGGTCGAGGGCGATATCCGCTACGACCAGATCCTGCTCGACATGATCGCCAACGTCGGCGAGCGTTACGGCCGGCGCTTCGATACGTTCGCGCTGTTCGGTTATTCCGGTGGCGGGCAATTCACCCATCGCTTTTGCTACCTGCACCCGGAAAAACTCTGGGCTGCTTCCATCGGCGCGCCGGGCTCGGTGACCTTGCTCGATGCCGACCAGGACTGGTGGGTCGGCGTGCGCGATTTCGCGACGCGCTTTGGCAAGCCGCTGAACCTTCCGGCCTTGCAGCGGTTGCCGGTGCATATGGTGGTCGGTGATGCCGACCTGGAAACCTGGGAAATCACCCACCGCGAAGGCAGCAAACACTACATGGCCGGGGCCAACGGAGCGGGGCGTACGCGCCCGGAACGCCTGGCCAGCTTGCAGGCCAGTTTTGAAGCCGCGGGCGTACAGGTGCAGTTCGACCTGTTGCCCAACGTCGCGCACCAGGGCGTCAAGGCCATGCCGGCGGCCCAGGACTTTTTCGCCAAGGTCTTGCGCCACAAGCGCAGCCTGGGCTGATTCACCGCTGCACGCTGCACTCAGAACAGACCGTATAACAATAACCAAGGATTCACTCATTCTGATGCCGGTCCTGCCTTGGCCCACGCCAACGACCGGAACATTTCTTCAAGGAGTCTTTCTCCCGTGAACAACTACGTAAAGACGGCACTGGCCGTCGCGCTATCGGCGTGCACATTGTCCATGGCCGTCGCCCAGGACAAGGTCATCAGCGTCGGCCTCAACGGTGATATCCGCAGCACCGACCCGGGCGTCAACCGCGACGACAATACCGACGCGGTGATGATGCACATCGTCGAAGGCCTGGTGGCGTACCGCGAAGACACCAGCATCGCGCCGATGCTCGCCAGTGCGGTCGACGTGTCGCCGGATGGCTTGCGCTACACCTTCACCCTGCGCGACGGCGTGCACTTCCAGAATGGCCAGGTACTGACGGCCAAGGACGTGCAATGGACCTGGCAGCGTTACCTCGACCCCAAGACCCAGTGGCGTTGCCTGGCGGAGTTCGACGGGCGCGGCGCGGCCAAGATCGTCGATGTCGCCGCCCCCGACGCCAACACCGTGGTGTTCACCCTGGACCAGGCCAACGGCTTGTTCCTAGCCGCCATGGCCCGCCCGGACTGTGCCGGCAGCGGCATCCTGCACCCGGACTCCCTGGCCGCCGATGGCAGCTGGCGCACGCCGATTGGCACCGGGCCGTTCACCCTGGGCAAATGGCAGAAGGGCCAGTACGTCGAACTTGACCGCTTCAAGGACTACAGCCCACGGGCCGAGGCCACGGCAGACGGCTACACCGGCAACAAGCAGGCGTTTGTCGACAAGGTGCGCTTTGAAGTGATCCCCGATTCCGCCTCGGCCAAGGCCGCATTGCTGTCGGGTGGCGTTGACCTGCTGCCGGACGTCACGGCGATGGACGCCGCGCAACTCAAGCAGGTGAAGAACCTGCAGGTGCAAGTCAGCCCGATCATGACCATCAGCGGCCTGCTGTTCCAGACCCGCGACCCGTTGCTCAAGGATGTGCGCATCCGCCGTGCGGTGGCGTTGTCCCTGGATTACGCGCAGATGGTCGCGGCGTTGTCCGATGGTTTGTCGGTGGTCAACAACTCGGTGATCCCCACCGCCAGCCCTTATTACGACGCCACGGCGCACCAGGGCTACACCTACAACCTCGACGAGGCCCGGCGCCTGCTGAAAGAGGCCGGCTACCGCGGTGAAAAAATCCGCATGCTGGTCAACAAGCGCTACCCGCAGATGTTTGACCTCGGCCTGCTCAGCCAAGCTATGGTCCAGGCAGCCGGCGTGAACATCGAAATGGAAACCCTGGAGTGGGGCACGCAGCTGGAGCGCTACCAGACCGGCAGCTACCAGATGATGGCGTTCTCTTACTCGGGGCGTTTCGATGCTGCGCAAAGCTACGAATCGGTGATCGGCGACAAGGACAAGGAACCACGCAAAGTCTGGGACAACCCCCAGGCCCTGGCGATCCTGCGTGAGGCCCAGCGCGAAGTCGACCCCGCCAAGCGCCGGCCGCTGTTCGACCAACTGCACACGCTGATGCTCAAGGATGTACCGATGGTGGTCATCTACAACGGCACCGCCATCGGCGCCATGGGCAAGCGTGTTGAAGGTTACCGTTCCTGGCCTGTTGCCAAGCCGCGCCTGTGGGGCGTGAAGCTGGCCGACACTTCCAAGTAAGGCGTAGCGCTATGTTTCGATTCATCTCACACAGGCTCGGCATGGCGGTGCCGACCCTGTTGCTGATCTCGGTGATTGTGTTTGCCTTGATCCGCCTGATCCCCGGCGACCCGGCCTTGCTGATGCTCGGCGACATGGCCGACCCGCAAAGCCTGGCCGACATGCGTAGCAGCCTGGGGCTGGACCACTCGGTGGTGACCCAGTACCTGATCTGGATCAAGTCGGTGCTCAGTGGCGACCTCGGGGTGTCCATCAGCAGCCGCCAGCCGGTCCTGGATCTGCTGGTGGAGCGCTTCAGCGTCAGCGCCACGGTGGTGCTGGTGGCGGTATTGCTGGCGACGTTGCTGGCGGTGCCGGTGGGCTTGCTCGCGGCCTGGAAGCAAAACAGCGCGATGGACCTCGGCCTGGTGGCGACGGCGACGCTGTTGCTGTCGGTGCCGAGCTTCTGGTTGGGCCTGTTGCTGCTGTATGTGTTCGGCATTCAACTGGGCTGGTTGCCGGTGATTGGTTATGTCGGTTTCGGCACTGATCCGATGAAGGCGCTGACCTATGTGGTGCTGCCCATCGTCACCCTGACCCTGGTGGAGTTCGGCGCGATTGCCCGCATGGCCCGGGCCAGCACCATTGAAGTGCTGCGCCTGGAATACATCGCCCATGCCCGGGCCAAGGGACTGTCGGAGAGCGCGGTGCTGTGGAAACACGCCTTGCGCAACGCCTTCGCGCCGACCTGGACCCTGATCGGCCTGATCCTCGGCAACCTGCTCGGCGGCATTGCGGTGCTGGAAACCGTGTTCACCTTGCCCGGCATCGGCCGGCTGATGGTCGACGCGATCTTCTCCCGCGACTACCCGGTGTTGCAGGGTTGCCTGCTGCTGATCACCTGCATCTATGTGTTGGTCAACCTGTTGGTAGACCTGCTGTATCCGCTGTTCGATCCAAGGGTGAAGCTATGAACCTGAAGACGCCTGCCTTGCCCGGCGTAACGGCCATCGCGCCGCGCCGACGTCGGCGCTACCCACCGCTGAACGCCCTGATTGGCGGCGGCTTACTCGCAGCCTTGGTGTTGCTGGCGTTGCTGGGTGTGGTGTGGACACCTTACGACCCGCTCAAGCTCGACCTGCTGTCCCGTCTGCATGCGCCGAATGCCGTGCACTGGCTGGGCACCGATGAATTTGGCCGGGATGTGTTCAGCCGCTTGATCATCGGTGCACGCACCAGCCTGTGGATCAGCCTGCTGTCGGTGAGCGTGGCAGTGGTCTGCGGCACGTTGATCGGGATGCTCGCCGGTTACCTGCGCGGCTGGACCGACCGCATCCTGATGATGCTCAACGACGCATTGCTCGCGTTCCCCGGCATCCTTATGGCCCTGGGCATCATGGCGATTGTCGGGGCCAGCCAATACGGCATCGTGCTCGCCCTCGGTATTGCCTACACGCCGTCGGTGGTGCGGGTGGTGCGCGGCAGCGTGCTGTCGTTGCGTGAGCTGGAGTTTATCGAGGCGTCGCGGGTGATCGGCAACTCCGAGCTGTACACCATGTTCCGCCACATCACGCCCAACTGCCTGGCACCGTTGTGTGTGCTGGCCACCAGCATGTTCGGCTGGGCGCTGCTGTCGGAGAGCGCGTTGAGCTTCCTCGGCCTCGGCGTACCACCACCGGCCGCGACCTGGGGCAGCATGCTCTCGGCGAGCCGCACCTATATCTCCAACGCGCCGTGGCTGGGGATCTTCCCGGGCATCTTTATCAGCCTGACGTTGCTGGCGATCAATCTGTTCGGCGATGCCTTGCGCGATCGTCTCGACCCGCGCATGAGGAAATGAGCATGAGCGTTCCAGTGCCTTTACTGACTGTTGAAAACCTCCAGATTCGTGTCGGTGTGGACGGCCCGCTGGCTGTCGATGATTTCAGCTTTACCCTGGCCCCTGGTGAAATCGTCGCCCTGGTGGGCGAGTCCGGCAGCGGCAAGACCATGGCCGCCCGCGCCGCCATTGGCTTGCTGCCCGCGCCGATGCAAGTGTGCGGCGGGCGCATCACCTTCCAGGGCGAACCGCTGGACAGCAACAACGCCAAAGCCATGCGGGAAGTGCGTGGCGCGCGGATCGGCATGGTGTTCCAGGAGCCGATGGTCTCCCTCAACCCGGCGCTGACCATTGGCCGGCAGATGAGCGAGGCGCTCAAGCTGCATACCGCGCTGGATGCGGCGACGATCCGCGAGCGCTGCATCGCCATGCTGCAACGCATCGGCATCAAGGACGCGGAAAAGTGCCTGGCGTCCTACCCGCACCAGTTCTCCGGTGGCATGCGCCAACGCATCATGCTCGCCTCGGTGATGCTGCTGCGCCCGGCGCTGCTGATCGCCGATGAACCCACCACGGCGCTGGACTGCCTGGCCCAACTGGACGTGATCGAGCTGATGCTGGAGCTGACCCGCGAGCAAGGCACGGCGATTCTGTTTATCAGCCATGACCTGTCACTGGTGGCGCGCTATGCGCACAAAGTGGTGGTGATGCGCGCGGGCAAGGCGGTGGAGCAGGGGCGTATCGAAGATATCCTCTTCGCGCCCAAGGCCGAGTACACCCGCCAGTTGCTCGAAGCACTGCCCCGGCGTGGTGAGTTGGTGCCTTTGCCAACGGCGGACGCGGCGTTGTTGCAGGTGCGTGATGTGTGTATCGAACATCCAGGCCCCCGCAGTTTCTGGGGGCGCAGCGTGCCCAAGCGCGTGGTGCATTCGGTGAACCTGAGCATTGCGCCGGGTGAAACCCTGGCCTTGGTCGGTGGCAGCGGTTCGGGCAAGACCACCCTCGGGCGCGCCGTGGTCGGTTTGGTCAACCCGTGCGCCGGGGCGATCCTGTTCCAGGGCGTGGACATCCTCAAGGCCGCCAACCGCGTGCATCGCCTGCAATGCCAGATGATTTTCCAGGACCCGTATTCGTCCCTCGACCCGCGCATGACCGTCGGCCAGATCCTCGCCGAACCGCTGCGCCATGAGCCGGCATTGAACGCTGCACAAAAACGTCAGCGCGTCACCGACACCCTGGTGGACGTGGGCTTGCCCGAGCAGTTCCGCGAGCGCTTCGCCCACCAACTCTCGGGCGGTCAACGCCAACGCGTGGCGATTGGCCGGGCGCTAGTGCGGCGGCCCAAGCTGGTGATCGCCGACGAGCCGATTTCCGCGTTGGACATGACCATCCAGAAGCAGATCCTCGAACTGTTCGAGCGCCTGCAACGCCAATACGGCTTCGCCTGCCTGTTTATCTCCCACGACCTCTCGGCGGTGGAGCGCATCGCCCATCGGGTGGCGGTGATGAACCAGGGCGAGGTGGTCGAGATGGGCCCGCGCGACACCATCTTCGACAGCCCGCAACACCCGTACACCCGCCGCTTGCTGGCGGCGGCTAGCCCCTTGGAGAAACGTGCGGATGGCAGTTATCGCCTGCGCGCCAGTGTGATTTAGGTACTGCTGCACCCCAGGCCATGCGTTGTACCCCATACCTCGTCGGTCGCTGATTGACGAGGCGGGCGAAGCCATGGCCGAAGAAAACAAAAACAACCCCACTCAACCTGTCTGCCAGGAACCTGCACATGAATAACCGCATCACTAAAGTCGTCACCGGGGCCAGCGTCATGGGCGCCGGTTTCATGCCCTTGCTGGCCCACGCCGACTTCGTCGCCGACAGCAAGGCCGCGCTGGAATTGAAGAACTATTACTTCAACCGCGATTACCGCGAAGACAGCGGGCAGAACAAGCGTGCCGAATGGGCGCAGGGTTTTATCCTCAACGTCGAATCGGGGTTTACCGAAGGCACGGTGGGGTTTGGCCTGGACGCGGTCGGCATGCTCGGCGTGAAGCTCGATTCCAGCCCGGACAACTCCGGCACCGGCCTGCTTGCACGCTCCAGCGTGGCCGAACCGGGCTCGCCGAGCTATGCCCGCCGCGCCCACGACAACTACTCGAAACTGGGGATCACCGGCAAGGCGCGCCTGGCCAAAAGCGAGCTGCGCGTGGGCTACATGGTGCCCGACCTGCCGACCCTGCAACCCAACCTCAGCCGCCTGTTCCCGCAGAGCTTCAGCGGCACGGCCGTCACGTCCAAGGACATCGACAACCTGACCCTGAGCGCCGGCCAGCTGGACCAGGTCAAGCAGCGCGACTCCACGCACTACGAAGACATGGGCCTCACCAGCCAATACGGCGCCTACAAAAGCAGCGCGAAAAGCGATGAGTTCCGCTACGCCGGCGGCGAGTACAAGCTCACCCCGAATACCGCGCTGACCTATCACTACGCGCAACTGGAAAGCCTCTACCAGCAGCACTACCTGGGGGTGAAAAACAGCTTCAAGTGGGGCCCCGGCACCTTCAAGACCGACATTCGCTACTTCAACGCCAGCGAAGACGCCGCCGCCCTGGCCGGCAAGGTGGACAACCGTGCGTTGAGTACGCGCATCGGCTACAGCCTGTTCGGCCACAACCTCAGCGGCGGTTACCAGGCGCAGTACGGTTCGACACCGTTCACCTACGTGGACGGCACCAACACCTACCTGTTCACCGAGTACCAACTGGCCAACTTCTCCCAGACCGGCGAGCGCGTGTGGCATGCCCGCTACGACTATGACTTCGCCTCGCTGGGCCTGCCGGGCCTGTTGTTCTCCACGCGGTATGCCAAGGGCGACAACGCCAAGGTCATCGGCTTCAACGGCGAAGGGCGTGAGTGGGAGCGCGACTTGAGCCTGGGCTACGTGGTGCAGAGCGGCACGTTCAAGGATGTGTCGCTGCGTTGGCAGAACGCCAGCGCCACCAGCAACTTCGCCCGTGACACCAACGAAAACCGGCTGATCCTGGGTTACACCGTGGCGCTCTGGTAGCCGTCATGGCGTGCAACAGGGCCAGCCTGTTGCACGCCCAAGCAGTGCACATTAAGGGATAGATCAAATGACAAGTTTGCCGTTGCGCCGGGCACTGCCCAGCCAACAACGTGTATCGGCCCGTGGCGTCAGTGATTTCATCGCAGCGGTGAACGCTGCGGGACTGGAATTGCACAGTTTTATGCTCTACCGCGACGGTGCGGTGGTGGCCGAGGCGTTTTGGGCGCCGTATCGCGCCGAGCGCCTGCACGTCCAGCATTCGGCGACCAAAAGCTGGGTGGCCATGGCCGTCGGGTTGCTGGTGGATGACGGCGCGCTGTCGCTGGACGCCAAGGTGGTGGACTTTTTCCCTGGCGATTGCCCGGCCGTCATCAGCGCCAACCTGGCGGCCATGACCGTGCGTGATCTGCTGACCATGCGCACCGGGCACCGCCAGGGCATCTCCGGTGGCGCGTGGCGCGGGCGCAGTGACAGTTGGGTCAGGTTGTTCCTCAATGAACCGGTGGAAGACGCGCCGGGGCAGAGGTTTATCTACAGCAGCGCGTCGAGCTTCATGCTCTCGGCCATCGTCAGCGTGGTCAGTGGCCAGACGGCATTTGCGCTGTGCAATGCACGTATTTTCCAGCCTATGGGCATGGGGCCCATCGAATGGGACCTGGCCCCTGGCGGCTTCAACACCGGTGGCAACGGTTTGAGTTGCAGCACCGAAGACTTGCTCAAGTTCGGCGTGCTGCATTTGCAGCAAGGTCAATGGCAAGGGCAGCAGTTGTTGTCCGCAGAGTGGGTGGCCGAAGCCACCCGTGGGCACGTCGATGATGTGTGGATGGGCGCCTTCGATGGCAAGCGCTACCTGGGCCGCGATGAATCCAGCGACGCCGCGATCACGCGCCGCGAGGGCTACGGCTACCAGTGGTGGATGACCTTGCACGGCGGTTATTACGCCTCCGGTGTGTTCGGCCAGCAGTGCATCGTCTTGCCCCGGCACAACGCGGTGATCGCCTTTACTGCGGGCTTGCCCCTGGGCGAGCGGCGCTTGCACAGCCTGCTTTGGGAACACTTGTTGCCCGCGCTGGGCGTGCCCAGCGATGGCGCGGCGGACGCCGAATTGGCGCGACTGCTGGCCAACCAGCGGCGGCCGTCCCTGCCGGGAGCGTCGCGCTCGCCACGTCAGGCCGAGTTCAACGGCACGTTCGTGATGCAGGCCAATGAAGACCAGGTCAGCCAAGTGCGCCTGGCGTTCGGCCCTGACTATTGCGACTTCTTCCTCACCGACCCCCGTGGCACCCATTGCATCCGTGCCGGGCTGGTCGATGCCATCGAAAGCCAGACAGGCATGACCGGCCACTATCTGCATCACCAATACCAGCCGGAACTCACCCCCGTCGTGGCGCAGGCGCGCT
Organism: Pseudomonas sp. CBZ-4; assembly: GCF_000346755.1. GTDB lineage: Bacteria > Pseudomonadota > Gammaproteobacteria > Pseudomonadales > Pseudomonadaceae > Aquipseudomonas. Next base: position 49,168 of record NZ_ANNV01000006.1, on the reverse strand, counting down.
GGAGTGAAGACGGCGTGCTGAACATGACCTGGCAGTTTGTCGAGACGGCGTTTTGTGACCAGGTCACTTGTCGGATCGAGGGCGGCACCTTGTCGGTGGACCGCCGCGTCAACGTTAACGCCGGCCCGTTGCAGCGCCCGACGCTCATCGGCCATCAGACCACCGTTTTGCAGGAGCACCTATGACCACTAATGCCAATCCCGCCTTTTGGGCGCCGTTCACCCCGATGCGTCAGTTCCAGCAGCAACCGATGATGTTCGCCAGTGCCGACGGCATGCACTACACCACCACCGATGGGCGCCGCGTGCTGGATGCGATGGCCGGGCTGTGGTGCGTGAATGCCGGGCATGGCCAGCCGAAGATCGTCGAAGCGATTCGCGAAGCGGCGGGGCGCCTGGACTTTGTCTCGTCCTTCAAGATGAGCCACCCGCAAGCGCTGGAGATGGCAGAGCGGTTGATCGAGATCAGCCCGGCCGGGATGGCGCAGGTGTTCTTCACCAACTCGGGTTCCGAGGCGGTGGACACCGCATTGAAGATCGCCCGGGCGTATCACCAGGCGCGCGGCGATTGCCGCCGGACCAAGCTGATCGGCCGGGCCAAGGGTTATCACGGCATGGGCTTCGGTGGGCTGTCGGTGTCCGGCATCGGCCGGCAGAAACGTGACTTTGGCCCGTTGCTGGGGGAGGTGTCGCACCTGCCGCTGCCATACGACGCGAGCATGCGTTTCAGCGCCGGCCAGCCTGAGCAGGGCGCGAGTTATGCCGATGCGCTGACGCAGTTGCTCGACATCCAGGACCCCAGCACTGTAGCCGCCGTGATCGTCGAGCCGGTGACCGGTTCCGGTGGCGTTTACCCGCCGCCCCAGGGCTACTTGCAGCGCTTGCGGGAGGTCTGCACGCGCCACGGTGTACTGTTGATTTTCGACGAAGTGATCACCGGCTTTGGCCGCGTCGGCGACAGCTTTGCCGCGCAAGCCTTTGGCGTCACCCCGGACTTGATCACCACCGCCAAAGGCCTGACCAACGGCGCCGTGCCCATGGGCGGCGTGCTGGTCAGCGCGGCGGTGTACGAAGCCTTCATGGCGGGCCCCGTCAATGTGATCGAACTGATGCACGGCTACACCTATTCGGCGCACCCGCTGGCCTGTGCGGCCGGCTTGGCGACCATCGAGGTGCATCGCGAGCTGGGCATCAATCAACACGTCAACGCCGTCAGCGGGATTTGGCAGGCGGCGGCGCTGGCGTTGCGCGGGGTGGGCCCGGTGCTGGACGTGCGCACCCTCGGCCTGCTCTGCGCCGTCGAACTGGAACCGCGCCCCGGTGCGGCTGGCGCACGTGGCAGCGAGGTCGCCCAATGGTGCTTCGATAACGGCGTGCTGGTGCGCGGCTCGGGCGACACCATCGTGATTTCGCCGCCGCTGGTGATCAGCCCGCAGGAGATCGCCCAGGTGTTCGACACCTTGGCGGGCGCCTTGAATCACGTGGCATGAAGGGAGTGCGTGGCATGTCGGATCTGTTTGAGTGCTACATCGACGGCGCCTGGGTCAAACCCCACGGCAGCAGCGTCGAAGCAGTGGTGAACCCGTCCACCGAGCAGGTGATCGGCCGCGTGATGCTCGGCGACGGCGAGGATGTGGACCGTGCCGTCAGTGCCGCCAGGCGGGCCTTTGCGGGGTTCGCCGCGACGTCGTTGCAGACGCGCATCGACCTGCTGCAAGGCATCATCGACGGGTACAAGCGCCACAGCGAGGCCTTGATCGAAGCGGTGCACCTGGAGATGGGCGCGCCGCTGTCCCTGGCACGCAGTGCCCATGTGCCGGCCGGCCTTGGTCATCTGGTGCAGGCGCTGGATGTGTTGCGCGACTACCGCTTCGAGCGGCGCCTGGGCAACACGCTGGTGGTACGTGAGCCGATCGGCGTGTGCGCGCTGATCACGCCGTGGAACTGGCCGCTCAACCAACTGACCTGCAAGCTGGCGCCTGCGCTGGCGGTGGGTTGCACGGTGGTGCTCAAGCCCAGTGAGCGGGCGCCGCTGTCTGCGCAGATCATCGCGCAAGTGCTGCACGAGGCCGGGGTGCCGAAGGGGGTGTTCAACCTGGTCCATGGCGACGGCCCCGGCGTGGGCGCGGCGCTGGCCAGTCATGCTGACGTGGACATGGTGTCCTTCACCGGCTCGACCCGCGCAGGCGTCGCGGTGGCCAAGGCGGCGGCGGACACGGTGAAGCGCGTGTCCCAGGAATTGGGCGGCAAGTCGGCGAATATCCTCCTTGACGATGCGTACCTGCCGAGTGCGGTACGCCACGCGGTGTTGGGGTGTATGCGCAACAGCGGCCAGTCGTGCAATGCACCGACGCGCCTGCTGGTGCCGCGTCAGCAGCAAGCGGCGGTGATCGAGATTGCCCAGGAAGTGCTGGCCCAGGTGTGTCATGACGACAGCAACCCGCTCACGGCCATTGGCCCGGTGGCAAACGTCATGCAGTTTGAACGGGTCCAGGCGATGATCGCCGCAGCCATCGCCGAGGGGGCACTGTTGGTCGCAGGAGGGGCGGGACGGCCCGAGGGCGTTGCACGCGGTTACTACGTAAAACCGACGGTATTTGCCGAGGTCACGCCGGACATGCCCGTGGCGCGAGAAGAAGTGTTCGGCCCGGTACTGGCGATCATGCCGTACGACAGCGAAGCCGAAGCGATTGCCATCGCCAATGACAGCCCCTATGGCTTGTCGGGCTACGTCACCTCCTTGAGTCTCGAACGCGCTCGCCAGGTGGCGCGGCAATTGCGCACGGGCATGGTCCATCTCAATGGTGCACGGGCCGATCAGGCGGCACCGTTTGGCGGTTACAAACAGTCTGGCAATGGCCGTGAATGGGGGGAGTTCGGGTTTGACGAGTACCTGGAGAGCAAGTCGCTGTTTGGGTATTAGCGGCAACCAGGGGGCGTATTCAACCGGCTAACTCCGCTCGTCGCGTTCCATCCAATCAGGCAGGCGACCGGATTGGATGGACTCATGTGCAGGCCGTGCAGATGACCTCTCCTCTCGATTCAAATTCAAGGGTAAGGATTGTTCAGCAGGGACGTTCTGTCGTACTGATCGTAGAGATCTGCATACATCTTTCCGAATACTTCGTTTTTGTAGTCCTGACGATCAAAGCCCAACTGACGAATTTCCTTCGCCCGATCTTTCAGTTGAGGGACTGGCGGTGTTTGATGCAAAGGCCCCATTAAATGCGCTTGAAACCAGTCCTCCAGGCCATCGCTATAGGTTTTCCTGCCGACGAACTTTGCACCGTCAGGGGAGAGCAGCGCATATCGTTCGCGCAATTGAAACAACGTCAGTGTGTTTGTTGATTTCTGGCAAGCGCCATTGAAGTCTATCCGTACGGACAGTTGATCTTTCACGTTCTCGAAATCCGTAATGATGTCGACGATGCTACTGCCTGGTTTCTCGCACCGGAAATGCAGCGATTCGCTGTCCAGGAACGGATGAAGGTGGGGGTTGATGTGCATGTCTGCTGACCCTTTAAGGCGCGAGTTGCAGATTAAGCAACTAGGAACAAGATTGTTAAGTGCCAGGGCCAGGTACGGATAAAGATGCTGTGGGTACCAATGATCCAGGTCCGGCCTTATCCCGCCTTTCTTCTCCTCCGTGACGAGCATGAGAGAGTAGTGGCAGTAGGGGCAGACCCTGTAGTTGCTGCTACGGCACAGCTTATAGGCTGACCAGTCGCGAAGCTTTCTCCTTCTAAATGCCTTGTAGTCGAAAAGTTCTACAAGAAAGTCATTGACTTTGATTCGCTCGTGTCGTGATATTTTTCGTTGCAGTTTCTGGTGATAGCTTATCGCGCTGTTTAAGCCATAAATGTTTTTGGCGGTCAGGTGGATTTTCAGGAATTCCAGAAAAAGTTTGATTCGTTGGTCGAGCGCAGACGGGCCAAGCGACGCCAGGCCGTCATCAATCAGGCCCTCGAGGTAAAGATTATGGCTCGCCCTTGCTGAGGCCCAGACATCTGAAATGTTAATCAGCATGTTGGCCTGCCTTATTCAGCAGATAGTCAATCTCACGCGTGATAACAGGGTCTTCAATGATGCCTTTTATGTAGCGGTCGCGCTCCGTGACGAGTCCCCGTGAGGCATGATCAAGTGTTTTGTTGATTTCCCTTATTGCAAACTCGCCCATGGAGCGAGCACCGAAGGAACGGTTAAGAATCAACTGCATGGGCGCGCCGAAAGAGGGCGGTGGTATGTCACTGTCAAACGTCTCTACGAACTCGCGTGGTATGTCTGTTGCCAGAAAAGGCGAGTGCGTCGCCAGGATGAGTTGCAGGCATTCGATGCCAAGCTCCCTTTTGCACTGACTCAAGAACGTGTTGATCTGGAAAACGTACTGGCGCTGCCATTCCAAATGAAGAAACGCATCGCCCTCATCGAGCAGTACCAGCAATTTGCGCTTGCCACGTTCAGCGAGTGTTTTTAAAGATTCGTAGATGGCAATGGTCTGCTGCATGATCGCCCACTGACCAGAGCTGATACTTGGGTAGTCCAGTCGGCAGATCTTAGCGAGTGGAAGCAGTTCGAGGTTTTCACGATCCTCAGGGGACGACAATATTCGGCTGTAGAGTTGAACGTGGTTGCTGCCGCCTGGTGTTTTTTCAAACCCCAGTTGGTAGATGTGATGGTAGGTGAACTCTGCGAGTTGCCGCATTTCTGCTTCTTTGGCATCCATGTGCAGCGAGGGCAGAAATCTAAGTTCTAAAAACCTTGCGATCATCCCGATGACCAGGCTGATGTTGATTTTACGCTTTTCCACATATTGAGTGACAACGGCTATGCAGGCAAACACCCTGACGTCTTCTGCGCTTTCGAGGATCTTATGTTGTATCAGTTCAGTCAGTGCTTGAAGCGCATCGGTGTAATGACCTTCGGCTTTGTCGTATTCAGACTGGCTGGCCTCAAATTCGGAGAGGCCCTCAAACGCTCGTTTGCGCGTATCCAGATTGTCGAAGTCGAATGCATTGACGGCATCTGCGGTTCTGAATTTCCGATTTTTGGCTAATGCTTCTGCGAGCAACCGAGCCGTCTTTCTATATTCGGCCCTCAACGTTGCGGTCAACTCTATACTCAGGCCGAACGCTTCCAGGATATTTGAGTAGCGATCCAGGTTGTTGTAATTTTCCACTGGCCGCTTTGAGGCATTGATGCAATTCGGCGTGCTACGCAGGTCGGGTCTGAGCTGAGCAGGCGTATAATACACAACACCCCATTCAGACAGTTGCTCCGGGGTTGCAAGGCGATCGCTATCCAGAATCAACTTGCAAGGCTCATCGAGGGAAAGCTGACGACGACCGGGACTAAAGACGCGCGCAATCTCTTGCAGTGTTTTAGTCTTGCCGGTGCCGTTTCGGCCAATGAGCAAAGAGATTGAATCAATATCGAATAGGTTTGTTGAGTTGTTACGCAGTGTCAATGTTTTGCGTGAGGATATAATGGTGTTGATCATGTGTTTGCCAAGTCCATTTGTCGCACTTAAAGACGAGAGTTGGTTTTTTCAACGTTTGATGTTGATCGTTTCGATTGCAAACAGGTACAGGGTGAACATCCGAATAAATTCGACATTGCCGAGCATTTTCAGGTTGAACGGGTCGGGAAACGTCGACACATACCAGAACGCCACGCACAGGCAGAACGCCAATACCACGCCCCCAAGGTAAGGTCCCCAACTGAAGTGATCGTGGTCGGCAAGACGGCTGTTCAGGTAGTTTACACAGAGCACCCAGGAGAGCACCAACACACTGGCAATCATCAAAAAGACCGGCAACAGCAGGCGGCAACGGAAAACGGATCTTTCAGTGGCCCGCCGCCTTCCATGAATGTCGAAAAGGCCAACGCCAGAAATACGTTCAGCAACGGGCGGGATTTGACCTTGCCGAGGGCATCCATAAGCTCCTTGAACACTGTGCTCTATCCTTTATCGTGCGAATTGCGGCCGGGCATGCTCACCGATCCGCGGTCAATCATCAACGCTTTCGAGAATGATTCTTGTGCTTTCGACGAAGCGCCGCAGCATGCTGCGATTTGCGTGTTGCCATCTGCTTGTTGAACGGTTCCAGGACGTTGTCCAGGTCGCGATACAGGTTCGATTGTGATCTGACGACCTCAGTGAAGAAGTAACGTATGAACGCAGAACTCTCGAAACGCCCCTGTTTCCACGCCGCCAGCATGAAGTTGCTGGTTAAAAAGAAGCTGAAGCCGGCGAACAAAATGGTCAACTGCAGGAACAACGCTTGATCCGTAGCCAATTCACCCGAAGCGTTTTTCACCAGCAACCCATACGCGGTCGCAGTCCCTCCCAGCACCACACAGAACATGAGCAATGGCGCTCGCTTGCGGATAGGCTTCCCGGCGAAACGGACTTGCGTGCTCTGGATCAGGGTGTACAGAGCGTTGATCAGGAAGGGAAAACCAACGAACGCAATGTCGATTGCCGAAAAAACATAGCTCGCTGAGTCCTGCCAGTAAATGCTGGCCAGCGCCACGGCGGTCAGCCCTGCGACGATCAGATCCTTTTGCAACGACTTGGAGAAATCAAGGTGCTGCCGACCATTTTTCCCAGCGCGTGAATGCATATAGTCAACCAGTTGTATATATGCCAATGGCCAGAAAGATGCTGTAAACCCGACGATGTACAGCGCCTTGAGTAATGCAAAAAACTCAAAGTTGTAGATCAGTGGGAGTGGGTTGACCCGCAATGCGAAGAAACCCCACAAGAAAGCCAGCAATAAAAGCGGGTAAAAGATGAGGCGATGCAAATAGAGCATGTGTGTACCCAGTGGTTGGATTGACCTTGAGCCTAATCAGCGGGCTGCCTTACCTTACGACTCAATCCCGGTGTCTTGCCCGTAATGCGCTTGAATGCACGACTGAAGGCGGCCTGCGACGTGTAGCCCAAACGCTGCGCTACCTCTTCGATCGGCAGCCTTTCGAGGGTCAGCCACTGGCTCGCCAGCCGCATGCGCAGTTCGGTGACATAGCGCAGCGGGGCCACGCCAATCGTCGCCTGGAAGCGGTCGGCAAAGACCGAGCGTGAGGTATTGCAGTGCGCTGCCAGCTGCGCGACGGTCCAGTCGCGGCCCGGTTGCTGATGGAGCGCAAGCAGTGCACCGGCCAGGCGTTGATCGCGCAAGGCGGCGACCAGGCCTGAGGCATTGCCGCAGGCGCACTCCACCCAGCCGCGAACCACCATGGCCGCCACCACGTCGGCCAAACGCGCGAGGATACCGGCGAAGCCGATACGTGCGGCGCTGACCTCGCGTTCCATGGTGGTCAGGATCGGTACCAGGCCGGGGTAACGCTGGCCGCCGGCATCAATCAGCATCAGGCCCGGCATCAGCCTGCCAAGGCCATGGATGCTGCCCAGTTCAAACTCCATGCAACCACTGAACACAATAGTGCTCGGCGAGGGGCTGGCATCGGCGCCGGTTGCCACGGCGCTGACGGTGTCGCCGAGTGGGGCGCCGTCCAGGCGGTTGATGTCCATCAAAGGCGCGTCTGGATGTGAAAGCAGCTGGTGCGCCGCGCCATGGGAGATGAACACGGCGTTGCCGGCAGACAGTGCGTAGGGGGTGCCATCGTCCATGCGCAGCACCGCATTGCCCACGGCGATGAAGTGGAACCAGGCGTGCCCGGGTTTCTCCGTGAAGCCCAGACCGAAGGTAGGGCCGGCCTGGATACGCCGGTATTCGACACCCCGCAGGCGCATGCCGCGCAATAGCTCGTTGATGAGGTCCGAGGAGAGAGCAAACTGATCAGCAGGCATCGTTCAGGTGTTTTGGTCAAAAAGTAGAGATTTTCGATCATAGATCATCCGGATCCCGGCGCCTAGACTTCGGTTCGTCATGAAGAGTGGGAGATCCGTACGATGACCGATTGTGTCTGTAATGCCATACCCGACCGCCATCCTGGCGTCGGCTTGGATGTAGAGCCTGCGACCCCTGCATGGATGGCCGTCTTTTCGTTGGCAATGGGGGTGTTCGGCTTACTGACCGCCGAGTACCTGCCGGCCAGTTTGTTGACGCTGATGGCGACTGACCTGGGCGTGTCCGAAGCGCTGGCTGGCCAGGCGGTCACGGTGACAGCCGTCGTCGCACTGTTCGCCGGCTTGTTGGTGCCAGGCCTGACCCGTGGCATCGACCGGCGCCTGGTGTTGCTGGGGTTTTCCACGTTGATGGTCGCTTCCAATCTGTTGGTCGCCGTTTCTTCCAGCTTCGCAGTGCTGTTGTTGATGCGCATCTTGCTGGGGATTGCCCTTGGCGGGTTCTGGAGCATGGCGGCGGCGGTCGCGATGCGGTTGGTGCCGAGTGCGTTATTGCCCCGGGCGCTGTCGATCATTTTCAGCGGCATTGCCATCGGCACCGTCGTTGCCGTGCCGCTGGGCAGCTATCTGGGCGGGCTGTATGGCTGGCGCAGCGCGTTTTTTGCCGCGGCGGCGGTCGGCATGGTGACCCTGGCTTTCCAGTCGTTCACGTTGCCGCGCCTTGCGCCGCGTCGGCCGGCGAGGCTGCGCACTGTTTTAGAGGTGTTGCAGCGGCCAGGCATCGCCATGGGCATGTTCGGGTGTGTGCTGGTGCACAGCGGGCACTTCGCGATGTTCACCTATGTCCGGCCATTCCTTGAAGGCACTACCGGTATCGGCTCGCAAGGGCTGTCACTGATGTTGCTGGGGTTCGGTGTAGCCAACTTCGTCGGCACGCTGTTGGCCGGGCGGTTGCTGGAGCGTCACCCACTGGCCACCCTGGTGGTGATGCCTGCTCTGGTCGGCGTTGCCGCCCTGGCGTTGGTGCTGTTGCCGGCGTCGTTGCCTGGGCAGGCGATACTCCTGGCGATCTGGGGCCTGGCCTTTGGCGGGGTGCCGGTGGCGTGGTCGAACTGGGTGGCCAGCGCAGTACCCGATCAGGCGGAAAGCGCCGGCGGCATGGTGGTGGCCTCTGTGCAGTCCGCCATCGCGACAGGCGCCGCCGCTGGCGGTGCCGTGTTCAGCTTCGGTGGCAGCGCGGGCGTATTCGTCGCGGCGGCCGTATTGATGTTGCTGGCCGCGCTGCTGATTGCGCTGCGAGTTCGCGTCCCTTCTGCCCCTGGCGTTCGCCAGACCAAGCCCGCGCTGCACCTTTGATCCGATTGAGCAAATCGCTTCGATCCCATCCGTCACCAGGAACTGACCCATGAACAATACGACGTCTCATCAAGGACGCCTCAAATCGCAGCGATTCAACATGACGGCTTTGTAAGGGGCCCGCGACAAGATCTTATAAGGCAGAATAAAGCCATGTATCCACGAACATTCAAGAGGCCTGATTGATGCCGTCGAACGCCTTTGCAGAAATAATTGCTCGGCTGAGCAGCGTAATTTCAAGCCAGCCCGCTGATATGGTGAAAATAGTGGACGAGGGCGTTTACGAATTAAGCCAAGTTGGCGAGCCCTCGGCGGCAAAATTCCTTCTTCCGCTTTTAGATGATGGCTGTTCTCATCAAGAATGCATGTTTTCCATTATCCACGCGGCGGAAGCTGCGCCGTTGGATGCGTACGTTGCGGATTTGCTTGCTGTCTATCCCGCGATCGCGGCAAGTAGTCCTGAGTGGGCATCCATTGTTTTGCTGCGAGTGCTGAATAGCGATCCCGCGCGCGAAATCATTGTCAGGGCGTTGCGCGAGTCAGACACGCCAGCCAAGGCCGCCGTGGCCTATATCGCAACTAAGATAAATGAAAGAAGTCCGGAATTTACGGGCAAGACGATGGGCGTCCTGCTGGCTGCCCGCGCGTAGTTTCTATATCGCTGCCGCCTCAGCACCGTGCAGGCGTAGATAGCCGGTGAACTCGGGTACATTTCCAGGGGCGAGGGGAGGCCAAGCCACTCACAAGTGTCTTCGTCGAGGTTCATTGTGGGCAAATCCGAATACTGTGTGCGCATACAGCGGTCGAGGTTTGAGCGTGGCGCGATTTGAAGCGACGAGCTGTAGCAGATTTGGGTTTGGTATTCGTTCGGCAGGACGCCGTGGGGAGGATGATTGCGGTGCAAGGTCTGAAATGGCGGAGCAGAAACATTAAGGGCCTGCATGAAGTTAATCACGCAAGCCCTTGATATATATGGTGCCCGAACCCGGAATCGAACCGGGACGCCCTTACGAGCGGGGGATTTTAAGTCCCATGCGTCTACCAGTTTCGCCATTCGGGCGGTAGCGCGGTGCAGCAGGGATGGGAATATATAGGCCCAGGCGCTTCGGTGCAAGTTCGAATAGCACCTTTATGGTGCTCATGCGTGCAGGAAAAAGCTCGATAGATCAGTGATCTACACGGGATTCCTGGTGAAGTTCAGAAGCGCTGCCTGGCAAATGGAAGCGGCGCCCGCGCGGGCAGGCGCCGTGCTGGCTTTACACGAATGGCTGCCCACTGAAGCCCCGTGGCAAGCGCTGCAAGCCGGGCAGGTCGGTGAGGCGTTGGGTCCACGCGCTGCGCCAGTCGCCGGCGGTGTGGGTTTTAGCGCGGCGGGCGCTACGGCGGGCCGCGTTGCGTTGGATGCGGCGCGCTTCTTTGTACGCGTCGGTGTTGCGGCAGGTACGGCACTTGACCCGGTTCAGCTCGGTGCTGGAGGGGAGGTTGGTGCCGTGGTGGCCGCAGGCAAGATGGCCGGCGACCTTGAAGTGAATGACCATGTAAGCGTCTCCTTCTTATAAGGGGCCGCGCCTCGAGACCACTCGGTGGGCGCGGGCAGGGCGGGGTTGTTACCCCGACGCCTTATGGTTAGGACCCCTGTGGCGCGACGGCGTTCGCTTTTGTTTGCAAGCCTGTTCAACCCCGGGCCCTGACGTTACGCTGGCACGCACCCAATCATGAAAAGGAAGGAATGATGAGCGTTGTAACCCCGCCACACGAGGGCGGTTGCCGCTGCAATCGCGTGCGTTTCAGTGTCAGCGTGGCCCCGGTGATCACCATGGCGTGTCACTGCACCGGCTGCCAGAAAATGTCCTCCAGCGCGTTTTCCCTCAGCGCCCTGGTCCCGGCCAATGGTTTCACCGTGACCGCTGGCTGCCCGGTGATCGGCGGCTTGCACGGGGTGGACCGCCACTATTTTTGCCCCCATTGCATGAGCTGGCTGTTTACCCGCCCCCATGGCATCGATGAGTTCGTCAATGTGCGCGCAACCTTGCTGGATAACGCCAGCGATTACGTGCCTTTCATGGAAACCTGGACCCGGGAAAAACTGGCCTGGGTCTCCACCCCAGCCGTAGAAAGCTTTGCGCAATTGCCGCAGCCGGAGGAGTTCCCGCGGTTGTTGCAGGCTTATGCCGAATTCAATGCGCGCTGAGTTCAGTCAATCAAGGCCAGCAGGTCGGTGTCGCCCACGTCCACACCGGCCTGGCTCAGCAGTGTGGTCACTTGGCCACGATGGTGGGTCTGGTGGTTGAAGAAGTGCAGCAACAGGCTGCCGAAGTCCTTGTCGGCCGCGACGCCACGCATGTTGTGGTACTGCAAGCGCTGGTCTAGTTCGGGCGCTTGCAGGGTGTTGGCCCAGTCGATGATCAGTTGATCCAACCAGGCGCGGTAGGCGGCGAGTGCGCGCAGGTCGGCGAAGGCGAGTTGCTTCAGATCGGCCGGCATGGCGACAGCGTCCAGCGGTGCCAGCGCCAAATAACCTGCCGGGTGCCGGGCGAAGCGCTTGAGCCACACCGTGTCGCCGAGGGCCAGGTGGTTCAACGTGCCGAGGATCGAGCCGAAAAAGGCGCGGCGATCTTCCAGCAATTGCGCGTCCGTGAGGTGGCTGGCGGCGTCATATACCTTTTGGTTCATCCACTGGTTGTAGCCGGCCATCAGCGTGATGTGTTCAATCCGGTTCACGGGGGGGGCTCTCTTGAAAGCGGGGTGGCGCCATCATAAGCCGCGCCCGCCCGGCGGTCATGGTGTTCCGGCAGGCACGGGCTATGGTTGTTAGACGCCAACAGTGCGCCCTCGGAGGGCTACACCATGAACACCAGCGATCTCCTGGAACAACTCCTGCGCGGCGGGCAACAGGGCGGCGGCGCCTCGGGCAGTGGCCTCGGCGGGCTGCTCGGCGGCTTGCTGAAAGGCACCAGCACCGGCAATGCCTCAGCGGGTGGTGGTTTAGGCGGATTGTTGGGCGGGCTCGGCGGCCTGTTGGGCGGTGGGGCGGCTGCACGTCCTGCGCAAGGGCGCTCTGGCGGGATGAATTACGCGGCACTGGCGTCGTTGGGCATGATGGCCTTCCAGGCGTATCAGGCCTGGCAGAGCCAGCAGGCCAGCCAGCCGCAAGCCGCCTTCCAGACGGCGGACCAGCTTGACGGCCCCGAGGCCGAAGCCCATAGCCATGCGGTATTGCGTGCCCTGATCGCCGCCGCCAAGGCCGACGGGCGTATCGATGAAAAAGAGCAGCAGATGATTTCCAACGAACTGCGCCAGCATACGGACGACCCGCAGTTGCAACAGTGGCTCGACGCCGAAGTCGCCAAGCCCCTGGATGCCACGGATTTCGCCGAGTTTGCCCGCGATCCGGCCGTGGCTGCCGAGGTGTACCTGGCCAGTGTGCTGCTGGTGGACGACCAGCAGGACGCCGAACGCAATTACCTCGACGACCTGGCGGCGCAGCTGCAACTCGATCCGCAGTTACAGCTGCACCTGGAGCAACAGGCCAAAGCCTAGAAGCGCACGGTGGCGCCGGTGCTCAGCCATTGATCGTGGTCACCGCTCAGGCTGCGCCCGACGATCAGGTCCACATCGACAAATTCGCCAAGGTGCAGGCGCGGCCCGGCCTGCCAGGCCTGGTCGCCGCCGCGCTGGCCATAGCGCTCACCGATCAGCGTGAGGGCGGGCGCCAGTTGATACTCGACGCCGCTGCCCCAGGTCAGGCGGTGGTTTTGTTCACCGTCGTCATAGGCATGGGCCCAACCGGCATTCAGGTTCAGGCGCAGCGCCTGCAAGGGCTGCCAGGTCAATGGCAGGTTCAGGTCCGCGCCGTCGAAGGCGTGCCGACGATCCAGCGCAACGTGCGCGCCGGCAGCCACGGCCATCTCCAACCCCAAGTCTTCCCGCGACAGCACCTGAGCCTTGAGTTGCGGGCTGATCTGGCTTTCGCCGCCCGCCCGCGACAGCGCCGCGCCCCATTGCACCGAGGGCAAGGCACTGAAGGTGCACGCCGGTGACAGCGTTTCGCTGTGGTTGCGGCCTTCGTGGCGGTTGGCGCTGAACCAGGCGTCCACGTTGCAGGTGCCCGGCGCATTGATTGCGCCATCGTCGACCACGTAGGCACCGCCGGCGGCATGGGCCTTGGACAGCAGCGCTATCAGCAACAGCACGGCCAGGGTCAAACCGATAAAAACCAGGTTGCGCCGCAATGCCCGGCGTTTGGCCGGCGGCAACAGCAACAAGGTGTGGCGTGCGCCGCGATAGTGACGCGCACGGTATTTGGCAAACCCATCCGGGCGTTGCGGCGTGTGTTGGTTGTGCATGATGCACCTCGCGTGAATTCAGCTTTCTACGGTCAGCACCGAAATGCCGCTGGCTTTGGCCTGGCAGACCAGTTCCGACGTGTCGTCACCACCCGGCAGGGCGATGACCACGTCGGGACGGCTGTCGGCCAGCATGAAATGGTTGCGCTGGCGTTCCGCCTGCTTGCCGTGGCGTTGCCAGTTGGGCGGGTAGCGCACCACGTCGATACCCAGTTCCCGCGCCCACTCCTCGACGTCGCTGCCGAGGAACTGGTTGCCGCCGTGGATCAATACCTGCACCGGGCGCAGGCGGTGGTAAGCGTCCAGCACTTGGCGGGACTTCTTGGTGTCGGCGTAATGACGACCTGCACAGATCAAGACGCGCATATTCGAATCCTTGTGATGCACGGTGACAGCCGGGCGACCGCCACCGTTTGAACGGCGGGGGGATCAGTACCACTGCTTGAAGCGGCGGATGTAGATCGTTTTCATCAGTTGCGCGACGCAGCAGTAGCTGAGCAGGGTGCCCACCAGCCAGGGGAAGTACGCCAGCGGCAGCGGTTGCAAGCCCACCAGGGTGCCCAGGGGCGAGAACGGCACATAGATGCCCAGCGCGATTACCACGCAAGTCATCATCAATACCGGCCACGCGGCGGTGCTCTGGAAGAAGGGGATCTTGCGGGTGCGCAACATGTGCACCACCAGGGTTTGCGAGAGCAGGCCCTCGATAAACCAGCCGGACTGGAACAGCGTCTGCATCTCTACGCTGTTGGCGCTGAACACGTACCACATCAGTGCAAAGGTGGTGATGTCGAAGATCGACGAGGTCGGCCCGATCCAGATCATGAAGCGGCCGATGTTTTTCGCGTCCCACTTGCGTGGCTTGGCCAGGTATTCCTTGTCCATCTTGTCCCACGGCAGGGCCAGCTGGGAGATGTCGTACATGAGGTTTTGCAGCAGCAGGTGAATCGCCAGCATCGGCATGAACGGGATAAACGCACTGGCCACCAGCACCGAGAACACGTTGCCGAAGTTGGAGCTGGCCGTCATGTTCAGGTACTTCATGATATTGCCGAAGGTTTCGCGGCCCTTGAGCACGCCTTCTTCCAGCACCATCAGGCTCTTTTCCAGGAGGATGATGTCGGCCGATTCCTTGGCGATGTCGGTGCCGCTGTCCACCGAGATACCCACGTCAGCGTCGCGCAGTGCCGGTGCATCGTTGATGCCGTCACCGAGGAAGCCCACGGTGTGGCCGTTGGCTTGCAGGGCCTTGAGCACCCGGGATTTTTGCAGCGGCGTCAGCTTGGCAAACACCGTGCGTTCTTCCACGCGGCGCAGCAGGGTGGCGTCGTCCATCGCTTCGATTTCCGCGCCGAGCAGCGGCTGGCCGGGCTCCAGGCCAACCTGGCGGCAGATCTTGCTGGTGACCACGGCGTTGTCGCCGGTCAGCACTTTGACCGCTACACCGATTTGTTGCAGCGCAGCAATCGCCGGGCCGGCGGTTTCCTTCGGTGGGTCGAGGAAGGTCAGGAAGCCCTGGATCACCAGGTTGCGTTCATCGGCGGTGGTGTATTGCTGGCGGGCCAGGGCCTTGGGAATGTTGCGCGTGGCCACCACCAGCACGCGGAAACCGTCTTCGTTGTAGACGTTGGCCAATGCCAGCAGCTCGTTGCGACGGCGCTCATCCAGTGGCACAG
Source organism: Pseudomonas sp. CBZ-4 (assembly GCF_000346755.1). Classification (GTDB taxonomy): domain Bacteria; phylum Pseudomonadota; class Gammaproteobacteria; order Pseudomonadales; family Pseudomonadaceae; genus Aquipseudomonas. The sequence goes on along the minus strand of NZ_ANNV01000006.1, from coordinate 33,981 downwards.
CGTCGCCGCCTTCCATGACGTGGGTGGAAATGCTCAGCATCTCTTCCACGGCGCCCTTGCACACCAGCAACTGATCATCGGCGGCATCCTTGACCACGATGGACAGGCGACGGCGCACAAAGTCGAAGGGCAATTCATCCACCTTGCTGTAGGCAAACGGCACCTGGAACTTCGGATTCTGCTCGGAGAACTGCACCACGGCCTGGTCCATCAGGTTTTTCATGCCGCTTTGGTGATGGCTGTTGAGCCACGCCAGGGACAGCACCGTGTCATCGCGTTGGCCAAAGGCGTTGACGTGATGTTCGAGGATGATCTTGTCCTGGGTCAGGGTGCCGGTCTTGTCGGTGCACAGCACGTCCATCGAACCGAAGTTCTGGATCGCATTGAGGCGCTTGACCACCACTTTGCGCTTGGCCATCGCCGTGGCGCCCTTGGCCAGGTTGGCGCTGACGATCATCGGCAGCATTTCCGGGGTGAGGCCGACGGCAACCGCCAGGGCGAACAGGAACGCATCGCCCCAGTCACCCTTGGAGAAACCGTTGAGCAGGAACACGATCGGCACCATCACCAGCATGAAGCGGATCAGCAGCCAACTGACGCTGTTGACCCCACGGTCGAACGCGGTTTGCACCCGCGAGCCGACAATCGCCTTGGCCAGCGAGCCGAAGTAGGTGCGTGGCCCGGTGGCGACCACCACGGCCTTGGCCCGGCCGCTGACGACGTTGGTGCCCATGAAGCAGATGTTCGGCAAGTCCAGCAGGTTGCCTTGATCGGCGGCCGGGGGCGCGGCGGACTTTTGCGTGACGTCGCCGAGGGTGTCGTACTTTTCCACCGGCAAGGCTTCACCGGTGAGCACCGCCTGGCTGATAAACAGGTCGCGGGATTCGATCAGGCGGATGTCCGCCGGGATCATGTCGCCGGCCGATAGCTGCACGATGTCGCCGGCCACCAGGTCGCGCATCGGCACTTCGCGCAGGGTTGGCTGGGCACCGACTTGTTCGCGGCGCAGCACGGTGGCGGTGGTGCGCACCATGGCTTTCAGGGCTTCGGCGGATTTCGCCGAGCGGTGTTCCTGCCAGAAGCGCAGCAGGCTGCTGAGCAGGACCATGGTCATGATGATGATGACCTTGGTCAGGTCGACTTCTTCACCGGCTTGCAGCGGCAGCCAATAGTCGGTGACAAAGCTGATGCCGGCCAAGGTCAGCAGCACGTAGATGAACGGGTTGTTCAGCGCTTGCAGGAACTGCACGATGGCGTGGGGCGGCTTGTCATGGGCGACTTCGTTGTAACCTTCGCGGTGCAGGCGTGCAGCGGCGTCCAGTTCGGTCAGGCCGTCCTGGGTGGCCCGCACGTTGGCCAGGGTGGCCGACAGGCCGTTGTGGGCTTCGCGGGCGGCGCGCATCGACAGCTTGGTGTCGGCGTCGGGGGTGGTTTTCTTGTGCAGTGGCGTGTTTTTTACGGCGCTCATGGTGTGTACTCCTGTCGCCAATTCTCGACAAAACATACCCGGTACTTACCTGCTGACAGGCGAGCGAAAGCATGCCGAGCCGCGGACTTCGCGATCGGTTCAAATAAAGTGTCTGGACAACTTTTGCGGCAGCGTTAGTTAAATAGCGCGCAGCGAATTACAACTGGGATAGTTCATAAAGAACTCCAGGGTGTTGATCAGTTAGTTGCTGTTTTCAGCAGGATTAAGCGGCGCGCGCGCTCAGGTAGAAACCGAGCAGCAGACCGGCTTGTGCCAGGCTGGAAACGGTCGGTCTCTGTGGGTCCTGCGGGTCGGCGTGATCCCAGTGCTGCAGCAGTTGGCCGCTGTCTGGGCAGATACGCCAGTGCGCCAGCGGGTGAGCCGGGCGCACTTGAGGGGAGGGTGTGGCAAAGGGCGAGCGGGTTGGGGAAAACCCTGCAGGCTCGCGGCACAGCTTGGCGCGCAGGGCTGCGGCTAGCGTGCGAACATCATGTAAAACAAAGGCTTGGAAGGTCATAACACACCTCGGGACCGGACGGGCGACCGGTGAGGCAGTTACGGTGGAGCATCGAGCTCTAGCGCAGCTTACCGGACCGGGAAGCGAGTCCTGTCATATTCTGGGTTGGGCGCCCGATGCCCGCAAAGGCGGTGCTCGGACAGCGACTAGATACTGTGTCCATTGGCTTCTTTTGTGAGGTTTAAAAAAGGCCCCAGTTGCGGGCACGGGCAATCTACTCAGGCAGTTACAAAATGTCAACGGATGATTAATTAAATTATCCGTTGTTCAGAGTTCATTCAGACAAGAGGCACTTGGAAGTTGCTCGATATATAACTTCAAATGCCCTGTGCCGCGAGAACGGCCAAATAGATCAATACCACGCCACAGGCGCCGTAACTGATGCGCTGCCAAGTGGGCGATGCGTTCTGGCGCAACAGGTTCACCAACCCGGCAATCAGAAAGCACGACAGCACCGATGCCAGCATGAACCCGGCAAAAAACATCAGCGTCTGCCCATGGCTGGGCGTGGCGCCGACGATGCCGGAAAGCGCGCTGCCCAGGGCGCCCCAGTAGACAATGTTTTTCGGGTTGGCCAGGGAAATCGTCGCGCCCACCGCCAATGCATTCTTCGCCGAGCTGGCCGGCGCGCTGTCGGCTTGCGGCAGATGCCACGCATCCATCAGGCTGCGTGCGCCGAGCCAGGCCAGGTACAGCGCGCAGGCAATGGTCAGCGGCACGCGCACGGCGTCATGCTGGATCAGCAACGCAATGCCGGTGAGGCCGATCACCGCCCAGACCGCGTCGCCCACCAGTGAGCCGATTTGCACCAGCAACGCCGGGGTGAAACCCTGGAGCAAGCCACGCCGCAGGGTCTCCGCCAGCACGGCGCCGGGGGACAGGCAAAACACAAAGCCAAATACCAGTGCGTAAAAGAAGATCGTCAGCATGCCCGCGTCCTTTCGAGAAAGGGCACGAGCATAGCCAGATTGGGCAGGGCAGTTCTAGTTTTTGCAGTTACAACAGCGCGATACGTTCAAGTTCAGCCTTCAACTCGGCCGCGCCAAGGCGCGCAAACGGCAGTGCGAAAAACGCCCGGCAGCGGCTTTCGATGGTTTCCAGTGTGGCGTGAAAGGCGGCGTCGAGCATTGCTTCATCGCCGTCAACCTCCGAAGGGTCTTCCAGGCCCCAATGCGCCTTCATCGCCGGCCCGAAATACACCGGGCAGGCTTCACCGGCGGCCTTGTCGCACACGGTGATCACCAGATCCGGCGGGCTGCCTGCAAACGCATCATTGCCTTTGCTGTACAGGCCTTCCGTGCTGATACCTGCGGTCGCCAGCGTCGACAGGCTGCGCGGCAAGACCTGGCCCTTGGGGAAGCTGCCAGAACTGATGGCGACGAAACCCGCCGGCGCCAAGTGGTTGAACACCGCTTCAGACAAAATGCTGCGGCAACTGTTGGCGGTGCACATGAACAGGACTTTCATTTCAGATACTCAAACGCAAAGCGAGGGCGGCGAGGGTGATCAACAGCACCGGCAAGGTCAGCACAATCCCGACCTTGAAGTAGTAGCCCCAAGTGATGGTGATGCCCTTGCGCGCCAGAATATGCAGCCACAGCAAGGTGGCCAGGCTGCCAATCGGGGTGATTTTCGGGCCGAGGTCGCTGCCGATCACGTTGGCGTAGATCATCGCGTCCTTGATCACACCCACCGCATGGCTGGACTCGATGGACAACGCGCCGATCAGCACCGTCGGCAGGTTGTTCATCGCCGAGGACAGCAAGGCCGTCAGCACGCCGGTGCCCATGGCCGCACCCCACACGCCGTAGGTGGCGAAGGTGTCGAGCCAGGTTGCGAGGTACGTGGTGAGGCCGGCGTTGCGCAAGCCGTACACCACCAGGTACATGCCCAGGGAGAAAATCACGATCTGCCACGGTGCTTCCTTCAGCACCTTGCGCGTGGAAATCTTGTGGCCCTTGGCGGCGATCACCAGCAGGAGCACGGCACACACGGCGGAAATCGCACTGATGGGAATGCCCAGTGGCTCCAGGGCGAAACAACCGACCAACAGGATACCCAGCACCCACCAGCCGGCGCGGAAGGTGGCGCGGTCGTGGATCGCACTGGCTGGATCGGCCAGGTCAGCGGGGTCGTAGACCTGCGGGATATCGCGGCGGAAAAACCACAGCAGTACCGCCAGCGTGGCCGCGACGCTGACGAGGTTCACCGGCACCATCACGGCCGCATATTCGTTGAAGCCAATCTTGAAGTAGTCCGCCGAAACGATGTTCACCAGGTTCGACACCACCAGCGGCAGGCTCGCGGTATCGGCGATAAACCCTGCGCCCATGACAAACGCCAGGGTCGCCGCCGGGGAAAAACGCAACGCCAGGAGCATCGACATCACGATGGGCGTGAGGATCAGCGCTGCGCCGTCGTTGGCAAACAGCGCCGAAACCAGCGCGCCCAGCAGCACCATATAGGCAAACAAGCGCCGCCCGCGCCCACGGCCCCAACGTGCGACATGCAGCGCCGCCCAGGCAAAGAAGCCGGCTTCGTCGAGCAACAGGCTGATGATGATCAGCGCGACAAAGGTGCCGGTGGCATTCCAGATGATGTGCCACACCACCGGAATATCCGCCAGGCTGATCACGCCGCTGGCCAGGGCGAGGATTGCGCCCATCGTCGCACTCCAGCCGACGCCGAGGCCCTTGGGCTGCCAGATGACCAGAATGATGGTGAACAGGAAAATGCCAATGGCGACAAGCATCAATAAAAGCTCCGAGGGCTCAGCAGCAGGCGCTGGCCCGTTGTGGTCGGTTGCCCATTGCATCCAGACGTTGGGTGTCGGCATGCAACCACGGCAGGTTGGCTTGCAAGGTGATATCCAGCACGTGCGTGACCCATTCGGGCAGTGCCGGGTTGATGCGGTAGTAGATCCACTGACCCTGGCGACGATCCAGCATCAGCCCGCAACTGCGCAGCTGTGCCAGGTGACGGGAGATTTTTGGCTGGCTGTCCTCCAAGGCATGGATCAGTTCGCACACGCAAAGTTCGCCTTCGCGCGCAACCAATAACGCCATGCGTGCCCGGGTGGCATCGGCCAGGCATTTGAACAGTTCGGGAGGGGAGATGAACTCGGACATGGGCAACGCCCTATACATATGGGAAGGCGAATATACGTATTTCCATATGTGTCGGTCAAACCGGTTTTCGCTTGATCTGGATCAAGCGCCTGGGAATCTATCGCAAGTGTTTGAAATTAAAATGAAACACGAATGTCCTAAAGTGCCTGCCATTGCAAACGAAGGAAGAACCCGCGTGACCCGTGCCACTCGCAACCTGCGCAAGACCCTCGATTCCGTCGCGGAAAATAACGAAACTGCGGCGTTCGACCTGATGCGCGCCGTGGAAAAACTCGGCGATGAAGTGCTGCGTCAGCGCTTGCTCAACACCATTCACCGGCTGAACCAGGACGCCTACGAGCTGCGCGAAGCGCGGGACTCGGTGGAGCAGGTGTCCGTCAGGCTCGCCTGAGCAAGATCGTTCAAGACAAGCGCCTTGTTGCGCTGGCATGCTTGGCGACTGTCCGTCGTTGAGCCGTGTCCATGCCTACTGCCTTACCTCATTACGCCTTCGCACGCGGTGCCATTGCCGTTATCCCGCTGTCCCTGGCCTGTGCGCCGTGGGGGCTGCTGGCCGGCTCCATGGCCATTGATGCGCAATTCACCCCGCTGCAAGCCCAGGGTTTATCCGCCATTGTGTTCGCCGGCGCCGCGCAGTTGGTGGCGATCGGCATGGTCAAGAGCGGCGCAAGCCTGATCTCCATTGTGCTGACCACCTTGCTGCTGACCTCCCAGCATTTGCTCTACGGCATGCACATGCGCCCGACCCTGTCGGCGCTGAACACGCGCTGGCGGATGAGCCTGGGGTTTCTGCTCACCGACGAATTCTTTGCCCTGGTCAGCCACTACGACCGCCAGACGTTCAATCGCTGGTACGCCCTCGGCGTCGGCTTGACGTTCTATATCGCCTGGAACCTGTTCACCCTTGCCGGCATCGTGCTGGGCAAGAGCATTCCCGGCCTGGACCAGTTGGGCCTGGAGTTTTCCATCGCCGCGACCTTTATTGCGCTGATCACCCCGGTGGTGCGTGATGTGCCGACCGTGGTCTGTGTGGCCGTGTCGTTGCTGTTCTCGGTGTGGCTGAGTTTCCTGCATTGGGAATCGGCGGTGGTGGTGTCGGGTGTGTTGGGGATGAGCGCCGGGTATGCGTGCAAACGGCTGGGAGTAGGGCAGCGATGATCTACCTGATGATTGTGACGATGGGCCTGGTGGTGTTTCTCAACCGCTACCTGTTTATCGAGCCGCGCTTGCCGGTACGCCTCAACCGGGGGGCGCGGGAGTTTCTCGGGTTTGCGGTGCCGGGGATGCTCACCGCGATTTGCGGGCCGATCATCTTCCTGGCCGATCACCAGCACCTCAACCTGAGCCCGACCAACCCCTATCTGCTCGCCGGTATCAGCGCGGTGGCGCTGATGTACTGGACGCGCAACGTGCTGCTGACGGTGCTGTTGAGCATGGCGTTGTTCTATCTGTTTCGCTGGCTGCTCTGACGCCCAGGCGAAAAAAAGCCCGCGGGAGGGCGGGCTGAAGGGAGACTTCTAAAAATGAGCGTGGCCACTATAGGTGGCGCATTCTCCCTTCACAGTGAAACTAAATTCATCCTGCCGTGTTGCATCAGCTCTTGGCGTTGAGCTTGCGCAGTTCTTCATACGTGGCCGACTGGACGAACCAGAAGCCGGAAATGATGCACCACGTCAACGTGCCGCCGATCAGGACCGCCAGGCCCGTCAGGAAACTTGCACCGAACATCGTGACCAAACCCATCAGCCAAACGAAGGCCAGGGCGATGTAGAGCACAGTGTTGTTGACGCTGATGACGAAATCTTTCATGACGCTTCCTTGTAGAGAATATCCCGTTGACCTCCTCAGTGAGATCAACGTTGGCATCATAATGCCATGTATCAGCAGGCGCCACCTTTGGCCCCTCGGTCGCCGGCAAGTGGTAGAGTCGCGTTTTTTTTGCGACGGAGCGATGGCATGCACAAGGTGGTAATGGGCGCATTGATACTGGCGGCACTGGCCGGTTGCGCAGGTTCGAAGATGAAAGACGCGCGCGCGGGCACGCCCTACAAGACCCTGGCTTCGGATAAGGCCACCCTGGTGGTCGCCGAATGCATCCAGTTCGGCTGGCAGGACGAAAGCGTATTCGGCGTGGATGCGGGCGGCTTCAAGGAACCCAACGGGCCAGGCGGTTTCACCGTGTACACCACCGGCGGCGATTACTTTGTCGATGTACAAAGTGCGGGCGCTGGCGCCACCGTGAAGTACTACGCCGTGGAAGACAACATGCCCGCCAAGCGCCGCCTGGCGGCACTCGCGACTTGCCTGTAATCCGTTGCCTTAGTGGTTTTAGGAAATGCCCGGCGGGACAGCCGCCGGACATTCGCTTATCATTCGTCCCGCTCGTTCGGCGTGATGGCTCTTTACCAGTACACGGACGTCGAGGCCGACACGTCGGACGAGCATCTTTTTTCCTCTAGCGCGGCATGTAGCCCAACTGCCAGCGCCGTGGAATCTTCAGCGACACCAGGCCCAGCAACGCCGCCAATCCACCGCTGACCATCAGCGCCTTCAGGCCCATCCGCTGCTCCAGCCATGCGCCGAGCACCGCCCCGACAAACATTCCGCCCCATGGAATCAGTTGCACACGCCAGCCATTGCGGCGCTCCCCCAGCATCCAACGCCCCAGGCCACGGCCAAAACGCGAGAGCGCGCCCGTCACGTACGTCAGGCCCACCGGCAAACCGTTGACCTCTTCCACTGCCGCATTGAGCATGCCCATCGCAATGATCGCCGCGAGCAAGGCGGGCAAGGCATCGTCCATGGGCAACATCGCGCCAGTGCAGAGCAGGGCGGCGATGCACAGCAGCAAGGGCAGGGCATGCCGGCGGCTGAGACGGCTGACCATCACACCCAACGCATTGCCGACGACAAAGGTGGCCACCAGCAACAGCAGCCGCCCGGTCAGGCCAAGATCACCGGCACTGATCGCCACCGCCAACCGCGTGGTGTTGCCACTCATGAACGAGACAAAATCGCCACTGGCCATAAAGCCAATGGCATCGGTCATGCCGGCCAGCACCGACAGGCACGCGACCAGCATCAAACCGACCCGGCCACGCCAGCGTTGGCGGTGAGCGTGTAGGGCATTGGCGTAAGGCTTGGGGGACGACGGCAGCATGGGGCCGGGCTCCTCGGCAAGATTATTCGGCCACTACCGTAGGACGCTTTGCGGGTGTGCGCAATGACCTGGATCTGGGCGGATGTCATCGCAGGCAAGCCAGCTCCCACCTTTGAACGATGTGACTGGGCAGTAAGTGCTCGGCTGGAGATCCTCCAGGCACAACCAATTCCCTGTGGAAGCTGTCGAGCTTTAGCGAGGCTGCGAAGGCGTCGGCATGGGTGGCAGAGGGGTTGACTGATCCACCGCTATCGCAGGCAAGCCAGCTCCCACAGTTGATCGGTGTTGTTGGGCTGTCATTGTTCGGCTGGAGATCCTCCAGGCACAGCCAATTCCCTGTGGGAGCTGTCGAGCTTTAGCGCGGCTGCGAAGGCGGCGGCATTGCTGGCAGAGGGGTTGACTGACCCACCGCCATCGCAGGCAAGCCAGCTCCCACAGTTGATCGGTGTTGTTGGGCTGTCATTGTTCGGCTGGAGATCCTCCAGGCACAGCCAATTCCCTGTGGGAGCTGTCGAGCTTTAGCGAGGCTGCGAAGGCGGCGGCATGGCTGGTAGAGGTGTTGCCTGGCTCCCACACAAGCCAGCTACCACGGTTAACGGTGTTGGTCAGGAAGGCTGCGCTTTTTCCGGTGGGCTCGCCGTGAGCTGCTCCAGGAATATCGCCAGCGCCACCTCTTCCGCCTTGAGCCCCTTGCGCACCCGCGGCTTTGGCAGTTTGGACAGTTCCCCCAGGCTGAAATGCTCCAATACAGCGGGGTGGATGTAACACTTGCGGCACACCGCCGGGGTATTGCCCAGTTGCTTGGCAACGTCCTTGACCGTTGCCACCACGTGCCGTTTGGCATCGGATTCGGGTTGCCACTCCAGTTCACGCAAGACGGCCAGCGCCAGGGCCGTACCGGCCCAGGTGCGGTAGTCCTTGGCGGTGAAGTCGGCGCCGGTGAGGCTGTGCAGGTAGGCGTTGACGTCATGGGAACTGACGGTGTGCCGCGCGCCATCCGCGTCGAGGTATTGGAAAAGATCTTGCCCCGGCAGCTCCAGGCAGCGCTTGACCACCGTCGCCAGCCGGCGGTCCCGCACGCTGACCTGGTGCTCCACGCCACTCTTGCCGCGAAACTGGAACTGGATCTCGCTGCCCTTGATGTCGACATGCCGGTTGCGCAGGGTGGTCAGCCCATAGGACTTGTTCTCACGCGCGTACTGGCTATTGCCGACGCGGATCAGCGTCGCGTCAAGCAGCATCACCACCGTGGCCAATACCTTTTCCCGGGTAAAACCTGGCTCGGCGATCTGTGCTTCGAGCTTCTTGCGCAGTTTTGGCAAGGCTTCGCCAAACGCCTGGAGACGCGAGTACTTGTCACTGTCGCGGACTTCACGCCAGCGCGGGTGATAGCGGTACTGCTTGCGCCCACGGGCATCGCGGCCGGTGGCTTGCAGATGGCCGCGCGGGTCGGCGCAGATCCACACGTCGGTGTAGGCCGGCGGCACGGCCAGGGCGTTCAGGCGCTGGATTTCAGCTGCGTCCTTGATCCGCACACCCTTGGCGTCGAAGTACTGGAATTTGCCGCGCAGGGTCTTGCGGCGAATGCCCGGCTGGGTGTCGTCAACGTAGTGCAGGTCGCGGGGCAGCGGGGCGTCGGGCATGGCGAAGGTTCCTTGGCAACAATCAGGCCGGTATGCCTGATTGACCGCAGCCCTGCGCCGTCGTGCCAAAAGTTTGCCTACGCCAGTACCGCCACCGCCTTGATCTGTGCCCACAGCGTCTGGCCGGGGCGCAGTTGCAGCTGATCACGGGAGAACCGGGTGATGCGTGCCAGCAGCGGTGTGCCGGCCGCATCCAGGCGCACGAGGACGTGGGCATTGTTGTCGGCCCCCAGCTCCTGGATGACTGTCACCGGCAAGCGATTGAGGATGCTGCTGTGCTCCTCCGCCTGCAGGCTGAGGCTCACGTCCCGCGCCTGCACCTTGATCCGCAACGCCTTGCCCAACGCCAGCGGCGCATGGGCCACACGCATGTGCAAGGCACTGGCGGGCAGTTGCAGGGTCAGCAATTGATAGTGTTCGTCATAGGCGCTGACGGTGCCATTGATCACCACGCCGGCGTCGTCACCGGAGGCCATCGGCAGGTCCAGCCGCGCCAGGGTTTCGCCGATGGGCCCGCTGGCCAGGACCTTGCCGTCATTGAGCAGGACGATGTGATCGGCCAGGCGCGCCACTTCGTCCTGGGCATGGCTGACGTACAGCACGGGAATGTCCAGTTCATCGTGCAGGCGTTCGAGGTACGGCAGGATCTCGCCCTTGCGCTTGCTGTCGAGGGCCGCCAGCGGTTCATCCATCAACAATAATTGCGGGCTGGTGAGCAATGCGCGGGCGATGCCGACGCGTTGGCGCTCACCGCCGGACAAGTGTTGCGGGTGGCGATCGAGCAAGTGGCCGATCCCCAGCAGTTCGGTGGCTTGGGCCATGTCCACGCGGCGCTGTTGCCGCGCAATACGCTTGAGGCCGAACTCCAGGTTGGCCCGCACCGACAGATGGGGGAACAGGCTCGCCTCTTGAAACACATAACCCAGGGCGCGCTTGTGCGGGGGCACGAACAGTCCTTTGGCGCTGTCTTGCCACACTTCATCGTTGATCTCCACAACGCCGTGTTCGGCGCGCTCCAGCCCGGCGATGCAACGCAAGCAGGTGGTTTTGCCGGAGCCGGAGTGGCCGTATAACGCGGTCACGCCGCGACCCGGTAATTGCAGGTCCACATCGAGGGCAAATCCCGAGTAGCTCAGTTGCAGGCGCACATCGATCATCGCGGTCAGCTCCAGCCCATTTTTGTTTTACGGCTGGAGTAGAGCGCCAGCAACACGAGGAACGCGAACACCACCATGGAACCCGCCAGCCAATGGGCCTGGGCATACTCCATGGCTTCGACGTGGTCGTAGATCTGCACCGAGACCACGCGGGTCTTGTCCGGGATATTGCCGCCGATCATCAACACCACGCCGAACTCACCGACGGTGTGGGCGAAACCGAGAATCGACGCGGTGATAAACCCCGGGCGGGCGAGGGGCAGGATCACCGTGAAAAACGTGTCCCAGGGATTGGCGCGCAAGGTCGCCGCCACTTCCAGGGGGCGCGTGCCGATGGCGGAGAAGGCGTTTTGCAACGGCTGCACCACAAACGGCATGGAATAGATCACCGAGCCAATCACCAGCCCGGCGAAGCTGAAGGTGAGGGTGCCCAGACCCAGCCATTGGGTGAACTGGCCGAAGTAGCCATTGGGGCCCATGGTCAACAGCAAGTAGAAACCGATCACCGTCGGTGGCAACACCAACGGCAAGGCAACGACCGCGCCAATGGGGCCGCGCCACCACGAACGGGTGCGCGACAGCCACAGGGCAATCGGAGTGCCGATGACCAGCAGGATCACGGTGGTCAGTGACGCCAGCTTGATGGTCAACCAGATAGCGGAAAAATCGGCACTCGATAGCGGCATTTAGAGCTCGTAACCGTAGGACTTGATAACGGCCGCGGCCTTTGGCCCTTTCAGGTATTCAACCAGGGCCTTGGCAGCGGCGCTGTCCTTGCCTTTGTTGAGGATCACCGCGTCCTGTTTGATCGGATCATGCATGGACGACGGAACAATCCACGCCGAACCGCTGGTGACTTTGCCGTCTTTATAGATCTGCGACAAGGCCACGAAGCCCAGCTCGGCGTTGCCGGTGGACACGAACTGATAGGCCTGGGTGATGTTCTGGCCTTCAACCAGCTTGTCCTTGACCTTGTCGGTCAAGCCTTCCCTTGCCAGCACTTGGGTGGCGGCCAGGCCGTAGGGCGCGGCTTTCGGGTTGGCGATGGACAGGTGTTTGAAGTCGTTCTTCTTCAACACTTCGCCCTTGGCGTCGACATAACCTTCTTTCGCCGACCACAGCGCCAGGGTGCCCACCGCGTAGGTGAAGCGCGAGCCTTTGACGGTGTCGCCTTCGCTTTCCAGTTTTTGCGGGGTGGTGTCATCGGCGGCAAGGAACACTTCGAACGGCGCGCCGTTCTTGATCTGCGTATAGAACTGGCCGGTGGCGCCGTAGGCGGCGACCAGTTTGTGACCGGTGTCTTTTTCGAAGTCGGCGGCAATCGCCTGGATCGGGGCGGTGAAGTTGGCCGCGACGGCGACTTGCACTTCATCGGCGTGGGCCGAACCGAAGGCAAGGGCGGCAACCAGCGCGGCCAGGCGTGAAACACGAATCTTCATAGAGCAGCTCCTGAGGGTGTACGGCTTGTTATAGGTAGAAGGCGTTACCGCTATTTACGGGAATATATAGCGGTTAGCCATTGCCGGTACAGTGCCAAGTTGCCCCAGGTGTCAGTTTTTCGTGAGTTTGGCCAGCGCCTGTTCGGCCAATTCCCGTGTCAGGTCATAGGTAGAGATGTCTTTGCCAAGGCGCAGTGCCTGGCCCGACCACAGGTTGCTGAAACCGGCTTCGTCCTTCGCCTTGAGCGGTATCAGCGCGCCGCCGGAAGTAGGAAATGCCGGCGCCGCCGGGTTGATCGCACCCAACTCACGCATGACCCGGTTGACAATGCCCCGTGCCGGGCGGCCGGTGAACAGGTTGGTCAACGCGGTTTCACTGGCCTGGGCATGACGCAAGGCGTGGTGATGGGACGGCGTGACATTCGCTTCCGGGGTGAACAGGTAGGCGGTGCCGATCTGCACCGCCGAGGCGCCCAAAGCGAACGCGGCGACAATCCCCCGTGCATCGCCAATGCCACCGGCCGCGATCACCGGCACGCTGACGGCGTCGACGATTTGCGGCAGCAGGGCGAACAGACCGATCTGGGTGTTGAGGTCGTCGGTAAGGAACAGGCCACGATGCCCACCGGCCTCAATGCCCATGGCGATGATTGCGTCACAGCCGTGTTGTTCCAGCCAGATCGCCTCTTCCACGGTGGTGGCCGAGGACAACACCTTGGCTCCGGTGGCTTTTACCCGATCCAGCAGGGATTTTTCCGGCAAGCCAAAGTGAAAGCTCACCACCTCGGGACGGAACTCTTCAACTACCTGGCAGGCGGCATCGTTGAACGGTTCGCGGTTGGAAACCGGTGTCGGCGCGTCGAAGTCGGCGCCCAGTTCGAGGTAGTAGGGTTTCAACAGCTCCTTCCAGTGCTGATCCCGTACGGCATCGGGCTCAGGCGGTTGGTGGCAGAAGAAGTTGACGTTGATCGGCCGCACGCTGGCCTGGCGAATCGTGCTGAGCGCTTCACGCAGTTGCTCGATGCTGAGCGCCGCCGCCGGCAGCGAACCCAGTGCGCCCGCGTTATTGGCGGCGATGACCATGGCCGTGGTCGTGCCGACCGCCATCGGGGCCTGGATGATGGGCGTGTCGATGCCCAGCAAATCAATCAGGCGGGTGTCTGGCCAGGTGCTCATGGGATGCGTCTCCAGCGTTAGTAAGATTTTTCGCTGTTTTAGCAGGGCCCTTGGCCGCCGGCCACTCTGTTTTATTCACTGGACGCGAGCGCTTTTTCGTGCGGGTCAGCTGTCACTTTCGCGTGCCAGCAAGCGCCGCTTGCGCTCCACACCCCAGCGGTAGCCCGACAGTTCGCCATTGCTGCGCACCACGCGGTGGCACGGGATGGCCACTGCCAGGCTGTTGGCGCCGCATGCCTGGGCCACTGCGCGAAACGACTTGGGTGCGCCGATGCGCTCGGCGATCTGCGCATAGCTGGCGGTGCTGCCCAGCGGTATATCGCGCAGGGCTTGCCACACTCGTTGCTGAAAGGCAGTGCCCCGCAGGTCCAGGGGCAAGTCCAGGCCGAGGGCGGGCGCCTCGATAAAGCCCACGACTTGCGCGACCGTTTGTTCGAAGCGGCGGTCTGCGCCCACCAGGTGGGCCTTGGGGAACTGATCCTGTAGATCGCGCACCAGTGTGTCCGGGTCATCCCCCAGCAGAATGGCGCACACACCACGGCGGCTTTGCGCCACCAGTATCGCGCCCAGCGAACACTGGCCAACCGCGAACAGGATCTCGCTGTTGGTGCCACCGGCCTTGTAGTCACTGGGTTTCATGCCGAGCAACTGATCGGCCGCCTCATAAAAGCGGCTGTTGGAGTTGAAACCTGCGTCATACAGCGCGTCGGTGACCGAATGCTGGCCCTTGAGCCCTTCACGCACTTTGCGCGTGCGCTCGGCGCTGGCGTAGCCCTTGGGCGTCAGCCCGGTGACGGCTTTGAACACCCGATGAAAGTGGAAAGGGCTGAGCCCTGCACGCAGGGCGAGTGCGTTGAGGCTGGGCGGGGTGTCGGCCTGTTCGATGTGGCGGCACGCCTCGGCGACCAGTTGCGCATGCTGGGCTGCCAGTTCGGTCTGGTCCCCGCGCGCGCGTTTGCTTGCGCGGTAACCGGCGGCCTCGGCGTGTGCCGGCGTGTCGAAGAACTGGATATTTTCCGGGCGCGGCAACCGCGAGGCGCTGCTGGGACGGCAATACACGCCGGTGGTTTTTACGCCGTAGACAAACAGCCCATCGGCCTTGGGGTCGCGGGCGACAATGGCGGCCCAGCGCGGATCTTCTTCGGTGTTCATGGGCGGCACTCTTGACGGGTCTTGCGCAGAGTAACCCTGTGGCATCGGCCTGGCACTCCGAAGCTTGCGGTCAAAATCAGCCGGCAGTGCGAAACGTCAGGTTGATGCGTTGCGGGCCCATCACCGGGTGCCGGCCTTCCTTGACGGGCATCACGCCGTGAAAGCGCAGGCGATCGACGCCGCCCCAGACCACGACGTCGCCATGGAACAGCGAAACTTTCTGTGTCCGGTCACTACGCGCGTGGCCACCAAACAGAAAAATCGCCGGCAAGCCGAGGGACACCGACACCACCGGTGCGCTGTAGCGGCGTTCGTTCTTGTCCTGATGCAGGGACATTTTGGCGCCGGGCACGTAGCGGTTGATCAGGCAGGCGTCGGGGGCGAACCCGATGAAGCCCGCGTCTGCCGCAGCCTGCACGGCCAACTCGCGCAATGCGTCGGGCATGGTCGGCCAGGGCAGTTGGCTGCGCGGGTCCAGCGGGGAGTAGCGGTAGCCGTGGGCGTCGGTGGTCCAGCCTAGCTCACCGCAACTGCTCAACGCCGCCGACATCGTAAAACCGCCTGGGGTGACCATCTGCCGAAAGGGTGATTGCGCCAGCACCTGGCGCAGCGATGGTAGAAGACGTTCGATCCAGGGCAGGGCATAACCCCTTAGCACGTAGGACTCATCGCCGATTTGTTCACGCCCTGCGGGTTGTTGCAGGGCGTCATCGGCGAACAGGTCGGCGGTGGGCATCGGTTTACAGGGCCTTGCTCACAGTGATGTCGGTGATTTCATCACTGGCATCATGGATTTTGGCCAGGGCTTGCTTGGCTTCTTCCACGCTGTTGCTGTGCAGTTGGGCGAACTCGAAGCGGCGTTCGCCGTTGAGTTTGTACTTGATCACGTATTTGGTGGTAGTCACTGCTTATTTCCTGTGGCGAGTCCGAATCAGCTCAGCTTGGTGCTGGTGCGACGAACGATACGAATCTTGTGGGACAGGGCGGGTTTGCGCGTCACGCTGATCGCGCGGCGGGTGACCACATCCAGGGTAATGTTCCAGAAGCCGGTGCTTGGCGCGGTGATCTTGGCGGGAAACTTGTCGAATGCGCCACCGTGGTAGGTGTGGCGGCCGCCATTTTTGAAGCTGCGAAAGTTCGCATCGCTCATCAGACGAATATTACAAGTCTGCGAGCATTCGATGACGACAATGTCCCCCTCGTTGAGGTGCTCGCGCTGGTGGATGAATTTCATGGGGTGTCTCCAGAAGGGCTTATTCTGAAAAATCAGAACGATACGTAGGTTAAGATGGAGTTTATCAGCCCCAGCGCTTTTATTATCGTGCCGTTGTCGATGACATCGACAATTTAAAACAGTTATTTACCGAGTTATCAGGGATAAATCCTACGTTGGCGGGAGAAATTTACCATCCCGGCTGTCGTAGGATCTTTATCGGAGGTTTTGTATGAAGTGGAGTGTGTTGGTTCTGGCCGTGGCGCTAGGTGGGTGTGCCTCGGTTGCCGATATCAAGCAGACCCCTCCCACGCTGGCCGTCATCTCTGGCAAGAAGCCGCAGGAATATGCTGCCTGTGTGGTACACAAGCTGTCGGCTACGCGTCGCCCGTCGCAAATCGAACCACATAAAGACGGTGTGCAGGTTATTGTCCCGCAGAAATTTTCCGCGGACCCCTCGGCCATTTTCGAGATCGAAGACCGCTCCAGCGGTAGCAGCATCAAGCTCTATGAGAGCATGTCCAATGTGCCGATCCGTCCGGGTGATGTGAAAAAGGCTGGGGAAGATTGCATTTCCGGCTGATGCCGTTGCGGAATATCAGATATGAAACGTGAACACGTCAAAGCGCGCCATGCCGAGGGCCAGATTTCGGCTACCCATGTGATCCAGAATCCCGCCGACCTCGGCGAATGGATCGTCTTTTTCAAGAAAAGCGGCGGTCGCAGCTTTTTCCTGGTGGACGACCAGGATGAGGTCGAATCCTTTGCCAGCCTTGATACGCTGACCGAGACCCTGCGCGGGCTGGGTATCAAGTTCGCTGAAGTGCACCTGTAACCCCAAGGGTTACTTGCAGACCACCACTACGCTGCGGCTTTTGTAATTGCCGACGTCCTTGCCCAGGGTCTTGTCGCCCTCGCTCAGGGCCGGCGTGCCCTCGGTGCCGACGATGCGATAGCCGGTGCCTGCACAGGACGCATCGGCTTTTTCGTAGCAACTGGCCCACGAGTTGGCCTCGCCAGAGCAGTCGACGGTCAGGCCTTGCTCGCCGTTTTTCAGATAGACATCAGAGGTGGTGGTGCACCCGGCAAGCGCCAGTACCGCAGTCAGTGCCAGAATTTTGTTCATGGGTAGGTCGTCGTAGAGGGTGTTGGAGGGCGCGCCGATACGCTCGTTGAGCGTCTGCGCAAGACTATAGCGAACTGCCACCAAGGTACAGGCAAACACAAAAAAGCCCCGTTGACCGGGGCTTTTGCGCAAGGCGCCGAGGCTTACTTGCCTTTGGGGCGCTTGCTCGACGCGTGGCCGGCTTCGTCCACAAACACTTCAGCGACCGCTGCCGCCTGGCTTTCGGTCGCAAAAGCCCCGGCAACGCTGTCGCCGTGGAAGTTGATCAGGTGCCAGCCGTCTGCACGCTTGGTGATCAGGTAGCCGTTTACGCCTTTTGGTTCTGACATCTATTGAGCATCTCGTGGTCAAGTTCAAGGGGGTAATGATAGCGCCAAATGTCGCGGCCCCGCGCAAGTTATTCCAATCCAATGTGCAACCGCGAAAAGCGTGCTAAAAAGGTTGCAGCCCTTTAAAACAGTGAGGGCTAGACTTTTTTGGCCCTGTCGGTGGCGACGCCCTCTGTAAGATAAGCGGAACTTACACCGACATTTTTTCTCTATGTTGACATCGCAACGCCAGCAGGACCCATTGTAAGGTGACTGCGGCCTGATTAGACTGCGCCGAATTCCGTACGCACAGCCCTTTGTAAGGACTTATATGATCAAGAAATGCTTGTTCCCAGCAGCCGGTTACGGCACTCGCTTCCTGCCAGCGACCAAAGCCATGCCTAAAGAGATGCTGCCGGTGGTGAACAAGCCACTGATTCAGTACGGCGTCGAAGAGGCTCTGGATGCCGGCCTGAACGAAATCTCCATCGTGACCGGCCGCGGCAAACGCGCCCTGGAAGACCACTTCGACATCAGCTACGAGCTGGAAAACCAGATCAAGGGCACCGACAAGGAAAAATACCTGGTTGGTATCCGCAAGCTGCTGGACGAGTGCTCGTTCTCCTACACCCGTCAGACCCAGATGAAAGGCCTTGGCCACGCGATCCTGACCGGTCGCCCGCTGATCGGTGACGAACCGTTCGCCGTGGTACTGGCGGACGACCTGTGCGTCAACCTGGAAGGCGACGGCGTGCTGACCCAGATGGTCAAGCTGTACCAGAAGTACCGTTGCACCATCGTTGCCGTGCAAGAGGTCGATCCTCAAGAAACCAACAAGTACGGCGTCATCGCCGGCGACGACATTGGTGATGGCCTGATCCGCGTGCGCGACATGGTTGAAAAACCAGCGCCGGAAGATGCCCCGTCGAACCTGGCGATCATCGGCCGTTACATCCTGACCCCGGATATCTTCAAGTTGATCGAAGAAACCGAGCCAGGCAAGGGCGGCGAAATCCAGATCACCGACGCCTTGCTCAAGCAAGCCAAAGACGGTTGCGTGATTGCCTACAAGTTCAAAGGCCGTCGTTTCGACTGCGGTGGCGCTGAAGGCTACATCGAAGCAACCAACTTCTGCTACGAGCACTTCTACAAGACTGGCAAGGCTTACTGATTCACGGTAGCCAGAGCGGTTTTAAGCGAAAGCCACCTTCGGGTGGCTTTTTCGTTTTTCAGTACCCTGTAAGTCGGTATGCTGATGTCCTGCCGAGGAGAGTGAAATGGCCTACGATTTTGACTTGTATGTAATTGGCGCCGGTTCCGGCGGTGTTCGCGCAGCGCGTTTTGCTGCAGGGTTTGGTGCCAAGGTGGCTGTGGCCGAAAGCCGCTACCTGGGCGGCACCTGCGTCAACGTTGGCTGCGTGCCGAAAAAACTGCTGGTGTATGGCGCGCACTTTGCCGAGGACTTCGAGCAGGCCAGCGGTTTTGGCTGGTCGCTGGGGGAAGCGAACTTTGATTGGGCGACCCTGATCGCCAACAAGGACCGTGAGATCAATCGCCTCAACGGTATTTATCGCAACCTCTTGGTCAACAGTGGTGTGACCCTGCACGAGGGGCACGCACGCTTGGTTGATGCCCATCAGGTGGAAATCAATGGCGAGCGCTTCAGCGCCAAACACATCCTCATCGCAACGGGCGGCTGGCCGCAGATCCCGGAGATTCCGGGGCGCGAACATGCTATTGGCTCCAACGAGGCGTTTTTCCTTGAAGAACTGCCCAAGCGCGTGCTGGTGGTGGGCGGTGGTTATATTGCCGTTGAGTTCGCAGGGATTTTCCATGGCCTGGGGGCGAAAACATCGTTGCTGTATCGCGGCGACCTGTTCCTGCGCGGCTTCGATGGCGCCGTGCGCACCCATCTCAAGGAAGAGCTGACCAAGCGTGGCCTGGACTTGCAGTTCAATGCCGATATCGAGCGCATCGACAAACAAGCCGATGGCAGCCTGAAAGCGACCTTGAAAGACGGCCGCGTGCTGGAGGCGGACTGTGTGTTCTACGCCACTGGCCGGCGTCCGATGCTGGATAACCTGGGCCTGGAAAACACGGGGGTCAAACTCGACAAGCGCGGTTTTGTCGAAGTGGACGACCTGTACCAGACCGCCGAATCGTCGATCCTCGCCATTGGTGATGTGATCGGTCGCGTACAGCTGACGCCGGTGGCCCTGGCCGAAGGCATGGCGGTGGCGCGCCGCCTGTTCAAACCTGAGCAATACCGCCCTGTGGATTACGCGATGATTCCGACAGCGGTGTTCAGCCTGCCGAATATCGGCACCGTGGGGCTGACAGAAGAAGAGGCGAAAGAGAAGGGGCACACGGTGCAGATCTTCGAAAGCCGCTTCCGGCCAATGAAGCTGACCCTGACCGAGTGCCAGGAAAAAACCCTGATGAAGCTGGTGGTGGATGCCGACACCGACAAGGTGTTGGGTTGCCACATGGTTGGCCCGGATGCCGGTGAAATCGTCCAGGGCCTGGCGATCGCGCTCAAGGCAGGCGCGACCAAGCGGCATTTCGATGAAACCATCGGCGTGCATCCTACGGCGGCGGAAGAATTCGTCACCATGCGCACGCCTGTGGCGGGCTGATCAGGCGTCTGGCGTTGCCTCTGCTGCCGTTGCAACGACGGCGGCCAGTTGCAATGCCTCGATGCTGGCCTGGGCCTTGATCAGGTCCAGTTCCAGCGTCTTGTTCACCTGCCGGTGTTCGGCCAGTGCCTCCTGGCGTGACTGGCACTCCAGCACGGCCACGCGCAAGCGCTCCTGAAGCAGGCTGCGTTCGCCGTCTATCTGATTCATCTGTTCGTTCAACTTGAGCTGCTGGGCCTGGTCCTTGCGGGCCTGCTCCTGCGCGGTCGCCAGCTCTTTGGTGGTGACCCGGTGCTCGATCAACAGCCGCTCATTATCGCGATGCAGCTGGGTGATTTCATCCTGGCGCACCATGGCGCTTTGCTGGGCCTGGCGTAGCTCCGCCTGCACCTGTTGCAGTTGGCCTTCATGGCGGCGCTGTTCCTGCTCGCGCTGCTCCTTGATGGCATTGCGGTAATGCTCAAGGGCATCGCGGGCGTGCAGGTGCTTGTCTTCCAGCGAACGGATCTGTTCGTCCTTGTCATTGATACGCAGCTCGTAATCGCTGCAGGCCTGGCTGAGGCCGGCGTTACGGGTTTGCTCGGTCTGCAGGCTGGTGCTGGCAGTTTGCAAGGCAGCGCTTTCTTCGGCCAGGGCGGCGGCCTGGATATCAAATTGCTGCTTGAGCTGGCCGTGGGCGGCTTCCAGGGTTTCTACCTGGGCGAGCAGGGCGCTTTTCTGTTGCTCGAATTGCGCCAGGGCTTGGTCGATGGGCTCCTGGGCTTTCTCTTTCAGGCGTTGCGCCAGTCGTGCGACCAGTTCGCCCAGCTCATCGTCGAGCGGTGCCTGGGTGATGGTGAGGCGCGACTCACTGTCGTCCAACTCCTTCAAATAGCGGTGAATCGTAGTCTTTGAGCCGGTATTGCCCATTTCGATGCGTACGGCATCAATGCTCGGGTTCTCGCCGCGAGCAAGGATCGCCAGGCGTGCCGTTTGAACGACTGCTTTGTTTATGCCGCCACGTGCCATGGGGTCTCCGTCGATTTAGTACTGTGGTATGTAGTATGTAGATACATACTCTAGCACGAATATAAATTCGTTTAAATTCATGATTTAACAGATGGGATATTGGCGTATTATCCCGTGTGATTGACGTTTTAACCGCGTGAACACCCGCAAGCAGTACGAATAGGCCTCCCATGAGCGATCTGGACCGTTATCTCAATGCCGCCACCCGCGACAACACGCGGCGCAGCTATCGCGCGGCCATCGAACACTTCGAAGTGAGTTGGGGTGGGTTTCTGCCGGCCACCAGCGACAGCGTGGCGCGCTACCTGGTGGCCCATGCAGGCGTGCTGGCGGTCAACACCTTGAAGCTGCGGCTCTCGGCGTTGGCGCAGTGGCACACCAGCCAAGGCTTTCCCGACCCGACGAAAGCGCCGGTGGTGCGCAAGGTGCTCAAAGGGATACGTGCCGTGCACCCGGCACAGGAAAAACAGGCCGAGCCATTGCAACTCAAGCACCTGGAGCAGGTGGTGGCTTCACTGGCGACTGAGGCGCAAGAAGCCACCCACGCCCACGACCAGGCGCGCTTGCTGCGGGCGAAGCGCGACACCGCGTTGATCTTGCTGGGCTTCTGGCGCGGCTTTCGCAGCGACGAGTTGTGCCGGCTGCAGATCGAGCATGTGCAAGCCACGCCCGGCGCCGGCATCAGCCTGTACCTGCCGCGCAGCAAAAGCGACCGCGACAACCTCGGCAAGACCTACCAGACCCCCGCGCTGCTGCGCCTGTGTCCGGTGCAGGCCTACAGTGAATGGCTCAGCGCCTCGGCGCTGGTGCGCGGCCCGGTGTTCCGTGGGGTTGATCGCTGGGGCAACCTGGGGGAGGAGGGGTTGCACCCCAACAGCGTGATCCCGCTGTTGCGCCAGGCGCTGGAGCGCGCCGGTATCGCCGCCGACCTCTACACCAGCCACTCGCTGCGTCGGGGCTTTGCGACCTGGGCCCACCGCAGCGGCTGGGATCTCAAGTCGCTGATGAGTTACGTCGGCTGGAGCGACATGAAATCCGCCATGCGCTATGTTGAAGCGACGCCTTTTCTCGGCATGACGTTGGCGACGCAACCGCTGCTTTAAGATTTCTTCTATTAATAGTGCTTGCTGATAGAGAAAGCCAATCGCGAGCATCAGGTTTGCCAATGAGCCATCGGCGCAGAGAGTGCGTAGGATTCACTTCATCAACTTCTTAACCCTGACGGAGAGTCAACGATGCCTATCATCAACAGCCAAGTAAAACCGTTCAAAGCTACCGCATACAAAAACGGCAACTTCGTAGATGTGTCCGACGCCGACCTGAAAGGCAAGTGGTCCGTGGTGTTCTTCTACCCAGCCGACTTCACCTTCGTTTGCCCAACCGAGCTGGAAGACCTGGCCGACAACTACGCCGAATTCCAGAAACTGGGCGTCGAGATCTACAGCGTTTCCACCGACACCCATTTTGCCCACGCAGCCTGGCACAACACTTCGCCAGCCATCGGCAAAATCCAGTACACCATGATCGGCGACCCAACCCTGACCATCTCCCGCAACTTCGACGTGCTGATCGAAGAAGCTGGCCTGGCAGACCGTGGCACCTTCGTGATCAACCCAGAAGGTCAGATCAAGATCGTTGAACTGAACGACGGCGGTGTTGGCCGTGACGCATCCGAGCTGCTGCGCAAAATCAAGGCCGCTCAGTACGTAGCTGCCCACCCAGGCGAAGTGTGCCCAGCCAAGTGGAAAGAAGGCGAGGCTACCCTGGCTCCGTCCCTGGACCTGGTTGGCAAGATCTAAGTCTGTGAAGCACCTCAGGGCGGACTACACCGCACCTTAAGTAAGCTGCATCCGCCCTCAAAAACGCCCGGGCGATATTCGCTCGGGCGTTTTTTTTACCGAATTAAAAGGAATCGCCCGTATGTTGGACGCCAATCTTAAAGCTCAGTTGAAGTCATACCTGGAACGGGTCACCCAGCCGATCGAGATCGTCGCCTCCCTCGACGACGGTGCGAAATCCCAGGAAATGCTTGCCCTGTTGCAGGACGTTGTCAGCCTCACCACGCTGATTACCCTGAAAACCGATGGCCATGATGCGCGCAAGCCATCGTTCTCCATCAACCGCCCGGGTGCCGAGATCAGCCTGCGTTTTGCCGGCATCCCGATGGGCCATGAATTCACTTCGCTGGTGCTGGCCCTGCTGCAAGTCGGTGGCCACCCGTCGAAGGCCAGTGTCGACGTGATTGAACAGATCCGCGCCCTGAAAGGCGAGTTCAGCTTCGAGACGTACTTCTCGCTGTCCTGCCAGAACTGCCCGGACGTGGTCCAGGCATTGAACCTGATGGCCGTGCTCAACCCGAACATCCGCCACGTCGCCATCGACGGCGCGTTGTTCCAGGCGGAAGTGGATGAACGCCAGATCATGGCGGTGCCCAGTGTCTACCTCAACGGTGTGAACTTCGGCCAGGGCCGCATGGGCCTGGAAGAAATCCTCGCCAAGCTCGACACCAGCGGCATCGAAAAAGCCGCCGAGAAAATCAGCGCCAAAGACGCGTTCGATGTGCTTGTCGTCGGTGGTGGCCCGGCCGGCTCGGCAGCCGCTATCTACGCCGCACGTAAAGGTATCCGTACCGGCGTCGCCGCAGAGCGTTTTGGCGGGCAAGTGCTGGACACCATGTCCATCGAGAACTTCATCTCGGTGCAGGAAACCGAAGGGCCGAAACTGGCCAGCGCCCTTGAGGCCCACGTGCGCCAATACGACGTGGACATCATGAACCTGCAGCGCGCCAGTGCGTTGATTCCGGCCAAGAACCCAGGCGAGCTGCATGAAATTCGCTTCGAAAGCGGTGCGACCCTCAAGTCCAAGACCGTGATCCTGGCCACCGGTGCGCGCTGGCGTGAAATGGGCGTGCCGGGCGAGCAGGAATACAAGGCCAAGGGCGTGTGCTTCTGCCCGCACTGCGACGGTCCGTTGTTCAAGGGCAAGCGTGTAGCGGTGATCGGCGGCGGTAACTCCGGCGTTGAAGCGGCCATCGACCTGGCCGGCATTGTCAGCCATGTCACCTTGCTGGAGTTTGACAGCAAGCTGCGTGCCGATGCGGTGTTGCAGCGCAAGCTGTTCAGCCTGCCGAACGTTGACGTGATCACCAGCGCGCTGACCAGCGAAGTCAAAGGTGATGGCCAGAAAGTCACCGGCCTGGCGTACAAGGATCGCGACAGCGGTGAGTTCAAGACTGTCGATCTGGAAGGCATCTTCGTGCAGATCGGCCTGTTGCCAAACACTGACTGGCTCA
Source organism: Pseudomonas sp. CBZ-4 (assembly GCF_000346755.1). Lineage (GTDB taxonomy): Bacteria > Pseudomonadota > Gammaproteobacteria > Pseudomonadales > Pseudomonadaceae > Aquipseudomonas. Next base: position 9,558 of record NZ_ANNV01000006.1, on the reverse strand, counting down.
AAGGTACCGTCGAGCTGTCGCCTCGCGGCGAGATCATCGTCGATGCCCGTGGCGAGACTTCACTGCCCGGCGTATTCGCCGCCGGCGACGTCACCACGGTGCCGTACAAGCAGATCGTGATTGCAGTGGGCGAGGGCGCCAAGGCTTCCCTGAGTGCCTTTGATCACTTGATCCGCACCTCGTAAGTTGCCCCGCTGAAATGAAAAACCCCATGAGTGATCATGGGGTTTTTTTATTCCTGCTTGTTCCTACGCTCTGCGTGGGAATGCATCCAGTGACGCTCCGCGTCACGCCACCTACTTACATGGGCGCTGGCTGGATGATCTCGACCCAGTACGCATCCGGGTCCTTGATAAACGCCAGGCTCTTCATGCGGCCATCGCTCAGGCGTTTCTGGAAATCACAGCCCAGGGCTTCGAAACGCTCGCAAGCGGCAACGATGTCCGGCACGGAAATGCAGATATGGCCAAAACCACGCGGGTCGGTGTTGCCGTTGTGGTAGGCAAAGCTGGCGTCGTTTTCGGTGCCGTGGTTGTGGGTCAGTTCCAGGATGCCGGGGATCGACTTCATCCACTGCGTGCGCTCGGCCGCATCGGCCGGGATCTGGGACTTGTCCACCAGTGCCAGGAAGTACAGGCTGAATTCCGCTTCCGGGAAATCGCGCTTTTCAACCAGGGAGAAACCCAGCACGCGGGTGTAGAAGTCCAGCGACTTGGTGATGTCCTTGACCCGCAACATGGTGTGGTTGAACACGAAGTTCGAGGTGGCGGTGTCCGGTTGGGCGGTAACGCCCGGGAAAGTGTTCAGTTCGTGCAGGCTCATGGGCCCTCCAGAAAAAATGGGGCAAAGCGGTCCCTTGGCTTGCGGCAAGCATCCGTGCAGCCGGGTTATGATACGCAAGGCCTGGCCAGTGCGCCAAATGAAAAAGGTCACGCCGGCCTTGCGGCGCATGGGGGGCGGGGCTCAAACTTTGGCGCTGGAACCTTGGGTGTTTGTCGCAATGATCGAATTTCGTAAACCGTTGTTGAGCGCTGTGTGTGTGCTGCTGGCAAGTCCGTGGGTGCTGGCGGCCGACCCGCAAGTTCATTGGCCCAGTGGCTGGCAGGTCGAGGAAGTGGTGCCTGACGGCGAGTCACCGGCAAAGCCCGCCGTGGTATCACGCCAGCGCGCGATCAAGAACGATGAAAATGGCACGACCTTGATGGTCATGGAGTTGACCGCTACTCCGATTGAACCCGGGCACAAAGTTAATCTTCAAGGCGTATTGCTGGAGATGCGCAAATCCATCCAGAAAGAGTTTGCCCACGGCGGCTATCAAAGTGTGTGTAGCAAAATGCACCCAACCACATTGAGCGGTCTTGATGCGCTGGAAACTACTTGCGTGATTACCGAGAACGGGCGGCATGTGCTTTCGCAAACATTGGTGGGCGCAGTTGATATCGAAAAGGCCTATGTTTTTTCTTATGCCGGGCAGGCGCAAGCCTATGAGGCCAGCAAGGAAGAAGTCACTTCGGTGCGCGACAGCCTGAAACTTTGAGGGCGTTGCCGGGGGCGATTTTGAACAAAGTGAACTGTTAGTTAAGTTCGTTATCGAACCTGCAAAAAAAGCCCCGCATGTGCGGGGCTCTTTGTGGGTGCGGTCTGATCAGCCGCGCAGCCAGGAATCTACAGTGGCTGCGCCATACTGTTCTTTCCAGGCTTTAAGGCCGCGGTGGTTGCCGCCCTTGGTCTCGATCAGCTCACCGGTGTGCGGGTTGTGGTAAACCTTGACCACACGGGCGCGGCGCTGTTTGGGGGCAGCGGCAACAGCTGCACCGGCCTTGCCTGGGTTCGGATCAAGGATGGAGATGATGTCACGCAGGCTTTTGCCGTAGCTTTTCATCAGCCCTTGAAGCTTTTCTTCAAATTCGATTTCTTTCTTCAGGCCGGCATCATTCTTCAAGGTTTCCAGCTGAGCCAGCTGCTCTTGAAGGGCTTTTTCTGCTGCGCGAAATTCGGCGAGTCTGGACAAGTTCTGTACTCCAATTATGTAGTTGGCTGATATCAACTGCAGGCAAAGCTATAAGCCAAAGCTTTAAGGCGGCTCAAAAAAAGAGGCCTTTCTGCGTGTTTTGCACCGGCAGAAAAAATTGTAGTAGTTAATCCGCCGAGAGTAAATAACGTCTTTGTCTGAACAAGATTATTTCATGATGTTAGTCCGTGGCTATTCAATGGCTCGCCAGGGACGCAGTGAACTCATTGCAAGGTAACGGCCGGCCGAACAGATAGCCCTGTAGGAAATCCACGCCTTGTGCTGCCAGGTACTCGCACTGCTCCACTGTTTCCACGCCTTCTGCGACTATGCCCAGGTCGAGCTTGCCGGATAATTCGATGATGCTGTCCAGAATATGCCGCGAGAGTGCATCGACACCGATCATGGCGACAAAGCTTTGATCGATTTTCAAGTAATCGACATTGAAGTTGCGCAAGTAACCCAAGCTTGAATGGCCGGTGCCGAAGTCATCAATGGCGATCAACACCCCTAATTGGTGCAGGGCATCGAACAGCTGGCGGGTGATATCGGTCGGCGTGATCAATTCGCGTTCGGTCAACTCCAGCACCAACGTGACCTGGCCAGGCGCGAAGGCGGCGAGAAACTCACGGCAATCCTGCACCAGGTCCAAGTCCTGGCAATGGCGTGCGGTGATGTTCACGCCGATGTGGAACCCCGGGCGGAAGCGCGCGGCGTGGGGCGCCAGTTGCGCAGCGGTCTGGCGCAGCAACGAGCGGGTCATGGGGACGATCAGGCCGGAATGCTCGGCCAAAGGAATAAACAAGTCCGGGCGTACGAGGCCTTCCTTTGGATGTTGCCAGCGCATCAAGACTTCACAGCCGGCCCATTCGCGGGTGTCGCCCCGCACGACCGGCTGGAAATAGGGAATGAATTCGTTCGCGGCCAAGGCCCGTTGCAGTTCATGGGTCGGCGCCGAAGAGCGCTTTTGCAGCCAGTGCGCGAGCAGGCCGGCGAGTACGCCGAAGAACACCAGCAGGCTGAAGAAACCCGGGTATCGGGCCTCCATGTAACGCCATACTTCGCCTGCCGGCATACCGGCTTCCACGCTGTAATCGTAGCGCGTCGAGGCCAAGTGCTGATGGGCCACGGCAAACTTCGGCACGGTGGTGTCCTGTACCTTGCCACCAGCCCCCAGCCAGTGCGGGCCTACTTGCAAGACCAACTGCGCGTAGCGGCTGATCAGGCGCAGGGCGTTGGTCAGGTGGTAGCCGTCAATCGAGGCAAATGCCGCTTTATCACCCTCGACCAGCCGATAAACCAGCAATGCGGTATCGGGCGTGACCGGGTTGCCATTCATCAGCCACAGGCGGCCATCCACGTAGTCCTCCGGGTTGACCTTCGATTCGTAGGCATCACCAAACAGTGAGCTGCAATAGATGTTCTTCTGCCAGGACAAGGTGGTTGCGCGCACAAATGGCCGGCGCGTGACCTGTTCGCGCAGTGCCAGTTGCGCAGCACTGTCACACGGCTGGCCCGCCAGTGGCAGCAGGGCCTGGGCGGCGAGGGCCGTGTTGTCGAGCATCAGGTCGAATTGGCGTACGGCTTCCTGGGCGGTTTGCGCGGTGCTTTGTGTGAGGCTGCGTTCGGCTTGCCAGTACAAGATCACCACGCCCAGGGCGATTGGCAACACGGCACTGAGGGAGGTGATCAGGTAGCGGCTGGCGCGGTTTCGCGGGCCGTTGAGAGTCAGGGGCATGGGGGGCACGGCCTGTTGCAGTATGAAAAAACGCCGGAGGGCAAATCAGCTTGATTCGATGATAGTTGGCCGGGCTGGAATTAGCTTGCCCTACCTAGCCGTTCGGTCAGTAGGCGCCGTCAGAATAGTTACCTGACGCCTAACCCTACCTTTCACGACAAGCCGCGGCTGTGAACACGCTGCGCCACTTCGATAAACGCCAGGGTCGCCGGTGATGACTGACGCCGGTCCAGTACCGCCAGCCCGATGGGGCGAACGATTGCCGGGGCCAGAGGGCGGGACACGTAGCGTGGGTCCGCCAGTTCAGGCAACGACCCCTCGGCCACCAGACTCACACCGTCGCCCCGGCTCACCGCTTCAAGGGTACTCAACAACTGAGCACAGCGAAAACGCACTTTCGGCACCAGCCGTGCGTTGTTGAACACCCGAACCACCAGTTCGGCCGAGCCGGCTTCGGTCAGGATAAAAGGGTCGTCGCACAACGCGTCCAGGGCAATGGCCGGGCGAGATGCCAGCGGATGATCGGCAGGCAACAGCGCCACCAACTGATCCTCGAACAGCGCAAACGTGTCGAAACGCTCCTGCTCCAGCACCACAAACCCGACGTCGATGCGCCGCTCGTCCAGCCATTGCATCACCTGGCGATCCGGGCCCTCATCGATATGCACCTCGATCCCCGGATACGCCTGGCGAAAATGTGCCAGGACCGGTGGCAGCAACCGATTGGACGACGTGGGCCCGAAGGAGCCGATGCGCAACGTGCCGCGTTTCATCCCGCGGGCATCGGCGGCCTCCTGTTGCAGGGTGTTGGCCAGGCCGAGTATGGCCCGGGCGCGCAGCAGCAGTTGCTGGCCGATGTCACTGAGTTCTACCTGGGACTGGTGACGGCGGAACACTTCCACCCCCCATTCCTGTTCCAGCGCCTTGATGGCGTGGGAGACCGCCGATTGGCCGATCCCCAGGCGATGGGCCGCACTGGTAAAACCTTGCAGCTCGGCCACCAGGGAAAAGATTTCAAGTTGGGTCAGGGTCATGAGCAATTACTCATTTTACGATGATCGGGTATTAGTCGAAGAATACGCCAGTCCTTCCATCACCCGAGCATTTATTGATGAAATTGTCCGCAGACCACCGCACCTATTGGAAGCTCGCGGCCGTGACGATGATCTGGGGCGGCACTTTTGTCGCCGGTCGTTACCTGGCGGCGAGTGTCGATCCGCTGCTGGCGGCCAGCCTGCGCTTTGTCGCGGCCAGCCTGGCGTTGGTGTTGTTCATGGGTTTTGCGCGCATCCCCCTGGTGTGCCCGACCCCGGCGCAACTGTTGCGGCTGGCGTTGTTGGGCTTCTGCGGGATCTATGCCTACAACCTGTGTTTTTTCTATGGCTTGCAGTCCATCAATGCGTCGCGGGCGTCGCTGATTGTCGCGTTGAATCCCGCCGTGATCGGGCTGGCATCCTGGCTGCTGTTCAAGGAGCGTTTCAGCCGGGCCAAGTGGCTGGGCATTGCCCTGTGCCTGGGCGGCGCTGCGACTGTGATCGTCAGTCGCAACCCGCAATTGCTGCAAGGCAGTGCGCAGGCCTGGCGGGGTGATCTGTTGATTTTCGGCTGCGTGGTGGGGTGGGGCGTGTACTCGCTGTTTTCACGAGGGCTGAACCACAGCCTGGGGCCCCTGCAGACAGTGACGTGGTCGATTCTGCTGGGCACGGCCATGCTGGTGTTCACCACGCTGGCCACGGGGCGCTTGACCGTGGAAGGGCTCAGTGCGATTCATTCGCCCCAGGTGTTCAGCCTGCTGTACCTCGGTGTGCTGGGCTCGGCCCTGGCGTATATCGGTTACTACGATGGGCTGCGTCGTATCGGTGCCACCCGCGCCGGCGTGTTCATCGCACTGAACCCGCTGACCGCAGTGGTCTGCGGTGCGTTGTTGCTGGGTGAGCCGTTGACCTGGCCGATGCTCGGCGGCGGTGCGGTGATCCTGCTCGGTATCTACCTGTGCAATAAACCCCTTGCGCAGGCCAGGCCGATGGGGATTTGATAAGAGTACGGACAAATACGGTTACGCTGTGTAGAATCGATTTACGCATACAAGAATATGGACTTGCGCTCACGCAAGCCTCGGCCGTCAGAGACTGATGCAATCATGAAGCTACTGGGCTCCCCCCTCATCTTTGGTGACTTCCTCGCCCGCACTGTGCGAGGCCTTTCCTGTGCGCCGCCATCCGACCTCATCCTTGCTCGCAATTAACCCTGTGTTTATTACAAGAATGATGAGGTGCCACCATGGCAGATCTATACGAAAACCCAATGGGCCTGATGGGCTTTGAATTCATCGAGTTCGCCTCGCCGACGCCAGGTACCCTGGAGCCGATCTTCGAGATCATGGGTTTCACCAAGGTCGCGACCCACCGCTCCAAGAACGTCCACCTGTATCGCCAGGGCGAGATCAACCTGATCCTCAACAACGAGCCCAACAGCATCGCCTCCTACTTTGCCGCTGAACACGGCCCGTCAGTGTGTGGCATGGCGTTCCGCGTCAAGGACTCGCAACAGGCTTACAACCGCGCGCTCGAGCTGGGCGCCCAGCCGATCCATATCGAAACCGGGCCGATGGAACTGAACCTGCCCGCCATCAAGGGCATCGGCGGCGCGCCGCTGTACCTGATCGACCGTTTCGGCGAAGGCAGCTCGATCTATGACATCGACTTCGTGTTCATCGAAGGCGTGGACCGCAACCCGCAAGGCGCCGGCCTCAAGGTCATCGACCACCTGACCCACAACGTGTACCGCGGGCGCATGGCCTATTGGGCCAACTTCTACGAAAAACTGTTCAACTTCCGTGAAGCGCGCTACTTCGACATCAAGGGCGAATACACCGGCCTGACCTCCAAGGCCATGAGCGCGCCGGACGGCATGATCCGCATCCCGCTCAACGAAGAATCGTCCAAGGGCGCGGGCCAGATCGAAGAGTTCCTGATGCAGTTCAACGGGGAGGGCATCCAGCACGTGGCGTTCCTCACCGAAGACCTGGTCAAGACCTGGGACGCGCTGAAGAAGATCGGCATGCGCTTCATGACCGCGCCGCCAGACACCTACTACGAAATGCTCGAAGGCCGCCTGCCAGACCACGGCGAGCCGGTGGACCAGTTGCAGGCACGCGGCATCTTGCTGGACGGTTCGTCCATCGAAGGTGACAAGCGCCTGCTGTTGCAGATCTTCTCGGAAACCCTCATGGGCCCGGTGTTCTTCGAATTCATCCAGCGCAAGGGCGACGATGGGTTTGGCGAGGGCAACTTCAAGGCGTTGTTCGAGTCCATCGAGCGTGACCAGGTGCGTCGTGGTGTGTTGACGGCTGACTGACGGTTTTCAACGATGAAAAAGCCCGGTAGAGGACACCCTCTGCCGGGCTTTCTGCTTTCCGGGATGGAACGGTGGCGAGATTGTGGATCACAAAGATGGCAGGGCAGCAGGAATCAACCTGCCCCGCTGACAAGAGATCTTCGTTATGAACACAATCACCTCCGCACCAACCTCTTGGTTTGGCCCACAAGTGCACAGTGAGCCCATCCGCCCAAAGGGCACTATCGTGTTTACCGAGGGTTGGCAGGCCGCCAACAACGCGCGCAATACATTCATGGACACGATTCAATCGGAATTTCGGGATGGCACTTTGAGTGCCAAAGGGCGAGAACTGGCCGATGGGTCATTGACGCGCAACGCTCAAGGCACGCCTGGCATGCAGGTTTCGACTTTTGCGGTGGACGGTTTGCAGGCCAAAGACATCGCGGTGATCAAGCGCGTACCACCCAGCGCCGAAGGTACGAACTTCTTATTGTATGTACCCGAGGAACCAGGGCCATCCTTTCACGAATTCAACACGCGTGAAGAGATGACCGCCTGGGTCAAGGAACAAGCCGATGATCCCGAGAAGCAGGAAAAGTTTGCAGCCCATTTCGCGCAGCAGAGCAGACCCAGGGTCAAGGAGACCCTGGCTCAGTTTGCAGCTAACGATATCAACGCCGTGGTCGGAAGCTACGGATATGAAAAAGGCGACATTTTCACCCGCTTGAATAAAGACATCACCGTGCCGCCTGTGCCCGTCAGGGGGGTGCGCAATACATCTCTCAAGGCGTTCGACGAGCGGGGGCAGCCAACCTACAAAGGGTATTTGAAGGATGGGACAGAAGTGGTCTACAAGTACGACCCGTGCGGAAACCTGCTTGGAAGCAGCGGCAAAAACAGGTTTTATTTTGTACGAAACGGGCTGAACAACAGTGATGCTCCACTCGTGCCGATGACGCTGAAACAGTGGGTCCGCCGGATCCAAGGCCAATCTATGGACAATGTCGGGGCCAATAATCTGGCGGGGATGTTTCACGAGTTCATCAGGCAGCTACGAAACCCCGGGGAAGGGCTGGCAACCGCATTGATCGTGTTCGGCGTGCCTTCGGACATTGCCCACTCCATTGAAGAAATCGTCAAGAATCCGGCCAAAGGCACGTTACTGCAATTGAACCATGACAACCGACTGGGCAAGCTTTTTGGCGTAGGCAAGGAAGCGATGGACAAGTGGCTTGAAAAGGTGGGCGGTGAAATCCAAAGCCGGATCCCCCGGTACGGTACTGTCAGGGACAATCTGGACACATTCGCAGACATCCTGGAAAAACATGGCCCACCTGCCCCTGACACCGATACCAAAGTGACTGAGTAAACCTGTAAAAGGGGTACGGACGCCCCGTTTCAACTCCCATCAAGTCCTGCGCTGACGCACCAGATGCTTGAAACCCTCATACACCAACACCATCACCGCCAGCCAGATCGGGATATAGGTCAGCCATTCGCCAGCTTTGATCCCTTCACCCAACAACAGTGCCACCCCCAGCAACAGCACCGGTTCGACATAACTGAGCAAGCCGAACAAGCTGAACGCCAGCAAACGACTGGCAATGATGTAGCTCACCAGCGCCGACGCACTGATAACCCCCAGCGTTGGAATCAAGGCATACAGCTTGGGATGGATATCCAGCACGGCAAACCCCTGCTCGCCGCTTTGCACAAACCACCACGCCACCGGCAACATCAGCGCCATGTCCAGCCAGAGCCCGCCCAGGTGGTCGGTCTTGAGGTATTTGCGCACCACGAAATACACCGGGTAACCGATGATCACCACCAGCGTTGCCCAGGAAAAACCACCGGCCTGGTACAACTCGTTCAGCACCCCAAGGCCGGCAAAAAACACCGCCACCTGTTGCAGGCGTGACAGTCGCTCACCCCATACCAGGCGCCCGGTCAGCACCATCGTCAGCGGCAACAGGAAGTACCCCACCGACACATCCAGGCTGCGACCGTTTAGCGGTGCCCACATGAACAACCACAACTGCACCCCCAGCAAGGCTGAAGACACCAGCACGCCCGCAATCAGCTTCGGCGTGGCCGCCAGCACTTGCAGCAGTTCCCACACCCGTCGCCATTCGCCGCTGACAACCATGAACACCGTCATGCACGGCACGGTCAGCAGCATGCGCCAGCCAAAAATTTCCAGGCCGCTCAAGGGCGTGAGCAGTGATGTGAAGTAATACATCACGGCAAACAACACCGAGGCCAAAACCGATAACACCACACCTTTAGACACGCAGTCCTCGCGAAAACCGATTGATACAAGAGAGGAGGGGATTATGGAGCTTTTGGCGTGAGAGGGTTGCGCTGTTTTGGGGCGCTTTTCAGGAAAATTTCTCACGCCGCCCTGTTGCTGTGGCAAGGAGGTGATCGTGGCGAGGGAGCTTGCTCCCGCTGGAGTGCGCAGCGCTCCCAA
>NZ_ANNV01000005.1 GCF_000346755.1 Pseudomonas sp. CBZ-4 | reverse complement strand
CGCGCCAAGGCTGCCCTCGACAAACTCGACATCGCCGAAGGCCTCGCCGAACTCGAAGGCGCCTCCGCCCGTGTCGCCGTTGACGAAAAGCGCATGATCAACTGCCGCGCCGACCTCAACCAACTCGTGCCGTTCAAGTACGACTGGGCCTGGCAGAAGTACCTCGACGGCTGCGCCAACCACTGGATGCCGCAAGAGGTCAACATGACCGCCGACATCGCCCTGTGGAAAAACCCCGAAGGCCTGACCGACGACGAGCGTCGCATCGTCATGCGCAACCTGGGCTTCTTCTCCACCGCCGACTCCCTGGTCGCGAACAACCTGGTGCTGGCCGTATACCGCCTGATCACCAACCCGGAGTGCCGTCAGTACATCCTGCGCCAGGCCTTCGAAGAGGCGATCCACACCCACGCCTACCAGTACTGCATCGAATCCCTGGCCATGGATGAAGGCGAGATCTTCAACATGTACCACGAGATTCCATCGGTGGCGAAAAAAGCCGCCTGGGGCCTGAAGTACACCCGTTCGATCTCCGATCCGAAGTTCGAAACCGGCACCGTCGACACCGACAAAGAGCTGCTGCGCAACCTGGTCGCCTACTACTGCGTCCTCGAAGGCATCTTCTTCTACTGCGGCTTCACCCAGATCCTGTCCATGGGCCGCCGCAACAAGATGACCGGCGTGGCCGAGCAGTTCCAGTACATCCTGCGCGACGAGTCGATGCACCTGAACTTCGGTATCGACGTGATCAACCAGATCAAAATCGAAAACCCACACCTGTGGGATGCCGAGATGAAGGAAGAAGCGACCCAGATGATCCTGCAAGGGACCCAGCTGGAAATCGAATACGCCCGCGACACCATGCCGCGCGGCGTACTGGGCATGAACGCCGCGATGATGGAGGACTACCTCAAGTTCATCGCCAACCGTCGCCTGTCGCAGATTGGCTTGAAGGAAGAATACCCAGGGACGAC
>NZ_ANNV01000004.1 GCF_000346755.1 Pseudomonas sp. CBZ-4 | reverse complement strand
CTGATACACCGCTATCGCAGGCAAGCCAGCTCCCACAGTTGTTCAGTGGTGGTCTCAGGGTTGCGGGGCGCACCTCAAGTCCACCCGCTCATAGTTCAACGCCTTGTTGCGTTCCCCCAGCGCATAGCTCGCCCGGCACTGCTGCTCACCCCACTTGATCACCAACGTACCTGCATCCTGCTCGACCAAGGCCAGCGCCTTGCCATTGGGATCGGAAATCGCCATCTGCTTGCCCGCACTGTCTTCCACTGAAGCACCAAACGGAATCGGCTGCTGCTTGGCATCGAACAGCGCGAATTGCACGCGGCGCCCGGTCTTGCTGACATAGCGCGCCAACACCACGGCACCGCGTCGCGGCACCACTTGTTGGGTGGCGTTGTCGATCTCGATGTCGACCCCCATGTCGCGGGTGTCGAGGCTGATCCAGTTGACCCGATAGGGTTGCGCATTGGGCACCACCGCGTAGCCATTGCTGCCGGTCCTGGCCCCGGAGAAACTGCCGATGTTCACCCCGGTCACGCCTTCGACTTGCGCCAGGGCAAAGGTCTCGCCCACGGTTTGCCCCAGGTTGATCCCGCCGCCGTGGCCGACCACCGAGCCGGCCAGATTGAGACTCTGGGAGTTGTAGCCACGGCCCTGGCTGTAACTGGCGCTGATATCCGCCACTGAGGTGCGCGTGCTGAGGTTGGCCGAGCCGGTGCTGCCGCCGGTGCTGCTGTTGCCGCCTTGCAGCGAGTAATAGGTGTCGCTGTCATCGGTCAGGTAGCCGTTGACGCCCACTTGGGTGGTGTCGTTGTTTTTCTGTGTGCTGGAGGAGACAAACGCCCTCGGTGCGCGCGGGGTCGAACCGAGCGGAAACGACAGCGACAGGTTGATCAGGGTGTCATTGTTCGACGGCCCGGCGTTGCCCACATCCTTGGAGTAGGTGGCGCCAACGTTGTAGCTCACCTGACCCCAATAGTTGCTATAGCCCGCCGACAGGCTTTGCGAACCGCCACGGCTCCAGTAGCGCTGGTCGCTGGCATTCATATAGACGCTGCCGTAATGCTGGTTGCGGCCAAGGCTCTGGTTGACGGTGAGGTCGGTACGGGTTTTCGAGTTGCCGGTACGCCGTTGGCCGTCGCTGCTCAGTTCCTCGACGTGCTCGGTGAGGGTGCGATAGCCCTCGGTGGAGTAGCGGTAGGCCGCCAGGGTGAAGCTGGTGTCGGTGCCGGTAAAGGTCTTGGCATACAAGGCGCGCAGGCTGTTGCCCGTGACGGCCTGGCCGAAGGTGCGGCTGGCGGAGTGGGTCATGTCCAGCGACACGGCGCCGATCGGCGTGTTGCGCCCGACACCCACGGACATCGCCTTGAAGTCCTGGCTGGCCTGCACGCCGACGATGCCGGACAAATTGCTGCTGATGCCGTAGGCCAGGGTGCTGCTGACAAACTGCGGCGACTGTTGCCCGTCGCTGTTGCTGTTGTATTGGCCGGCCGACAGGCTGTATTTGAGTTGGCCTTCGCGCACCATGATCGGCAGGCTGGAAAACGCCTGCACCGTGACCCGGCGGCTGCCATCGGCTTCGATCACGGTGATTTCAAGGTCGCCGTTGGAGCCGCTGGGGTAGATGTCGCTGATCTCGAACGGGCCGGGCGGCACGTTGGCGGTGTAGAGGATGTAGTTGTTCTGGCGGATCTCCACGGTGGCGCTGGTTTGCGCGATACCGCGGATGATCGGTGCATAGCCGCGTTCGCTGTCGGCGCGCATGCCGTCGTCGGAGCCCAGCTTGACCCCGCGATAGCGCACGCTGTCGAACAGGTCGGCGTCGGAGAAAATGTCCCCGGCGCTGAACTGGCCCTTCAACGCGGTCACGTCGTGTTGCACGTAGCTGCGGTTGCTCTTGAACGTGCTCGGGCGGTCGGTGCTGCTGTTGAAGTTCGACTCGTTGCGCAAGCGCCAGCCGCCCAGGTTGATGCCGTTGCGCAGGCCGAGGTTGTTGGACAGGGTGTTTTGCCCCTCGGTGCTGTTGCGGTTGCTGCTCAACTGGTAGTTGATGAACGCCGCCGACACGCCGGCATCCCACAGCGCCGGGTCCACGTAACCACGGCGGCCACGCTCCATGGCGATCTGCGGCACGCTCACCAACAGGCGCAGGCGCGGCACGTCGTAGCGCATGCTGGCACCGGGGATCAACGCGGGCAGGTCGAGACAGGCGTTAGGGTCATCACCGACGAGTTTGCCGCTGGCCTGTAGCTTGGCGATATCGACGCCCAGTTGTTGCACCATGTCCAGGGTCAGGCAGGCCTCGATCCTGCCGCTGCCGGGGTTGCGCCGGAAGTCGATATCGCGGCGGCCTACCAGGGTTTCGTTGCCATACAAGTCCACCCGGTAATTACCGGGTAGGACGTTGCTGCTGGCCAGCAGCGTTTGCAGATCGACCGAGGAGGCCGCGCCTTGCAGGAAGGAGGTATTGAACTGTTCATCGCCTTCGGCCTGGCACGCTGTACTGAAACCCAGGGCTACCAGCAGCGGCGACCATCCATTGCGCTTGATTAAAAACATGCAGGAACCCTATATCACCTCCGATACGAACTAACGGAGCGAAGAGAAATACAGTGAAAGTGCGTTTGCCAGAACGGCAAACGTATTATGGTGATTCTTTACTCAAACTGGCGCGGATATCGGTGCTGTTTGAAAGTTGTGCGGAATAACGGTCTTGTGCGCCGTAGTCATTGATACTGCTGAACACTAAGTGTGGCGCAGTGTCTCGACTAAGTTGTTTGAGGTTGAACTCTTTTTGCTCACCGGGCGCGATCATCATCGAATCAAAAGGATGCTCTTTGACGCCGCCGGCCTGCAGGGTGATTTCGGCAATCGACACGTGATACAGGCCGGGGTTTGTCACCACCAGCACCGGCTTGCCCGCACGCTCAGCCAGGCTCCATCTCAGCTCGGTGGGCGCCAGGTAAGCCTCGTTCTTGAGGCCCGCAGGGCGGAAGAACACTTTGATGCGCTGGCGCACGGCAAGCTGCAAGGTGTTCTGCAGTTTCGACGCCTGGGGGATTTCCTGCACGTTGAGCCACACCACCGATTCACGGTCGGCGGGCATGCCGGCACCTTCGTAGATGACCCGCAACAGTTGTTGCTCCAGGCCATTGACCCGCGCCAGGGGCGGGGTGACGGCAAACGGTGCGTTCGGGGTGTTGTCGGTATCGACCCATGACTGGATCAGCACCGCTTCGCCGTTGTTGCGCACGGTGATACCGGCTTCCTTGTGGCTGCCGTCAAAAATGAGGCGTGTGCTGCTCAATGAAATGCCGGCCGTGGCCTGGCTGGCCGCGAGCAAGCCCAACAGGCCCATGCAGAGGGACAGTGTGTGACGTTTAAACATGATGACTACCGCGCTGTTTGATGAAAGTGCAGGGCCGCAAGGCCCTGCACTGCGCCTGGGGTTCGCGCGGTTTATTCGTATTGCAGGGTGAACGGCAGGGTCGCGTCGCCACGGCCGGCTACAGCCGTTGCGGCATCGGCGGTGGTGACGTAGGCAGCCGAGAATTTCAGCGTGGTGTTGCTGTCTTGCAGGGTGTTTTCGATCTTCGCGGAGGCAGGCGTGCTCAGGTCGATCAGTGCGCCATTGGCGTCGAGCAGGGCGATGCCGACGTTCTTGGCGGCGCCCAGGCCGTCGATCAGTTTCAGTACCTTGGTGCCGGTCACAACGCCTGAGCCTGCGCCTTTGGTCGGTTCGAACAGCATCGCCACTTTGGTGCCGGCGTTGCAGCTGATCTTCATGTCGAAGTTCTCGGAACTCAGGGTGCCGCTGCCTTGCGGTGCGGTGGCGGTGCCCATGTCTTTGATCGACACTTCGCCCATGTTGACCGAGATGGTTTTGTTCAAGCCGACGCCTTCGACCGAGCAGGCATCGTTGTTGATGGAGCCGGTGAAGTTGATGGTGCCGCTACCGGCCTTGGTCGGTGTGCCAGGTTCGGCGGCGAACGCATGGCCAGCGGCGAAGATCGACAAGGCGATAAGTGTGCGAGAAAGCTGTTTCATGTTGTTGTTCCATACAGGGAGTTGAAACAACACGATATAGCGCGGGTATTTAGTTGGCCATAAGACGATCCTTAGAAGCTGAAGTGTTTGAATAAGCGCTAGTTGAACAAGTTGCGCTCGATGCAATAAGCCAATAAGTCCCGGTCGCTGCTAACTTCCAACTTGCGCATCGCCGCGACTTTCTGGGTGCTGATGGTCTTGGCACTCCGGTTCAAGTTTCGGGCGATCTCATTGACACTTTGCCCGCCCACGAATAACCGCAGGATTTCATGTTCCTTGGGCGACAACCGGGTAAAGCGTTCATGCAAGTCCGCGCCAGATTCGATACCGACGTTGGCGCCGGCCCGCTGTTGCGAATCGGGTTGCCCCGGGCAATGGCCTTGAGCGCTGCCTGGATCTCGTCGTGCAACTGGTGCTTCTGGATCACCGCCAATACCCCGAGTTCCTGCAGGCGCGTGAGGATCAACGGGTTGGAGATCATGGTCAGCACCAGCACACGCACCTGAGGGAAGTGCCGCGTCAGGTACTCCACCAGCTTGAGGCCGTCACCGTAGGGCGAATCGCCGGGCATATTGAAGTCGGTGATCACCAGGTCCACGCGGGTGGACTCCAGCAGGCTGATCAAAGCGCTGGAGCACACGGCCTCGCCGACCACGCGAAAGCGCTCGTTACGCTCGATCAGCTCCCTGACCCCGACCAGTACGATGGGGTGATCGTCTGCGATGACAACGTTGAGGATTTCCATGGGTGTTTATCCAGAGTGAAATTATTCGAGGGCATCAAGCAAAGCATTGAGCTGGGCGAGGTTCTGCCGCACTTCCAGGGCGAGGGCAGGGGTGATGGCCATGCCGGTCAAGCGGCACTCCAACGCGACAAACGCCGTGGCCATGGCGCCCATTTGTACCGCGCCGAGGGCGCCGGCCATGCTGTGCAGGTGCTGGGCCACGCCGTTGGCATCGTTCCGGTCCATCGCCGCCAGGGTGGCGTGCACGTCCTGGCGCAGTGTGCTGACAAACAACTCACGCATTTTCGGCGACAGCTGTGGCAGTTCGACGGGCGCCGGCAGGGCGATCTGGCAATGTTGCTCCAACTGCGCCCGCAAGGTGGCCAGGTTCAATGGCTTGACCATCCAGGCGTTCATGCCGACGGCGGCGCAGCGCTCGCCTTCTTCGCGCAGGGCGTTGGCGGTGATGCCGATAATCGGCAGCGTCGTGTCCTGCTGGCGCAGGGCTTCGGTCAATTGGTAGCCGTTCATCACGGGCATGTTGACGTCGGTGAGGACCAGGTCGAACCGCCCCGGCAGCCATTGGGCCAGGGCCTGTTCGCCATTGGCGGTCAGCGTCACCGCGCAGCCGAGGGCTTCCAGTTGTTCCTGGATGATCGCCGCGTTGATCGCGTTGTCTTCGGCCACCAGCACGTGCAGGTTCAGGTCGTGGCGCGTGGCCGACGGCGCAGGACGGTTGGGGTTGGCACCTTGTTGCGCCAGGTCAATCGCCCAGGCGATTGCACGGATGTCATGGGCGTCGACGGCCCACTCTGCACCCGTGCGTTGCGCGGGGTTCGGCCCACCGGGTTCGGCGATGATGCGTGGTCCCGGCCAGGGCGGGCTGTTGGCGGCGGGCAGCAGGTCCACCAGCAACGCCGCGTCGGGCGCGGGTTCAGTCGTCACGAAGCGGCTGTCGAGGCCGAGGCGGGTGAGCCAGCCCGTGACGTGCTGCGCCAGTTCGGCGATCGGGGCGCGGACGTAGACGGCAGGTGCTCCCGCGTTGAACACGGGACAGTCAGCCAAATCGCCCGGCACCACTGGCAACGTGAGTTGCAGGGTGAAGCTGCTGCCCAGCCCGGGTTCGCTGACCAGGTTCAACTGGCCGTGCATCATGTCGCACAACCATTTGCAGATCGCCAGGCCCAGCCCGGCGCCGGCCTGGCTGGTGGCATCGTTGACCTGGTAGAACGGGTCGAACAGTTGTTGCTGTTGTTCCTGGGAAATACCCACGCCCGAGTCACTCACTTGCCACTGCAGGTTCACCTGGCCGTCTGCCTGTTCCGCCACCCGTACACGCAGCACCACGCGGCCGTAATCGGTGAACTTGATCGCATTGCTCAGCAGGTTGTTGAGGATCTGGCGAATGCGCAGCGGGTCGCCCCACAGCCGGTTGGGCAGCGCCGGGTCGATGCAGGCATACAGTTGCAGGCCCTTGGCTTGGGCGAAGGCGCTGTAGGTGCGCACGCTGTCTTCGATCAGCGCCAGTGGGCAGAAGTCCTGGCATTCAAGGGTCATCTGCCCGGCCTCGATTTTGGATACGTCCAGCACGTCGCTGATCAGTTGAAACAAGGTGGCCGAGGAGCGCTGGATGGTGTGCAGGTAATCCTGCTGGCGCGGGGCGAGTGGGGTGAGGCCGAGCAATTCCAGGGTGCCCAGCACGCCATACAGCGGGGTGCGGATTTCATGGCTCATGGTCGCCAGGAAGCGGCTCTTGGCCTGGTTCGCCGAATCGGCGGCGTGGCGTGCCTCTTCCAGGGCGGCGGCGTCTTCGACATGCCGGGTCACATCATGCAGCGCACACAGCCAGGCATCCTGGCCCTGGTAACGGGTGGGCACGAAGGCCACGTGCAGGTGGCAGCCGTCGATCTCCAGGTGCGCCTGGCCGGGTTGCGTGGGCGGCTGTTGCTGGAGCAAGTCGATCAGTTGGCGGGTGTCGTGCCACTGTTGGGCGCGCTGGTTCGCCAGAAGTACGTGGTGATCGTTGCGGCGGATCACGCACAGACCGGTGGGCGCGGTGTCGATGACCGCGCGGCTGAACGCTTCGCTCTCGGCGATGCTGGCGTGTGCGTGCTGTGCGGGCAGTACCACTTCGGTGGTGTACCAGCGATTGACCACGCGGCTGCCGGCAAGCGCCGCCAGCACCAGGGCCACCAGGCACAGCAAGGGCCACAAGGCGAAGTCGAGGAAGCTCGCGATACTGATGACGTAGATTGCCGTCCAGTGCTGCGCGCCGGTGCTGATCAGCTTGAACACCAGACCGTCGCGGGTGAAGTTGACCCCTTCATGCAGCGCCTGGCCGGGCTTGAGGGTGCCCGTCAGGACGGCGCCGGCGGGGGTGATCAAGGTGAAGTCATCGTAGATCGACCATTGCATCAACCGCTCGATATTGTTGACCTGCGCCAGTTTCAGCAGCGACGCCACGACCACCCAGGTATTGGCGCCCTCGATGCTCAGGGCGGTCGACGCCAGGTCTATATCGACGTAGGCCAACAGGGTCGGTGCGCCTTTGTCGTCTGTGTAGGGTTGCCAGCGCACCTGATGGTCGGTCTGCGGCGTGTTCTGTACGTGCAGTTGCTCGTTCAGTTGGGTCATGGCCTCGACAAGCGCGCCGATTTCGTTCTGCCCCTCACCGCGCAAGCGCCCGGCGGCGGGCACAGTCACGTCGTAGTTGTCCGGGCCATTGAGCAGGACCACCTGGGGCGCCTGATAGTGCGACGCGGCCCAGAACGCGCTGTAGTAGGCCGAGAGGTAGGTGCCAAGGGCGAAGACCTTGGGGTATTGCTCGGCGGCGATCTTGTCCGGGTTGATCTTCACGCTGTAGGGCAGGGAGAACGGCAGGCCGCGTCCTTCAAAGATATTCGGCCCGGCCTCGGGCAGCGGCTTCTGGACATAGGGCGGCAGCATGGCCGAGGGGTTGAGTGTGTCCTTGACGCTTTCCCGTGAGATGTCTTGCAGGAAAACTTCCTGTTCCTGGATGTTTTCCATCAGCCGGGCGAAGTGAAACTGGAAGGTGTCGTGTTGCTCCTTGATCACGCGCTGCACCCCCAGATAGCTGATGCCCAGCAACAGCAGCACCAGGGCGCCGAGCACCATCAGGCCTTTGTTCAGGCGCAACGAACTGCGCGCCAGTTTCTCCAGGAAGGCGTTGGGATGCGGCATCAGAGGGGGCAGCCTTGGGACACAATGACCTCGGTGGCAAGCGACGTACGTCAACAGCCTGCTGCGGGTCAATACACGTTCGCCGGCCCGTCATGGGTCAGCAATTGCTGGAATTGATCCGAAGACACGGCGTGGGAGATCAGGAAACCCTGGACCTGAGTGCAGTCGATCTTACGCAACAGCGCAAGTTCTTGCGCAGTTTCCACACCTTCGGCCACCACCGTCAGGCCCAATTGGCGCCCCAGGCTGACGATACTGGTGAGCGCCTGGGCCATTTCTTCGTTGGCATTGCAACCCTGCACCAGCGCGCGGTCGATCTTCAATTCGGTAAACGGCGCCGACACCAGGTTCATGTACGAACTGTAGCCCTTGCCAAAATCGTCCTGGGACAGGCCAAAGCCCTTGATGCGCAAACGGCAGGCGCCGGCGTAGAAGTTGCTGATGTCGTCGGGCACCGAGCATTCCATCAGTTCGAAGCAGATCCGCGCGGGCAGGCCCTCATGTGCGTGGACGAAGGCGAGGATGCGGTCCGGCAGGTCATGGCTGTTGAGCAGGTGGGTGGGCAGGTTGACCGAGACGGGGATGTCATAGCCCTCTTGGCGCCACAGGGCTTGGGCGGCGATGGCCTGTTCCAGTATCCGCCAGAGCAAACGCTCTTCGAGGTTAAAGGCGATCAGCGCGGGCAAGAACACCCCCGGCAGCAGCGTGCCGTGCTCGGGATGAATCCAGCGCACCAGCGCTTCGGCGGCGACGATGCGGCCATTGTTCAGGGCTTTCTTGGGTTGGAACCAGGCTTGCAGCTCACCGTTGTCCAAGGCGTTCAACAGGCTCTGGCGGTCAATGCCGGGCTGGGTCTCGGCCGGTGCCATATGGCGCAGCACCTGCAATTGGTCGATCAGGCAGCGCAGGGCGGCGGCATTCACCGGTTTGGAAATCAGCCCGATGACCTTCACTTGCAGGTTGCTCGCCACCAGGCTGGCGCCCATCAGCATGCGCCGGGAGGCGGCGCTCATGATCGCCAGCGCCGGTCGCGAGGGTTGCGCGGCCAGGCCCTGGATAAACTGCACGCCGTCCATGCCTGGCATCAGCAGGTCGGTGAGCACCAGGTCATAGTCGCGCTTTTTCAGGCAGGCCAAGGCTTCCTCGCCGTCCTTGGCGCACTCCAGGTGAAAATCCCCCAGCTCGTTGAACAGGTTCTGCAAATACAAGTGTTGGAAGGGGTGGTCTTCGACAATCAGGATGCTACAGGGCTTCATAAACGACTCGTTCGTAGGGAGCCAGGGCACTGAACAAGGCTCGCAGCGTAAAAGGTTTGACCAGGCACTGGTTCATGCCAGCTGCCAGGCACAAGGCATCCTCACCGCGCAGGGCGTTGGCGGTGGCGCCGATGATCGGGGTGGTGCAACCCAGGTTGCGCAGGGCTTCGGCCAGTTCGTAGCCGTTGAGCCTGGGCATGTTGACGTCGGTGAGCACGATGTCGAAGGCGCCGTCGTGCCAGCGTGACAAGGCTTCTTCACCGTCGCTGCTCAAGACCACGGTGCAGCCCAGCTCTTCGAGTTGGTCACGCAGGATCAGTTGGTTGATCACGTTGTCTTCGGCCACCAGGATGTGCAGGTGCAACGGGCGCAGGTCGCGTAGGTCGCCTGACGCCGACGGCAGGGCCACCTGGCCGCCCTGGGCTTGGTGAACCGCTTGGTGGATGGCGTGCAGGTCATTGAGGTTGACCTTCCAGCCGCCACCCGTGAATTGCGGTGCAAACCCACCCTCGCCGCTGGCGATCACCCGCGGGCCGTGCCAGGGCGCGCTGAAGGAGGATTCGATGGGGCCGGGATGCAGCTCCAGGAGCACGCCGTTGTCGGCCAGCGCCAGGCAGGACGGCACGCCGATCTGCGGCCGGGCGCCCCAGCGGCGCAGCCAGCCACAGGCGCTCTCGGCCAGTTCGCGCACCGGCGAGATCACGTAGACGATCTCTGCCGCCAACTCGTTCAGGTGCGCAGCCGTAGCACTGGCGCAGGGTTGCTCCAACGGCAGGGTCAGGGAAAAACTGCTGCCCAGGCCGGGCTCGCTGACCGTGCGCAGCGTGCCGTTCATCAAGTGGGTCAGGCGCAGGCAGATGGGCAGGCCCAGGCCGGTGCCCGCGACCACGTTGGTGTTGCCTTCGGTCTGGTAGAACGGTTCGAAGATCAGCGCCTGGTCGGCCGGCGCGATGCCTTTGCCGGTGTCCGAGACTTGCCATTGCAGGCACACCCGCTCGCCTTCGCGGCTGAGCAGCTTGACCCGCAGCACCACGCGCCCGGAGTCGGTGAACTTGACGGCGTTGCTCAGCAGGTTGTTGAGGATCTGCCGCACGCGGCTGACATCGCCGATCAGCCGTTCCGGCAAGTGCGGGTCGAGGCAGGCGTACAGTTGCAAACCCTTGCTGTGCGCGGCGGCGGCATAGCCTTGTACCGCTTCCAGCACCAGCGCCGGTACGGAGAATTCGCTCAACTCCAGGGCCAGTTGCCCGGCTTCGATCTTGGACACGTCCAGCACATCGCAGATCAGTTGCAGCAAGGTCGCGGAAGAACCCTCGATGGCGCGCAGGTAGCTTTTCTGTTGCGCGTCCAGGCGCGTGCGGGCCAGCAGTTCGAGGGTACCGAGCACGCCGTAGAGCGGGGTGCGGATTTCATGGCTCATGGTGGCGAGGAACAGGGTCTTGGCTTCGTTGGCGGTATCGGCGGCCTGGCGCGCCTGTTCCAGCGCCGCTTCGATCTGGGTGCGCGCGCTGATGTCGCTGAAGGCGCAGAGCAACACGTCTTCGCCTTTGTAGCGCGTGGGCGCGCAGCTCAGGTACAGATGGCGGCCATCGGCGGTCTCGAAGTAGTCCGTGAGGCACGGCGAGGTGGGATCGAAGGCGCCATTGATCCAGCCGGCGCCCAGTTGCTCGCTGCTCTGGCCGAGCCAGTGTTGGGCCAGAGTGTTTTCCAGCACGACCTGGCCGTCGGTGCGACGCAGTACGCACAGCGCCACGGGGGCGGTCTGGATCACGTCGCGGCTGAACAGCTCGCTTTCCACCAGCGCCTGGATGCGGTGGATCGCGGGTGTGATAAAGCGGTGCTCCAGGCGCCGGGTCAGCAGGCACACCAGGCTGATGCTCAGCAGGCAGAACAGCAGCGCACCGCTGATTTGCGGCCACAAGGCCCAGAGCACCGCGCGCAGGTCGATGGAGTAGGTGAGTTGCCAGTCCGAGGATTTCAGCTGTTTGCGCAACACCAATTGCTCGGGCAACCAACCGTTGCCGACAAAACCGAAGAAGTCCTGTTGCCGCAGCAGCGGCAGGTGTTGCCCGGGCGGGGGGTTGTGGCTGTTGGTGAAAAGCGGCATGCCCTGGGCGTTGAACATGGTGAACTCACCGGCGCTGTGGTCGTTGAGGGCATTGGAGACTTCGCGGTCGTCCATTTCCAGGCCGAGCCAGCCGGACTGCGGGTCGCGCTCGTCCAGGCGGATGAAGATGTACAGCTGCGAGTGCCCGTCGCTGGCGTGGGTCAGCCAGAGTTCGCGCAAGGCGTCCTGATGCTTGAGGGCTTGCAGTTGGCCGAGCATCGCCGGCGGAAAGTCGGCCGCCGCCGGGGTGGTGTCGTACAGCCGCGACACCTGGGCTGCGGAGCTGACATAGAGCAGGTTGAGCTGCTTGGCCTGCAAATAATCGCGCATGCGCTGGGTCAGCCAGATGCTCCATTGCCGGCCCGGCGTATGCCCCAGCAGCAGGCGGATTTCTTCATCGGAGACCGGCAGGTTCAATTCGGCCTCTCGTGTGGCCGACAGGCTGAGGCTTTCCAGCAGCGCCTCGCGGGTGGTGAAAAAGGTATGCGCCTCGGCGATGGCGCTGCTCATGTAACTGCGCCGCTGGGAGACTTCATTGTTGAAGGTGAACAGCAAAAAGCTGTACACGCCGCCGAGAATGCCCACCAGCAGCACCAGGGCAAACACGCGCAACAGGCGGCGGGCGGCATAGGGCGTGGACAGGACCGGACTGATCTGATGGAGGACATTCTTTAATCGCATCCCGGCACTGTAGGGATGGGTGGATGCAGGAGAAATCAGACGATCCTTAGAACCGTTCCGCTGAAATACCAAGCAAGCTAATTATTCCATTTGACATTCGCTGCCTAAGCAGTAACATCTCGTCACACATTCACTGCTTAGGCAGTAATAAGGTGACTTCCCAATGAAACACTTCACCCCCGACAACTTCCACAACTGCCACCTCGGCCTGTTGCTGGGCCGCGCCGCACTGCTCAAGGACCGGATTATCGACACCCATATGGAGCCGTACGGCATCACCGCCGCGCAGTTCAAGGTGCTGGTGATCATGGCGCTGTACGGCATCGACACCCCGGCCGAGCTGTGTCGCCACCTGTCCCTGGACAGCGGCTCGATGACCCGCATGCTCGACCGCCTGGAGCAGAAGGGCCTGCTCGAACGCCAACGTTCGGCCCAGGACCGCCGCCAAGTGCAGCTGGTGCTGACGGCCGAAGGCCAGAAACTGGCGGACACCTTGCCCCACGTCGGCACCGAAGCCCTGAATCAACTGGCCGGCTCCCTGGAACCTGGCGAACTGGCAGATCTGGAACGCATCCTCAAGAAAATTCTGATAGCCGCAGGTGACTCCATCACCCTGCTGCGGGTAGGTAAAGAATGAACACACGCGCCCTTTGCCTGGTACTGGTGGCCATGAGCATGGCCGGTTGCGCCAACTTCAGCGGCCTCGACACCCAGGGCCAGCGCCTCGACGCCAGCACCCTGCAAGCCGGTAAATCCTTGAGCGGCGTGACGCTGTCGCCCGCCGCCTGGCCGAGCGCCGACTGGTGGAAAAGCCTCGGCGACCCACAACTCGACGGCCTGATCGTTGAGGCCCTGCAAAACAGCCCGGACATGCAAGTGGCCAGTGCCCGCGCCCATCAGGCCGAAGCCGCGGCGTTTGCCGCCGATGCCGCACGCATGCCGACCCTGGACGCCAGCGCCGGTGTGAGCCGCTCGCGCCTGGCCAAGGACAAAGACCCGCTGGGGCAGGGCGATGCCTATGCCACCGTGCGTAATATCGGCGCCAGTTTCAGCTACAACTTCGACCTGTGGGGTGGCCAGCGCGCCGCCTGGGAAGCTGCGCTGGGCCAGGCCCGCGCCGCCGAAGTCGATCAGCAGGCCGCACGCCTGACCCTCGCCGCCAACGTGGCCAAGGCCTACAGCGACTTGGGCCAGGCGCATATCGTGCGTGACCTGGCCAATGACGACCTCAAGCGCACCCGGCAGATGCTCGACCTCGGCAAGCGTCGCCTGAACTCGGGCATCGACAGCCAGTACCAGTACCAGCAGACCGAAAGCCTGGAAGCCAGCTCGCAGTCGCAATTGATCGACGCGGAAAAACAACTGGCCAGCGCCAAGATCGCCCTGGCGGTGTTGCTCGGCAAAGGTCCCGACCGTGGCGGCGAGCTGAGCCGGCCCAACGTGCTCAAGCCTGGCGCCGTCGCCGTGCCGTCGGTACTGCCCGCCGAACTGCTTGGCCGGCGCCCCGACCTGATCGCGGCGCGCTGGCGTGTCGAGGCGGCGAGCAAGAACATCGTCGCAAGCAAAACCCGCTTCTACCCCAACCTCAACCTGAGCGCGAGCGCCGGGGCCGAGTCGTTGCTGGGGGATGCGATGTTTGGTTCGGCCAGCCGTTTCTTCAGCATCGCGCCGACCATCTCACTGCCGATTTTCGACGGCGGCCGCCTGCGCGCCGACCTCGATGCCCGCGACGCCGACTACGACCTCGCCGTGGCCCAGTACAACAAAACCCTGGTGCAAGCCCTGGGTGACATTGGCAACACCATCACCCAACTGCGCGACACCGGCCGACAGATCCAGGCCCAGCAACACGCCGCCGACATCGCCCAGCAGTCCTACGACACCGGCGTGCAGCGCTACAGCTCGGGCATCGGCAACTACCTGGATGTGCTGAGCATCGAGCAGCAATTACTGCAGGCCCAGCGCCAGTTGGCAACGCTCAACGCGGCGCAGATCGATCTGTCGATTCAATTGATGCAGGCCCTGGGTGGCGGGTTCAACGCCGCAAATGTGGCAACGGCCACCCCAGCAACGCGTACGGAATAATTTGAGGTAATCGTCATGGCCACTGCCGACAGCAACACCGCAACAGCGCAAGACAACAACCCACGCAAACGCAAGGTCATGCTGATCGGCCTGGCGCTGATCGTCATCCTCGGCGTCGCCGGCATATGGGCCTGGCATGAGCTTTACGGGCGCTTCAGCGAAAGCACCGACGACGCTTATGTGAACGGCAACGTGGTGGAAATCACCCCGCTGGTCACCGGCACCGTGGTCAGCATCGGCGCCGACGATGGCGACCTGGTCCACGAAGGCCAGGTGCTGGTCAACTTCGACCCGAACGACGCCGCCGTCGGCCTGCAAAGTGCCGAGGCCAACCTGGCGCGCACGGTGCGCCAGGTGCGTGGCTTGTACAGCAACGTCGATGGCATGAAAGCCCAGGTCAACGCACAGAAAGCCGATGTGCAAACCGCCCAGGACAACTTCAACCGACGTAAAACCCTGGCCCAGGGCGGGGCGATTTCCCAGGAAGAACTGTCCCACGCCCGCGACAGCCTGACCGCGGCAAAGAACGCGCTGACCAATCTTGAGCAGCAACTGAAAACCACCAATGCGCTGGTGGATGACACCGTCATCTCATCCCACCCGGACGTGCAAGCCGCCGCGGCGCAACTGCGTCAGGCTTACCTGACCAATGCGCGCAGCACCTTGATCGCACCGGTCACCGGCTACGTCGCCAAGCGCACCGTGCAACTGGGCCAGCGCGTACAGCCGGGCACCGCGCTGATGGCCGTGATTCCGCTGAACCAGCTGTGGATCGACGCCAACTTCAAGGAAACCCAACTGCGCGACATGCGCATCGGCCAGCCGGTGGACATCGAGTCGGACATCTACGGCAGCGACGTGAAGTTCAGTGGCACCATCGACAGCCTCGGCGCAGGCACCGGCAGTGCGTTTGCCCTGCTGCCGGCGCAGAACGCCACCGGTAACTGGATCAAGATCGTGCAGCGGGTGCCGGTGCGCATCCATATCAATGCCGAGGAATTGGCCAGGCATCCGCTGCGGGTGGGCCTGTCCACCGTGGTCAACGTGGACCTGCACGACCAGAGCGGCCCGGTGCTGGCGCAACAGGCGCCGCAAAAAGCCTCGTTCAGCACCAACGTGTATGACCGTCAACTCGCCGAAGCCGATGCCATGATCACCCAGCTGATCCATGACAACAGCCTCGCCGCGCCCAAGGCTGTGCAACGCTGATGAGCAATAACGCCTCCTTCACGCCACCCAGCCTGTTGATGGCCACTATTGGCCTGTCGCTGGCGACCTTTATGCAGGTGCTCGACACCACCATCGCCAACGTGGCGTTGCCGACGATTTCCGGCAACCTCGGCGTGAGTTCGGAGCAGGGCACCTGGGTCATCACCTCGTTTGCGGTGAGCAACGCCATCGCCTTGCCGCTCACCGGTTGGCTGAGCCGCCGGTTTGGCGAGGTGAAGCTGTTCCTGTGGGCGACCATCCTGTTTGTGCTGGCCTCGTTCCTCTGCGGTATTTCCACCTCGATGCCCGAGCTGATCGGCTTTCGCGTGCTGCAAGGCTTGGTCGCCGGGCCGTTGTACCCGATGACCCAGACGTTGCTGATCGCGGTCTACCCACCGGCGAGGCGTGGCATGGCCCTGGCGTTGCTGGCGATGGTCACGGTGGTGGCGCCGATTGCCGGGCCGATCCTTGGCGGCTGGATCACCGACAGCTACAGCTGGCCGTGGATCTTCTTTATCAACGTGCCCATCGGCATCTTTGCGGTGATGGTGGTGCGTTCGCAGCTGAAGAAACGCCCGGTGGTCACCAGCCACCAGCCGATGGATTACGTCGGGCTGCTGAGCTTGATCGTCGGCGTCGGTGCCTTGCAGATCATCCTCGACAAGGGCAATGACCTGGACTGGTTCGAGTCCAACTTCATCATCATCGGCGCGGCGATTTCGGTGATTGCCCTGGCGGTGTTCATCATCTGGGAACTCACCGACAAGCACCCGGTGGTCAACCTGCGGCTGTTTGCGTATCGCAACTTCCGCATCGGCACCATCGTGTTGATCCTCGGTTACGCGGGCTTCTTTGGTATCAACCTGATCCTGCCGCAATGGCTGCAAACCCAGATGGGCTACACCGCGACCTGGGCCGGCCTGGCCGTGGCGCCGATTGGCATCCTGCCGGTGCTGATGTCGCCGTTCGTGGGCAAGTACGCGCACAAGTTCGACCTGCGCTTGCTGGCGGGCCTGGCGTTCCTGGCGATTGGCTTGAGCTGCTTCATGCGCGCGGGCTTCACCAACCAGGTGGACTTCCAGCACATCGCCCTGGTGCAGCTGTTCATGGGCATCGGCGTGGCGCTGTTCTTTATGCCGACCTTGACCATCCTGATGTCCGATTTGCCGCCGCACCAGATCGCCGACGGCGCCGGCCTGGCGACGTTCCTGCGTACCCTGGGCGGCAGCTTTGCGGCATCGCTGACCACCTGGATCTGGATTCGCCGGGCGGACCAGCACCATGCGTACATGAGCGAAAACATGACCACCTACGACTCGGCCACGCGCAATGCGCTGGACGCGTTGGGCGGGGCAGGGCAGAAGGCCTACACGCAGCTGGACCAGATCCTCACCAGCCAGGCGTACATGATGTCCACCGTGGATTACTTCACGTTGCTGGGGTGGATGTTCATGGGGTTGATGTTGCTGGTGTGGCTGGCGAAGCCGCCGTTTGGGGCGAAGGCGGGGCCGGAGGCTTCCGGGCACTGATCAACCAAGATTGGAATGCAACCCCATGTGGGAGCTGGCTTGCCTGCAATAGCATCACCTCGGTGTATCAGATGTACCGAGGTGTCTGCATCGCAGGCAAGCCAGCTCCCACATTTTGATCAGTGTTGAGGCTGAGATTCAGGCCCCAGGCAACGCCAACGGCGGGTTCACAAAATCAAACGCCGCCAACTGAAACCCTTGCTCATCCACCTGCAACGCCCACCCTTGCTTGTCCCAATCCCCCAGCACAATGCGCTTGGCCGCTTGCTCGCCAATCTGCAACTTGTGAATGGCGGGGCGGTGGGTATGGCCGTGGACCAGGGTGCGCACGCCAAACTGCTGCATCACCCGGGGCACTTCCTCGGGGGTCACGTCGACAATGTCGTTGGCCTTCATGCGTGTCTGCGCACGGCTCTCGCTGCGCAGCTTGCGCGCCAGCTTGTGGCGGGTGCGCAACGGCAGGTGGCGCAGGATGAAGAGCACGATGGGGTTGCGCAGGATGCGGCGCAGCTTCATATAGCCGACGTCGCGGGTGCACAGGCTGTCGCCGTGCATCAATAGCACGGGTTCGCCATACAACTGCACGACACTCGGGTCCTTGAGCAAGGTTGCGCCTGCCGCTTTGCAGAACGCCTTGCCGATGAGGAAATCGCGGTTGCCATGCATGATGAAAATCGGGGTGCCGCTGTCGCTCAGTTCGCGCAGGGCCGCGCCAATCGAACGCTGGAAGGGGGTCATGCCATCGTCGCCAATCCAGGCTTCAAAGAAGTCCCCCAGAATGTACAACGCCTGGGCGCCACGGGCGCGGCCGTGGAGCAGATCCAGAAACGCCCGGGTAATGTCCGGGCGCTCCTCTTCCAGATGCAAGTCTGAAATAAGCAGGATCACCCTTAGATGATCTCGGCTTTCTCGACGATAACGTCTTCTACCGGAACGTCCTGGTGACCGGCTTTACCGGTGGTCTGCACGCCTTTGATCTTGTCGACGACGTCCTGGCCTTCGGTGACTTTACCGAATACCGCGTAGCCCCAGCCCTGCACGTTCTTGCCGCTGTGGTTGAGGAAGGCGTTGTCGGCCACGTTGATGAAGAACTGCGCGGAGGCCGAATGCGGCTCCATGGTACGGGCCATGGCGACGGTGTACTTGTCGTTGGAAAGGCCGTTGTCCGCTTCGTTCTGGATGCTTGGGCGCTTGTCTTTCTTTTCTTTCATGCCTGGCTCGAAACCGCCGCCCTGGACCATGAAGTTGCCGATGACACGGTGGAAAACGGTGTTTTCGTAGTGGCCGGCGTTCACGTACTCGATGAAGTTGGCGACGGTGATCGGCGCTTTCTCGGCGTTCAGCTCGATGACGATGTCACCGTGGTTGGTGGTCAGTTTGACTTGAGTCATGGTCGTTTCTCTTTCAAGGAATTCGTGGGTGTGGACGCCTGAGCGCCTTACCGATTTGGCAAAACTTCGGCCAAGGGGCGCAGTTTAGCGTGACCTGTAGGAATTTCGAGGTGGTTTTTTACCGCCCATGCAATAAATGCAGCAGTTTTTGGCCGCGCTCTGTCAGTGTATTGACGGCTTCGGCTATTATGAGCGCTTTGTTTTATCTGGCCTTACCCGGCCACGAACCTGTCTGTTCAAGGATCCTATGAGCAAGCCCACTGTCGACCCTACCTCGAATTCCAAGGCCGGACCTGCCGTCCCGGTCAATTTCCTGCGCCCGATCATCCAGGCGGACCTGGATTCGGGCAAGCACACGCAGATCGTCACCCGCTTCCCGCCAGAGCCCAACGGCTACCTGCACATCGGTCACGCCAAGTCGATCTGTGTGAACTTCGGTCTGGCCCAGGAGTTCGGTGGCGTCACGCACCTGCGTTTCGACGACACCAACCCGGCCAAGGAAGACCAGGAATACATCGACGCCATCGAAAGCGACGTGAAGTGGCTGGGCTTCGAATGGTCCGGTGAAGTGCGCTATGCCTCGCAATACTTCGACCAGTTGCACGACTGGGCCGTCGAGCTGATCAAGGCCGGCAAGGCCTACGTCGACGACCTGAGCCCGGAGCAAGCCAAGGAATACCGCGGCACGCTGACTGAGCCGGGCAAGAACAGCCCGTTCCGCGACCGTTCGGTGGAAGAGAACCTCGACTGGTTCGCCCGCATGCGCGCCGGTGAGTTCGCCGACGGCGCCCGTGTACTGCGTGCCAAGATCGACATGGCCTCGCCGAACATGAACCTGCGCGACCCGATCATGTACCGCATCCGCCACGCCCACCACCACCAGACCGGTGACAAATGGTGCATCTACCCGAACTACGACTTCACCCACGGTCAGTCGGACGCCATCGAAGGCATCACCCACTCCATCTGCACCCTGGAGTTCGAAAGCCATCGCCCGCTGTACGAGTGGTTCCTGGAGCACCTGCCGGTGCCGGCGCACCCACGTCAGTACGAGTTCAGCCGCCTGAACCTGAACTACACCATCACCAGCAAGCGCAAGCTCAAGCAACTGGTCGATGAAAAGCACGTGCATGGCTGGGACGACCCGCGCATGTCCACCCTGTCGGGCTTCCGTCGTCGTGGCTACACGCCGGCATCGATCCGCAACTTCTGCGACATGGTCGGCACCAACCGTTCCGACGGCGTGGTCGATTTTGGCATGCTCGAATTCAGCATCCGCAACGACCTTGACCACAGCGCCCCACGGGCCATGTGCGTGCTGCGTCCGTTGAAAGTCGTGATCACCAACTACCCGGAAGACAAGGTCGACCACCTCGAGTTGCCGCGTCACCCGCAGAAAGAAGAACTCGGCGTGCGCAAGCTGCCGTTCAGCCGTGAAATCTACATCGACCGCGATGACTTCATGGAAGAGCCGCCAAAGGGCTACAAGCGCCTGGAACCGGCGGGCGAAGTGCGCCTGCGTGGCAGCTACGTGATCCGTGCCGACGAAGCGATCAAGGACGCCGATGGCAACATCGTCGAACTGCGTTGCTCGTACGACCCGGAAACCCTGGGCAAGAACCCGGAAGGCCGCAAGGTCAAGGGCGTGATCCACTGGGTGCCGGCCGCCGCCAGCATCGAGTGCGAAGTGCGTTTGTACGACCGCCTGTTCCGCTCGCCGAACCCTGAGAAGGCTGAAGACAGCGCGAGTTTCCTCGACAACATCAACCCTGACTCCCTGCAAGTACTTACGGGTTGTCGTGCCGAGCCGTCGTTGGGCGAAGCACAGCCGGAAGACCGTTTCCAGTTCGAGCGCGAAGGTTACTTCTGCGCGGATATCAAGGACTCGAAACCAGGTAAGCCGGTATTCAACCGTACCGTGACCTTGCGTGATTCGTGGGGCCAGTGATTCAGTCTTAAGGGAATCGTCGTGTTAACGATCTACAACACACTCAGCAAGACCAAAGAAGTCTTCAAGCCGCTGGATGGCAACAAGGTGCGCATGTACGTGTGCGGCATGACCGTGTACGACTACTGCCACATCGGCCACGGCCGCAGCATGGTGGCCTTCGACCTGGTGACCCGCTGGTTGCGTTTCAGCGGCTATGACTTGACGTATGTGCGCAACATCACCGACATCGACGACAAGATCATCAACCGCGCCAACGAAAACGGCGAGTCGTTCGATGCGCTGACCGAGCGCATGATCGCCGCCATGCATGAGGACGAGGCGCGCCTCAACATCCTCAAGCCGGACATGGAGCCGCGCGCCACGGACCACATCCCGGGCATGCACGCGATGATCCAGACCCTGATCGACAAGGGTTACGCCTACGCCCCGGGCAATGGCGACGTGTACTACCGCGTCGCCAAGTTCATGGGCTACGGCAAGCTGTCGCGCAAGAAAATCGAAGACCTGCGCATCGGCGCACGCATCGAAGTGGACGAGGCCAAGCAAGACCCGCTGGACTTCGTGCTGTGGAAAGGCACCAAGCCCGGCGAGCCGAGCTGGGAATCGCCATGGGGCGCCGGGCGTCCGGGCTGGCACATCGAATGCTCGGTGATGTCTACCTGCTGCCTGGGCGAGACCTTCGACATTCATGGCGGCGGCAGCGACCTCGAGTTCCCGCACCACGAAAACGAAATCGCCCAGAGCGAAGCCGCCACCGGCAAGACCTACGCCAACGCCTGGATGCACTGCGGCATGATCCGCATCAATGGCGAGAAGATGTCCAAGTCCTTGAACAACTTCTTCACCATTCGCGACGTGCTGGAAAAGTACCATCCTGAGGTGGTGCGTTACCTGCTGGTGTCCAGCCACTACCGCAGCGCCATCAACTACTCGGAAGACAACCTCAAGGACGCCAAGGGCGCCCTGGAGCGTTTCTACCACGCGTTGAAAGGCTTGCCCGTGGTCGCCCCGGCCGGTGGCGAAGGGTTTGTCGAGCGCTTCACCCAGGTGATGAACGACGACTTCGGCACCCCCGAAGCCTGCGCCGTGCTGTTCGAGATGGTGCGCGAGATCAACCGCCTGCGCGAGAGCGATCTCGACGCAGCGGCTGGCCTGGCGGCCCGCTTGAAAGAACTGGCCAGCGTACTGGGCGTGTTGCAGATGGAAGCCGACGACTTCCTGCAAGCCGGCGCCGAAGGGCGTGTGGACGCGGCTGAAGTGGATGCGCTGATCCAGGCGCGTTTGACGGCACGGGCCAACAAGGACTGGGCAGAATCCGACCGCATCCGCGACCAACTCACCGCCATGGGCGTGGTGTTGGAAGACGGCAAGGGTGGGACGACGTGGCGCTTGGCTGATCAGGCTTGATCGGTAAACGCTGAATGAAAAACGCCCCGACTGGTTCGGGGCGTTTTTTTTGCACATCACTTTAACGACCCACTCGATCAAACTGTGGGAGCTGGCTTGCCTGCGATAGCGGTGTGTCAGTCACCGAAAATGCTGGCTGGTATACCGCCATCGCAGGCAAGCCAGCTCCCACATTTTTTAACCGTGCCCGCTTTGCAAATTATTCGGCTTCAGATTGATCTGTGAATGGGGTCGTCTTTGAGGCTTAGTGTTTTATCCACCATCAACTGGATGCCCTCCAGCATCCGACACATTCCCAGTGCCACGCTGCGCGGATTGCCGCCGATCTCGAAAGCCAAATGGCTTGCCAGCGCACGAACCGACGCTAGATCCTCTGACGCGTTGACCAACAGCGTCTCGACGTCCAGTCCTTCGCGTACGGTAAACAGGTTGTCGTCCTCAGCAGATGGCTGCGGCTTTTCAGAGGGGTTCAGATAGTGGTTAATCGCTCGATGAGCAGAGGCGTGAAACGCGGTTGAGTCTAACGGCGGACTCGGACTGTCTTTGATCATGGCAAAGCTCCTAGAGTATTGGAGCCACCACCCATCGCTGCGAAACGATACCCGGGTGGCAGCTGTACGCAGGTTCGCAGACCGGGACTCTAGGCACCCGGCATACCCGAAGGTATCCCGCGCACAGCCGCCATAACATCAGGCATAAAAAAGCGCCCGCTATCTGAGGTGGACGCTGTGCGTCTAGAGTTTAACCGGGCTGCGAAACCCGGTCGCTGAATTTGCAGCGACCGCCGAAGATTAGGCAGCTATTTTCCGAGGGACAACCCTAAAACGCTGTCGGAAATTTCTGCGGTTTTTTGCTGGGCAGTGCCCCGAGACCAATGGTGACCCCCAATCTAAATGTGGGAGCGGGCTTGCCCGCGAATGCGGAGTGTCAGCCAGTACATGTGTGACTGACACTCCGCTATCGCAGGCAAGCCAGCTCCCACATTTTTAACCGAGTGTTGCTGAAGAATCAGCGGCGGCTGCTGACTTCGGCCGGCACATCATCGCCGGCCATGCGCTTGCGAAACAGCGCCGTGCGCGCCAGCAACAACGTCGTCACCGGCACCGTGATCGACAACAAAATCGGAATCAACCAACCGTGCAACACCGGCCCGGACTTGAGCACCGAAAAGTACACAATCGACGCCAACGCCACGCACCACGCGCCCAACGTCGAGGCCAGTGCTGGCGGGTGCATGCGCTGGAAGAAGTCCTTCATGCGCAGCAAGCCAATCGCGCCTATCAAGGCAAACACGCTGCTCAGCACCAGCAGCACCGCGACGATCACTTCCACCCATAACGGCATCATTCAATCACCTCGCCACGCAGCAGGAATTTGGCCAGGGCAAACGAGCCCACAAAGCCGAACAGCGCAATCAGCAGCGCCGCTTCAAAGTAGATGTCACTGGCATAGCGAATGCCCAGCACCAGCATCATCAGCATCGCCAGCATGTACAGGTAGTCCAGCGCCAGTACCCGGTCCTGGGCCGAGGGGCCTTTGAACAGGCGCACCAGGGTCAGCACCATGGCCAGGGAGAACAGGAACAGGCTGAACAGGATCGCATTGGAGAGCAGGGCGCTCATTCGAAGATCTCCATCAGGGGCCGCTCGTAGGTGGTCTTGAAGTGCTCGATAAACTGCGCTTCATCGTCCAGGTCGAACACGTGCAGCAGCAGGATGCTGCGGTCCAGCGCCAGTTCCGACCAGATGGTGCCGGGCACCACGGTGGTGATCATCGACAGCGCGGCGAGGCCGTTGGCGTCACGCAGGTCCAGAGGGATCTTGATAAAACGCGAACGCGGCGGACGTGAACCGCAGGTCAGCACGCCCCAGGCCACTTGCAGGTTGGACACGATCACATCGCGGCCCACCACAAAGAACAGGCGGATGATCACCCCTGGCCGGCGGATGCGGATCGGCAGCGGCCGCAACGGCGCCATCAGCAGCGGCGCGAGAAAGCCCAGCAGCGCGCCCAGCAGCAGATTGCCGGGGCTCACGGACAGGTTCAGCACCAGCCACAACAGCCACAGCGCCAGGGACAGCCACGGGGCAGGGAACAGGCGCTTCATGGCTGAACCTCCAGCGCGGCGGCCTTGGCTTCAGGGCTCGGCACTGGCCGCGTCGCCATCACCGCCATCACGTAATGTTCCGGGTTGTTCAGGCTCACGGCGGTGGCTTCGGTGTAGCGCATCAGCGGCTCGGCCTTGAAGGTCAGCAGGATGCTCAGGCCCAGCAGGAAGAAGATCGGTACGCACTCGTAGCGACGCAACAGCGGCGACGGGCGTTCTTCCGGGGTCCAGAAGCGCTGGATGCCAAGGCGTGCAAAGGCGATCAAGGAGACCAGGCCCGACAGGATCAGCAGCGTGACCAAGCCCCAGGCCGCCGGACGGATCGGCTCATCGATGCTGACGCCAAGCCCCAGCGGATTGATCAGCGCGCTCAACAAGCTCAGCTTGCCGATAAACCCGGACAGCGGCGGCATGCCGATAATCAGCAGCGCGCAGGCAATAAAGCTCAGGCCGAGGAAGGCCATGGTCCACGGGATCACCTGGCCAACCACGGCTTTCTGCTCGTCGTCGAGGTTGACGCCGGGCTGCGGGTGCAGCGATTCCATGGCCCGTGGCAGCGCATCGATCTCTTCGTCCAGCGGCAGGTCATTGGCCGAGCGCGAGCGTTCGATCAACTCCGCCAGCAGGAACAGCGCACTCAACGCCAGCGTCGAGCTGACCAGATAAAACAGTGCGCCCGCCGTCAGGCTTGGCTGGGCAAAACCGATGGCCGACAGCAAGATCCCCGCCGACACCAAAATGCTCAAGCTCGCCATGCGTTCCAGGCGCTGCGCCGCCACCATCGCCAGCGCGGCGCAGATGATGGTCGCCATGCCGCCGTACACCAGCCAGTCGCCGCCAAACAACGCCGACGCACCGGCCTGGCCGGAGAACAGCAACGTCCACAGGCGCAGCACGGTGTACACGCCGACCTTGGTCATGATCGCAAACATCGCCGCCACCGGCGCACTCGCCGAGGAATAGGCGGGCGCCAGCCAGAAGTTCAGCGGCCACATGCCGGCCTTGGCCAGGAACGCCGTGGCGAGGATCGCCGCGCCCGCATGCAACAGGCCACGGTCGGCCTCTGGCACCAGCGGGATTTTCAGCGCCAGGTCAGCGAAGTTCAGCGTGCCGGTGACGCCGTAGATCATCGCCGCGCCAATCAGGAACAGCGACGACGCCAGCAGGTTGATCGCGATGTAATGCAGCCCCGCCGACACCCGCGCGCGGCCCGAGCCGTGCAGCATCAAACCGTAGGACGCGGCCAGCAGCACCTCGAAGAACACGAACAGGTTGAACAGGTCGGCGGTGAGGAAGGCGCCATACAGGCCCATCATCTGCACCTGGAACAGCGCGTGGAAACTGGTGCCCGCACGGTCCCAACGGGCCATGGCGAACACCAGCGCGCTCACGCCGATAATGCCGGTGAGCACCAGCATCAGCGCCGACAGTTGGTCCACCACCAGCACAATGCCGAACGGCACCTGCCAGTTGCCCGGCAGGTACACGCCAATCGAGCCGGGGCCGCCTTTTTGCGTCCAGTACAGCAGCAGGATCGCAATGCCCAGGCCCAGCACGCTGGAGAACAGGTTGATCTTGGCTTTGAGGGGCCGGCGTTTTTCGCCGAGCATCAGCATCAGCGCGGCGGTCAGTAGCGGCAGCAGGATCGGTGCGATGATCAGTTGGTTCACCCAATTCATTCCTTGGGCTCCCGGCCGTCAACGTGGTCGGTGCCGGTCAGGCCCCGTGAGGCGAGCAGCACCACCAGGAACAACGCGGTCATGGCAAAGCTGATCACGATGGCCGTGAGCACCAGGGCCTGGGGCAGCGGGTCGGTGTAGTTGAGCAGGTCTTGCGGCACGCCGTCCTTGATGATCGGCTCCTTGCCGATAAACAGGCTGCCCATGCTGAAAATGAACAGGTTGACCCCATACGACAACAGGCACAGGCCCATCACCACCTGGAACGTCCGCGGCCGCAGGATCAGCCACACGCCGGAGGCTGCGAGCACTCCGATGGCAATTGCGATGACTTCTTCCATCAGGCCGCTCCTTCCGTTGCGGCAACCACTTTGGCCTGGTTGCTCGGTTTATGGGCACGCACCGATTGGTGGCCGAGGGCGGTGAGCATCAGCAGCGTCGAACCGACCACCATGGCGTACACGCCAACGTCGAAGAACAGCGCGCTGGCCACATGAATGTCGCCCAGCACCGGCAGGCTGAAATGCCAGGTGTGGGTGGTCAGGAAGGGGTAGCCGACAAACAGCGCACCCAGCCCGGTGAGGGTTGCCGAGAGCAGGCCGAAGCCCATCCAGCGCATCGGCCGCAGGCTCATCTGCGCCTCGACCCACTGCGTCCCGGCGACCATGTATTGCAGGATGAAGGCGACGGACATCACCAGCCCGGCGACAAAGCCACCGCCCGGTTGGTTGTGGCCGCGCATGAACAGGTAGAACGACACCACCAGCGCAATCGGCAGCAGCAGGCGTACCAGCACTGCCGGCACCATCATGAAGCCCAGCGCGGTGTCGCTGGCCTGGCGCGGGTTGACCAGGTCGGTGGCCACGTCCGGCGCCAGTTGGCGCTGTTGTGCGGGCAGTTGCATGCTTTCTTTCGAGGGGCGGAAGCGTCGCAGCAGGGCGTACACCGTCAGCGCCACGGCGCCGAGCACGGTGATTTCGCCGAGGGTGTCGAAGCCACGGAAGTCCACCAGCATCACGTTCACCACATTGCTGCCGCCGCCTTCGGGCAGGGCGCGGCTGAGGTAGAACGAGGAAATATCGTTGGGTGTCTGGCGCGTCAGCATCGCGTAGGACAGCAACGCCATGCCGCCACCGACCACGGTGGACAGCAGGAAGTCGCGCAGGCGGCGAATACGCGCCTTGCGCAAGGAGCTTGGCAGTGGCGAGACTTCTTCGATCCGCCGTGGCAACCAGCGCAGGCCCAGCAGGATCAGCACGGTGGTGACCACTTCAACCACCAACTGGGTCAACGCCAGGTCCGGTGCCGAGAACCACACGAAGGTGATGCAGGTCATCAGGCCGCACACGCTGACCATGGTCAGGGCCGCCAGCCGGTGGTACTTGGCTTGCCAGGCGGCGCCGAGGGCGCAGGCGATTGCCAGCAACCACAGCGTCACAAAGACGATGGAGCCCGGGATCTTCGGCCGGTCGCCCCAGCTGAGGCTGCTGTGCAGCATCGGGATCAAACCAGCGATGACCGCCGCCAGCACCAGCAGGAACAGCTGGGTCTGCAGGCGTTTGGTGCTGATGAGCCTCTCGATCTTGCGCGTGCCACGCATCAGCACCACCAGGCAGCGCTCGAAGCCGCGCTTGCCGTTGAAGTAGCTGATCACGGGCGGGTACTTGAAGCGCCCGCGCTTGAGTTGCTTGCGCAGCAGCAGATAGAGGATCACGCCGCCGGTCATGGCCACCAGGCTCATGATCATCGGCGCGTTCCAGCCGTGCCAGATCGCCAGGCTGTATTCCGGGAGCACGCCGCCCACCACCGGCAGGGCCGCAGCGGCAAGGATCGAACCGACCATCTGCGCCGGGAAGATCCCCACCAGCAGGCAGGTGAACACCAACAACTCGACCGGTGCGCGCATCCAGCGCGGCGGCTCGTGGGGCGTGTGCGGCAGGTTGGTGGCGGTAGGGCCGAAGAACACATCCACCGTGAAGCGCAGCGCATAGGCCACGCTGAACGTACCGGCGATGGTGGCGATGACCGGCAGGGTGATTTCCACCCATTTGGTCGCCGAGATAAACACGGTTTCGGCAAAGAACATCTCTTTCGACAGGAAACCGTTCAGCAGCGGCACGCCGGCCATGGACGCACTGGCGACCATCGCCAGGGTCGCGGTGAACGGGATCAGACGCACCAGGCCACTGAGCTTGCGAATGTCGCGGGTGCCGCTTTCGTGGTCGATGATGCCCGCCGCCATGAACAGCGACGCCTTGAACGTGGCGTGGTTGAGGATATGAAACACCGCTGCGACCGCGGCCAGCGGGCTGTTGAGGCCCAGCAGCAAGGTGATCAGCCCGAGGTGGCTGATGGTGGAATAGGCCAGCAGGCCCTTGAGGTCGTTCTGGAACATGGCGCAGTAAGCGCCGAGGAGGAGGGTGATCGCGCCGGCACCGCCGACGATATAGAACCATTCTTCGCTGCCGGACAGCGACGGCCACAGGCGGGCCAGCAGGAACACGCCGGCCTTCACCATCGTTGCCGAATGCAGGTACGCCGAGACCGGCGTCGGTGCCGCCATGGCGTGGGGCAGCCAGAAGTGGAACGGGAACTGCGCGCTTTTGCTCAGGGCGCCGATCAGCACCAGGGCGAGCATGATCGGGTACAGCGCGTGGGCACGGATCTGCTCGCCCGCCGCCAGCACGAGGTCGAGGTCATAGCTGCCGACGATATGCCCCAGCAGCATCACGCCCGCCAGCAGGCATAAGCCGCCCGCGCCGGTGACCATCAGCGCCATGTACGCGCCGCGTCGCGCATCGGCGCGGTGGTGCCAGTAGCCGATCAGCAGGAACGAGAACAGGCTGGTCAGTTCCCAGAAGAACACGATCTGGATCAGGTTGCCGGAGATCACCAGGCCGAGCATGGCGCCCATGAACGCCAGGAAAAACGCAAAGAAGCGCGGCACCGGGTCATCCGGCGACATGTAGTAGCGCGCATACAGCGACACCAGCGTGCCGATGCCCAGCACCAGCATCGAGAACAGCCAGGCAAACCCGTCCATGCGCAACACAAAGTTCAAGCCCAGGCTGGGCAACCACATGAATTCTTCGCGGATCACGCCACCGTGGGCGATCTGGGGGTAGAGCAGGGCGACTTGAATGGTGCCGACCAGGGCCACAAGGCCGGCCAACAGGGATTCGGTGTTACGTGCGTTATGCGGCAGCAAAGCCGCCAGACAGCTGCCGATAAAAGGCAGAAGCAGTAGAACTATCAGGGACATAGGCTTCTAATCTGCGGGAGTTTGGGATGCATCATACGTGCCGCTTTCTCGATCACCAAACGGCAAGATGTGGCAGGATCCTACAAGGTAAGCTGAAAACCCACATAACGCACTGACAGATGATTCCCTCTGTGGCGAGGGAGCTTGCTCCCGCTGGGCTGCGCAGCAGCCCCAAACCAGACACCTCAACGCTGGCCTTCTTGCTCCAATTCCTCATTCTGTGCCAACGCCTTCTGCCCCTTTGTCTTCATCTCACTGACAATCACCGCCGCCACAATCAACGCCGCCCCCACCATCGCAATCGGCGGGAAACGCTCCCCGGCAATCCGCCCAACCACCCCAGCCCACACCGGCTCACCGGCATAGATCAGCGTGGCCCGCGTTGGCGAAACGCTCTGCTGCGCCCAGTTCATCGCGACCTGGATCACCGCACTGGTCAAGCCCAGGCCCACCGCACTGAACAGCAACAGCCAGGAGAACCCCGGCAATGCTTCACCCATCGGCACCACCATCATGAACGACAACACCGACGCCGTAGCCAGTTGCACCACGGTGACCCGGCGCACATCCACTTGCCCGGCATAGGCGCCGATCAAGATGA
The DNA here is from genome assembly GCF_000346755.1 of Pseudomonas sp. CBZ-4. Taxonomy (GTDB): domain Bacteria; phylum Pseudomonadota; class Gammaproteobacteria; order Pseudomonadales; family Pseudomonadaceae; genus Aquipseudomonas. The sequence goes on along the minus strand of NZ_ANNV01000004.1, from coordinate 17,550 downwards.
TTTCCGCCGCTATGGCGATCGCACCAATCAGGGTGGCGATCTCCCCCGGGCTGAAATTCAGCGAAGCCCCCGCCGGCCCCGTCAGCAACATCAGCCCGGTAAACGCGAGCATGATGCCAATGCTCGGCATCAACCCCGGACGACGGCCCAGCACCAGCCATTGCAGCAGCGGCACGAAGGGCACATATAAAGCCGTGATAAACGCCGACTGGCTGCTGAGGATCGTCTGCAGGCCAATGGTCTGCAAACCGTAGCCAAACAGGATCGCCACGCCGATAAACACCCCGGCCTTGAATTCGAACAGCGTCAGGTCGCGCAGGGTGCGCAGGGAAAAGAAGCCGACCACAATCGCCGCGGCGGCAAAACGCAGGCCCACGAAAAACATCGGCCCGCTGACGGTCATGGCGTGTTGCACCAGCAAAAAGGTGCCGCCCCAGATCATGGTGATCACCACCAGGATGCATTCGGCTTTGCTGAAACGGTTGAAACGCGAGGGGGATTTGGCGGCAGTCATGGCGGCTCGGTCTTGCAAGGGAAAGGCACGGACCGCACAATGCGCCGCACGCTGGGCAGTATACTGCGCACACCCACCCATTGAGCAATATAGTGCACAAAGAAAATCCGCAACGGGCCTCGGTCCTGCAGCACGTCAGCCAGAACGTCCGTCGCCTGCGTCATGCCGCCGACTTGAGCCAGACCGCGCTCGCGGAAAAATCCGGGGTCAGCCGGCGCATGCTGGTGGCCATCGAGGCGGGGGAGAAGAATGTCAGCCTGTCCACCCTCGACCGCGTCGCCGAAGCCTTGGACGTGGCCTTCAGTGACCTGATCCAGGCCCCGGACGTGCGCGACCACAGTCGCATCAACGAGCTGGCCTGGGCCGGTGAGATCGACGGCAGCAAGGCGGTATTGCTGGCCAAGGCCACGGCGCGGCGGGAAGTCGAACTGTGGGAATGGCGCCTTGAGCCCGGTGATCGCTACTGTCCCGACCCAGACCTTGAAGGCTGGAGCGAGCAGCTGTTTGTGTTCGAGGGCAGCTTGACGTTGGTCGTGGCCGGTGTGGAAAACAGCATCGGCGCCGGTGAGTTCTTTATGTTTGCCAGCCACCAGCAGCACATCTATCGCAATGACGGTGATGTCGCCGTTCGCTTTGTGCGCAACGTGGTGATCTAACTGTTCGCCACGCAACAGTGGATGCACACTTTGCTGGTTCAGCACGCTGTTCATCAGCCGCTTTAATCGATAACCCGCTGATTTTATTGGCGATTAAATTCAGGCACGACTCCTGCAATCACTCCGTTATCCCATCGGAGCCTGGAGTCGGCCCATGTCTGCCCACCCTGTACACCCTGCCCATATCATCCGCTCGGACGCGGAAGCCATCGACGTCGCCACGCGCCTGGCCGCCCGTTTTGCCGTCGAGGCCAGTGAGCGCGACCGTGAGCGGCGCCTGCCGATTGCCGAACTCGACGAATTTTCCGCGAGCGGCTTGTGGGGCATCACCATTCCCAAGGCCTATGGCGGCGCCGAGGTGTCCTATGTGACCGTGGCCGAGGTGATCAAGTTGATCTCCGCTGCCGACCCGTCCCTGGGGCAGATTCCGCAGAACCACCTGGGCGTGGTGGACATCCTGCTGCAAACCGCCACCGAGGAACAAAAACGTCACTACTTCGGCAAGGTCCTGGCTGGCTACCGTTTCGGCAATGCGTTCTCCGAAGCCAAGAGCAAGAACGCCGGCACCTTCGACACGCAGATCCGTTTCCACGGCGACACCGCGCAAATCAATGGCGAGAAGTTCTACTGCACCGGGGCGTTGTTCGCCCATATCGTGCCCACCGTCGGCAACAACGAAAAGGATCAGGCCTTTATCGCGTTTATCGAGCGCGATGCCCAAGGCTTGAACGTGATCGACAGCTGGGACGGCTTCGGCCAGCGCACCACCGCCAGCGGCGGCGTGACCCTCGATGGCGTCACCCTACCGCGCAGTGCTGTGATCCCGGCCCACTTGGCCTTCGACCAACCCACGGCCAACGGCCCGATTTCGCAGATTATCCAGGCGGCCGTCGATACCGGCATCGCCTTGGGCGCACTTGAGCAAGCGAAAATCCATGCCCGCCAAGCGCGCCCGTGGATCGACAGCCAGTAGGAGCATGGCTGGCAAGACCCGTTCACCATCGCCGCCATCGGTGACCTGCAATGGCGCGTGCACGGCACTGAAGCCATCCTCGCCAAAGCCGGCGAAGCCGTGGACCGCGCCCTCGCCGAACCGAGCGAAGACAGCGTCGCCCACGCCTCACTGGTCGTCGCCCAGGCCAAGGTGCTGTCCGCCGAAACCGCCTTGCTCGCCAGCAGCAAACTGTTCGAACTGGCCGGCACCCGTTCGGTCACCGCCAAGCACAACCTCGACCGCTTCTGGCGTAACGCCCGCACCCACACCCTGCACGACCCGGCGCGCTGGAAGTACCACCTGATCGGCAACTTCGTGCTCAACGGCGTGAAGCCCGCGCGCCACGCCTGGAACTGAGGAACTGCAACCATGACCGCCCTGAACCTTGCCCGCCAACTGCTGGACAGCACCCGCCGCCATGTCGAAACCAGCACCGACCCCTACGTGATCAGCCGCTTCGGCGACTTGCAGATCCGCGTCGACGTGGCCGCCGCCCTGCAGGAACGCGCCGTAACCCATCCCAGCCCGGTGGCCGCCACCGAAGCGCAGATCGCCGCTGCCGAAGCCCTGATCGCGGCGAGCAACGCCGAATTCGAACTCACCGGCCAACGCACCGCGCTGCCCTCGACCCTGGATGATCCGCTGCGCGCCAAGTACCAGATCGTCGGCAACTACCACCTCAACGGAGTGCTGTGATGGCCCGTGAAATCCGCTTGAATGCCTTCGACATGAACTGCGTCGGCCACCAATCCCCCGGCCTGTGGGCGCACCCGCGCGACCGTTCGTGGCAGTACAAGGACCTGGAATACTGGACCGACCTGGCCAGGATTCTTGAGCGTGGCAAGTTCGACGGCCTGTTCATCGCCGACGTGCTGGGCATCTACGACGTGTACAACGGCAACGGCGACGCCGCCATTCGCCAGGCCACCCAGGTGCCGGTCAACGACCCGCTGTCGCTGATCGCGCCGATGGCCCTGGTCACCGAACACCTGGGGTTTGGCCTGACGGCATCGCTGTCGTTTGAACACCCTTATCCGTTTGCCCGCCGCCTATCGACCCTGGATCACCTGACCAAGGGCCGCATCGGCTGGAACATCGTCACCTCCTACCTGGAAAGCGGCGCAAAGAACCTCGGCCAGAAAGCCCAGACCGAACACGACGCGCGTTATGACTACGCCGAGGAATACCTGGAGGTCTGCTACAAACTCTGGGAAGGCAGTTGGGAAGAGGGCGCCGTGCTGCGCGACCGTGAGCGGCGGATTTTCAGCGACCCGAGCAAGATCCACGAGATCCGCCACGTCGGCAAACACTTCCAGGTGCCCGGCATTCACCTGTGCGAGCCATCGCCGCAACGTACGCCGGTGCTGTACCAGGCGGGTGCGTCCAGCCGTGGCAAGCAGTTTGCCGCCGAGCAGGCCGAGTGCGTGTTCGTCGCCGCGCCGTCCAAGGTCCTGCTGAAAAAAACCGTCGCCGACATCCGCCGCCGTGCGGCCGAGGCCGGCCGCGATCCGAAGAAGATCCTGATCTTCAACTTGCAGACGGTGATCGTCGGCGAGACCGATGCGAAGGCCAAGGCCAAGTTCGACGAATACAAATCCTACGTCAGCTACGAAGGCGCGATGGCGTTGATCTCCGGCTGGACCGGTATTGATTTCAGCCAGTTCAAGCCGGATGAACCGCTCAAGCATGTGCACACCAATGCGATTCAGTCGGCAGTGGAAGCGTTCTCCACGGCCGATCCGAACAAAGTGTGGACGCCCAATGAGCTGGCGGATTGGGTGGGTATTGGTGGCTTTGGTCCGTTGTTTGTCGGCGGCCCTGAGACCGTGGCCGACCTGTTGCAGGAGTGGGTCGAAGACACCGACGTGGACGGCTTCAACCTGGCGTACGCACTGACCCACGAGACTTTTGTCGACGCCGTGGAGTTGCTGGTGCCGGAGTTGCAGAAGCGCGGTGTGTACAAGACCGAGTACGCCCAGGGCACGTTGCGCGAGAAGCTGTTTGGTGACGGTGCGCGGTTGGGCGCCAACCACCCCGGCGCCAGCTACCGCGATCTCAAGGCCACCACCCTCTAACAGAAACACCTGGATCAAATGTGGGAGCTGGCTTGCCTGCGATAGCGGACGGTCAGTTGAAAAATGATCAGCTGACCCACCGCCATCGCAGGCAAGCCAGCTCCCACATTTGATCTTCATTGTTTGATCTTTCTCGGCCAGCGGACCACCGCACGCACACCCCACCAATAGGAGCATTACCCCTATGAGCGTGCACGAACTAAAACGCCCGCTGGCCGTGGAATGGCCCGCCGAACTGCTCGGCAATCTACCCAAGGCTTTGGAGCAACTGCACCACTGGGCGCAGATCACCCCGCTGCACACCGCCCTGCGCCACAAGCGCCAGGGCCAGTGGTATGCGTGGCGCTGGATCGACGTCTTGCGTGACGTCGAGCGCCTGGCCGATGGCTTGCGCCAGCAGGGCTTCAGCGAGCAGTCGCGCTTGGCCTTGAGCGGTGCGTTTGAGCCAAACCTGTTGCTGTTGGCCCTGGCCGCCCAATCCGTTGGTGGGCAGGTACTGACCCTGGCCGATGACCTGGAGCCGGAAGCAGTGCAGCACCATCTATGGCGCATCCGCCCCAGCCATTCTTATGTGCAAGGTCGGCAGAACAGGCACTGGGCGTCCGCCAATCGGGTGGACTTCGTGCAACTGCTCGGCCCGACCGATCCCGCGCAACACCTCGCCCGCTGGTGGCAACCCTCTGGCGAAACTGCCTTGTGGAGCGAAGAGGGCACCCACTGGCAGGGCGGCCTGGCGGTGCTGCTGGAGCAATGGCTCAACACCGGCCACGGCCTGGCCTTCCCGGAAAGCCTGGCCTCGGCGCAGCGCGATCGCCGTGAAGTCGCGCCCACCGGCTTGCTGTTGTCTGCCGAACGCCTGCAACACCTGGCCGCTGAAATCGAAAGCCGCCTCGCCCCCCACGGCACCTGGCGCCGACGCCTGTGCGACTGGGCCATCGCCCACCCGCAAAGCGGCCTGCGGCGCCTGCTGAAAAACCGCGTGCGCAAACTGCTCGGCTTCCAACGCCTGGCTTATATCTGGCAACCCCTCAAAGCCACCTCATCACCCGTGTGGCTGGCCGAATTCAAACGGGACATCGCATGAGCCAAGCCATTCTCCAGGTGCGGGATATCTCGCTGTCGTTCAAGGGGGTCAAGGCGATCAATGCCTTGTCCTTCGACGTCGCGCGCGGCGAGATCTGCGCGCTGATCGGGCCCAACGGTGCGGGCAAGAGTTCGTTGCTCAATGTGCTCAACGGCGTGTACCGCTTCGACGCCGGCGAGATCGTCTTCGAAGACCAGCACTTCCACCGCATCGACCCACTGGGCGCAGCGCGCCGGGGCATCGGCCGCACGTTCCAGAACAACGCGCTGTTCAAGAAGATGAGCGTGCTCGACAACATCCTCACCGGTCTGTCGCGGCATCAGCGCAGCAGCTTTCTCGAACACGCCCTCGGCTTGCCCCGCGCGCGCCGCGAGGCCGACGCCTTCCGCGTGCGGGCCCAAGGCATTCTCGAATTTCTGGAGCTGCAAGCGCACCGCGATGTGCTGGTGGGCAACCTGTCCTACGGCCTGCAAAAACGCGTGGAGTTGGGCCGCGCCTTGATCGCCGGGCCCAGCCTGCTGTTGCTCGATGAACCCATGGCCGGGATGAACGCCGAGGAAAAACAGGACATGGCGCGCTTCGTCGCCGACGTCAACCGCGACCTGGGCACCACCGTGGTGTTGATCGAACACGACATCGGCGTGGTCATGGGCCTGTCCCACCACGTGGTGGTGCTCGACTACGGGCGCAAGGTCGGCGACGGCACGCCTGCCGAAGTGCAAGCCAATCCCGACGTGATCGCGGCCTACCTGGGAGTGGCGCACTGATGACCTTCTTCTTCGAAACCCTGCTCGGCGGCCTGCTCGCCGGCACCATGTACTCGCTGGTCGCTATCGGCTTTGTGCTGATCTACAAGGCCAGCGGCGTGTTCAACTTTGCCCAGGGCGCGATGTTGCTGTTCGCCGCGCTGACCTTCGTCAGCCTGCACGATCAGGGCGTGCCGTTTGCCCTGGCGTTGTTGCTGACGGTGCTCGTGATGATCGTCGGCGCACTGCTGATCGAACGCCTGGTGCTGCGGCCCTTGGTCAACCGTTCGCAGATCACCTTGTTCATGGCCACGCTGGGCCTGTCGTTCATCATCGAAGGCCTCGCCCAAGGCCTGATGGGCTCGCAGGTGCGCGCGCTGGATTTGGGCATCGACGACGTGCCGCTGTTTGTCGGTCCGCTGATGCTCAGCCAGTTCGACCTGATCGCCGCAGCGGCGGCAGTGGTGCTGGTGACGGTGCTGGCGCTGCTGTTCAACAAGACCCGCATCGGTGTGTCGCTGCGCGCGGTGGCGGATGACACCACGGCGGCGCTGTCCATCGGGATCAACCTCAACCGCATCTGGCAGATCGTCTGGGCGGTGGCCGGGATTGTCGGGCTGGTCGCCGGGCTGCTGTGGGGCGCGCGCCAGGGCGTGCAGTTCTCGCTGTCGCTGGTGGTGCTCAAGGCCTTGCCGGTGCTGATCATCGGCGGCTTTACCTCGATTGGCGGGGCGATTGTCGGCGGGCTGATTGTCGGCGCGGCCGAGAACCTCGCCGAGGTGTATATCGGCCCGCTGATCGGCGGCGGCATCACGCCGTGGTTCGCCTACGTATTGGCCCTGGCCTTCCTGTATATCCGTCCCGCCGGCCTGTTCGGCGAGCGTGCCATCGAGCGAGTCTGAAACCATGTCGATTCCTGTTGCACAAGAAACCGCGCCCTTGTTGCTGATCCAGCGGCGCATCCCGTGGGGCCTCCTTGGCCTGTTGGCGCTGGGGTTTGTCGTGGTGCCGCTGTGGGGCAATGACTATTGGCTGAACGCGATTTTGATCCCGTTCCTGGTGCTGTCCCTGGCCGGGCTGGGTCTGAACCTGTTGACCGGCTACACCGGGCAAACCTCGGTGGGCGCGGCCGGGTTCATGGCCGTCGGCGCGTTTGCCACCTATGGGTTTTTGCTGCGCCTGCCGGAGCTGGGCTTGCCGGTGGCACTGCTCGGCGGCGGGATCATCAGCGCGCTGGTCGGGTTGCTGTTCGGCTTGCCCAGCTCGCGGATCAAGGGCTTTTACCTGATGGTCACCACGTTGGCCGCGCAGTTCTTTTTGGAATGGCTGTTCGTCAAATTCCCCTGGTTCTACAACTACGGCTCGTCCGGGACCATCTCCGCGCCCAAGCTCGCGCTGTTCGGCCATGACCTCAACACCCCGCTGGGCCGCTACCTGCTGACGCTGGTCACGGTGCTGCTGCTGACCTGGACCGCGATCAACCTGGTGCGCAGCCAGGTGGGGCGCAACTGGATGGCGATCCGCGACATGGACACCGCCGCCGCCGTGGTCGGCATTCCGGTGGTGCGCTACAAGCGCCTGGCGTTTGCGGTCAGCTCGTTCTACTTAGGCATCGCCGGCGCGTTGTGGGCCTTTGCCTACCTGGGCACGGCCAGCACCAGCAGCTTTGATATCAATCGCTCATTCCAGATCCTGTTCATCATCATTATCGGTGGCATGGGCAGCATCGCCGGCAACTTCGTCGGTGCGGCGTTTATCAGTGTGCTGCCGATTTTCCTCAGCCATGCCGGGCAGGCGTTGTTCGGCGGCTCGGTGGATGCGGGGCAGTTGCAGAACCTGCAGAAAATCATCTTTGGCGTGTTGATCATCGTGTTCCTGATCAAGGAACCCGAGGGCTTGATCCGCCTGTTGCACAACCTGCGTGACCGTGTGCGGCAGTGGCCGCTGCGTTTCTAACTTCCCAAGAGAATCTTCCATGCGTGCATCCTTGAAACGTTCCCTGGTCGGCGCTGCGTTTGCGCTGGCCACCCTGGCCGGTGCTGTGCCTCAGGCAATCGCCTCGCCGGACCAGCAATTCATTCCCCTGGCCACCTACCGCGTTGGCGCCTATGCCTCCAGCGGCGTGCAGGTGTGGGCCGGGATGATCGACTACCTGCGCTATATCAACGAAGTCGAAGGCGGCATCAACGGCGTCAAGTTGGTGTGGCAGGAGTGCGAGACCGAGTGGACGGCGGAGAAGGGCATCGAGTGCTACGAGCGCTTCAAGAATGGCCTGGACGGCGCGCCGGTCGCGGTGTACCAGCCCAACGGCGCACCGGCGGCGTATGCCCTGAGCGAGCGTGCGGAAGTGGACAAGATCCCGCTGATCACCCTCGGTTACGGGCGCACCGAAGCCACCGACGGCACGGTATTCCCGTACAACTTCCCGGTGATGCTGACCTTCTACAGCGAGGCCTCGACCCTGGTGAACTACATCGCCCAGCGAGAGGGCGGGTTCGACAAGCTCAAGGGCAAGAAGATCGCCACGGTCTACCACGACTCGGCCTACGGTCGCGAAACCCTCGGCCCGTTGAAGTTGCTGGCGGAAAAATACGGCTTTGAAAATATCCAGATTCCGGTGGCCGATCCGGGCAACGAGCAATCGGCACAGTGGCGCCAGGTGCGCCAGGCCAACCCGGACTGGGTGTTCCTGCGCACCTGGGGCGTATCGACCCCCGTTGCGGTGAAGACCGCCGCGCGCTTTGGCTTCCCGGTGGACCACATCATCGGCGACATCTGGGCCAGTTCCAGCGAAGACGTGCTGCCCGCCGGTGCCGCCGCCAAGGGCTACCTGGCGCTGACGCCATACCCGGCCGGCGCGGACTTCGAGATCCACAAACGCCTCAAGCAATCCATCCTCGACAAGGGCCACAGCGACCTCAAGGACCTGAAAAACTTCGGCAGCGTCTACTACAACTCCGGCCTGGTAAACGCCGCCGTCGCGGTGGAAGCGATCCGCACCGGCCAGGCCAAGTTCGGCAAGCGCCCGCTCAATGGCGAAGAAGGCCGCTGGGGCCTGGAACACCTGAACATCGACGACGCGCGCCTCAAGGACATGGGCTACCTGGGCCTGATGCAAAACCTCAAGCTGTCGTGCCGCGACCACGAAGGCGGCGGCTCGGCGCGCGTGCAGCAATGGGACGGCGCCAACTGGACGCTGGTCAGCGAGTGGATCGCCGCCGACCGCGCGTTGTTGCGCCCGCTGATCGATGAAAAATCCGCGGCCTTCGCCAAGGAAAAAGGCCTGACGCCGCGCACCTGCACCGGGGACGAATAAACCATGAGCCAGCCCGCCGCTGAATCCGTCAGCCCGTCGCTGCTGACGGTCAACGACATCGAAGTGATCTACGACGGCGCGATCCTGGCGGTGGCCGGGGTTTCGCTACAGGTGCCCAAGGGCGCCATCGTCGCCTTGCTCGGCGCCAATGGCGCCGGCAAGAGCACCACGCTCAAGGCGATCTCCGGGCTGGTGCGCGCCGAGCGGGCCGAGGTCAGCCGTGGGCGCATCGAGTATGCCGGGCGCGACCTGGCCGGGGTCGACCCCAGCCAGCGCGTGCGCCAGGGCATGGTCCACGTGCTGGAAGGTCGCCATGTGTTCGGCCAACTGACGGTGGAAGACAACCTGCGCAGCGGCGGCTTTGTGCGGCGCCTGAGCCGCAAGGCCATGGAGCACGACCTGGAGCGCATTTACAGCTGGTTCCCGCGGCTCAAGACCAAGCGCCACACCCGCGCCGGGCTCACCTCGGGCGGCGAGCAGCAGATGGTCGCCCTCGGCCGCGCGCTGATGACCCGTCCTACTTTGGTACTGCTCGATGAGCCGTCGATGGGTTTGGCGCCTATGATCGTGCAGGAGATCTTTGCGATCATCGCCCAGCTCAATCGCGAACAGCAGGTGAGTTTCCTGATCGCCGAGCAGAACATCAACGTCGCGCTGGCCTATGCGTCCCACGGCTACGTGCTGGATACTGGCCGCGTGGCCTTGAGTGGCAGCGCCGCCGAGCTGTTGGCGCGGGGCGATTTGCATGACATTTACCTGGGTAAACAGTAAAGGCGAACAGGCATGACTGAATCCATCCGCAACGCTGATGTGCTGATCATCGGTGGCGGGCTAAGCGGCACGATGCTCGCGGTGCAGCTGCTGCGGTTGTCGGGCACGCGGCAGATCCTGGTGATCGAACCACGCGCCGAGCTGGGCCGGGGCGAGGCCTACAGCGCGGTCGAGCTGGGCCACACGTTGAACGGCAACGCCGCACGCATGAGCGTCGACCCGGACAACGCCGACGACCTGACCGAATGGCTCACCGCCTACATCGGCGCCGGCGGCTGGCCGGAGTCGGACCAGCAGCATGTGCCGATCAGCGAACTGTTCCCGCCGCGGGGGATTTTTGGCCTGTATGCGCAGCAGCGACTGGCGGAGGCCAAGGCGTTGTCGGCGTCCACTGTCGAGCATGTGCGCGGCGAAGTCGTGGATCTGCAAGTGGAGGACGACGGCGCGTTGCTGACCCTCGCGGATGGCCAGCCATTGCGCGGGGCCTTTGCGGTATTGGCCACCGGCATGTTCCCGGCGGCGCGCACGCCACAGACTGAATCCAGCGGCTTGAACGCAGCGGCGGTCGATCCCTGGGACGTGCAGGCCATGACGCAGATTGACCCGCAGGCCACGGTGCTGATCATCGGTTCCGGGCTGACCATGGTCGATGCCGTGGTCTCGCTGGAACAGGCCGGCCATCGTGGGCCTATCGAGATTTTTTCACGGCACGGTCTGCTGCCCCATGTGCGTCGGCAGCCGCCGGGCTGGGTGGATTTTCTTGCCGAGGACCACAACGTGCGCAGCCCTCGGCAACTGCTGCGCGAAGTGCGTCGCCAATGCCGCATCGCGCAGGCGCAGGGCATTGACTGGCAGGCGCCGCTGGACACCGTGCGCGCGCATATCGGCCGCCTGTGGAGCCAGGCCAGCGAGAGGGAGAAACGTCAGTTTGTGCGCCACGTACGGCCGTGGTGGGAAAGCCATCACCACCGCTCACCGCCGTTGAGCGCGCAGTTGGTGGCGCGGTTGCATGAAGCGGGGCGGTTGCGGATTCGGGCGGCCTCCTACAAAGGCTTGGAACCGTCGGCGCAAGGCGTGAACATTCGTGTGCGATATCGCGGTGAGCAGTCGATCACGCCTGTTTCGGGAGCGGCGCTGATCAACTCCAGCGGCATCGAATACGACTGGCGCCGCGTAGCCCGGCCATTGCCGCAGCAACTGCTCAAGCGCGGGCTGATCCAGCCCGGGCCGCTGGCGCTGGGGATTGCCGCTGATACCAGTGGAGCGGTGGTGGATGCGCAGGGGCGGGTCAGCCAGCGGTTGTTTGCCATGGGCCCGCCGTTGCGCGGGTTGTGGTGGGAGAGCACGGCGGTGACGGACGTGGCACTGCAAGCCAAAGCGCTGGCCGCCAAGTTGGCAAATATCTAAATGTGGGAGCTGGCTTGCCTGCGATAGCGGTCTGTCAGTCAATCCATGCTCAGCTGACCCACCGCTATCGCAGGCAAGCCAGCTCCCACAATTGATCGGTGTTTCAGCTGCCGACCTTCACAAACCCGGGTTTGAGGCCAAACACTTCGACGCCTTGCGCTGTCGCTTGCCCGGTCGTGACCTTGACCCGCTGCACCGGTTTGTCCATCGCCTCGCGATACTCCACCTCGCCAGCGCTGATGGCTTGCGCCGGCACCACCATCGCCTGCGCATTGTTGTAGGTGACAATGGTCAGCCGCGCGCTCATCCCCAGCCGCACCCGCTGCAACTGCTGCGGCGTCAGTTGGGGAATCGACAGCGTCACTGGAAACTGCGCACTGCCCTGGCCGTCGCTGGCCACCGCCAAGCCGCTGACCACACTCACCGAACCGCTGAGCCGCTCGCCATCAAAGCCGTCCCCCAGCACTTCCACCGCCTGGCCCTGATGCAGTCGGTTGATGTCCAGCTCCGAGACCTTGGTGACGATTTTCAGCCGCTCGATATTGGCCAGGCCAAACAGCACCTGACCCTGGCTGACCTTGCTGCCCGCCTGCACCGGGACGTTGCTGGCGCCTGCTTGCGGGGTGTTGGCGCCGGGGGGCGGGACGACGATGCCGGAGAACGGCGCCTTGACCTCGCGGCCGTCCAGCAGTTGGCGCAGGGCCTCGTATTTGACTGTGGCGTTGGTCAGTTCCATCTCGGCGATCTGCCGGTATTCGCCCTTGCCTTGGCCGATAGCCTGTTGCAGTTCGCCGCGCGCCGAGGCGAGGTCCAGCTGTTGCTGTTGGGTCTGCTGCCTGAGGTCGTCCAGTTCGTTGCGCGGGATGATGCCGCGCTGGAACAGGTTTTCGCTTTCGGTGAGCTTGCGCTGGGTGTTGCCGGCGCTCATCTCGGCGGTGCGCAGGCTGCGGCGGGCGCGGCTGACGGCGGGGCCGTTGTCCCAGTCCTGCATCTCTTGCACGGTGCGCCGCGCCTTGAGCTGGGCGGACAGGGCGTCGCGCAGTTGCACTTCAAGGGTGGCCGGGTCCATGCGCAGCAGCACCTGGCCGGCCTCGACCCGCTGGCCTTGCTCCACCAGGTTGGCCTGCACGTTGCCGTCGAACGGCGCGGTGAGGGTGATGGTGGTGTCGGGCTCGATCTTGCCTACCAGGCCGATCTGGTGCACCAGCGCATCGGGCTGCACCGCCAGCCACTGTTCGGTGGCGACGGGGCTTTGGGCCGGGCTGCGCAGGGCGAACCCGGCGACGGCCACCAGCAGGATCAACAGCGCACCGATCAGGCGTTTGCGATTAGTAGTCATTGAGGGCGATTTCCCAGCTTTCCAGCGTCATGCCCAGGGTCAAGTCGAGTTGGGTCTGGGCGTTCAGATAAGCGATCAGCGCGTTGAGCTGGGCGTTTTCGGCATTGCGCAAATCGCTCTCGAAACTCAGCACCTGGAAGTTGGTGGAGCGCCCGGCGCTGAGCTTTTCCCGTTCGATGTCGATCTTGCGCCGCGACAGTTCCACGGCGCGCTGGGAAATTTCATATTGGCGCCAGCGCGTGCCGAGGTCGCGCACCACGTCGTTGACGTTGCGTTCCAGTTCCTGGCGCGCGTCGGTGATGCGGATCTCCTGGTCCTGCACATTCACCCGCGCACGCACTTCGGCCTGGCGCGTGCTGATGTCGCCGATGGGGATCTGCACCTGCACGCCGGCGTAGCTGTCCCAGGTGCGGTTGTTGCCGCTGCCGTTGTCATTGTTGTAGGTGTCGCGCAGCTGGTTCGCACCGGCCACCAGGTCCACTTGCCAGCGCCCGGAGTCCTTGGCGATCACCAGGTTGAGGTCGGCCTGCTGGCTGCCGAGCAGGGCGGCGAGGTATTCCGGCTGCTGGTTCTGCGCGAGGTTGAAGGCTTGGCGTTTGTCGATCTGCATGGGCTTGGCCTCCAGGGCTTCGGTGGCGCGAATCGGCGTGGACAGGTCCAGCGCGAGCAGGCGCAGCAGAGCCAGGCGGCTGCTGTCGAGCTGGTTCTGCGCTTCTTCGACGCCCAGTTGTTGGGTGGCGATATCGGCTTCGGTCTGCACGATTTCAAACTCGGCCATGCGCCCGGCGGCGATCAGCGCCTTGTTCACCTCCAGCAAGGTGCCGGAGCGTTTCAGGGCGTCTTGCACGATGCCCAGTTGTTCCTGGGCGCGCAGTAGTTCGCGGTAGGTGGCGATGATCTGGCTGATGGTTTGCGCCACGGTGGCCTTGAGGTTGAGGCGGTTGGCCTGTTCCGACAGGCGCGACAGGCGCAGCGGCGCGGTGGTGGCGTCCCAGCCGGCGCCGCGCATCAGTGGCTGGATGATCGCCAGGTCGAGGCCGTCGCTGCGGTAGCGGCCGGCACGGTCGGCGGTGTTCAGTTGTTGGGTCCAGCCCATGCTCAGTCGCGTGCCGTATTCGCCGAGCAGGCTGGTGGCCGGCGCGAGGTTGGCGTTGCGTGCGTTGTCGGCGCTGCCACGGGTACTGCGGTAGTAGCTGTTGAGGGTGAGCTTGGGGTTGAAGGCGTCTTCGGCCACGCGCAGGTCGAACTTCTGCGCCACCCGTTGCAGGTACGCGCTGCGGATCGCCGGGTTGTTGCGCAGGCCCAGGTACACCGCGTCGCCGAGGGTCACGCTGGTGACCTGGGCGTTCAGCGAGACACTGCGGCTGCTGCTGGGTGCCGAAGGGTTGATCACGATGTCGGCGGCTGCGCACGGCAGGCTCAGCAACGCCAGGAACAGCAGGCCTTTATTCATCGCGCAAGGCCTCCACCGGCTGCAACCGGGACGCCGAGACCGCCGGGTAGATGCCGAAGAACAGCCCCACCAGCAACGTGCTGCCGACCCCGAGGGGCAGGGCGGCAGCGGCGAGGGTGAACGCCCAGCCTGAGAGCCAGGCGTAGAGCCAGGCGGCGGTCATGCCGAGTACCGCGCCGCAGGCTGCGCCCACAGCGGTGAGGGTCACGGCTTCGAGCAGGAACAGGTTGCGGATATCCCGCTGGCGCGCGCCAAGGGCCATGCGGATGCCGATCTCGCGGCGCCGCTCCGAGACGTTCATCAGCATCACGTTCATCACGCCGACGCCGCCGCCCACCAGGGAGATCGCGCCGAGGGCCAGCAGCAGGTAGGCGAAGGTGCGGCTTTGCCGGGTCATGCCATCGATCATTTGCTGGGGCACCTGGATGTCCACGCTGTGGTCGGTGAGTTGACGTTGCAGGACGGCGCTGGCGGCTTTAGCCATGGCCTCCATGTCCTGGTCGGGGGCGGCGCGGATCACCACGTTGCCGATCTGCGGGTTGGCGTAGATGCGTTGCATGCCGTCGGCGGGGATAAACAACGATTCATCGCCTTGCACCGGCATCAGCAGCGCGCGGGGCTGGCTGTGCAGGATGCCGACGATGAGGAACAGGTAGTCGTTGATGCGCAGCCGCTCGCCTAGTTTCAGCGGGTCGCCGGGCGTGCTCAGGGCCTGGGCGAGCTGGCCGCCGATCACGGCGAAGGTTTCGTTGGCGTCAAAGTCCGACAGGAAGCGACCTTCGCGCAGGCTCAGGCGCATGGCGCCCTGGATGTCTGGCGTGCTGCCAACGATATTGGCGTTGGTGGTGCGGCCATGGAATACCACGGGCCCGCTGAACAGGCTGAGCGCGCCGATATGGGCGATGCCCGGCACGGCCTGGCGCACGGTGTCGAGGTCCAGGCGCGCAAGCATGGGGCTGCTGCTGCCGGGCTTGGTGGGGAACTGCGCGACCAGGGTGTCGGTGCCCATGTCCTTGAAGATCAGGGCCGCGTCCACTGCCGCGTTGTGGCCGATATTGATCAGCGCCACCACCGAGGAGCTGCCGATAACGATGCCCAGCAGCGCCAGCATCGAGCGCTTGCCCAGGGTGCGCAGGCTGACGAACGCTTCATGCAGCAATTGGCTCAGGCTCTGCTCGACCCGCAGGCTCATGGGCGCGGGGCCTCTTGCACCGTGCCGTTGCGCACGAGGATCTGGCGGCCCAGGCGCGCGGCGATCTGCGCGTCGTGGGTGACGATGATCAGGGTCACATGCTGGTCGCGGTTGAGGGCCAGGAGCAGGTCCATGATGTCCTGGGCGGTGTTGCTGTCGAGGTTGCCGGTGGGTTCGTCGGCAAGGATCACCGAGGGGTTGCCCACCAGCGCACGGGCGATGGCGACGCGTTGGCGCTGGCCGCCGGAGAGGTCGGCGGGGCGGTGGTGGGCGCGTTCGGCCAGGCCGACCTGTTCGAGCATGCGCAGGGCTTGCTCCACCGATTCGTGGCGCGAGATGCCGCGATAACTCAGGGGCAGGGCCACGTTGTCCAGCGCACTGAGGCGCGGCAGCAGGTTGAAGCTCTGGAACACAAAGCCGATCTGCTGGTTGCGGATCGCCGCCAGCTCATCGGGGCTGGCGCTGAAGATATCGTGCCCGGCAAAGTGGTACTGGCCGCAGTTGGGCAAGTCCAGCAGGCCGAGGATATTGAGCAGGGTGCTTTTGCCGGAACCGGAGGCACCGAGGATGCCGCAGCTGTCGCCACGGGCGATGGCCAGGCTGACGTCATTGAGAATGGACAGGTGTTGCCCGGCTAGCTGATAGCGCTTGCCGATGCCTTGCAGGGAGATCAAGCCTGGGTGCGCGGGGGTATCTGTCATCATGACTACGCCTTCAGTCTCGCCGCTGCCGCCATGCCCCCGGTAAAGCTTTGTAACAAGTTCGGGAGCTGCCTGGTGCGCGTCACGGACTGGTTTTAGTTCTTGTTTTTAAAATATTGTTTGAATAGTAACTGCGTTCAACCTGCTCCGCCAGCCGTCGATGTAGAGCGTTTTTACCCCTTGAAACGATTCATCTGGAGGGCATTCGGGGCCAGGAAAAACCCTCTGACTAGCCGTCATACGCCTATCCACAAGGGCTTTGGATGATATGGCGGTGTGTCACTACTTGCTTTCGGCCAGCCGCCCCGGTATAAAAAATCAAATTATTTTTTAAAACAATATTTCCGCCGTGGAACTCTTATGGTCGCGAAGAAACTCAGTGCTCCGAACGTTACCAAAACTCGATTGCTGGATGCGACTGAGGCCCTCTTCATCAAGTACGGATACGACGCGGTTTTGTTGCGGCAGATTACCGAGCGAGCCCAGGTCAACCTGGCCGCGGTGAACTACCACTTCGGGGACAAGGATTCCCTGATGAAAACCCTGCTGATGCAGCGCCTGGAACCGCTCAACGAGCAGCGCCTGGAATTGCTGGCACGGTGTGAAGCCGAATCCGACGGCCCCCTCGACTGCGACACCTTGCTTGGCGTGCTGTTCGCCCCGGCCATGGGCCTGGAGCGCAGCGACCCGGCAAGCGGGGAAGGGCGTTCCTTCATCCGTTTCCTCGGCCGCGTCTACAGCGACACCTCGCCGTTCATTCAGGAATACCTCAAGGTGCATTATCAACCGGTGTTCCAGCGTTTCTTCGAAGCCTTCGCCCTGGCCCTGCCGGACTTGCCGCGCAACGAGCTGGGTGTGCGCCTACAGTTTGCCCTCAAGGCGATTTCCGGGGTGATGGCCGGCACTGAGCTGCGCCTGCTGATGAACTCCATGAGCCTGGGCCGTCCGGCGACGGATGCCGAGGTGATGGCCAAGTTGATCACCCTGGTGTCGGCGGCGATTCGCGTGCCACAGCAGAGCCCTGAGGCGGAAACCGCGTTGGCGCGGGTGCTGGATATCCAGCGCGCGATTCGCGAACAAGCGGCGGCGCCGGCGGCGAAGGCATCGCGTTAAAGCAAATCCGAGGCAAAAAAAAGCCCGCTGGGGCGGCGGGCTTGATATGCAACATTTGTAACGGATGAGGCTTCACACTACGACTGTTGATGTGAATAAAACGTGAAAAAAATGTGAGAAAAAGTATGGATGGTCAGTCGGGTCTGCGGCCTTTCGTCGGCACTGTCAATTCTGACAGCTAGACACCCC
>NZ_ANNV01000003.1 GCF_000346755.1 Pseudomonas sp. CBZ-4 | reverse complement strand
AACTGATTTGTAACCCATGTGGGTGAGTCATACCGGCAAGAGCCTTTTGCTTACTTTTGGGCTCTTTCCAAAAGTGAGCCGCCGTAAGGGCGGAACCATAAGCCGCCGTTACCTAAATAACGGATATGTACCCCGACCGACACACCGCCATCGCAGGCAAGCCAGCTCCCACACAAGCCAGCTCTCACACTTGAAATGCGGCATATTCAGTGAACATTGCGAAATGTTTCATCGAATGCGAAACTGCCGTAATTGTGAATACTTATCATCTAGCCCCTCCGCCGCCCACCCCACGCATCCTCATCATCGAGGATGACGTCGAACTGTGCACCCACCTCAGCAACCACCTCAGCCGCCGTGGCTTCGCCTTGAACAGCGCCCATCGCGGCGACCAAGGCCTGGACATGGCCCTTCATTCACCCGTGGAGCTGATCCTGCTGGACATCATGCTACCCAACGAAAGCGGCCTGAATATCCTCGCGCGCCTGCGCCACGAGCGCGGTACGCCGGTGATCCTCATGTCGGCCCTGGGCGCCGAGCAGGACCGCATCACCGGCTTCAGCCAGGGCGCGGATGATTACCTGCCCAAGCCCTTCAGCCTGGCCGAACTCGACGTGCGCATCGATGCCTTGCTGCGCCGCGTGGCGATCGATTGCGGGACACGTACGCCGCAGCTGCTGGCGCGTCCGTTCGCATTGAAGTTCGACAGCTATGAGCGTGACGTCAGCTTCAACGGCGTAGCGGCCGGGCTGACGTCCTCGGAATTCCGCCTGCTGTGCACCCTCCACGAGCACAGCGGTGAAGCACTGACCAAGGCCTTCCTCTATCAACACGTGCTGCATCGGCCCTACACCCGCCTGGACCGTGGCCTGGATGTGCATGTGTGCAACCTGCGGCGCAAACTCGCGGCCATCGACGTGCAGGGCCTGCGCATCGACGCTGTGCGTCACCAAGGCTACGTGCTGATGTGCGAAGGCGCCTGATGCAGCGTCGCCACCCCTTGCTGTGGAAAATGGCGCTGCTGCAAGTGGGCTTCTGCGTGCTGCTGGTGTGGCTGGTGTGGAGCTGGGGCTTGCAGGTAGAACGCAACACCTACTTTCTGGAAGCACCGGACCGCATCGCGTTGGCCGCGTACGCCGCCGAGGCCGAACAAGTGGCGGCCACTGGCGATGCCGACGCCGTAGAACGCTGGCGCCTGGCCTTGCAGCAGCGCGAACACACCTGGGTCGCCGTGCTGGATGACTATCTGCACAGCCTTGGCACCACGCCGCTGAATGCCGAGCAGGTCAGCCACCTGACCTTTATGCGCAAGCTCGGTTGGCCGATGAGCAAGCGCCTCGACGATGAACTGCCCTACGTCAGCATCGCCTTTCCCCAGCACCCGGAACGCGGCCGGCTGGTGATGCAATTGCCCGAACGCCTGCTGCCGCCGGGGCTCACACCGTGGACCCACGTGTTCACCCACGGTGTGGTGCCGGTGCTGTTGGCGCTGGGCCTGGGCTTGCTGCTGTACCGGCACTTGGTGCAGCCGCTGAATGAACTGCGTGAGCGCGCCAATGCGCTGAGTTCGGGCGATCTGGCGCCGCTGGCCAGCAGCACTGTGACCCGGCGCCCGGATGAATTGGGCGAGTTGGCCCGCGCCTACGAACACATGGCCGAGCGCCTGCGCCAGAGCCTCAACCAGCAGCGCCAATTGCTGCGCACCTTGTCCCATGAAATCCGCACGCCATTGGCCCGCTTGAAGATCGCCAGCGACAGCGGCCTGCCGCCCGAGCAGTTGCAGCAGCGCCTGTCCCGCGAGGTGGAGGAAATGCGCCGGCTGGTGGACGACTCCCTCAACCTGGCCTGGCTCGACACCGAAAAGCCGCGCCTTGAAGCCGAAGAGGTGGTGGTGGCCTCGGTGTGGGAAGCCTTGGTGCAAGATGCGCACTTCGAAACGGGCTGGCCGCTGGACGCGTTGGTGTGTGAACTGGACAGCACCTGCCTCCTGCACGTGCACCTCAACAGCTTCGCCCAGGCCCTGGAAAATATCCTGCGCAACGCCATCCGTCATTCGCCGCGCAACGGCGTGATCCGTTTGAGCGGCCAGCGTGAAGACGACAACTGGTGCCTGGTGATCGAAGACCAGGGGCCGGGGGTGGCCGAGGCCGACCTGGAGCGCATCTTCGAAGCCTACCTGCGCCTGGACGGTACCGTCGGCAGCGGGTTTGGCCTGGGCTTGAGCATCGCCCGCCGTGCCATCGAATTGCAGGGCGGGGCGCTGTGGGCCACCTGCGGCAGCCAGGGCCTGCGCATGCACCTGCGCCTGCCGGCGGCAAATGTTTAGAAAGTTAAGTTTCTTTACTCGTTATTGCATCTGATTATCATCTGCGATCTTTGATGGCCCGCCGCTATCGGTCGGGTTGACGTTTGGAGATCGCCCCATGTTCCGCTTGTCCCTGCTTGCCGTGAGTATTTGCAGCCTGTTGCCCGTCGCCGGTTTCGCCGCCGAGGCCGAGGCGCCCGCGCAGATGGAACTGCCGACCCAGACCGTGTTGGGCACCGCGCAGGAAGAGATCAAGCAGATGCCCGGCGTGTCGATCATCACCGCCGAGGACATCAAGAAGCGCCCGCCTCCCAATGACCTGTCGGAAATCATCCGCACCATGCCCGGCGTCAACCTCACCGGTAACTCCAGCAGCGGCCAGCGCGGCAACAACCGCCAGATCGACATCCGTGGCATGGGCCCGGAAAATACCCTGATCCTGGTGGACGGCAAACCGGTGAGCAGCCGCAACTCGGTGCGCTACGGCTGGCGCGGCGAGCGTGACAGCCGGGGCGACACCAACTGGGTGCCGGCCGATCAAGTGGAACGCATCGAAGTCATCCGTGGCCCGGCCGCCGCGCGTTACGGCAATGGCGCGGCGGGTGGCGTGGTCAACATCATCACCAAGCAGCCCGGCACTGAGACCCACGGCTCGGCGACGATCTACCACAACTTCGCCCAGCACAAGGCAGAGGGCGAGACCGAGCGCATGAACTTCGGCCTCAACGGCCCGCTCACCGATAACCTCAGCTACCGCGTCTACGGCAACATCGCCAAGACCAATGCCGATGACGCCGACATCAACAGCGGCCACGAATCCACCCGCTACGGCAACCAGATCGGCACGTTGCCAGCGGGCCGCGAAGGCGTGCGCAACAAGGACGTCAACGGCCTGCTCAGCTGGAAAATGACCCCCGAGCAAACCCTCGACCTGGAGGCCGGTTTCAGCCGCCAGGGCAACATCTACACCGGCGACACACAGAACACCAACAGCAACGCCAGCGTGAAAAGCATGCTTGGCCATGAGACCAATATCCTCTACCGCGAACACTACGCGCTGACCCACCGGGGCGAATGGGATTTCGGCAGCAGCCTGGCCTACCTGCAATACGAAAAGACCCGCAACAGCCGCATCAACGAAGGCCTCGCGGGCGGCACCGAAGGCATCTTCGCCAACACCGATTTCTACACCACCACCCTGCGCGACCTGACTGCCCACGGCGAAGTCAGCCTGCCGCTGCACGCGGGTTTCGACCAGGTACTGACCCTGGGCACCGAGTGGGTCGAGTCCAAGCTCGATGACCCGAGCGCCAATACCCAGACCACCACCGCCGGCGGCAGCGTGGCCGGGCTGACCAGCAGCAACCGCAGCAGCACCTCGTCGTCGCGGATCTTCTCGGTGTTTGCCGAAGACAACATCGAACTGCGCCCCGGCACGCGCCTGACCCCCGGCCTGCGCCTGGACCACCACGATATCGTCGGCGACAACTGGAGCCCGTCGCTGAACCTGTCCCAGGTGCTCACCGACACCCTGACCCTGAAGGCCGGCATCGCCCGCTCGTACAAGGCGCCGAACCTCTATCAGCTCAACCCCAACTACCTGCTGTACAGCAACGGCCAGGGTTGCTACGGCTCGACCAAGAGCTGCTACCTGCAAGGCAACGCCGACCTTGAAGCGGAAACCAGCGTCAACAAGGAGCTGGGGATCGAGTACCGCAACGACGGTGTGGTCGCGGGGCTGACGTATTTCCGCAACGACTACAAGAACAAGATCGAGTCCGGCCTGACCCCGGTCGGCACCGCCACCGGCGGCACGGGCACCACGGCCGGGGCCAACGTGTTCCAGTGGGAAAACGTGCCCAAGGCGCTGGTCGAAGGGCTCGAAGGCAACCTCACCTTGCCGTTGGCCGAATCGCTGACCTGGACCAACAACTTCACCTACATGCTGCAATCGAAAAACAAACAGACCGGCGATGTGCTCTCGGTCACGCCCAAGTACACCCTCAACTCGATGCTCGACTGGCAGGCCACGCAAGACCTGTCCCTGCAAGCGAACGTGGCCTGGTACGGCAAGCAGACCCCGAAAAAATACGACTACCACGGCTATCGTGTGACCGGCTCGTCGAACAACCAGCTGTCGCCGTATGCGATTGCCGGCGTGAGCGGCACCTATGCCATCAGCAAGAACCTCAGCCTCACGGCCGGCGTGGATAACGTCTTCGACAAACGCCTGTGGCGCGAAGGCAATGCCCAGGGCGTGAACAATATCGACGGTGCGGGCGCGGCGACTTACAACCAGTCTGGCCGAACCTTGTTCACCAGCCTGACGGCGTCGTTCTGATGCGTCGGGGGATTTTTCTGGCGCTGCTGTTTACCTCGTTC
Organism: Pseudomonas sp. CBZ-4; assembly: GCF_000346755.1. GTDB lineage: Bacteria > Pseudomonadota > Gammaproteobacteria > Pseudomonadales > Pseudomonadaceae > Aquipseudomonas. The sequence continues at coordinate 3,774 of NZ_ANNV01000003.1, read as the reverse complement.
GTCCACGCCAAACCGGCAGCGGACCAGTTGATGGACGCCCCGGTGTTGCGTGAAGCCAGCGACTACAGCTTCAGCACCCTGGAACTGGACTCCGCCGACGGCGCGCGGCACTACCGCATCTGGCTGGGGCGCCCGCTCAAGGTCAGCGCGGCCAACCCGGTCGCCTACCTGCTGGACGGCAACGCCGCCATGGCGGCGCTGGACACGGCGCTGCTCAACCGCCTGTCCCACAGCGCCACGCCACCGGTGCTGGTGGCGGTGGGATACGCCACACCGCTGCGCATCGAACGCAACGCGCGCACCTTCGACTACACGCCGCGAGTAGGCGAGGGCGCCCAGCGCGACCCACTGACCGACGTAGCCAGTGGTGGGGCGGAGCAGTTTCTCGACCTGCTCACGCAGCAGATCCGCCCGCTGATCAACCAGCGGTTGGAAGAGAAGCCCAAGCGGCAGCTGTTGTGGGGGCATTCCTATGGCGGCTTGTTGGTGCTGTACACCCTGATGACCCGGCCGGATGCGTTTGACGAGTACGCGGCGGCCAGTCCGTCGTTGTGGTGGAACGGCGGGGTGATTCATGCCGAGGGGTTGGCGCAGCGCTTGAACGGCAAGCATCCGACGTTGTTGATGATGCGCGGGGATGAGGAACCGGCGAGTCCGTCCAGGCAGGTTGGGCCGAAAGGGGATGGGGCGGCGAAGAAACTGCTGGCGGATTTGCAGGAGGCGGATGGGCTCAAGGTGCAATACCAAACGTTCCCAGGGTTGGGGCATGGGCCGATGTTGGCGGCGTCGCTGCGCTATACGCTGGAACACCTCAGCCAGCCATAGCGCAATTCTAAATGTGGGAGCTGGCTTGCCTGCGATAGCGGTGGGTCAGGCAGCACATACATTGCCTGTGCCGCCGTCATCGCAGGCAAGCCAGCTCCCACATTTGATTTTCATCGAGCTTGAGCGCTGTACCTGGCCATACAAAATGCTGATCGGATAGCTGATGATTCGTTACGTCTAGCATCGGATCAGTCGTGACCCGGATCAATGAGGGAGAAACAGATGTTGTTCACAGTCAGGTCTCCTAGATAACTGAGCGTCACCATGATGTTGGGATGGGTATCTTGGTTGAGATAATAGCTATCCGAACCACCTCGCATTCCCATGCCGCCAGGAAGTTTGAACGGTGGTTTGGACTCACTTGGTACTCCTAAACCGTTACGAACTGAACGCTGGTCCATATGCAACGTAAACGGTTCAGGTAGTGCCCCGGTGTAAATCGGCTGGTCAACCGTCTGAATCAAAATGATCATCACCTGTTCTAAACGCTTCGTTTTTGCCCAAAACCACAGTTCAACTCCAGGTATTGGCTTCTGAAGGAGGTCTTCGTTGTCATCATCTTCAAAAAGAGGCGTCAGCGGTTGATCTGGAATGACACCCTTCGCCAAAAGATCGCTATAGAGGCCGCTTAGGCTGCTTACCCACAAGGCCACCATTTCAGCATTCATTAGTACCATCCTCGATCTTCGTTGATTTTGTGCATTTTATGCCGAGCGTTCTCTAATTCATTTTCTGAAAAACCCTGTTCAAGCAAGTGCGGTTTCAATGCGTTGAAATTGTTGTCCACCGCCCCGCGGAGGTCGCGAGCATCGATTTTTTGTTTTGTTTTAGTATTTCTCCAGCCATAGGTTTCACTATATTTCTGATGAATATGAGCGGGTACAGCGATGCTCGCTACGTAATTCATCAGGTTGTGAATCTCATCTGAGGAGAAGCTTTTATTTCTTGTTAGGTAGCGCTTTAGGGCTGCTCGTGAGGGCATGTGATCTAAGTGAACACCTTCGCGCGCTCGTCCGGCGAATGCGCCATAAATATCTACTTCTAATGGCCTGACCGCCGGCTTGGCAAACACCAAATACAACGGCGCCACACCCGAATCAGCCGGAAACGTAATGATCGTATCCTGCCAGGTCACATCCTCGGCATCTTGGCCTGGATAGTGAGTGAGGGCCGAATCTGGCCCTACTGCAATCGGATGAACCAGTAAATTTTCAAGCCGCTCGGGCGTACCTGGATAAGGACTTGGCGCACTGACCACCGGCCCGTTGTTGGGCGTCCAAGTAATGCTGATGCCATCCAGAACCGCCACCATCGCGCTTTTGTCGGCGTTCCATCGGGCGTGTGCAACAGGCACCCGATCCGAACCACTGCCCGGCGAGGTGTGGATGCCATAAGCTCTCAATTCCCCCGCGTCATCCTGACGGAACTGGAACCGCACCCGTGTGCTTGCCGATTGCAGATTTGCCAATTGCGCTGGGGTGTAGAGGGTCGAATCGCCAATATCTCTCGGCCAAAAGGCCAGCAACACGACGTTCAATGCGGCGCTTGCGCCCGCTACTCCACGTACTGCCCAAGTACCGAGGTCACTGCCGAGCGTCCCCGCGATACGCCCGACAGTACCAGCGGTGCCGGTTGAAGCGATCAGAGCAGTTTTGCCGAAATTGTCTGCACGTTCGGGAGCTTGTCCCGCCGCTGTGGAACCGGCGGGCACTGAGACACAGGATTTTGCGAATACACACACATTCAGCGCATCAGGTTGTGCGTTCGGCGCGAAAGCCTCGGCGGCTGTGCTGCGAGCTGAAGCGGTTCCCGGCGGTGGCAAAAAAGACGGCGACTTTTCAGGGTCTATGTCCTGAAACTCCATGAATTGGTTGGCGATGAGTTTAGGTGGCGGGTCACATTTGCAGCGGCACACGTCGCCTGCCAACGCGGCCTCTGCACCGTCCCATATTTCACCCAGTCGCGGCCCGACACACACGACGAAACCTTGGCTGGAGCAGGCGGGGCAGAAGATGAGATCGCCCTGTCTGACCATTCCCAACCCGTTAATGGTACCGCCCATGTACCCGGTGTAGACCGTGCCGCCGGCTGTTGTCTTGGCGCCGTTGGTTAGGTTGTAACGCCTCATGCCTCATTCTCCGCGTGCAAGCCAGGCTGCAGAAGCCTCCACCTGCGCCAGCCTTTGCGGGCTATCGCGTTGCTGGTGAAGATCGCGCCGAACTGGCGCGAGAAGAATGCTGCTGAATGAAGGAAGTCCAAACAACTGACCGTTCGGCTAGGTAACCGAAGAAACAGAAAATTCCGACACCTATCAGCGGTTGCCCCTCGGAACCTAGCTCTCTAGTCTCCGTACACCGCTGCAAACTCAGCGGTCGGGCGTCGCGGCCCGGTTTCCTATGGACGCTAAGCGTCATCGTCTGCTTTCAGTTGGCGCTTTTTTATCGTCTACTGTGCGGCGCTATGGCGGCTGTGCGCGGGATACCTTCGGGTATGCCGGGTTTCCTAAGGACCGGTCCGCGAACCTGCGTACAGCTGCCACCCCCATCGCGTCGCGGCGATCAATGGCAGCTCCACTTTCCTTAGGAGCTTCACAATGATCAAACCCACCCCCAATCCCCCTGTCCGTCTATTTGCCGTAGCAGATGGAATCAACACCGAAGACCTGCTGGTCAACCTCAGCGAAACACTCGCCTCGGCCAATGCGTTGAGCTGTGATCTTGCGTTTAACCTGGAAGGATCGAAGCGAGAGGAGTTGCTGGGCGTTGCGCAGTTGATTGAACTGGCGCAGTTGCTGGCAGATCGCGTGCAAGATAGCGTCGGGCAGACGATCACCGCGTGCAGCTAACGGCACTGCTTGAATGTGGGGCTGGTGTGGGAGCTGGCTTGCCTGCGATGCAGACGACTCGGGCTGTCAATCAGACCGAGGGGATGCCATCGCAGGCAAGCCAG
>NZ_ANNV01000002.1 GCF_000346755.1 Pseudomonas sp. CBZ-4 | reverse complement strand
AGGTGACTGATCCACCGCTATCGCGGGCAAGCCCGCTCCCACACTTGATCCGGCCCGGTCAATCAGATTTGTGTAAGGGCTTTCACAGCACGCTCAAAACGATCCAGACCTTCAGTGATATCCGCGTCTTCCACCACCAGGCTCGGCGCAAAACGCACCACGTCCGGGCCGGCTTGCAGGATCATCAGGTTTTCTTTCTCGGCCGCGTTGAACACGTCCTTGGCCTTGCCTTTGAACGCGTCGCTCAGCACGCAACCGAGCAGCAGGCCCATGCCACGCACTTCGGTGAAGATGCCGTACTGCTTGCCGATCTGCTCCAGGCGGGCCTTGAACAGGTCGTGCTTGGCGTTCACGCCAGCCAGCACTTGCGGGGTGTTGATCACGTCGATCACCGCCTCGGCCACTGCGCACGCCAGCGGGTTGCCGCCGTAGGTGGTGCCGTGGGTGCCGACCACCAGGTGCTTGGCCAGCGCTTCGGTGGTGAGCATCGCCGCGATCGGGAAACCACCGCCCAGGCTCTTGGCGCTGGTGAGGATGTCTGGCGTCACGCCGTAATGCTGGTAGGCGAACAGCTTGCCGCTGCGGCCCATGCCGGTTTGTACTTCGTCGAACACCAACAGCGCGTCGTGGGCGTCGCACAGTTCGCGGGCGCCTTGCAGGTAAGCCAGCTCGGCCGGCAGTACGCCGCCTTCGCCCTGGATCGGCTCCAATACAACGGCACAGGTCTTGTCCGACACGGCGGCTTTCAGCGCAGCCAGGTCGTTATAAGGAACGTGGGTGATGCCGGTGATTTTCGGCCCGAAGCCATCGGAGTACTTGGACTGGCCGCCGACGTTGACGGTGAACAGGGTACGGCCGTGGAAGCTGTTCAGCGCGGCGATGATCTCGTACTTCTCAGTGCCGAAACGGTCGAATGCGACGCGACGGGCCAGCTTGAACGCGGCCTCGTTGGCTTCGGCGCCGGAGTTGCAGAAGAACACGCGCTCGGCAAAGGTGGCGTCGATCAGCTTGTGGGCCAGGCGCAGGGCCGGCTCATTGGTGAAGACGTTGGACACGTGCCACAGCTTGTTGGCCTGTTCGGTCAACGCACCGACCAGCGCCGGGTGGGCGTGGCCCAATACGTTGACCGCGATGCCGCCGGCAAAGTCGATCAGCTCGCGACCCGCCTGGTCCCACACGCGGGAACCTTCGCCACGCACAGGGATGAATGCGGCAGGTGCGTAGTTGGGAACCATGACCTGGTCGAAATCGGCACGTTGCACCGGGGCTTGCTCAACGGACATCGGAGTCTCCTGAAGAGGAACGCCTGCCTGGACATGGCGGGCGATGCAGGGATTGTAAGGACAGTTTTCAGCGCGGCCTTGCCGCCAAGCGACAACTTCTTATAGCGCCAACCCGCGATTTTGGCGGGTTTACGCCAATGCGACAAATACCGTCGCAATGGCGCAGTTTAAACTAACTATCTAGAGCGGGTCGGCTCAAACGCGCTGATCTACTGATGCGCTTTACAGCCCTTCAGAGATCCGCTCATGGCCACCCCCACCTCCGACCAACCCGATAGCCATTACCGGCCGCTGTATACCGGTATTCCCGCCTGGCTGGGCCAGGCGTCAACCACCAAGCGCCAAGCCCTGTCCCGCAGCAAACCGCAGCCGTTCCAGGCAAGCGCCACGCAACACGCCGAACTCAAGCGCCTCAACGGCGTGCACTGGAACGCCCAGAATGCCGTGGACGACGCCCTGCGACACGTGCAAGGCCCCCAGGCCTTTGCGCGCACGGTGCTTGAAGACGCACTGCTGACCCAATTCAGCCTGGACCTGGACAGCGCCGCCGTTTACCTGCGCCTGTATATCCCGCTGAACGTGCCCTGGCTGTCGATCCCCTCCGGCGCGGCGCGCACCTGGACCGTGTCGCTGCTGGACGCCGCCCTGCACAACTTCGAACACGACGAAACCCTGGCGACGGCGTTCGAGCCCGACTCGACCTTCATCACCCGCCCGTCCGCCAGCGGCCAATTCGAGCCCCTGCCGGCGGTGCGCGAAAAACTCTCGATAGCCGCGTTCACGCGCCTGTGCCGCGAACTGGATATCGGCGCGCGCTACCAAGAATACTTACGCGAGCAACTGGGTCTGCGCGAGCCGGTGACCGGTGCGGTTTTGCAGCACAAGGTAGTGGCCAGCCAGAAAGCCGCTTTGCGTGCCGCGCTGCACCTGGCACGGATCCGCGGTGAAATTCAGGACGACTTCGCGCAACAGGTCGAAGGGTTGCTAGAGGGACGCGCCAGCCTGAAGCTCGGCGACTTCGCACTGCAATGCCATGACCTGCAATTGATGGATGCACCACTCAGCGGCATCCTGCTGTTGGCGCCCGACCTGGAACGGAGCCGCTCGGTACAGCGCCTGGTGGCCTACGTGCCAGATGATCCCGTGCACCCGCTCAAGGAATACGCCTCGCCGCTGGCATTCAAGCAAGAACTGACCCGGCAACTGCGCGCGGAGGACTACCAGGCGTTTTTCAGCCGGTTTGTCAGCCACGAACACCGTGGCGCATTTTTCGCCAACCTGAGCCAACGCCTGGCGCGTATCACCTGGCACCCGCCCGAGCGTGGCAGCACCCTGGCACCCTGGCGCACGCAACCGACCGACGACCCCAAACTGCAATTTGTCGCCACGCCGGTCCCGGGCGATATCTGGACGCACCTCTACCAGCAAAAGCTCAACCGGATTCTCAACGATGCACGCACTCAGGCGGTCTCTACCGCCGAGGTTGACCGCAAGGCCCGCTGGGCGCGCTGGGATTCGTTCGTCAATGTAGCGTCTTCGGTTCTCAACGCGGCGCTGCTGATCGTCGCGCCGTTTATTCCAGGCCTGGGGGAGTTGATGCTCGGCTACATGGCCTATCAACTCCTCGATGAGGTCTTCGAAGGTATTGTCGATTGGACCGAAGGCCTGTCCCAGGAAGCCTTCGGGCACGTGATGAGCGTGCTGCAATCGTTGGTGCAACTCGGCGCATTTGCCGCCGGCAGCACCATCGGCGCCGCCGAACTGCGCAAGGTGTTGCCGCAGGCAGTGCTGGCGTTTATCGACCGCTTCAAGCCTGTCACCCTCGCCAATGGCGCCAAGCGTTACTGGAAACCGGACCTTGCCCCCTACCGGCACGACATGCCCCTGCCACCGCGCCTGGGCGTCGATTCCCTGGGCCTGCACCGGGTTCGCGGCGAACCGGTTCTACCTCTGGAGGGCCAGGTGTACACGGTGCGATCCGTGGCCGATGGCGAGCGCCATGTGATCACCCATCCGGCTCGCCCCGAAGCCTATACTCCGCGCCTGCAACACAACGGCGCCGGTGCCTGGCATACCGAATTGGACAACCCGCTGCAGTGGGACCGCCCAACCCTGTTGCGCCGCCTGGGCCATGAGGTCAGCGAGTTGAGCGCAGCCGATCGCGAGTTGGCGCTAGACATCAGCGGCGTCGATGACAACGCCCTGCGCAAGATGCATGTACGGGGCGAACCGGTGCCGCCGCTGCTGGACGACACCCTCAAACGCCTGCGCATCGACCGCAGCCTGCACACCCTGATCCAGCGCCTCAACAGCGACGATACGGCGGCCCATCGACAGATCGACCCCCAAGACCTGCTGCAACTGCTCACCACCTACGGCGACTGGCCCCGGACCCGACGCCTGCGCATACTCGACGCCGCGGGCAACACGGCCTGGGAGTTCGGCGATACCGACAGCCCCGTGGTGCAGATCCACGAAGCGCAACTGAATAACGGCGAGCTGCTCAAGACCCTGCTGCAAACCCTGAGCCCGGAAGAGATCCGCACCCAATTCGGCGAACGCGCGGCCGACCCGCAGTTGAGCCTGGACAACCGCGTCAAGCAACTGCGCAAAAAGCTCGCGCGCCTGGCCGAGGCCCATCGCGGCGAACTGTTCGACTCGCGCTACGCCCAACTGCAAGTGACGGCGGACGCCGCCGCGCAACAGCTGGGCAAGAGCGCCACGGGGCTGCCGGGCAACATCGTCGCACACCTGCTGGACCACGCCAGCGCCAACGAATGGGATGAACTTGACCACCAACGCACACCGCCGCGTCTGGCAGATCTGGCCCGCGGCGCCCTGGCCGAGTTGCGCATCAACCGCGCCTACGAAGGCCTGGCACTGGCGGCGACGCCCAACCTCGACAGCGAGCGGCTGGCGCTGAACTCGCTGAAGATCCAGCCAGGCTGGTCGCCCGACTTGCGCCTCGAGGCCAGGCACCTCACCGCACAGGGGCAACTGTGGCTGAGCGTCGGCCCTGACGACACGCCGCTGCTACGCAGCCTGGTGCGCACTGCCGACGGCCGCTATGTACCCCACGATGAACAAGGCCCGCTGTCCGGCGAAACCGACCTGTACACCGCCATTCTCAATGCCCTGCCCGACACCCAACGCGATGCCCTCGGCTTTGGCGTCAACCAGGGCCCCGCCCTGCACCAACGGCTGCGGCAACGCCCGCTGCCACGGGAGGAATTGCGCCAGGTGCTGGACACCCACGTGATCCACCCACCCACCCAGGAAACCTTGCGCCTGCTGGGAAGCGACGCCGGCTATCCGGTACAGGCCGCCCCCGCGCGCACCCTGGAACAACGCGCGCAGGCGCTGTACCCGGCGCTCAACACCCTCCAGATCAACGATTTGCTTACCCACCTGCACACCCAGCCTGGCGGCGCCGCCAATGGGCTGGCGGCATTGGCCGAGGAGTACCAGCAACTGGAGAACGACCTGGCGGCCTGGCGGCGTCAAGCACCCGCCCTGCACCCCGAAACCGGTGAGCGGCTGACGGCGGACGAACGGCGGGACGAGCGTCAGAACCGCCGCATGATCGCCAGAGAGTTGCGACGTTGCTGGCTCCGCGAAATAGACCTCGACGACTACTTTGACGACCCCAGCGTCGATGGCTACAGCCTGCGCCTGGATTACCCCACCCTCGGCGCACTACCGCAATTGAGTGCAAATTTCGACCACGTGTCGCTGCTGACGCTGAGCACCCATGCACACACCCCTGGCGTGCTTGCGTTTCTGGAGCGCTTCCAGCAACTGCGGCACCTGACAGTCAAAGGCGCCAACCTTGGTGGCGTGCCGGACTTCGTGTTCAACCTGCCGCGCTTGAACTCCCTGAGCCTGAGCAGTTGCAACATCCGCCTGAGCCCCATCAGCGTGGCACGGATTGCCGCGTTACGGCGTCTTCAGTCCCTGGTCCTGCATGACAACCCCCTGGGCCTGCCCCCCAGCGTCGCGGCCATACCCAACCTGATTCACCTCGATTTGTCGCATACCTTGATCGAGCACTTGCCAGATGGCTTGTTAAGTTGTCTGGAACTGCAAGTGGCGTTGTTCAACAACAACCGCATCCGCACGCTGCCGGCCGAGTTGTTTGAATTGCCCCCACGCAGGAGCGACAGTTTTTACTTCAGCCACAACCCGCTGTCGCAAGCGACGGTGGCGCAGATCAAGGCCTACTACCAGCGCCATGGCCTCACCTTCGGCGCCGACGCCTTCCACAGCGATTTACGCGATGCGCGCCGGTTGTACCCAAGCCTGACGATCGTGGAACTCAATCAACTGATCTACGACCTGCCCGGCACGCTTGAAGCCGGCCAGGTCGAGTTGGCGCGCAGGACTGCGGAGCTGACAACCTTGCAACAACAGCTCATGGAATGGGAGCAGGCCCCCGGTACCAGCCCGCAAGAGTTTGCACGGCGAATCGCGCTGCGCCTGTTGCTGGAACGCAGCTGGCGCCAAGAGATGGCGGCAGGCACCCGGCAACGCCACTCGCTGGTGATCCCCGCAAGCCTGGCTGGCGAACTGCCGTTGTTGAGCGCGTCGTTCAAGCACATCAACGGGCTGACGATTCAGGGCAAAAACGCGCCCATCGACGTCGATGGGTTTCTTGGCTGCTTCCCCGAGTTGCTGGGCCTGAGCCTCAATCACGTGGTACTCGGCGACATCCCCAGCGCCGTCTTCTCCCTGCCCAGGCTGACGCTACTGGACCTGGAGGGCTGCGCTCTGCGCCTTTCGACACGCAGTCGCACGAGCCTGGCGCGCCTGGCCCTGCTCAAACACCTGGACTTGAGCGACAACCCGCTTGGCGAACCCGTGGACTTCAGCCAACTGAGCCACCTGTCCACCCTGAACTTGAGGGCCACAGGGCTCGGTGCAATCCCCCCTGGCCTGCTGGCTCAGGTCCCCCGCGAGCACGTAAACCTCAGCCAGAACCACATCGCGCATTTGCCTGCCGAGCTGTTTGCACTGCCTGCTCATGTCGGACGTGGGTTCTACCTGTCGGCCAACCCGCTGTCGCGTGAAGCGCTGGAACAGGTCAAGCGCTACTGCCAGCGCACCGAGGAGTGTTTCAACATCCAGGCGCCCACCGAGCAGCGCGACTGGGCCCGGCGGCTCTACCCAAAAATGCACGAAGACGAGATAAACCGCCTGATCTTCGGGCTTCCCGGCGGGCTGGACAATACTGATAACGCGCTCAGTACCCTGGAAGCCGACTACCAGCAACTGGTCGCCGACCTGCAACGCTGGGCAGACGATATCCCCACGGAACACCCGTTGGTGGGCGGTCCACTGGAGGACTTTCTGCGCGTCGAAGAGGAACTCAGGCGTCGCCACGTCAAGCGCAGGTTCGAGGAAGCCTGGCGCCGGGAAAGCCCGATCGATGACGAAAGCCTGGATGAGCGAACCACCCACCGAGTGGTACTCAACACGCCCATCATCGGCGCACTGCCGACGCTGAGCACGCGCATGAATCATGTGACCGCGTTCGACCTGCGAGGCGCCTTCACCCTCACCGAAATCGACGGCACGCTCAAAGCCTTCCCGGCCCTGCAAACCCTGATCGTCAGCCATTGCACACTCGACGCGATACCGCCGGCGGTATTCTCGCTGCACAACCTGACCAGTCTTGATCTGTCCCACTGCGAGATACGACTGACCCCCGCCACAGCCCTCGCGGTAGGCGACCTCAGCACCCTTGAATACCTGGACTTGAGCAACAACCCGCTGGGTAACGCGCCGGACGTGAGCCGCCTGCACCAATTGAGCTCACTGCACCTGCCCAACACGCAGATCAATGCCCTGCCCGCCGGGGTGTTCCAACTGAGTGATTTGCAGACGCTGGACTTGAGCAATAACCAGCTGCACGACCTTCCTGACGATTTTCTGGCAATGCATCAGGTATTCGACGACGACAGTGATTTCAGGGGCAACCCCTGGTCACAGGAAAGCCTCAGGCGTATGCGCGAGCACTACCTGCACACCGGGGTTTTCTTCCAGATTCCGCAGGTCACCGTGAACGGCACCGGCGTCACGCTGGCGCCACTGCCGGAGGAAGCGCTGGAGGAATAACGCCTAGCCTCGCTCAGCCGGCACCGATGACAATTCGAACGGGCTGCTGCTGCGTCGCTGGTTGCGGTCTTCACGGGGGGTGGCGCCGAAGAAATTGCGGTAGGCGCTGGAGAAGTGCGGCCCCGAAGAGAAGCCGCACGACAGGCCGATCTGGATAATCGACTTGCTGGTTTGCATCAGCATCTGGCGCGCCTTGTTCAGGCGCAGTTCCAGGTAGTACTGGCTGGGGACGCGATTGAGATACTGCTTGAAGATGCGTTCGAGTTGTCGTCGCGACACACAGACGTGCTGGGCGATTTCGTCGGTGGTCAGCGGCTCTTCGATATTCGCTTCCATCAACAGAACGGCCTGGGTCAGCTTCGGATGGCTGGAGCCCAGGCGGTTTTGCAGGGGAATGCGCTGGCGCTCGCCGCCTTCGCGGATGCGTTCCACCACCAGCTCCTCGGAGACCGCACCGGCCAGCTCGGCGCCGTGGTCACGGGCCAGCACGGCCAGCAGCAGGTCGAGTACCGACATGCCACCGCAGGCGGTGAGGCGGTCGCGGTCCCAATCGAACAGATGGCTGGTGGCGATGACCTTGGGGAAGCGCTCGGCAAAATCGTCCTGCCAGCGCCAGTGCACGGCGGCGCGGTAGCCGTCCAGCAGGCCGAGCTGGGCCAGCGGGTAGACACCGGCCGACAAACCGCCGATCACACAGCCCGCCCGCACCAGTTGCTTGAGGGCAGCGCTGAGCTGGGAAGCGATGGCAGCCGGGGGCTCGTCCGCCAGCAGGAACAGTTTCTGGAAGCCTTCCAGCTTGCCGGCCCACGGCTCGCCCGGCAGTTGCCATGCGCCCTCGATGGACGGCTCGGCGAGCAGGAACGACAGCTCGTAGACCACATCCGGATGCACCCGCTGAGCAACGCGCAAGGCCTCCTCAGCCAGCGCAAGCGTGAGTGCTTTTGTGCTGGGCCAAATCAGGAAACCAATTTTATGGGCGGTCATGGAGTGCTATCCGAAGCCAGTAACGGTAATGAAGACAGGGGCTAATGCTAGCCCGTAAACCAACACAAATCTTAAAAGCTGATGAGTTTCCAAATGTGGGAGCTGGCTTGCCTGCGATAGCGGTGGGTCAGTTGGCACATTTGTTTCTGACACACCGCCATCGCAGGCAAGCCAGCTCCCACAGGGATCGAGGCCAGCTTTCAGGCTACAAAGCATGCACTAATTCAGTGCACAAAAGCAGCCCTGATTATTTCAAGCTACCGGACAAGAACTGCTGCAAACGCTCGGACTGCGGGTTCACCAGCACTTCACGCGGGTTGCCGCGCTCTTCGACGATGCCTTTGTGCAAGAACACCAACTGGTTCGACACTTCGCGGGCAAAGCCCATTTCGTGGGTCACCACCACCATGGTGCGGCCTTCCTGGGCCAGGTCCTGCATCACCTTGAGCACTTCGCCGACCAGTTCGGGGTCGAGGGCCGAGGTGGGTTCGTCAAACAGCATCACTTCCGGTTCCATCGCCAGGGCACGGGCAATCGCCACGCGCTGCTGCTCGCCACCGGACATATGCCCGGGGAACGCATCCTTGCGATGACCCACGCCGACTTTGGCCAGGTAGTGCTCGGCCTTTTCACGGGCGTCTTTTTTCGACATGCCCAGCACGTGCACCGGCGCTTCCATCACGTTTTCCAACGCGGTCATATGCGACCACAGGTTGAAATGCTGGAACACCATGGACAGGCGCGAACGCATGCGTTGCAGCTGTTTAGGGTCGGCGGCCTTCATGGCGCCGTCCTTGTTGGCCACCAGTTTCAGCTCTTCGTTGTTCAGCAGGATCTTGCCGGCGTGGGGTTGCTCCAGCAGGTTGATGCAGCGCAAAAAGGTACTTTTGCCCGAACCGCTGGAGCCGATGATGCTGATCACATCACCGGCTGCGGCGGCCAGGGACACGCCTTTGAGCACTTCATGACTGCCATAGCGTTTATGCAGGTCTTGGACTTCAAGTTTGTACATGCGGTCGGTTCTCACAAAAACAGTGGGTCAGTCATTCAGCAAATTGCCATGGCGCAGGACTTCACGCCCCGCCACCTTGGCCAGCCAAAAACCTGCTTGGGCATAGCGCAGCCGTTCGACGGCAAACAACACCCCGGCCGTGCTGGCGCAGACAATGCTGACCTGATCGGACAAGGGATCAATCACTTCAAAAATCGGTTCGCCCGCTTCAACCCAACAGCCCGGCGAGCGCAGGAAACTGATAACACCGGCATGGGGCGCATACAGCATTTCCGTGCCCTCGAATGGCATGCCCTCGCACGGCTCGTGCTGCGGCGCGGGCCAATCGCCCTTGATCAAGCCTTGTTCGGCGAGAAAGGCCAGGATGCCTTCGGCGTGGAAGATCGCGGCATCCCGCCCCGTGTCAGATTGCCCGCCCAATTCCAGGGTAGTGGCCATGCACGCCAACGGGATCTGTGCGTCCGGGAACAAGCCGGACAAACGCAACCAAGGCGTCGAGCACGCTTCATCAAACGAACTGCCGCCGGAGTCCTCCGCCAGCAGGCCGACTTTCACATTCAAATGCGCCGCGAGTGAGCGCCACTGCGGCCAGTGCTGCGGCAGCGCGTACATATGCAGCGCGGCTTCGCAGTCACAATGCAGGTCGAGCACCACATCGGCAGTGCAGGCATGGCTCAGCAAGAGGCGCTGCATGCCTTGCAGTTGGCTGCTTGGCGCAGGCAACGCGTGCAGTGCATCCTGCATCGCCTGACGGATCAATCGCACATTGGCGCGGGGATCATCGCCGAGCTTGCCGTCGAGCAGCGCCGCAACCGGTTCGCTCAACTCCGCAAAATCGCGGTTGAAATTCTTGCCGCTACCCACCTCGAAACGCCCCTGATGGCTGCCTTGCAGCAACTGGCCAAGGCCCATCGGGTTGGCCACTGGCACCAGCTCGATCACGCCGTTGAGGGCGCCTTGCTGTTCCAGTTCGGTGAGGCGTTTTTTCAGCTCCCAGGCGGCACGCATGCCGGGCAATTCATCGGCGTGCAGGCTGGCCTGGATATAGGCCTTGCGCTCGCCCTTGCCGAAGCGGAACACGCTCAGCTGGCGCTCGCAGCCCAGGTGGCCCCAGGGCAACAGATGATCGATACGTTCCATCTCAATGCTTCCGTGGAGCCAGGTAGCTCAGCCAGCGGCGCTCGGCCAACTTGAACAGGCGCACCAGGATAAAGGTCAGGCACAGGTAGAACACGCCGGCGGTGATGTAGGCTTCGAACGGCAGGTAGAACTGGGCGTTCACCGTGCGTGCGGCACCGGTGATGTCGATCAGGGTGACGATGGAGGCCAGGCTGGTGGTCTGCAACATCATGATCACTTCGTTGCTGTACTGCGGCAGCGCGCGGCGAAGGGCCGACGGCAGCAGGATGCGGCGGTACAGCTTGTAGCGCGACATGCCCATGGCCTTGGCCGCTTCGATTTCGCCATTGGGCGTGGCCTTGAGGCTGCCGGCGATGATTTCGGCGGTGTAGGCGCTGGTGTTGATCGCAAACGCCAGGCACGCGCAGAAGGTGGCACTGGACAGCAGCGGCCACAGGAAGCTTTCGCGTACCGCTTCGAACTGGGCCAGGCCGTAGTAGATCAGGAACAGCTGCACCAGCATCGGCGTACCGCGGATCACGTAGGTAAACAGCCAGGCTGCGCCGTTGACCACCGGCTGCTTGGACACCCGCATCAAGCCCAGGGGCAAGGCGGCGAGCAGGCCGAAGAACAGCGAGATGGCGAGCAGTTTCAGGGTGGTCAGCAGGCCGCCAAGGTACAGCGGCATGGCCTCCCAGATGACGTTGTAGTCGAAGATCATAGATCAGCCGCCCTTACGCCTACCGAGTAGCGCTTCTCAAGGTGACGCAAGGCCAGCAACGACACACTGGTGATCACCAGGTACATCGCCGCCACTGCGAGGAAGAAGGTAAAAGGCTCGCGGGTGGCGTCTGCCGCCTGCTTGGCCTTGAACATCATGTCTTGCAAACCCACCACCGAGATCAGCGCGGTGGCCTTGGTCAGTACCAGCCAGTTGTTGGTGAAACCAGGGATCGCCAGGCGGATCATCTGCGGCACCATCACCCGGAAAAACACCTGGAAACTGCTCATGCCATACGCAAGGCCGGCCTCGGCCTGGCCCTTGGGAATGGCCATGAAGGCGCCACGGAAGGTTTCCGAGAGGTAGGCGCCAAAGATGAAACCCAGGGTGCCGATACCGGCGGCCAAGGGGTTCAAGTCAATATAGTCGTCGTAGCCCAGCATCGGCGCGACGCGGTTGAGCAGGTCCTGGCCGCCGTAGAAAATCAGCAGGATCAGCACCAGGTCAGGGATCCCGCGGATCACCGTGGAGTACAAGTCACCCAGCCAGGCCAACCAGCGCACCGGCGACAGGCGTAACGCGACCCCGATCAGACCCAGAACAATGGCCAAGGCCATGGACGACAAGGCGAGCTGAAGCGTCAACCATGCGCCATCGAGGATGACGGCCCCGTAGCCTTTCAACATGATTCAGGTCCTCGAAAAGGGGGATGAAAAAATGGCGCAAACCGCAGGAATTCTGTTGCTTGCGCCATTTCGGACAGACAGCTAGGACGATTTACTGGGCGTCAGGCCCGTAAATGTCGAAGTTGAAGTACTTTTTCTCGATTTCTTTGTATTTGCCATTGGCACGGATCGCGGCGATGGCAGCGTTGATGCGGTCCAGGTTTTCCTTGTCGCCTTTGCGTACCGCGATGCCAATGCCTTCGCCGAAGTATTTGACGTCGGTGAAGGACGGGCCCACGAATGCATAGCCTTTACCGGCGTCAGTCTTCAGGAAACCGTCTTCCAGCAGGGTGGCGTCGGCCACGGTACCGTCAAGACGACCGGCAGCCACGTCCAGGTAGATTTCGTTCTGGGTGCTGTAAGGAACGATGGTGGCGCCTTTTGGAGCCAGCACTTCCTTGGCAAAACGATCGTGGATCGAACCGCGCTGCACGCCGATCTTCTTGTCTTTGAGCTCAACCAGGCTGTCGCTGACCGCAACGCCTTCCTTCATCACCAGGCGCGCCGGGCTCAGGTAGTAGCGGTTGGTGAAGTCCACGGACTTCTTGCGGTCGTCAGTAATGGACATGGACGACAGGATCGCGTCGATCTTGCGCACTTTGAGTGCCGGGATCAGGCCGTCGAATTCTTGCTCGACCCAGGTGCACTTGACCTTCATCTCTTCGCACAGGGCGTTGCCGATGTCGTAGTCAAAACCCACGATGCTGCCATCCGGCGCCTTCGAGGCAAACGGAGGGTAAGCCGCTTCGATACCAATTTTCAGAGGCTTGCCTTCAGCGAAAGCCTGCATGGACAGCACGGACAGCGCCAGGGCGCCCAACAGCACGAGTTTCTTCATCTTGGGACTCCATCGGTATGGGGCAAAACAGCAGTATGAGCCATGGCCCACGATGCGACATAAGGGAAACCGAATTGCGGTGCTGCGTCCTACACCGATTCAACACCGGAGACGACGAGCGAGTGATCGGCATTCTAACGACAGGCCGGAAGCCGATATTTCCTCAATGCGACAACAATTTACAGAAGCACTGAGAAAGCGGTTTCAGCACATTGACAACCCCTGGATTTTATGCAGAGGCAAAAGACATTAAACCTATAGACGCTGCAAATTGCGGGCCTATTATTCGCAAACCCTTCTAGCACGGCAAGTCTGGCGTTTAATCTTATTTGCGGGGGTGTCTAAAACGCGGCTTTTCGGGGCACAGGTGTAGCACATTGCCTCATGTTTGGGCGTTGGGTTACACATTTAGGGTGGGCGGTAACATTCAGAAATGTCCTACGAGAGAAACCGATATTTATTGGGTTGGGGTTATAGGGATCTGTCAGAGCACCGTCAGCATTGATGGGCAATGCATCCCCATGTGGGAGCTGGCTTGCCTGCGATGGCGGTCATTCAGCTGGCAGATGTGTAGCTGACCCACCGCTATCGCAGGCAAGCCAGCTCCCACAGTTGATCTCCATTGGTGTTGAGATCCCACAAAAAAGCCCCACCCGGCTTACACCGGATGGGGCTATTTTTGACTATCGCGCCTTAAGCGACGTTCATGGTCTTGTGCGTTTCAATCAGATGCGCCACCACGCCCGGGTCCGCCAGGGTGGAAATATCTCCCAGCCCGTCATATTCAGCCGTGGCAATCTTGCGCAGGATCCGCCGCATGATTTTCCCCGACCGCGTCTTCGGCAAGCCCGGCGCCCACTGGATCACGTCCGGCGAAGCAATCGGCCCGATCTCCTTGCGCACCCAGTTTTTCAACTCCAGGCGCAGCGCTTCGTTCGGCTCTTCACCATTCTTGAGGGTGACATACACATAGATGCCCTGGCCCTTGATGTCATGCGGCACACCGACCACCGCCGCTTCGGCGACTTTCGGGTGAGCCACCATGGCACTTTCGATCTCGGCGGTGCCCATGCGGTGGCCGGACACGTTCAACACGTCATCCACACGCCCGGTGATCCACCAGTAGCCGTCTTCGTCGCGACGGGCGCCGTCACCCGTGAAGTACATGCCACGGAAGGTCTTGAAGTAGGTATCGACAAACCGGTCATGGTCGCCGTACAGGGTGCGCGCCTGGCCCGGCCACGAGTCGAGAATCACCAGGTTGCCTTCGGCGGCGCCTTCGATGATGTTGCCCAGGTTGTCCACCAGTGCTGGCACCACGCCAAAGAACGGCCGCGCCGCCGAACCCGGCTTGAGCGCATGGGCGCCCGGTAGCGGGCTCATCAGGGTGGCGCCGGTCTCGGTCTGCCACCAGGTGTCAACGATCGGGCAACGGGATTGGCCGACGTTCTTGTAGTACCAGTCCCACGCTTCCGGGTTGATCGGCTCACCCACCGAACCCAGCAGGCGCAAGCTGCTGCCGTCCACGCCTTCGCAGGCGGCGGTGCCGGAAGCCATCATTGCGCGGATCGCGGTCGGTGCGGTGTAGAGGATATTGACCTTGTGCTTGTCGACGATCTTGCCTACGCGGGTGATGTCCGGGTAGTTCGGCACGCCTTCGAACAGCAGCGTGGTCGCGCCATTGGCCAGCGGGCCGTAGACGATATAGGTGTGGCCGGTGACCCAGCCGACGTCGGCGGTGCACCAGTAGATCTCGCCCGGGCGGTAGTCGAATACGCGCTCGTGGGTCAGGGCCGCGTAAAGCAGGTAGCCGCCGGTGGTGTGCTGCACGCCCTTCGGCTTGCCGGTGGAGCCGGAGGTATACAGGATGAACAGGGCTTCTTCGGCGCCCATCTCTTTAGGCGCGCAAACGGTGCCGGCCACTTTCATCAGGTCTTCGTACCAGATGTCGCGATGCTGGTTCCACTTGATCGCGCCATTGGTGCGCTTGCACACGATGACTTTCTGGATGCTGCTGGTTTCCGGGTTGGTCAGGGCGTCGTCGACGTTGGCCTTCAACGGAATCTTCTTACCGGCGCGGATGCCTTCGTCAGCGGTGATCACTACCTTCGACTTACAGTCGATGATGCGACCGGCCAGGGCTTCCGGCGAGAAACCGCCAAATACCACGGAGTGAATCGCACCGATGCGGGTACACGCCAACATGGCGACCACGGCTTCGGGGATCATCGGCATATAGATAGTCACCACGTCGCCGCGATGCACATCCTGGCCGCGCAAGGCGTTGGCGAACTTGCAGACTTCTTCATGCAGCTCGCGGTAGGTGATGGTGCGGCTTTCGGAAGGGTCATCGCCTTCCCAGATGATGGCTGCCTGGTCGCCACGTTCGGCGAGGTGACGGTCCAGGCAGTTGTAGGAAACGTTCAGGGTGCCATCGGCAAACCACTTGATATCGACATGGTGATCGTCGAACGAGGTCTGCTTCACCGCGGTGAAAGGCTTGACCCAGTCAAGGCGCTTGGCTTGCTCACGCCAGAAGCCATCGGGGTTGACCACCGACTGCTGGTACATGGCCTTGTAGGTCGCCTCGTCGGTCAGCGTGTTGGCTGCTACTTCGGGGCGAACGGGGTACAGGGAAGCCGCACTCATCTTTCTTACCTCGGTGACAATAGTTGTTTTTGTATGCCCTGTTGTAGCCGGGGCTGCCCCATAGAACCATTCGACGATGGTAGTAACAAGCCCCTACATTTTGCCCTGCTATCTGCTTGGGCGGCTCTGGCCCGCGGCCCGTGGCGCTTTGCGCGCAGATGAAAAAAGCTTTACCACGGGATTGTTACAAAAACCGCCAACAGTGTTTATCAAAAGCACGGGTATATGAATATAACCCGCAGGCCTAGAATCACTTCCGCCAACACAGGCACTGTGATTAACACCGTAACAGCCCCCACGAAGGCAACGTTAATCCGAAACAACCAACCCTAAGTTACACACGCGGCCTCACAAAGGCCCCGTGACCCCTTTCGCCCTGAATAAGGTAAATAAAGAAATGAAAGCTCTAGTAGTTATGGCCCTCAGCAGCTTGTGCGCCACCGCCGCCCTGGCCGACGAAGCCCCGACTGACGTAGCTAGCCGCAACGCGCCGATTGTTGAAGACTACACTTACAGCACCCACCTGGACGTGGCGAAAGTATTGTCCATGAGCAGCATTCCCGAAGTCTGCGAAGTTGTACCGGTGAAAATGGAATATGAAGATTCGCAAGGTCAGCGTCATATTCTTAATTACCATGTAATGGGTAATGGTTGTTCTAACGGATAACAACTTAGTTAGTGCAAGTTAAACCTGACCCTACTCGCCGCAAGAAATCGTTCTTGCGGCAAAGAACCCGCCACAGAAACACCGCGCCCCCCCCTGTGGGAGCTGGCTTGCCTGCGATGGCAATTTCAGCCATGCACCCCCTATAAAGCCCTCCCCCGCCAGCCCTACAGAATCCCTCCCGCCGTCCGTCAAAAAAATCCAACCCCAGCAAAGCCTTATAAACCCGCACTCTGGCTCAAATAGCAGGCTTTTTGTCTGCGATCCGTGACCATCCGCCACAACACAAACCCATTTTTTTCCCTATAATGCGCGGGTAAATCGGGCCTGCAATATCCCTTTACACCGGGATGAAGAGCCAGACCTGAGGCCCCGCTGGAGCAAACACCTACCGCTCCGCCCCTCAAGCCTCAAGCAGAGCACCCGTAACGCAATTTCCGTTTAATGCCTGCGCGAGCTGTTGCAAGAAACGATTCCTTAAGATCCACCGCGGCCTCTGGGCCGTGTGAACACCCAACCATCCGGTTTCACACGGGCACCTTTGAGCCCTCACGCAGGAGACGACACGTCATGCTGAGCTGGGACGAATTCGACAAAGAAGAAGACGGCGAAGTAGCCACCAAAGGCGCCAACGCCGGCCACGCCACCGAAGCCAACATGGACCGCCTCGACGGTGCCGGCGCTGCTGCCGCCGTGGAAGCGCGCGCTGTCACCGCCAACGACTCCGCCGCGATCGTGCGCGCCAAGGCTGCCCTCGACAAACTCGACATCGCCGAAGGCCT
>NZ_ANNV01000001.1 GCF_000346755.1 Pseudomonas sp. CBZ-4 | reverse complement strand
GTAGCTGACCCACCGCTATCGCAGGCAAGCCAGCTCCCACAGTGACCGAGTCAGTCTTGAGTCAGACGTTCCAGGCCGACAAACGGGCAAGCTGCCAGCAATTCACTGAGGCGTTGGCCGTCAGGTAATTGCAGCGTGTCGGTTGCCAGCTCGGCCAGCGGATACAGCACGAACGCCCGCAGGTGCATCTGGTAGTGCGGCACCTTCAGGCGTGGCTCGTCGATCAGGCGATCGCCAAACAGCAGGATATCCAGGTCCAGCGTACGCGGGCCCCAACGCTCAAGGCGTTCGCGGCCCTGGTCGTTCTCGATGGCTTGCAGCGCGTCCAGCAGTTGCAGCGGCGCAAGGCTGCTGTCGAGGGCGGCCACCGCATTGGTGTAGCGCGGTTGGCCCGGGAGCAGGGAATCACTCTGATAAAACGCGGACACGCCGGCCACCGTGGTACCTGGCAACAGCGCCAGCGCCTCGACGGCGCTGCGCAATTGTTGATCGGGGGCGGCGAGGTTGCTGCCCATGCCGATGTAGATGCGTTCCACGCTTACTCGCCTGAGGTGTCGGCGGCGCTGCGTTTACGCTTGGTGCCGCTGCGCCGGCGTTTTTTCGGGCCTTCGCCGTCGCCTTTGCTGCCGAGGTCGCGAATCATGTCGCGGCGTTCGCTGTCATTGGCGTCCTGGTAATCGGTCCACCATTCGCCGAGGCCGTCGGTCTGCTCGCCGGCGCTTTCGCGCAGCAGCAGGAAGTCGTAGCCGGCGCGGAAGCGCGGGTTGTCCAGCAGCAGGTCGGCGCGTTTGCCGCTGCGGCGTGGCAGGCGCTCCTGCATGTCCCAGATCTCGCGGATCGGCATGGTGAAACGTTTCGGAATGGCAATGCGCTGGCACTGTTCGGCGATCAGCTCGTGCGCGGCTTCCTGCATGGCCGGGATCGGCGGCATACCGCGCTCTTGCAGGCGTAGGACGCGTTTGGGCAGGGCTGGCCACAACAGGGCGGCAAACAGGAACGCCGGGGTCACCGGTTTGTTCTGCTTGATGCGCAGGTCGGTGTTGATCAGGGCTTCGCTGATCAGGGTGTGGGTATAGGTCGGGTTCTGTTCCAGTGCTTCGGCGCTGGCCGGGAACAACGGGTCGAACAGTTGCAGGTCCACCAGCATCTCGAAGGTGTCTGCGGCGTAGCCCGAGAGGAACAGCTTGAGCACTTCTTCGAACAGGCGCGCCGAGGGGATTTCCCGCAGCATGGGGGCCAGTTCGCGGATCGGCGCAGCGGTGTGCTTCTCGATGCCAAAGTTCAGCTTGGCGGCGAACCGCACCGCACGCAGCATGCGCACCGGGTCTTCTTGGTAGCGCTGCGTCGGGTCGCCAATCAGGCGGATCAGGTTGTTGCGAATGTCGTGTACGCCGTTGGCGTAATCGAGGATGCGCTCGCTGACCGGATCGTAATAGAGGGCATTGATGGTGAAGTCGCGGCGTTGCGCGTCTTCTTCCAGGCTGCCGTAGACGTTGTCGCGCAAGATGCGCCCGCTCTCGTTGCGGGAAGACTGGTTGGTGTCTTCCTCTTCATCGTTCTGCGGGTGATTGGCGCGGAAGGTCGCGACTTCGATGATCTCGCGACCGAAGTGGATATGCACGAGCTTGAAGCGGCGACCGATGATGCGCGCATTGCGGAACTCGGCGCGCACTTGTTCAGGCGTGGCGCTGGTGGCGACGTCGAAATCCTTGGGCGTGATGTTGAGCAGCATGTCGCGCACGCAACCACCCACCAGGTAAGCCTGGTAGCCGGCGTTCTGCAGGCGCTCGACGATGTTCACCGCATAACGGCTGAACTGGGCGCGCTGCAACGAATGCTGGTTGCTGTTAAGCACCTCAGGCGTGCTGCGAATGTGTTGCGTACGACGCAAGGGAGAACGGAATGACTGGAACAACTTCTTCAGCATGGGATGCACTGTTTGAAGGAATGTTCGGCCATAACGAAGAATGACCGCATGATGGGCGAGGATTCTAGCATTTAGTCAGGGGATGGTGTAGGAACAAGCTACAGGCATTGCGCCATAAGCCTTTAAACGTCAAATGCCGGAAACTACAAGGGGAGCCGAAGCTCCCCCAGAAGTAGTTGCGTGCTCTATTTTTATTATGGATTTCGGGCTTTTTGTTTTTGTTGATCGCCCTCGCCATGAAGCTTCACCTTCATGACACTCCCAATCGGGAGTCAAGAGCAAACGGATTGCTTTGGTCGCTGTGTTGCTGATCTACGATCCAACCAGTTCAGGCTCTGCCTTAGGGCAGTTTTTGTTGTTCTCGGCCTGGTTGCGGGGCAAGCCCCAAATGCAACGCCTCTCCAAAAGAATCAGTTAGCTGCGCCTCCGCCGTGTTGTTTTTGTTATGCGTGAGTCGATTCGTCTTATTTTTATTGTCTTGTACAAAGCTTGTTATTGTTTTTGTACTAAGCATATAGCAGGGTGCGTGCCAACTTTTGCGCCGACCAGCAAAATCAGGGGGTTGAGCTGGTTTTGAGGTTTCTGAGGGCGAAAAAAAGCCGGGGCTTCGTTACCGTAAGCCCCGGCTTTTGTTACGTGAAAAATCAGCGGTAACAGTTTTTTCACATCTGAGGGTGTTACCTGTGGGGGCACGCCCTCAACTTTCGCTGGCGACCCCGGTCTTGCGCCGTGGGATGCCCAGGCGCTGGCGGCGTTCCCACAGGCATTTACGGCTCACGCCCAGTTTGCGCGCCAGTTCGGTCTCGGTCATGTGGTCCTGATGCTCAAGGACGAAGTGCTGGAAGTAATCTTCCAGTGACAAATCTTCCGTCGGCTCATGGCTGGTATTGCTACCACCGCCCTGTTGCGGGGCCAGGCCGATGAAATCATCGTCGTCCAGGTCGCTGAGTTCGATGTCGATACCCAGCAGCTCGGCAGAAATTTCCGGGCTCTCCGACAGGATCACCGCACGCTCGACCGCGTTCTCAAGTTCCCGCACGTTACCTGGCCACGAGTAATGCCTGATCGCCTGCTCGGCGTCCGCGGCAAACTTGAGGTCGGTCCGGTTGATACGCGCGCTCTGGCGCAGCAGGAACGCGTTGGCGATCTCGTTGACGTCGGCGCCACGCTCGCGCAGGGCCGGCAGCTTGAGGGCAATCACGTGCAGGCGGTAATACAAGTCTTCACGGAACTGGCCGATCTTGGCCAGGCTCTTGAGGTCTCGGTGAGTCGCCGCGATCAGGCGCACATCGACCTTTTGCGATTGCACCGAGCCCACGCGGCGGATCTCGCCTTCTTGCAGTACCCGCAGCAAGCGCGCCTGGGCTTCCAGTGGCAGTTCGCCGATTTCATCGAGGAACAAGGTGCCGCCGTCCGCCGCTTCCACCAGGCCCGCCCGCCCGGCGCTGGCGCCGGTAAACGCGCCTTTCTCGTGGCCGAACAGTTCGGACTCGATCAGGGATTCAGGAATGGCCGCGCAGTTCACCGAGATCATCGGCGCCTTGGCACGCTTGGACAGGTTGTGCAGGGCGCGGGCCACCAGTTCTTTACCGGTGCCCGACTCGCCCTGGATCAATACATTGGAGTCGGTGGGCGCGACTTTGCGGATCTTGCTGTACAGGTCCTGCATCGGTGGGCAGGAGCCGATGATGCCGATCTCGCCGTTGCTGTTATCCACACCCGGCTTGTCGGCGGCCTTGCCAGCCGGACGCTGCTCGGCCGGCGCACTGCTGGCCGACTGCCGGTCACGCAGGATGCGGGCCACGGCCTGGAGCATTTCGTCATGATCGAACGGCTTGGCGATGTAGTCCACCGCGCCCATCTTCATGGAGTCCACCGCCGACCGCAGGCTGGCGTAGCTGGTCATGATCAGCACCGGCGTGCCCTGGCCAAGCTTGATCAGCTCGGTACCCGGTGCACCGGGCAGGCGCAGGTCGCTGACAATCAGGTCGAACGTGGGAATGCTGAAACGCTCCTGGGCTTCCTGCACCGAGCCAGCTTCGCTGACCTGGTACTGATTACGTTCAAGCAGGCGACGCAAGGCAGAGCGGATAATGGTTTCGTCTTCGACGATCAAAATGTGCGGCATTGATTCAATTCTCTCGACGGTCTCAGTTCACAGCGGACGTCGCTTCGACATGACGCGGCAAGGTCACCCGGATACGGGTGCCGCGTTGGCTTTCGGTGTCAGCCGGGCTGTCGATGGTGATTTGTCCATAATGCTCTTCAACGATGGAATAGACCAGTGCAAGGCCCAGACCGGTACCTTCACCGGGGTCCTTGGTGGTGAAGAAGGGTTCGAACAATCGGTCCATGATGTTCTGTGGAATGCCGCTGCCTTCGTCCTCGACGATCAGGTCCACCGTATGCTCGAAAGCCTCGGTCTTGACGCGTACCGCACCGCCCGGTGGGGTTGCGTCGCGCGAGTTGGACAGCAGGTTGATCAGCACCTGGGCCAGGCGTTGTGAGTCGCCGTCGACCCAGTGGTCGGGATCGCACAAATTGAAAAACTGTACTTCGAAATTGCGCCGGTTCAGGGCCAGCAGCCCAATCGCATCCTGCGCCACTTCGGCCAGGCACACGGCTTCGTCCTGGTTCTGATGGGCGCCTGCGTGGGCAAAGCTCATCAGCGACTGCACGATGCGCGAAACCCGTTTGGTCTGCTCAAGGATCTGCCCGCTGATTTCGGTGATCTCGCCGTCTTCTTCGCGCTCTTCCCGCAGGTTTTGCGCCAGGCAGGCGATACCGGTGATCGGATTGCCAATCTCATGGGCCACACCGGCGGCCAGGCGACCAATGCTGGCCAGGCGCTCGGAGTGCACCAGTTTGTCTTCGAGCATCTGGGTTTCAGTCAGGTCTTCCACCAGCAGCACAAGGCCGCTGTTACCTGGTGCCAAGGGCTCGTCGATGGCGGCTTTGTGCAGGTTCAGCCAACGGGTCTGGCCGTCGAGGGCCAGGTGCTGTTTGTGCAAGTGTTCGTCGGGCAGGTTGATAAACCCTTGCAACAGTTCCTTCCAGGGCTCGCCCAGGGTGTTCAGGCGCGAGCCGACCACGCGCTGCGCGGCGATGCCGGTGAGTTCTTCCATGGCCTTGTTCCACATCAGGATCTCTTGATCCTTGGCCAGGGAGCAGACGCCCATCGGCAGTTCCTGCAGGGTCTGGCGATGGTAGCGGCGCAGGGCATCGAGTTCGGCGGCAAGGCCGGTGAGGCGCGAGTGGTAATCCTCCAGCCGGCTCTCGATGAAATGGATGTCTTCGGTGACGTAGTTTTCGCCGCCGGCCTTGTAGGGCAGGAACGTCTCCACCATGTCCTGGGACACACTCGGTCCCATCAAACCGGAGAGGTTGGCCTCGATCCGATCACGCAGGCGGCGCAGGGCATACGGGCGGCGTTCGTCGAACGGCAGGTAGAGATCGCGTAGCGCCTGCTCGACCTCTTTTTGCGCCGCCTTGGCACCCAAGGGTTTAGCCAGCTGCGTGGCGAACTCCTGGGGTGACGCCGCATGCAGCTCACGGCGTTGCGGGCGGCGTACGTTGTCCACGGCGCAGGCTTCGGCGGCGCTGGTTTCTTCCGGGCTGGCGTTGGTGAACAGCGAGATCAGGGTGAACATCAGGACGTTGGCGGCCAGGGAGGCAATCGCAGCCATGTGCCAGCTGGTGTCGTCGAGCACGTAGATCATGTTCAGCAACGGGATGTAGAAGCCCTGCAAGTTGCCGACCAGCGGCAGCAGCATGGTCACAACCCACACGAGAATCCCCGCCAGCAACCCGGCGATAAAACCGCGGCGATTGGCAGTCGGCCAGTACAGCACCGACAACACCCCAGGGAGGAACTGCAAGGTGGCAACAAACGCGACGATGCCCAGGTTGGCCAGGTCCTGCCCGGCGCCCAGCAGCAGGTAGAAACCATAGCCCGCCATGATGATCGCGACGATCAGCGCGCGGCGTGTCCACTTCAGCCAGCGGTAGATATTGCCTTCAGCCGGCGGCTGATACAGCGGCAGTACAAGGTGATTGAGGGCCATGCCCGACAGCGCCAGCGTGGTGACGATGATCAGCCCGCTGGCCGCCGACAAACCGCCGACATAGGCCAGCATCGCCAAGGCCGGGCTGTTGGCCGCAATGCCGATGCCGAGGGTGAAGTATTCAGGGTTGGTGGTGGCGCCCAGTTTCAGGCCCGCCCACAGGATCAGCGGCACCGCCAGGCTCATCAGCAACAGGAACAGCGGCAAGCCCCAACTGGCGCTGACCAGTGAGCGCGGGTTGAGGTTCTCGGTGAAGGTCATGTGGTACATGTGCGGCATCACGATTGCCGAGGCGAAGAACACCAGCAGCAATGTGCGCCACGGGCCTTCCTGCAACGGCGTGTGCAAGGCGGCGAGGGCAGTCTGGTTTTGCAGCAGCCACAGCTCAAGCTGTTGCGGGCCGTCGAACACGCCGTAGAGCGCGTAGAGGCCGACACCACCGATGGCGATCAGCTTGATCACCGACTCGAAGGCAATCGCAAACACCAGGCCTTCGTGCTTCTCGCGGGTGGCGATATGGCGCGAGCCGAAGAAGATCGTGAACAGGGTGATCAGCGCGCAAAAGGCCAGGGCGACGCGGTGTTGCACCGGCTCACGGGTGAGGATGCTGATGGAGTCGGCCACGGCCTGGATTTGCAGGGCCAGCAGCGGCAACACGCCGATCAACATGAAAATGGTGGTCAGCGCGCCAGCCCAGGTGCTGCGAAAGCGGAAGGCAAACAGGTCGGCCAGGGACGATAGCTGATAGGTACGGGTGATTTTCAGGATCGGGTACAGCAACACCGGCGCCAGCAGGAACGCGCCGGACACGCCGAGGTAGCTGGACAAAAAGCCATAGCCGTACTGATAGGCCAGGCCTACGGTGCCGTAAAACGCCCAGGCACTGGCGTAGACGCCGAGGGACAAGGTGTAGGTCAGCGGATGGCGAATGATCGCCCGCGGAATCATTCCGCGCTCACTGATCCAGGCCACCCCGAACAGCGCGGCCAGGTAGGCGGCGCTGACCAGCAGCATCTGGGTGAGGCTAAAGCTCATCGGCATCTTTTTGGCTCTGCAGGATGAAAGTCACGACGATCAGGATCAGCCACAGCAGATACGGGCGATACCAGGCGCCCGTGGCGTCGATCCACCAATCCATGATGGCGGGGGAAAACAGGTAGATCCCGACGACCAGCAGCAGGACCAATCGATAGATGTACATGTTGGCCTCTGTGTAAAAACGTGGGGCGATGGTAACGGATGCTTGGCAAGCTGCAAGCGCCTTCAGTTCAATTGCGCTTCGGCCAGCGTGAGTGTGCGCGGGATGAGTGTGGCATCCCAGTGCTGGATGCCCCAATCCAGCAGCTCCCGTGGGCTGGCGTGCAGCAACTCGGCGCCGGGTTGCTGGCCGAGGGCGCGCAAGGCCCTGAGCAGCAACGGCGTGGCCTGGTCGGGCGTCAACGGCGGCGAGCGGTAGGACTTGCCGAGCTTGTTGCCGTCCGGCTGGATGATCAGCGGGACGTGCAGGTAGCGCGGCTGGCGCAGGCCCAGCAGTTCCTGCAGGTACAGCTGGCGCGGTGTGGAGTCCAGCAGGTCGGCACCGCGCACGATATCGGTGACACCTTGCCAGGCATCGTCGAGGACCACGGCCAGTTGATAGGCGTAGAGGCCATCGCGGCGCCGGATGATGAAGTCGCCGACATCGCGGCCCAGGTGCTGTCGGAATTCGCCTTGCACGCGGTCGGTAAAGTGGTATTCCAGCTCGGGAACCCGCAAACGGATAGCGGCATCCTGCTGCTCGTGGCCGGCGTTGCGGCACAGGCCCGGGTAGATGCCGTTGTAGGGCTCCAACTGCTTGCGCGAACAGGTGCAGGCGTAGGCCAGGCCGTGG
Source organism: Pseudomonas sp. CBZ-4 (assembly GCF_000346755.1). Taxonomy (GTDB): domain Bacteria; phylum Pseudomonadota; class Gammaproteobacteria; order Pseudomonadales; family Pseudomonadaceae; genus Aquipseudomonas. Next base: position 18,847 of record NZ_ANNV01000001.1, on the reverse strand, counting down.
TTGAACATGTCGTTCAGCACTTTGGCGTAGGCGTCGTGCCGCTCGCTTTGTCGGACCAATTCACCGTCCCACTCAAAGCCGTAGCTTTCCAAGGCGTGCAGAATCGCCGCCTGGGCGCCGGGTTCTTCACGGGGTGGGTCGAGGTCTTCCATGCGCATCAGCCAGCGGCCGTTGTTGGCGCGGGCATCGAGGTAGGAGGCGAGGGCGGCGACCAGGGAGCCAAAGTGCAAATGGCCGCTGGGCGTGGGGGCGAAGCGCCCGATATAGGTAGAGGCTGTCATGGGCCGGATACTACTGGAAATTCGCTAAACGCCAGAAACAAAAATGGGGCGTTTGCACGCCCCATTCGTTCAGTTCGGAAGGATTACTTGCCGACCTGTTTTTCCTTGATTTCAGCCAAGGTCTTGCAGTCTACGCAGAGGTCCGCGGTTGGGCGGGCTTCCAGGCGACGGATACCGATTTCGACGCCGCAGGATTCGCACCAGCCGTATTCTTCGTCTTCGATCAGTTGCAGGGTCTTGTCGATTTTCTTGATCAGCTTGCGCTCGCGATCACGGGCACGCAGTTCAAGGGCGAATTCCTCTTCCTGGCTGGCACGGTCTGCCGGGTCCGGGAAGTTGGCGGCTTCGTCCTTCATGTGGTCAACCGTACGGTCGACTTCCTGCATCAAGTCCTGCTTCCACTGCTTCAGGATTTTGGAGAAGTGTTCGCGCATGGGCTTGCCCATGTATTCCTCACCCTTCGATTCTACGTAGGGCTGGAAACCGCTGATGTTCTGTTGCTTTGCTTGGGTGGGCATGAATGGACCGCCTCTCACTCTTCTAATCCATTGCGCAGGATTGCAACATCACCGACACCTGCCGGCCCTGCGGCTGCAAGCGGGCGAACTTACCAGATAGATTCGGGGTGCGCCACTCCCGGTTGTCGAGGCCCCGCCCTGTACGGGTTGCGAACGGCTGCAAGAGGGGAGGCAGCAGCCTCGAATGTTGATTTTAGTCGTTCTGGCGGCGCTTGCCCGAACCGCTCGGCGCGCAGCGTATGGCAATAGAACGGGCGTTACGCGTGGGGTTGGGTAGAATCGACGCTTTGTACTTACCCGTTAAGGAAGGCTAATGGCTCAGCCCTACAGTGCGCGCAGTCGCGCCATCGAACCTTTTCATGTCATGGCGTTGCTGGCGCGGGCCAATGAGCTTCAGGCCGCCGGGCACGATGTGATCCACCTGGAAATCGGCGAGCCGGATTTCACCACCGCCGAACCGATTATCCAGGCCGGCCAGGCCGCACTGGCCAACGGCAAGACCCGCTATACCGCCGCCCGTGGCCTGCCGGAGCTGCGCGAAGCCATCAGCGGTTTCTACCAGCAACGCTACGGCTTGAACGTGGACCCGGAACGTATCCTGATTACTCCCGGCGGTTCCGGCGCGTTGCTGTTGGCCAGCAGCTTGTTGGTGGACCCAGGCAAGCACTGGCTGCTGGCGGACCCCGGTTACCCGTGCAACCGGCACTTCCTGCGCCTGGTGGAAGGCGCGGCGCAACTGGTACCGGTGGGGCCGGAAGTGCGCTATCAATTGACGGCCGATCTGGTGGCGAAGCATTGGGATCAAGACAGCGTGGGCGCGCTGGTCGCTTCCCCGGCCAACCCGACCGGCACCATCCTCACGCGTGATGAACTGGCTGGTTTGTCGAGCGCGATCAAGGCCCGTAACGGCCACTTGGTGGTGGACGAGATCTACCACGGCCTCACCTACGGCACCGATGCCGCCAGCGTGTTGGAAGTGGACGACGACGCCTTCGTCCTGAATAGTTTTTCGAAGTATTTCGGCATGACCGGCTGGCGCCTGGGTTGGCTGGTGGCACCGCCAGAAGCGGTCGGTGAATTGGAGAAGTTGGCGCAGAACCTCTACATCAGTGCACCGAGCATGGCCCAGCACGCCGCGCTCGCCTGTTTCACCCCGCAGACCCTGAGCATCCTGGAAGAGCGCCGCGCCGAATTCGGCCGCCGTCGCGACTTCCTGCTGCCAGCCTTGCGTGAGCTGGGGTTCGGCATTGCCGTCGAGCCGGAGGGGGCGTTCTATTTGTATGCCGACATCCGCGCGTTCGGCGGCGATGCCTTCGCGTTCTGCCGGCACTTCCTCGAAACCGAACATGTAGCGTTCACGCCCGGGCTGGATTTCGGCCGCTATCAAGCCGGCCACCATGTGCGCTTTGCCTACACGCAAAACCTTGATCGCCTACAGGAAGCGGTGGACCGCATCGCCCGTGGCTTGCGGAGCTGGCAAGGCTGATGCGCTTTAATCCTCCCCTCGAAGAAGGTCGTCTGATTCGCCGTTACAAGCGTTTTCTCACCGATATCGAAACCGTTAGCGGCGAGTTGCTCACCATTCACTGTCCCAACACCGGCTCGATGCTCAATTGCATGGTGGAAGGTGGGCAGGTGTGGTTCAGTCGCTCCAATGACCCCAAGCGCAAGCTGCCGGGCACTTGGGAAATCGCTGAGACACCCCAGGGGCGCCTAGCCTGCGTGAACACCGCGCGCGCCAATCAGCTGATCGAGGAGGCGTTGCGCGCCGGGGTGATCAGCGAACTCAATGGCTTTACCGCCTTGAAGCGTGAAGTCCCTTACGGCCAGGAGAACAGTCGCATCGACTTTCGCCTGGACTATGCCGACGGTGCGGCGTACGTCGAAGTCAAAAGTGTCACCCTGGGCTTCGATGGCAGCGCAGTTGCGGCTTTCCCCGATGCGGTGACGCAGCGCGGCGCCAAGCATTTGCGCGAGTTGGCGCACCTGGCACGCGACGGTGTGCGGGCGGTGCAGTTGTATTGCGTCAACCTGTCGGGGATCGAGGCGGTGCGCCCGGCTGTGGAGATCGATCCCGCTTACGCCGCGGCATTGCGTGAAGCCAAGGCCGCTGGCGTAGAGGTGTTGGCGTACGGCGTGCGAGTCACGCCCGAGGAAGTGCGCGTGGATCGGCGTCTTGAGGTGCTGTTCGACTAGAGTTCCACCCACAGGCCCTGCGCGTCCTCACGGCCGGGCAGGGCGGTGAGGCTTTGGCCGGCGCACGGGCCGGAGATGCACTCGCCGCTTTCGATCAGGAACAAGGCGCCGTGGGTGGCGCACTGGATCAGGCTGGCGCTGCTGTCGAGGAACTGGTCGGCTTGCCATTCCAGCGGGATGCCGCGATGGGGGCAGCGGTTGATATAGAAGTAGGCAACGCCGTCACGGCGCACCGCCAACAATTTGCAACCATCGATTTCAAAACCGCGGCTGCTGTCGGGCGCAAGGGTGTCGGAGGGGCAGAGAAACTTCATTTCAATCCTTAAGTGCCTTGACGTTCAAATGCAAACAATTATCAAATGCCGGCTTCGCCCGTTAGCTGACTGGGCGCTCAGTACGATGCCCGGCAGGGATTATCTGTCACATCGTTGAGTGCTCGTAAGGCCCCGCCTCTGGAAGGAAACCCTGTTATGCGCCTGAGTACCAGCGCTATTGCGCTTGTTGTCGGACTGCTGGTCAACCACGGGGCGCAAGCCTCTGAACTGCCGCAACGCTGGGTCAGTGCCGGTGGGGCGCTTTCGGAGTGGGTGACGGCCCTGGGCGGGGAGTCGAAGCTGGTGGGGGTGGATACCACCAGCCAGCATCCGGCGTCACTCAAGGCCTTGCCGAGCATTGGTTATCAGCGACAACTGTCGGCGGAGGGCATCCTGAGCCTGCGTCCGCAGATCCTCGTGGGCACCGAGGAAATGGGCCCACCGCCGGTACTGGCGCAGATCCGCAGCGCGGGTGTGCAGGTGGAAATGTTTTCGGCGCAGCCGGATTTGCCGACGCTGCAAGGCAATCTCCAGCACTTGGGCAAGCTGTTGGGGGATGAGGCCAAGGCCCATGAATTGTTTGCAGGCTATGAGAAGGCGCTGGACCAGCAGAAAAGCTGGGTGACCAAGGCCCAAGCCATGCAAAAAGCCCCGGGTGTATTGCTGTTGCTCGGCCATGCAGGCGGCAAGCCGCTGATCGCCGGTAAAGACACGGCGGCAGACTGGGTGCTGCAACAGGCGGGCGGGCGCAATCTGGCGACCCACAGTGGCTACAAGCCATTTTCCGTGGAGTCGCTGGCGGGCTTGAGCCCTGATGTGCTGGTGTTTTCTGATCGCGCCCTGAGCGGTGATGCGGCGCGGACGGCCTTGTTCAAGGAAAATCCGATCCTGGCGGCAACCCCTGCGGCCAAGAGTGGGCGGGTGTTTGAGTTGGACCCGACGCTGTTGGTCGGTGGGCTCGGGCCGCGCTTGCCCCACAGCCTGGTGCAATTGTCCGCCGGGTTTTACCCGTCCCAGGCCAAGCCTGCTCCATGACCACTCCTGTTAAACCCAAGACGCTGTTTATCGGGCTGGCGCTGTTGTGTGTGCTGGCGATCTGGCTGTCGTTGGCCCTGGGCCCGGTCAGTCTGCCGTTGCTGGATACGCTCAAGGCAGCATTGCGCTTGATGGGCGTGTCCATCGACGGCCAAGGGCTGGAGCAGGCGGAGCTGATCCTGGGGCAGATTCGTTTGCCGCGCACGTTGCTCGGCTTGGCGGTCGGCGGCGTGCTGGCGTTGTCGGGTGTGGCGATGCAGGGCTTGTTTCGTAACCCGCTGGCGGATCCGGGGTTGGTCGGTGTGTCCAGCGGTGCGGCGCTGGGGGCGGCCATTGCGATTGTCGGTGGAACGTTTTTTGGTGGTTTGCCGGATGTGTTCGGCCCGTACCTGTTGTCGTTGTGTGCGTTTCTCGGTGGGTTGGGTGTCACGGCGCTGGTTTATCGGCTGGGGCGACGCAACGGCCAAACCAATGTCGCCACGATGCTGCTGGCCGGTATCGCCCTGACGGCGCTCGCCAGTTCGGCCGTGGGTTTGTTTACCTATCTGGCGGATGACGCCACGTTGCGCACCCTGACCTTCTGGAACCTGGGCAGCCTCAACGGCGCCAGCTATTCGCGGTTGTGGCCGTTGTTGCTGGTGGCCGCCGCTGTCTCGCTGTGGCTGCCGCGCCGGGCCAAGGCCCTGAATGCGCTGCTGCTGGGCGAGTCGGAGGCCAGCCATCTCGGGATTGACGTTGAGCGGCTCAAGCGCGAACTGGTGTTCTGTACGGCCCTGGGTGTGGGCGCGGCAGTGGCGGCGGCGGGGATGATCGGGTTTGTCGGCCTGGTAGTGCCGCATCTGGTGCGCTTGCTCGCGGGGCCGGATCATCGGGTGTTGCTGCCGGCTTCGGTGCTGGCGGGGGCGAGTTTGCTGCTGTTCGCTGACCTGGTAGCACGCCTGGCCCTGGCGCCGGCGGAATTGCCCATCGGGATTGTGACCGCGTTTATCGGTGCGCCATTTTTTCTCTACCTGTTGTTGCGGGGGCGAGCCTGATGTTGCGCGTGGAAGATTTGCAGATCCGGCGCGGGCGCAAAACCGTGCTGGCGGATGTCACCCTGCAATTGTTGCCGGGGGAAGTGCTCGGTGTGCTGGGCCCCAACGGTGCGGGCAAAAGCACGTTGCTTGGGGCGTTGTGTGGTGAGTTGCAGCCGGACCAGGGCGGCGTGTGGTTGGATCAGCGGCCCTTGGCAGATTGGAGCGGATCGCAACGTGCGCAGCGTTTGGCAGTGTTGCCGCAAACCTCGACCCTGGATTTTGCTTTTCGCGTCGAAGAAGTCGTCGGCATGGGCCGCTTGCCCCATCAGAGCGGGCGGGTGCGCGATGACGAAATCATCGCCGCAGCCTTGCAGGCGGCAGATGTCGGGCATTTGAGCGGGCGCAGCTATCTCGCCCTGTCTGGCGGCGAGCGTCAGCGTGTGCATCTGGCACGGGTGCTGGCGCAGTTATGGCCGGGTGAGGCGGGGCAGACATTGTTGCTGGATGAGCCCACGTCGATGCTGGACCCCTTGCATCAACACACGACCTTGCAGGCCATTCGCACCTTTGCGGATCGCGGTGCAGCCGTGTTGGTGATCCTGCATGACCTGAATCTGGCGGCGCGGTATTGCGATCGGATTCTGTTGCTGGAGGACGGCCGTCCCCATGCCCTGGATACGCCATCGCAGGTCATGCAGCCTGGGCCGCTCAAGGCAGTGTTTGGTTTGGATGTGTTGGTGCAGCCGCATCCGGAGCGTGGGCATCCGCTGATCATTGCGCGCTGAGGCGGGCAGTTTTCTCCAGGCAAAAAAAGACCCGGCAAGAGCCGGGTCAAATAACCGTGATTAGCCTGATGAGGAGATAATCTGAGAGTCCGAACCAATGGTCTTTCAGTTATCGGCTGATCTCGCGACCAGTTGTGATAATCATAACGATTCTCATTTGAGAGTCAACAATTGTTTTTGCGCTCTCCTCTGCTTTTCTCAAACGGCCGTTCGGAATGCCCGTAAATGCTGGGTTTTGCCGCAGATCTAATTCTTCTGGCGCGCCGAAATAGCCTCCAATTGACGGTTCAACGCCTCCTTGCGTTCGGCTGGAATATCGTTCCAGTGAACATCCATCAATGCCCCTTCGATTGCATACAGCAGTACTTTCGATGCGCGGAACCCGCGAGTCCGAACCGCTCGATAAGCATCGACCGCGCCCAGGCGGCGCAAGTCGGACGCACTGTGGATGCCCACCGCATGCAGCCACTGTGCTGACGTCTTGCCGAGGTTTTTCAGGTGTTGCAGCTCATCGTTCATCAAGCCTCCTTGCGACGGCCGAATGGTTCGGTGGGTATCGTGACCAGGCAAGCCTGAAAAGGAGTGTAGCGCTCAGTAGGAAAAGCGTGGTTCTTTGGCCGGAAGCGGCCTAAAAGCTTATAAGAATGGTGCGAGAATTTTTGGGATGGGCAGGCGCAAACCCCGGCGCACGGGTGCGCTCCGGGCTTTTTTATGCAAGAGGTTACTTGGTGCGGTAGCGCAGGCGCGTACCGAAATTGACCGACATGAGGATCTCATCGGCGGTCAGCTCAGGCGGGAAGTAGGTGCCCGAGATTTGTGCATGGGCCAGGCTGGCGCCTTCCAGCGAGCAGTCGCGCAAGTCCAGGCCGCGCAAGTCGGCAGAGCGGAAGTAGGCGTCAGTGAAGTCCACGCCTTCAGCGTTCAAGTCACGAAGATCCAGCCCGCGGAAATCGCCGCCGCGCATGTCGATGGTGCCGCCTTTCGGGCGTTCCTGGTTGAAGCCGCGGATATCGTCTTTATGCAGGAGCGAATAGAGCGGGGTATCAAGAAGCTTGGGCTGACTCATGACAACGACTCCTGTTGGATTTATGACGCCATTATAGTGCCACTATCGCTTGGCCGTGCGCCCAAAGTAGGTGACACGGCCAAGAAATATTTCTTACAGACCTGGCAGGCGCTGGCGGATGTGCGCCACCAGGGCGTCCAACGTCCCGCTTTCATTGGTCTCGACGCGCTTGCTCAGAAGCAGTTCCTCGGCTGTCAGCGGGTCGCGATTGGCCTCCTGTTCGTCGATAACGGCCAATGTGGCGTCGGAAGGGTCGTTTTTATCCGCCTGACGCTGTGCCAGCCAACTCTCGATAACGGCCCGTGGTGCGTTGCAATCCAGGATCAGGAAGGGCGCGCCGGTGGCTTCGGCAACCTTGGCGGCGGCTTCGCGTTGGGTGCGTTTGAGGAAGGTGGCATCCAGCACGACTGGGAAGCCGGCGCGCAACACGGTCGCGGCCAGCTCATTCAAGCGCGCGTAAGTCGCGGCGCTGGCGTCGGCCGCATAGATGCCAGCCTGTGGCGTGTTTTCGATCTGCTGCTCGCCGAACAGGCGCTTGCGCTCCACATCCGAACGCAAGCGCACGGCGCCGAGCGCTTCGACCAGGCGCATGGACACCTGGCTTTTACCTACGGCAGAAACGCCGTGGGTGATCGCCAGGAAGCGCGACGGGATGGTGCTGTAGCTTTCGGCCAGGTTGGCGTAGTTGCGGTACTGGCGCAGGCTGGTGGCACGCTGCACGGGGGGCGCGTCGCCCGGCATGCTGAACAGCGCGATCTTCGCGCGTACCAGGGCGCGGTAGGCTTTATAGAAGTTCAGCACTTCCAGGCCTTGATAGTCGCCGGTCAGTTCCAGGTATTGGCTGATGAAACGACGCGCCAGGGATTTGAGGCCACGGTCTTCCAGGTCCATCGCCAGGAAGCCGGTGTCGGCGTAGACGTCGGTGAAGCGGAAGGGTTCGTTGAACTCAATGCAGTCGAAGATTACGACCTGGCCATCGATCAGGGTGGCGTTGCCCAGGTGGATGTCACCGTGACATTCACGGGTGAAACCCTCCAGCTTGCGCTGGGCAAACAGCGGCTTGAGGCGCTCGAAGCTGCTTTCGGCCCAGGCTTGCAGGGCGTCCAGTTGAGTCAGGTCTGCCTTGTCGCTGAGGAACGGGCGGATCTGGTCGAAGTTCTGGCGCACCGGTGCCATGAGTTCATCCGGGGTACCGGCCGGGTGGTCCTGCGGAACTTTCGGCGCCGTGAGGTGGAAATGCGCGATCTGCTTGGCCATCTCATCGATGTGCGCGGCGGTCAGTTCGCCGTTGGCTTGCAGGGTGCTGAGCAACTGGCTTTGCGGGAACTGGCGCATCTTCAGCGCGTACTCGATGACCGGGCCTTCACCACCCAGTTGCGGGGCGTCGGCAGTGCCGGTGATCGGCAATACTTCAAGATACAAATCTTCGGTCAGGCGCGCGTTGAGACGCAGCTCTTCGCGGCAGAAGTGGCCGCGATCGTCCAGGGACGTGAAGTCCAGGAAGCCGAAGTTCATCGGCTTCTTCAATTTATAAGCGTAAGGACCGGTGAGCACGACCCAGGAAATATGGGTCTCGATAACTTGGAACGCTTCAACCGGATGAGGGTACAAAGCCGGGTTTTGCAGGGCTGCGATCAGGGACTGGCTCACGGGCGATCCTTCAAAGACTGGGGGAAATCATGGCGGGCATTATGGCTGCTGACGCCTGCCATGCAAACCGCTGTCCGGCTCATGTTGATCATCAATAAAGTGCGTATAATCCGCCGCCATGACTCGAACCCGATCTCCCCGTTCCCGTAAAAAACCTCCTTCCCGCGGCCTGCGCCCGTGGCTGGGCTGGGCGCTCAAGCTCAGCCTGGTGGGCCTTGTGGTACTTGCCGGCTTTGCGGTGTACCTCGACGCCGTGGTGCAGGAGAAGTTCTCCGGCAAGCGCTGGACCATTCCGGCCAAGGTGTATGCACGCCCGCTGGAATTGTTCACCGGCCAGAAGCTGAGCAAGGATGACTTCCTCACCGAGCTCGACGCGCTGGGCTATCGCCGTGAGCCTGTGAGCAATGGCCCGGGCGCGGCGGCGGTCAGCGGCAATACCGTCGATCTGAACACCCGTGGCTTCCAGTTCTATGAAGGCCTGGAAAAAGCCCAGCCGGTGCGTGTGCGGTTCTCTGGCGACTACGTGGCCGAACTGGCGTCCCTCAACGGCTCGAAGTTGCCGGTGGTGCGCCTGGAGCCGCTGATGATCGGCGGTATTTACCCGAAGAACCTTGAAGATCGCATCCTGATCAAGCTCGATCAGGTGCCGCCGTACCTGCTCGAAACCCTGGTCGCCGTGGAAGACCGCGATTTCTACAGCCACTGGGGCGTCTCGCCGAAGTCGATTGCCCGCGCCGTCTGGGTGAACACCTCCGGCGGCAAGATGACCCAGGGTGGCAGCACGCTGACGCAACAATTGGTCAAGAACTTCTACCTGACCAACGAGCGCAGCCTGACCCGCAAGCTCACCGAAGCCATGATGGCGATGCTGCTGGAGTTGCACTACAGCAAGCAGGAGATCCTCGAGGCGTACCTCAATGAGGTCTTCGTCGGTCAGGACGGCCAGCGCGCGGTGCACGGTTTCGGCCTGGCCAGCCAGTTCTTCTTTGGCCAGCCGCTGTCCGAACTCAAGTTGCATCAGGTCGCGTTGCTGGTCGGCATGGTCAAGGGGCCGTCCTACTACAACCCGCGGCGCAACCCGGAGCGTGCGCTGGAGCGCCGCAACCTGGTGTTGGATGTACTGGAACAGCAGGGCGTTGCCACTGCTGAACAAGTGGCGGCGGCGAAGAAGATGCCGCTGGGCGTCACCACGCGCGGCAAGCTGGCCGACAGTTCGTTCCCGGGCTTTATCGACCTGGTCAAGCGCCAACTGCGTGAAGACTACCGCGACGAAGACTTGACCGAAGAAGGTCTGCGGATCTTCACCAGTTTCGACCCGATCCTGCAGATGAAAGCCGAAGCGTCGGTTAACGATACCTTCAAGCGCATGACGGGCCGTAAAGGCGCCGATGAAGTCGAAGCAGCCATGGTCGTGACCAACCCGGAGACCGGTGAAGTCCAGGCGATGGTGGGCAGCCGCCAGGCCAGTTTTGCCGGTTTCAACCGTGCACTGGATGCGGTGCGGCCGATTGGCTCGCTGGTCAAGCCGGCGGTCTACCTGACGGCGCTGGAAAAACCGAGCAAATACACCCTGACCAGTTGGCTGTCGGATGACCCGCTGTCGGTCAAAGGTGGCGATGGGCAGGTGTGGACGCCGCAGAACTTCGATCGTCGTTCCCACGGTACGGTGTTCCTGTACCAGGGGCTGGCGCATTCCTACAACATCTCCACTTCGCGCCTGGGGCTTGAAGTGGGCGTGCCGAATGTGTTGAAAACCCTCGCTCGCCTGGGCATCACCCGTGAATTCCCGGCTTTCCCGTCGATCCTGCTGGGGGCCGGCGCGATGACGCCGATGGAAGTCGCGACCATGTACCAGACCCTGGCCAACGGTGGTTTCAATACCCCGATGCGTGGGATTCGTAGCGTACTGACCGCCGAAGGTGAACCGCTCAAGCGTTATCCGTTCCAGATTCAGCAACGTTTCGATGCAGGTTCCATCTACCTGATCCAGAACGCCATGCAGCGCGTGATGCGTGAAGGCACCGGTGCCTCGGTCTACAAGGTGCTGCCGTCGAACCTGACGCTGGCGGGCAAGACCGGTACCAGTAACGACTCGCGCGACAGCTGGTTCGCCGGTTTCGGCCAGGATGTGCTGGCGGTGGTGTGGATGGGCCGCGATGACAACGGCAAGACCCCGTTCACCGGGGCGACCGGTGCGCTGCAGGTCTGGACCAGTTTCATGCGCAAGGCCGACCCGCTGCCGCTGAACATGCCGCAGCCGGACAATATCGTGCAGGCCTGGATTGATCCGCACACGGGGCAGGGCTCCGATGCCAACTGTCCGGGCGCGGTACAGATGCCGTATATTCGCGGCAGCGAGCCACCACCCGGCGCCGCGTGCGGTGGCAGTGCCCCTGCTGACGCGGATTCGGTGATGGATTGGGTCAAGGGCTGGATGAATTAAGCAAAGAGGGTTTCACGTGAACAAGTGGTTGTTTCCAGCTATTACAACTCTGGCTTTGCTCGGTGGTTGCTCCAGCGTGCAGCGCGGCTCCATCCCTGTGGTGGATTCGAGCACTGCGGTGTCCAACAGCGACCGTATCTCGGCCACTGGCGGCTTCCGCCAGACCGTGACGAATCGTCCTGCTCAAGCCCGTCCGCAGGCTGTGCCGCAGGATTCGGGCGTCGTGGTGATGGTGCCGGGCGGCGGTGCTGCTACCGCCGCGCCGATCAGCGCTGAGCCGTGGACGCCGGGGCCAAGTACGTCCGGCCCGATCGATGCCACGCCGATTCAAACGGCGCCGATCAACCAGGGCACCTACACCATGCCATCGACGCCAAGCGGCATTCCGTCGTCCTCCAATTCCGGCGGCCTTTCGGCTGACGAGCAACTGGATGGTCCGGTATTGGCGCTGCTGACCACTGCCCAGCAACAGCAGGCGGGTGGCGATCTCAATGGTGCGTCGTCGAGCCTGGAGCGCGCCCAGCGCGTTGCGCCTCGTGAGCCGCAAGTGCTGTATCGCCTGGCCCAGGTGCGCATGGCTCAGGGTGATGCGCCGCAAGCCGAGCAGTTCGCCCGTCGCGGCCTGACGCTGGCCAACGGTCGTCCCGACCTGCAAGCCAACCTGTGGGCACTGATCGGTGATGCGCGTGCTGCCCAAGGCGATGCCGCCGGTGCCGCTCAGGCGCGGCAAAAAGGCAAGGTTACCTACTGATGGATGTACGTTTTCCTGCGATTGCCGAGCAGTTGCTGCTGATTGAACGTGAATTGCGCGTGCAGGGCTGGTGGGACGAGGTGTCCCCCAGCGTTGAAGCCCTTAGCAGCGTCGAACCCTTTTCGGTCGATACCCTGGACTTTCACCAGTGGCTGCAATGGATCTTCCTGGCGCGCATGAAGCAGATCCTCGAACAGGACCTGCCGTTGCCGAATGCCTCGGGCATCCTCGAAATGGCCGAGATGGTGTATGCCGACCGCCCGCGAGAGAGCCTTGGCTTGCGTAACGCGCTGAAAAAGTTCGACCAATTGATCGTCGACGCTCGTTAATTGCCTGACTGCCGGGTTTTCCGGCAGTCTTGCGCACATTTCTACCGCTTGACGACATTCAGGCGAGTTTTATCCCTCCTCAAAGCCCTTTCTTCTACGTTCTCATGCGCTTAGTTGGAAAAAAGCGCAATTATTGCTTGACTTGAACGGCCTGAAACAGAAGAATCCAAAGTCCGCTGTATCGGGACTGCCAGAAGCAGGCCCGCTCAGCAGATCATGAGGCGCACATCCGCGCCGACCTGTTACACCCGCAACGCGTTACCTCGCGCTGGGTGGGAAAAGCCCGCAACACTTGGGACGATCCCAATACTTGCTCAGTCAGTGCTGACGTAGTCGGCGACCACCGTCGCTCATGCTCTGTTGAGAAGTAAACCTATTAAGACCCGTCGGTTTTCAACGGACGGTATTCTGGCGTTTTAGAGGTGAACAACGTGGAGCTTTTATCTGGTGGTGAGATGCTCGTCCGCTTTTTGCGTGACGAAGGCGTCGACTATATCTACGGGTACCCAGGTGGTGCTCTGCTGCATGTCTACGACGCGCTGTTCAAGGAACCGGCTGTTAATCACATCCTGGTTCGCCACGAACAGGCCGCGACCCATATGGCTGACGGTTATGCCCGTGCCACCGGTAAAGCCGGTGTGGTACTGGTAACGTCCGGCCCAGGCGCAACCAATGCCATTACTGGCATCGCGACTGCGTATATGGACTCCATCCCGATGGTGATCATTTCCGGCCAGGTGCCAAGCACCATGGTGGGTACCGACGCATTCCAGGAAACCGACATGATCGGTATCTCCCGGCCGATCGTGAAACACAGCTTCATGATCAAGCATGCGTCGGAAATCCCGGAAGTCATGAAAAAGGCGTTCTACCTTGCACAGTCCGGTCGCCCGGGCCCGGTGGTGGTCGATATCCCTAAGGACATGACCAATCCGGCGGAAAAATTCGAATACGTCTTCCCCAAGAAAGCCAAGCTGCGTTCCTACAGCCCGGCCGTTCGTGGGCACTCGGGGCAAATCCGCAAGGCGGCAGAAATGCTCCTGGCGGCCAAGCGTCCTGTGCTGTACTCGGGTGGTGGCGTGATTCTGGGCGGCGGTTCCGCACCGTTGACCGAACTGGCCAAGATGCTCAACCTGCCGGTGACCAACACCCTGATGGGCCTTGGCGCATTCCCGGGCACCGACCGACAGTTCGTCGGCATGCTGGGTATGCACGGCAGCTACACCGCCAACCTGGCCATGCACCATGCCGACGTGATCCTGGCAGTCGGTGCACGTTTCGATGACCGCGTGATCAACGGCCCGAGCAAGTTCTGCCCGAATGCCAAGATCATCCACATCGACATCGACCCGGCGTCCATCTCCAAGACCATCAAGGCCGACGTGCCGATCGTAGGTCCTGTGGAAAGCGTGCTGACCGAAATGGTTGCTGCGCTGAAGGACATCGGCGAAACGCCAAACAAGGAATCCGTTGCCAGCTGGTGGAAGCAGATCGACGAATGGCGCGGTGACCGAGGCCTGTTCCCTTATGACAAGGGCGACGGCAGCGTCATCAAGCCACAAACCGTGATCGAAACCCTGTGCGAAGTGACCAAGGGCGACGCCTTTGTGACCTCCGACGTGGGCCAGCACCAGATGTTCGCCGCGCAGTACTACAAGTTCGACAAGCCAAACCGCTGGATCAACTCCGGTGGCCTGGGCACGATGGGCTTTGGTTTCCCGGCGGCCATGGGTGTGAAGTTGAGCTTCCCGGACACCGACGTTGCATGCGTGACCGGTGAAGGCAGCATCCAGATGAACATCCAGGAATTGTCGACCTGCTTGCAGTACGGCCTTCCGGTGAAGATCGTCTGCCTGAACAACGGCGTACTGGGCATGGTTCGCCAGTGGCAGGACATGAGCTACAACAGCCGTCACTCCCATTCCTACATGGAGTCGCTGCCAGATTTCGTCAAATTGGTTGAAGCCTATGGCCACGTCGGCATTCGCATCACCGATCTGAAAGATCTGAAGCCGAAGATGGAAGAGGCGTTCGCCATGAAAGACCGCCTGGTGTTCATCGATATCAAGGTGGACACCAGCGAGCACGTCTACCCGATGCAGATCAAAGACGGCTCTATGCGCGACATGTGGCTGAACAAGACGGAGCGTACTTAATCATGCGGCATATTATCTCCCTGCTTCTGGAGAACGAACCCGGCGCTCTGTCTCGTGTTGTCGGTCTGTTTTCGCAACGCAACTACAACATCGAAAGCCTGACCGTGGCCCCGACCGAAGACCCGACCCTGTCGCGCCTGACGTTGACCACCGTGGGCCACGATGAGGTGATCGAGCAGATCACCAAGAACCTCAACAAGCTGATCGAAGTGGTCAAGCTGGTCGACCTGTCGGAAAGTGCCCACATCGAGCGCGAGCTGATGCTGGTTAAAGTCAAGGCCACGGGTGCTCAACGTGCCGAGATCAAGCGCACTACCGATATTTATCGCGGGCAGATCGTCGATGTGAGCGCCAGCGTTTATACCGTTCAACTGACCGGTACGAGCGACAAGCTGGACAGCTTCATCCAGTCGATCGGGACGGCCTCGATTCTGGAAACGGTACGCAGTGGTGTCACCGGGATTGCCCGTGGCGACAAAGTACTCAGCATCTAACCCAAATTAGTGAATGGCCTTACGGCCTGGATATATAGAGGAACCTCATGAAAGTTTATTACGAAAAAGATTGTGACCTGTCGATCATCCAGGGCAAGAAAGTCGCCATCATCGGCTACGGCTCCCAGGGCCACGCTCAAGCGTGCAACCTGAAAGACTCCGGCGTGGACGTGACCGTTGGCCTGCGTAAAGGCTCGGCCACCGTTGCCAAGGCTGAAGCCCACGGCTTGAAAGTGACTGACGTTGCTTCCGCTGTTGCTGCTGCCGACCTGGTCATGATCCTGACCCCGGACGAGTTCCAGTCCGCGCTGTACAAGAACGAAATCGAGCCGAACATCAAGAAAGGCGCCACCCTGTCCTTCTCCCACGGCTTCGCGATCCATTACAACCAGGTTGTGCCGCGTGCCGACCTCGACGTGATCATGATCGCGCCGAAAGCACCGGGTCACACCGTGCGTTCCGAGTTCGTCAAAGGCGGCGGTATCCCTGACCTGATCGCGATCTACCAGGACGCTTCGGGCAACGCCAAGAACGTTGCGCTGTCCTACGCTGCTGGCGTGGGTGGCGGTCGTACCGGCATCATCGAAACCACCTTCAAGGACGAGACTGAAACCGACCTGTTCGGCGAACAAGCCGTTCTGTGCGGCGGTACCGTTGAGCTGGTGAAAGCTGGCTTCGAAACCCTGGTTGAAGCTGGCTACGCGCCAGAAATGGCCTACTTCGAATGCCTGCACGAACTGAAGTTGATCGTTGACCTCATGTACGAAGGCGGTATCGCCAACATGAACTACTCGATCTCCAACAACGCCGAATACGGCGAGTACGTGACTGGCCCGGAAGTGATCAACGCCGAGTCCCGTCAGGCTATGCGCAACGCCCTGAAACGTATTCAGGACGGCGAATACGCCAAAATGTTCATCACCGAAGGCGCTACCGGCTACCCTTCGATGACCGCCAAGCGTCGTAACAACGCCGCTCACGGTATCGAAGTCATCGGCGAGCAACTGCGCTCCATGATGCCGTGGATCGGTGCCAACAAGATCGTCGACAAAGCCAAGAACTAAGTCGTACGCATCAAGGGAAAACGCGGCTTAGGCCGCGTTTTTTCGTTTGGGGGGCAGGTTCTGGTATAAAGCTGCATCGTTTGCGGGCAAACACTCGCCGCAAGTATCAGTCGAATTTTTTTCACACCGTTGCAAGGTAAAGTCCATGAGCGAACGTCCCGAAGAGCCAAACCAGGCTCCTGACGCCGAAAGCCTGCTACCGATCGATGAGCATGTCGAAGAAGGGCATGACGCGGAAGGCCGCAAGGTCCGGCATCGTGGTATCTATCTGCTGCCCAACCTGTTCACCACGGCGAACCTGTTTGCCGGCTTCTATTCCATCATCAACTCCATGAGCGCCCAAAGTGCGCTGGCGGCGGGGGATGCGGTCAGTGCCAGCAAATACTTCGGTTTTGCGGCCATCGCAATCTTTGTTGCCATGGTGCTCGACGGCCTCGATGGGCGTGTGGCGCGCATGACCAATACCCAAAGTGCCTTCGGTGCCGAGTACGACTCGCTGTCGGACATGGTCGCCTTTGGTGTCGCGCCTGCGTTGCTGGCATTTGCCTGGGCGCTGGGTGATATGGGCAAGGTCGGCTGGATGGTCGCCTTTATCTATGTCGCGGGGGCTGCTTTGCGCCTGGCACGCTTCAATACCCAGGTGGGCACTGCCGACAAGCGTTACTTCATCGGCCTGGCCAGCCCTGCTGCGGCGGGTGTGGTGGCGGGTATCGTCTGGGCGTTCAGTGACTACGGCATCCAGGGTTCGAAGATGTCGTTCCTGGTGGCCTTGATGGTTGCGGCGGCCGGCATGCTGATGGTCAGCAATATCAAGTACAACAGCTTCAAGGAGCTGGATCTCAAGGGGCGCGTGCCTTTTGTCGCAATCCTGGCCGTTGTGCTGGTGTTTGCGGTGGTCTTCAGTGATCCGCCGCGAATCCTGCTGCTGGCGTTCCTGGTCTATGCCGCGTCCGGCCCGGTGCAGTACTTGCTGCACCTGCGTCGGGACAAAACATTGCCTTAATGTAATTTCCCCCATACTCCGCAGTCTATTGGTGCATCAGTTCTCCAATGCTGCGGAGTTGCCATGTTAATCAAATTGCCAAAAGCGTCCGATTGCCACGAATCGGATGTCACGCCTGAATCCCTTTATTTCTCTCGCCGCAGCTTGCTCGGCGGTGCGCTCGCCGGTATCGCTGCCAGCAGCCTGCCGCGTTGGGCCAGTGCGGATGATGCCTCGCGTTATGCCGATGTTGAGCCGGGCAAGGCACCGAATTGGTTTGCCGAGAAACTGCCTGGCACCCAATGGCAGGCGGTGACGGTAAAAGACGAAGCGATAACGCCATTCAAGGATGCAACCCACTACAACAACTTCTATGAGTTCGGCACCGGCAAAGGTGACCCGGCAACGAACGCCGGTTCGCTCAAGACCGAGCCCTGGAGTGTTGTGATTGATGGTGAGGTTGCAAAGCCAGGGCGTTATGCCCTGGAAGACTTCATGAAACCTTATCAGTTGGAGGAGCGGATCTACCGTTTGCGGTGTGTTGAGGCGTGGTCGATGGTCATCCCCTGGATTGGCTTCCCGATCTCGGCTTTGCTCAAGCAAGTCGAACCGACCTCCAAGGCCAAGTACATCCGGTTTGAAACGCTCCAGGATCCGAAGAGCATGCCGGGCCAGCGCTCAAGCTTTGGTCTGATCGACTGGCCTTATATAGAAGGGTTGCGCTTGGATGAGGCGATGAACCCTTTGGCGATTCTCGCCGTTGGCATGTACGGGCGTGAGTTGCCTAACCAGAATGGTGCTCCGTTGCGTTTGGTGGTGCCGTGGAAGTACGGCTTCAAAAGCGTGAAGTCCATTGTGCGCATCAGCCTGGTCAGTGAGCAGCCGAAAACCACCTGGCAGAGTATTGCGGCGGATGAGTATGGGTTCTACGCGAATGTGAACCCTACGGTTGATCATCCGCGTTGGACTCAGGCGCGTGAGCGGCGCCTGCCGAGTGGGCTGTTCAGCCCCAATGTGCGTGAGACGCAGATGTTCAATGGCTACTCGGATGAGGTTGCCTCTCTTTATAGTGGCCTGGATTTGCGGAAGAACTACTGATGCGCTATCCGATCTGGCGCCTCGGCGTGTTTATCGCGGCGGCAGTGTGGCCGCTATTCTGGCTATACGAAGCGTGGAGCTCCGTTCTCGGGCCTGATCCGGGCAAAGTGCTGGTGGATCGGCTGGGTCTGGGGACGTTGATCCTTTTACTGATCACCCTTGGAATGACGCCGTTGCAGAAGTTGAGCGGTTGGGCGGGGTGGATAGCTGTGCGGCGGCAGTTGGGGCTGTGGTGCTTTGCTTATGTAGTGCTGCATTTGGCGGCTTATTGCGTGTTTGTCCTTGGGCTCGATTGGTCGCAGTTGGGGGTGGAGCTGCGCAAGCGGCCTTACATTATTGTGGGGGCGCTGGGCTTCTTGTCGCTTCTGGTGTTGGCGGTGACTTCAAATCGCTATAGCCAGCGACGTTTGGGGAGTCGGTGGAAGAAGCTGCACCGTCTGGTTTACGTGATTCTCGGGCTGGGCTTGCTGCATATGTTGTGGATCGTGCGGGCCGATCTGAAGGAGTGGGCTATCTATGCTTCTATAGGTGCGCTGCTTTTGGTCTTGCGGTTACCGCCAGTGATGCGCCGAATTCCACGTCTTATTGCTAAAAAAGCATCTTCTGCAACAAAAGCGTAATTAAAGGTTGACGGCGAATTGTAACTGTCTATAATTCGCCCCACTTCCG